>JASJAW010000017.1 GCA_030066795.1 Dinoroseobacter sp.
GTTGAGGCCGAAAGCGCAAAGGTTGGCATGATCAATCTGCCACCCAGCCTTTGGAACGCGATGTGTGCAGCGCCTCGGCTGGTTCTGGAGGTGCCCCGTCCGGCACGTGCACGCCATCTTTTACGTATCTACCGCGATTTGAACGTTGCGGAGACCTCAGAACGGATAGAGCCTTTGCGCCGGTTACACGGCGCTAATCAGCTTGAGCTTTGGCGGGACCTGTTGGCCGGTAACCAGTTCGAGGCGCTCGCGCTGTCGCTGATGGAGGTTCATTACGACCCGCTGTATCGGCGCGGACGAAAGGGGCGACATGGAACGTCCCTTGTTCTGGAGGAAGCCGCGCTCGATCCTGACGTGCTGAACCGAACCGCCGCGCGGGTGGCGGATGCGCTGGAGGACCTTACACAGAAAGGCGTAGACCAGGTTGCTCAATAATGCGCCCAATCGTCCAAGTGTTGGGAATGGAAGTGTCTTCGGGCACGGCGGCCAGAAGTCCACCGGCGGTCTGAGGGTCAAACAATAGCCGCAGCAGCGCGGTGTCATCTGGTAACTCCTGAACAAACGCGCGGTTTTCTGGGTAGAGCGAAGAGGCTATACCCGCCTCTGAAGCCGCAAGTGCACCGGGCCAGATGGGAATGTCCGCCAAGCGAAGCTCGGCCCCCACACCTGATTCAGTACACAATCGCGACAGATGGCCTGCCAAGCCAAATCCGGTCACATCAGTCATCGCGTTGGCAACACCCGCAAGATCACGGGCCACCTTGCTTTGGCTCAGGCTCAGCGCATTCCAAAGGGCTGCGATCTCAGGTCCTTTTGCGCGCGCCTGCATTTCGGCTGCGAGTAGGACGCCGGTGCCAATTGGGCGCGTCAGGACGATCTTGTCGCCGGGACTGGCGCCGCTCAGGTCAACCGCTTTGGGCTCGGCAAGCCCGGTCACTGTGAACCCTATGGTGAGTTCAGCGCCGATGCTTGTATGACCGCCTGCAAGTTCGGCCCCAATTTCTGCCAGGCCAGCCTGGGCGGCAGCGGTTATTTCCGCAAGCATTCCTTCATGAATAGGAGGTGTTGCTTGCGGCAGGATCACTTGGGAGAGAGCAATTTGGGGCGTCGCGCCCATTGCCCAGATATCTCCGAGTGCATGCTGGAGCGCGATCCGGGTCATCAGATATGGATCCTCGACGAAGGCGCGCAAGTGGTCTGTTGTTATGACCTGTTGTGTATCGCCCATTTGCAGGATCGCAGCGTCGTCTCCAATAGCCGAAACGAGATCTTTTCGTGTTGCGTTATCTGCTGCAGGCAGCACGCGCGATAACGTGCCGATGCCAACCTTTGCGCCGCATCCTCCACACAAAGGGGCCTTTTCCTTTACTTCTGCCTCTACGCCTCCTGCGCGCAGACGCGGAAGCTCCGGCTCCGCCATGGTGGGAAGTCTTTCAAACTTTTCCATGAATGCGCGGTCGATCCGGTCCTTGATCGTCCAGGCCCAATCGCCTCTGAGCGCCAGACCCGATCTGTCCAGAACTGCTGTTTTCCGACCCGTTGAAATCAGCTTCAGATAATCCCCCTGCGCTTTGTAAATCTTGCGCTGCGATCCTGTCAGATCCGCGCGAATGTTGTGAAACAGAACAGGTGCCTGTCTGACCGCGTAAACACCCGCCTTCGGACGAGGCGCAAAGCTCAAATGGGCGCAGTCACCGACGGCAAAAACTGACGGATCTGAGATGCTGCGTAACCAGGTGTCAACCTCAACAAAACCGTTCTGCAGGGCCAGGCCTGTATCGCGCAGCCAGTCTTGCGGGCGTGCACCCGTTGCGCCCACAACAAGGTCCGCGGCCAGCTCAGCGCCAGTGTCCAGCGCGACGGCTTCTGCTGTCACGCACGTTGCGCGGGCACCGGTGTGCAACTCAATTTCGTGGGACGCGACTGCATCTAGCATATAAGCGCGGGTCCGAGGCGGCAGGACAGGTAAAACTTCGGGACCGGCTTCGACCACGCTTACTGAAGCTTGGGAGCCAAGTCTGTGTTTGGCGGCCAGTGCCAGTTCGACACCGCCAACGCCGCCACCTAGAACGACAATTTTGGGCGCAGGGGGTGGAGCCGCTACCAGAGCTTCCCAACGGTCGGCAAACTGGCCCAGAGGCTTGGCGGGAACGGCATGATTTTCGAAGCCGGGCAAGGACGGCAGGTCCGAGGTGATCCCGATGTCGAGTGATGCGATGTCGAACCGGATGTCCGGACGACCAAGCACAGTGATCGTCTTGGACTGCGTGTCAAGGTTCGTTGCCCTGCCGAGGATCAGTCGTGCGCCTGCAACCCGCGCAAGGCGTACCAGATCAATCATTAGCGCATCGCGTGGATAGTGCCCTGCGACAAATCCCGGAAGCATACCGGTATAGGGGGCGGCGGGGTCAGGGTTAATGAGCGTCAAGCGCGCGCCGGCCAGCGGTTTCATCGCCCATTTGCGCAGCAGAAGTGCGTGGGCATGACCGCCTCCCACGAGGACCACCTCCCGGGTCAACGGGATGGGGCTGTGCATCCGGACTACCTCCGCTAGATAAGTTCCAAAGGCCTACCAGCCCATGTCTGGATAGGCGAGAGCGAAGAGGCAGTTTACAGGAAGGGCCCGATCACATGACGTTTATTCGCGTGGTCATTCTGCTTGTGGCAGTCTTTCTGACCGGCCTTTCAGTATGGAAACTCGAAGGGTTCAGGGCTGGCCTCGAAATCTCGCATGCCCGAGTAGGCGACACACCGGTCACTGTCTACTCTTCTCCCGAAGCGCCGCCAGCGCCTGCCGTGGTCATCGCACACGGTTTCGCAGGGTCGCGTCAGTTGATGGAGGCTTTTGCTCTGACACTCGCGCATGCCGGCTACGTTGCGGTCAGTTTCGACTTCGAAGGGCATGGCCGCAATCCGACGCCGATGTCCGGAGATGTCACGGCGATTGAAGGTACAACGCAACTCTTGATGTCTGAGACAGAGCGTATCACCGACTTCGCGCTGGAACTTGAGCAAGTCGATGGACGCGTTGCGCTGCTTGGGCATTCGATGGCGTCCGATATTGTTGTAAGGCAGACGATTGCTGATCCGCGCATTGCCGCGACGGTGGCGATTTCCTTGTTTTCCCAGGCTGTCTCGGAAGACGCGCCGCGACGGCTTATTGCGGTCAATGGCGAGTGGGAAGCCATGTTGCGCGAGGAAGCGCGCCGGGTGGTTCAACTGGTTGATGCAGATGCGACTGAGGGTGTGACCGTGTCTGTGGGAGATGTCACGCGTCGTGCCGTTTTTGCCCCGAGTGTCGAGCACGTTGGCGTGCTCTATGCACCTGCGTCTTTGCAGGAATCGAAAGACTGGCTTGATCTTGCATTCGACCGTCAATCGAATGGCCTCCTCGCAACCACAGGCGGATGGATCGCGTTGCTTCTGGTCAGTCTTTTGGCTCTGTCCTGGCCCTTGATGACACTTGTGCCGCACGGCGCAGCGCCAGAGAAGATCGCACGCAGAGACTATCTGACAGCCCTGTCCGCAGCGACCTTGCTCACGCCTTTGGTACTGGTTCCGGTTGAGTTGAACATTCTGCCCGTTCTGGTCGCGGACTATCTTGGCCTGCATCTTTTGGTATTCGGTATGATTGTCTTGGCCGTGCTGCGCTGGCGCGGGATGGCTTTGCCCATCGATGGGTGGGCAATAGCGTTGTTGCTCTGCACGTTCGGCATCGCAGTCTTTGGGCTGGCCCTTGACCGTTATATTGCATCCTTCATGCCCCATGCCGCGCGGCTACCGATCATAGCGGCCCTGAGCCTTGGTGCAGTCACCTGCATGATTGCCGATGCGGCTTTGACTGAAGCCGGTCAAGCGCCGCTTTGGCGCCGTGTCGCGACCAAGCTCGGTTTCCTGCTCTCTCTGGGGATAGCCGTTGCTCTGGACTTTGAAGGCTTATTTTTTCTGCTGATCATCCTGCCCGTGATCGTCCTGTATTTCCTGATTTTCGGGTCTATTGGAGGCTGGGCTGGCCGCCGCAGCGGCTCCGTTTTCGGGGTTGGGCTTGGCCTCGGGATTATCTTGGCATGGTCGCTTGGCGTGACCTTTCCGCTCTTCGATGCAGGATAACGGGCACTTCGGCGGCGAGCAGGGAGGGTCTGTACTTCAGATTTAATTCAAGCGGCTGGCCCGATGAATCCGCCGGGCGCCGAGGGACCGGTCTCCCCCAATGCGCAAGCAACACCTGGAAGGGTGGCCCGCCAGCCGCCCGGCGGGCGACGCGCGCACCGTGACCCTGACGAGCGCGGCACAAACATCGCCACCCAAAGCTATCGCTGAAACCTGAGTCTGTAAATCGACTTTCAGGACGCAGTCTGAAAAAGTTGCAAATGACACGATCAACTTATCGCGATCTTGAAATTGCTGCGATTATAAAAGGAAATCAATCGCTTGCTTTACTCGTATCCAGTCATTTCCAGATAGCCGCGTCCAGTGTGACTACCCGAAAGTCGGATCGGCCCCTCCCAATACGGGAAGAGCGTTTCCATCCAGCTTCGCGGGTTCAGGGCAGTTGTTTGGATGTCGAGGCCGCGGCTTGGGATCTGGACGCGCCAGGCAGTTGGGACGCCGCGCCCCGCCACTTCGGTCGTGGTCAGAGGCGTGATCTGAAATGCTCCGTTGGGAAGCGCGGTTGCGAGTCCGCCCGGCGCAATCCATGTTGCTGCCGTGAAGTCGTTGCCTGTAGCCGATCTGAGGCGAAATCCCATCACCCGTTCATCGGTATCCAGATGCAATGAAAACCAGTCCCAGCCAGTCTGGTCATCTTCAAGCGGTTGCGAGGACCATTCTCGATCAAGCCAGGCGGATCCGGTGACCTCCACATCTCCGTCGGGAAGCGTGAGTGTTCCAGAGACCGTATAGAAAGGTTGCGAGTAGTAATAACTTGCCTGCCCACTTTCCGACTTGATCGAATACCCACGATCCCCCTGGAAGACCAAGGGTCCGTCGGCTTGTAGCTCGAGGGCATAGGAGAAGTCTTCACCTCGCGCAGTCAGGGTCAGTGCCGAAAGCGCATCCGCGTCTTGTGATGCGGTGGACCGCATTTCCCAATCATCGATAAACGCAAGAAATGGTTCGGTTGTGACCCCGGCTTGTCCAACCCCATCCCGTGCGAGGGTTTCGGATACGAAATGCTGATCAGGAGTTGTCAGCCCCGCATGCCCCATCCAGATTTGCGGGCTTGACCAGTCATCGGTTTGCGTGGGTGCGAGCGCTGACCTGAAAAGGGTCCATTGAATGCCGTAGTCTTTTCCGTCGGATCCGGTCAGATTAGAGGTCAGGTACCACCATTCGATCCGATAGCTGGGATGCGCGCCGTGGTCTGCCGGGAAGGAAAACTCAGGGTTCGGCACAGGTTGCGTAAACCCGTCCTCAACGGTCTCTCCCAAACCCGCAAACCCCTGTGCCGAACCAAGGTCCGCCATGCTGAACCACGCCAGCGCTGCTGCAACGGCGACCGTCCTATCTTTCATTTGCGAAGATCCTCAGCAAATCGCTCGGAGCGCGCGTCGACAACCATCGGGCTGGCCATGCGGCGGCCACAAGCGCGGCGAGTATTGCCAGAAGCCCCAACACCAGCCAGTCAGCTGGGAATACATGCATTGGCAGGCGCCACCCGAACGCGTCCACGTTGATGACTGCTAGCAGCGCCCAGGCGAGCAACAGGCCAACCGGCAAGGCGGCAAGTGCCGTCAAGGCGCCTAGCAGCGCTGCCCGCAGAACCTCGAACCAGGCAAGCCGTTTGCGCGTGAGACCCAGTGCCCAGAGCGGGGCCAGTTGCGGCAGCCGCATGCGCGCCAGTGTCAGCAAAGATGTCAGGATTGCGATCGCAGCAACCGACAGCGTGAGCACGTTTAGCGCCCCGGTGACGGTAAAGGTGCGTTCAAAAATCTGAAGCGAAATGGACTTGATGCTTGCCTGATCAATCATCGTATCCGCTGGCAGCCCAAAATCGGTCTGCAACTCTTCCATCAGGCCGCTTGCGAGCCGGGGGTCAATCCGTAGTGCGTAGCGCAGACGCGGGGTCTCGGGATAGCGCGCTTGGAACGCACTTAAACCAACCATCGCTTGGGGTTCGGGGTTTCCGTAGTCCGAGTATACGCCAACGATCGGAGCGTCCCATTGTCTGGGCAATCGAATGGTATCGCCGGGAAATAAACCTTCGCGCCGTGACAGTTGTTCGTTAATCAGCACGCCCGTCCCGGCGGCAACCCGGTCCCAGACGTCCGGGGCGGCAGTCAGAAGCGGCCAGTTGTCACGATAGGTCGGATGATCCGCCACGCCATAGACCTCGCCCGGTTGTCCGGCGAGGCGCGCCTCGAGGTTCCAAATTGGTAGGATCGCATCGACCCGAGGCTCCAGCCATTCGCGAAGGGCTTCGGCTTCGGCTTCGGAGCGGGCCGTCACATAGACTTCCGACGCAAGCCGCTGATCAAGCCAGCCGGTGAAGGTTAAGCGAAAACTGCCGACCATTGTTGAGACACCGATATTGGCGGCGAGCGCCAGCAACAACGCCATCAGTGCGAGGGACAGACCTGGAAGCTGCTGGCGTGTATCTGCCCAGAACCATTCCGAGACAGGACCAGAGGCGAAGCGCGCACCAAGCCGCAGCAAGGCAGAGAGCACAACAGGCAGCAATAGCGCGGCGCCAACAAGCCCAAACCCGAGCATTGCAAAGCCCGATAACAGCCCGTCACCCAAAAAACCGACAGAGACCGCTGCGATGATCAGGGCGAATGCCAGCGCAGTCTGCCTGCGCAGCGCCGCCTCCGATGCACGCGCCCATGCGCGGGGTTGGGCGGGCGCAAGGATGGGTAGTCGCCACAGTCTCCAAAGGCTTTGAGCCGCGGCGGCAGCGGCTCCCAGAATCGCGATGGCAAGTCCTCCAATCCACCAGCTTGGACGCAGCGTGAGCGTGTCATCGACCGCAGCGCCATAGAGGCCCTGAAGTGTAGCCGCCACGTCGGGCAGGAGCAGCGCCGCGATGAAGAATCCTGCGATCATCCCCAGCACGCCGGCCAAAAGCGCGAACAATAACGTCTCGGCAACTAGCAAACCCACGAGTACCCGTGCTGAGACGCCGAGCGCGCGCAGGGTGCGAAAGAGTGTCCGCCGCTGCTCGAAAGCCAGCCCGATGGCGGAATGCACGATGAATAGCCCGACCGCGAAAGACAGAAGTCCGAAAGCTGTCAGGTTGAGGTGAAAACTATTTGTCAGGCTCGCGACATCGGAACGGGTGTCAGGTCCGACACGGTCCAACATGGGGGCTATCTCCGCGATCGGTGGAAGACCCTTGTGCTGACTTGGCCAGAGAAGGAGGTGACTGATCAAACCCCGTTGATCGAGTACTTGCTGCGCCAACCCGATATCCATGAGCAGCGTGTTAGAGGCAAGATTGGCGGAAGCTGTCAGTGGAGCGTCGAAACCGCCCTCACTAAGTGTCGCGACGAGCTCAGGCGCGCCGTACACCCGGCCGCTAAGAAAAGCACGGAGGTCCTCGGTGGCGCTCAGATCGATGGTTTGAGCTGCGGGGGGTGCAGTGATTGGGTCAATGCCAAGAACCCGGATCACGCCACTGTCGCGTGTGATGGTTCCTTCTAGAACAGGTGAGACGGCCCAGCCCGCGCGGCGCAGAGCGATGTAGATGTCTTCCGCGAAAGGCCCGTCGGGGCTGATCAACCTGTCGAGCTCGTCTTGGCCGAGTGCAGATGCCGCTTCCGCGTAACTGGCGCGCGCCTCAGCATTGATCGCCTGAACCCCGGACCAAAGTGCAGTGGCGAGCGTCAGCCCCCCCAGTAGCGTCAGAAACTGACCGGGATGCCGTCGCCAGAATGACAACAACGCGACGAGAGAAGTCAGGAAGACGCTCATGCCGCAATCAACCCGTGGCTGAGATGCACGGTGCGGTCGAGTTTTGCGGCCAACCGCCCGGAATGGGTCACCATCAAGAGCGCGGCGCCTGCGTCCTCGACGAGGATACGCATAAGGTCGAGAACGATATCGGAGGTGTCTTCATCGAGATTGCCGGTCGGCTCGTCGGCCAGCACCACCTGTGGTTTCCCGGCAAGCGCCCGCCCGATGGCGACCCGCTGCTGCTGGCCGCCAGACAGTTGTTCGGGAAAACGCGCCTCGAGGCCGTTCAGGCCAAGCTTTTCGACAAGGCTCTGGCAAAGGGCCGGGTCGTACCGTCCTGACAGCCGGCTCTGAAAAGCAACATTGTCCGCCACGTTCAACGAGGGGATCAGATTGAACTGCTGAAAGACGATCCCGAAATGTTCTCGACGGGCTGCTGCGCGGGTGGCATCGTTCATACCGGTCAGTGTCATGTTTCCCAGAGTGACCTCGCCCGCTTCAGCAAGTTCGAGGCCTCCCGCGATATGCAGAAGCGTGCTTTTTCCGGAGCCGCTCTCACCGGTCAGGGCTACGCTTTCACCCGCGGCGACAGCAAGTTCGACTCCTCGTAAGACCTCAACAGGGCCTTCGCTCGAACGAAATGTTTTTCGAATGCCTGTCAGTTTCAGGGTCATGCAGTGCCTCCAGAGCCAGTAGCTAGAGCGCAATGTAGTGTTGTGCACCCGCTCTTGTGGCCGCAATTGCCGCAAGATACCGTGTGCTGCCGTTCCAAGACCCCGATCTCCGCCAATGACCCTGTCTGCCTCCGACCTGATCCTCTATGCCGGTGCGCTCTTTGTGCTGTTCTTGACACCTGGTCCGGTTTGGCTGGCGCTGACGGCGCGTGCGATGTCGGGTGGGTTCCACGCAGCCTGGCCTCTGGCGCTTGGGGTGGTGGTCGGCGACATGCTCTGGCCCGTCTTGGCCATTCTTGGATTATCGGTCGTGGTGCAGAGCGTCGACGGCGTCATGACGGGTCTCCGCTTTGTGGCTTCGCTTGTTTTTATTGTCATGGGGCTTTTACTGGTTCGCAATGCAGACAAGACGATTGCGGCCGATAGTCGGCTGACCCGACCGGGCATGTGGGCGGGTTTTGTCGCCGGTCTTGCTGTCATCCTCGGAAATCCCAAAGCAATTCTGTTTTACATGGGTGTCCTGCCGGGCTTTTTTAACCTGACAAAGGTGACCGTTCCGGACGTCGCTGCAATTGCCATGATCTCGATGATTGTGCCCTTGGTCGGCAACCTTATCCTGGCGGCGTTCATCGACCGTGCACGGAGAGTTGTGACCCGTCCGGGAACCCTGCGTCGGGTCAACTTGATCTCCGGTTGGATGCTTGTTGCGGTAGGTTTGATTATTCCACTGACTTGACCCCATATCTTGTGTCAGGCACGTGACATTCCCCACAAGCGCTTGTATAAATATCCCAACAATAATCAGGAATTCTCGCATGACCGAGACTGCAAACGTGCAGGGCGATTACGGCGCCGAATCTATCAAAGTTCTCAAGGGGTTGGAGGCTGTCCGAAAACGGCCGGGCATGTATATCGGCGACACCGATGACGGTTCAGGCTTGCATCACATGGTTTACGAGGTCGTGGACAACGGGATTGACGAGGCGTTGGCGGGCCATGCGGACTTCGTGAGTGTGAAAATTCACGCTGACAACAGCATTTCTGTGCGCGACAACGGCCGCGGGATTCCGGTGGAGACCCACCCAGAGGAAGGGGTCAGCGCTGCAGAAGTGATTATGACTCAGCTCCACGCAGGCGGTAAGTTCGACAGCAACTCTTACAAAGTGTCCGGCGGTTTGCATGGCGTGGGCGTCTCGGTTGTCAACGCGCTCAGCGACTGGCTGGAGCTGCGCATCTGGCGCGATGGAAAAGAACATGTCGCCCGGTTCGAGGGGGGCGAAACGGCAGAGCATCTGAAAGTCGTCGGCGACGCGGGTACCGAGACCGGGACTGAGGTGCGTTTTCTGGCTTCTACTGGCACGTTTTCGAACCTTGAGTACAACTTCAAGACGCTGGAGACGCGCCTGCGCGAACTCGCGTTTTTGAACTCTGGTGTGCGCATCATACTGGAAGACGAGCGCCCGGCGGAACCGCTGCGCTCGGAGCTCTATTACGAGGGCGGCGTCCGCGAGTTTGTGAAGTACCTCGATCGGTCAAAAAGCTCGGTTATGGAAGAGCCGATCTTCATCACCGGCGAAAAGGACGGCATTGGTGTCGAGATCGCCATGTGGTGGAACGACAGCTACCACGAAACAGTATTACCCTTCACTAACAATATTCCCCAGCGGGATGGTGGCACGCATTTGGCGGGATTCCGGGGCGCTCTGACACGTACGATCAACAACTACGCCGGCTCCAGCGGGATCGCCCGCAAGGAGAAAGTGAACTTCACCGGGGACGACGCACGCGAAGGATTGACCTGCGTGCTGTCGGTGAAAGTGCCCGACCCGAAGTTCAGCTCTCAGACCAAAGACAAACTGGTATCTTCGGAGGTGCGTCCGGCGGTCGAAGGCTTGGTGAATGAAAAGCTGGCTGAGTGGTTCGAAGAGCATCCCAACGAAGCCAAACAGATTGTCTCGAAAATCATTGAAGCGGCTCTGGCGCGGGAGGCCGCGCGCAAGGCGCGGGAACTCACGCGCCGCAAGACGGCGATGGATGTGGCCTCCCTTCCGGGAAAACTGGCCGATTGTCAGGAAAAGGATCCGGCGAAATCAGAACTGTTCCTGGTTGAGGGCGACAGCGCCGGTGGCTCGGCCAAACAGGGACGTTCGCGCCACAACCAGGCGGTCCTTCCGCTCCGTGGTAAGATCCTGAATGTGGAGCGCGCCCGGTTCGACCGCATGCTGTCCAGTCAGGAGATCGGAACTCTGATCACGGCGCTGGGCACGGGGATCGGGCGGGATGAATTCGACATCTCCAAACTGCGCTACCACAAGATCGTCATCATGACGGACGCTGATGTTGATGGTGCGCATATCCGGACGTTGTTGCTGACGTTTTTCTTCCGCCAGATGCCAGAGATTATCGAAGGCGGGTATCTCTACATCGCGCAACCACCGCTTTACAAAGTCGCGCGCGGCAAGTCCGAGGTGTATCTGAAGGACCAGTCGGCGTTGGAGGATTATCTGATCTCCCAAGGGATCGAAGGGGCCGTTCTGCGCCTGCCTTCTGGCGAGGAGATTGCGGGGCAGGACCTGGCGCGCGTCGTCGAAGCCGCGCGCGCTTTCAAGCGTATTCTGGATGCATTCCCGACCCACTACCCGCGCGCTATTCTCGAACAGGCTGCGCTTGCTGGTGCCTTTGATCCGGGCCGTGCGGATGCTGACCTGCAAAGGGTCGCGGACGAGGTGGCCGCTCGGCTCGATCTTGTTGCACTTGAATACGAGCGTGGCTGGCAGGGGCGCATCACCCAAGACCATGGGATCCGGCTCAGTCGTGTACTGCGCGGGGTCGAGGAGCTACGAACTCTGGACGGCGCGGTGCTACGTTCCGGCGAGGCTCGAAAGCTTTCGGCTGTCAGCATGGACTCGCGCGATGTCTACCGGGATCCGGCGAAGCTGGTCCGCAAGGATCGTGAAACGCAAATCCATGGTCCGATGGAACTGTTGCGCGCCATTCTCGAAGAGGGAGAGAAGGGTTTGACGCTCCAGCGCTACAAGGGTCTTGGCGAGATGAACCCTGACCAGCTTTGGGAAACCACGCTGGACCCGGAGGCGCGGACACTTCTGCAGGTGAAGGTCGACGATCTGGCAGACGCAGATGACATCTTTACCAAGCTGATGGGCGACGTCGTGGAGCCGCGCCGCGCATTCATCCAGCAGAATGCACTCAGCGTTGAAAATTTGGATTTCTGAAGGAGCCTGTCTGCCACACGCAGTGTGATTTCTGGTCGGAGTGGCGAGATTCGAACTCACGACCCCTGCCTCCCGAAGACAGTGCTCTACCAGGCTGAGCTACACTCCGACCGAATGGGCGGGGCGTATCGCGTTCGTTCGTAATTTGCAAGGCGTGCAGTCGGGCTTTTTCGATGCGGCACACCGTGCATGTACTGGCAAATTCAACGGGCCAAGTCTACAAGGGCTTCATGCAGTTGCGCCGCACGAAACTTGCCCATTTTCTGTCCTTTCTGCCGATTTACCTGTTCCTTAAGTTGGCTGGACTGCTGCCTTTTCGCTGGCGGGTGGCGGGTGGTGGTTTTCTCATTTCGGGGATCGTGCGCTGGGTTCCTACCGCGCGCCGCCGTGTGATGAACAACCTCGATCTGATCTGGCCTGACATGCCCCGAGAGGAAAAGCTCCTGCTTTGCGCGGGCGTCGGACGCCAGATGGGCCGCACAATCACAGAAATCCTATTCGGGGCGGACTTCCAGCAGCATCACCTGGAACTGCGCGCACGGGGGCCCGGTCTGCAGGCCATCCTCGATGCGCAAGCAGAGGGTAAGCCAGCTCTAATGGTGAGTGGCCATTTTGGTCAGTGGGAATCTGTGCGGATCTTTCTTCGGAAGGAATACGGGATCCACGTCGGAGGCATTTATCGGGTCAACAGCAATCCGTACTACGATCCATATTTCCTGAGAGGGCTAGAGGCCACTGGCCCGATGGTTGCCAAGTCGAACGAAGGGTACCGCAAATTATTGAAAATGCTCAAAAAAGGGCAGGTCTTCGCTATTCTCGCCGACCAGCTTTTCCATAATGGTAAGCGCCTTCCGTTTCTTGGCCAGGACAGCCTAACCACGACTTCTCCGGCCGAACTAGCGCTTCGGTATAACGCCCCTCTGGTGCCTGCCTATGGCATTCGCCGGGACGACGAGGGCTACTTCGATATGGTCCTCGAAGAGCCGATTCCTCACAGTGACCCCGAAACTATGATGCGGGCCTTCAACGACAGCGCTTCACGTATGATCGAGCAATACCCTGACCAATGGTTGTGGCTGCACCAACGCTGGAAGGCTTAGTCGCTGTTGGGTGATGACGGTCCCGGAAGCGGTGGCTTTGCGTCGTCCGGCAACAAAGAACTAACGCGGGGCGATATCGCTGTTTCCGGACGGGATCTGGTGCGCAGGACTGGCATGTTTTCCGACGCACTGCTGCGGCTTTCACGAAGTACGATGTAAAGGCCCGATGCGATTACGATCGCGGCGCCGATGCCTGTTTCCAGGTCCACAGTCTCGTCAAAGATCAGGAAGCCGAAGGCAGTCGCCCAGATAATCTGCGAATACTGCATGGGCGCGATTACGGCGGCCTCGCCGGAGCGATAGGCGCCGATCAGAACAAGGCTCGCCAGCACCCCAAGGGCGGCCATCAGCCCAAAGGCTCCGAGGTGCTCGACGGGCATCGGACGATACACAAAAGGCAACGCGGTGCCCATCACCACGAAGTTGGTCATCATCGGGTAAAGCAGTAACACGACGCTGCGTTCTTCGCGGCCGATTTTCCGGACGATCACGGACGCCAGCGCGCCTGTTCCTGCGGCCACAAGCGCGGCCCAATGGCCAAGCGTCAATTCGGTCTGACCTGGGCGCAACACGATCAGGACGCCAACGAGACCAATGACCACGGCGATCCAACGTCTAAGCCGGACAGTTTCTCCGAGGATCGGGATTGACAATACGGTGATCAGAAGTGGGGCCGCGAATAAAATCGCATAGGTTTGTGCCAACGGTAGGACGGCGAAGGCGTAGAATGCGCACACACCGGTCACCACTGCGGCTACGGTTCTGAGCGCAGTCCACCACGGATGTCGCGGACGCAGGTTACCCATCGTCTTGTCACGCATCATAATCAGGACGGTCAGCGGAAAGCTGAACATCACGGCAAAGAACATGATCTGGAATGGCGCATAGGTGCCGCCGAGCGATTTCACGATGACATCGTGCACCGCATAGATCGCGAATGCGGCGAGGCCCAGAAGGGCACCGTTGAGGTTGGTCTTGGCCATGTGGCCATCTCCACTGAGACATGGGTTCCGGGTGAGTCGTTTTAGCACCCTGCTTCGCCGTACCTGATCCAGGCACGAAAAAGAAATGCCGCCCAGGTCAGGGCGGCATGTGTTTTCTGCATGGCTGTCGTTTTGGTCAGAGGCTGGCGTCCAGTGCCGCGAGCACGGCATCCCCCATTTCGGAGGTGGTTGCGGGCACAGCATTTTCGGCTTGCATCAAATCCGCCGTACGCACGCCATCAGCGAGCACCTTGTTCACGGCAGCTTCCAGCCGATCAGCCTCGTCACCTTTGTCGAAAGAGTAGCGCAAGGCCATCGCAAAGCTCAGAATACAGGCGCAGGGGTTGGCTTTGCCTTGTCCCGCAATGTCGGGCGCGGAGCCATGGACCGGTTCATAAAGCGCCTTGGGGCGATCGTTGGCCATAGGGGCCCCCAGCGACGCGGACGGCAACATGCCCAGCGATCCAGTTAGCATAGCGGCAGCGTCCGACAGAAGGTCTCCGAAAAGGTTGTCAGTCACAATGACATCGAATTGCTTCGGCGCGCGGACAAGCTGCATGGCACCCGCGTCCGCGTACATATGGCTGAGTTCGACATCCGGGTATTCGGCGTCATGAACTTCCTGCACGACATCGCGCCACAGGATGCCGCTTTCCATAACGTTGGCTTTCTCCATCGAGCACAGTTTGTTGTTACGTCGCTTGGCCAGTTCGAAAGCTGAGCGGGCCACACGTGCAATTTCGCTTTCAGTGTAGCGTTGGGTATTTACGCCAACACGCTCGTTGCCTTCCTTGAAGACGCCGCGTGGCTCCCCGAAGTAAACACCGGACGTCAATTCGCGAACGATCATGATGT
This sequence comes from Dinoroseobacter sp., assembly GCA_030066795.1. Classification (GTDB taxonomy): domain Bacteria; phylum Pseudomonadota; class Alphaproteobacteria; order Rhodobacterales; family Rhodobacteraceae; genus Dinoroseobacter. Next base: position 14,739 of record JASJAW010000017.1, read on the forward strand.
CGAGGCCTGCAACAATGTCTTTCTTCAGAGAAGAGAAATCCGCAAGCGCGTCAAAGCACTGTGCTGGGCGTAGGTTGGAGTAGAGGTCCATTTCTTTGCGCAGGCGCAGCAACCCACGCTCTGGCTTTACGGCGAAGTCTAGTACGTCGTATTTCGGGCCACCAACTGCACCGAGCAGTACGGCGTCGACCTCCTGAGCTTTCTCCATCGTGGCGTCTGTCAGGGGTGTTCCATGCGCGTCATAGGCTGCGCCGCCAACGAGGTCTTCAGAGACATCGAAGGAAAGACCGCGGTTTGCGCCGAACCAGTCGATGATCTTGCGAACCTCGGCCATGACCTCCGGGCCGATGCCGTCACCGGCGAGGATAAGAAGGGATGGGTTCGTCATCTGGGCAGACCTCCGGTACAAATGCGCGGGTTCGGGTAGCCTTTGCGCGAGGCGGGGTCAAGGTGCCGAGGGCAGAGCGAGGTCGACCCAGACGAGACGGTGGCGGGAGGCCTGTTCCACAAGGCGTGCTTCTTCGGGCTCAGACGGCCAGTAGACCCCACCGGCCGTAACGTGAAGTGACCGCGTTGGCAGTACGTAATCCACGCGCAGATTGCCGGGGCTGTCGGGTCTGTCCTCCGGCCAATCCACGGTATCCTGAGCGGGCGGGGTCCGGTGCTGAAGGTTCACGCCGCCTTGAGCTGCGCTGGTGCGCTGGCCGCCTTCAGATTGCGGGGCGGGGTCTTGCAGCGCCGGGTGTGCCAATAGGCGTCGCAGCGCGCCATGCTTTGCATCCCCGTCTTGTGGATCGGCGTTCAGAGTGCCCAGCACCACCGCGTGCCGGGGCGGTAGTGCCGTGCTGTGCAGCGGATGCCAGCCGTTCAGGTATTTGACCCAGAACCGGATCTGATCTGCGTTGCGCCGCCCGTTGCGGTCTTCCGGCCCGTCAAAAACGGGCGGGCTGGCGTGCAGGGCCAAGAGATGCAGAACCGCGCCGTTGGGCAGCCTGACCGGCACGTCCCAGTGCCCGGAGCCGGACAGGCGAAGGGTCACGCGTATATCGCCGTCGATGGCATTGGGAATGTCGGCGCCGGGCATATCTGCCCACAAAAAGGCTGCAAAGGACTGGGCCTGTTCGATCAGCACCGGATACCGGGACAGCAGTGCCATCCCGCCTGCGCCACGAAACTCTCCGAAACTGTGGGCATCCTCCGGCTCCCCCAAGCGCCCATCACTGTCAAGATCAAGCCCGGTCGGGACACCCCGGTTGGGCGCAACCGCGTAGGCATGGGGCAAGTCCAGCCCGTTTCGGGATAGCTGACGTTGAAACTCGGTAAGGCTGGCGTGTTGTGCGTCATAGTCGAGGCTGGACAGCAGAAGAATATCTGGCCGGTTTCGCGTTACGACGTGCAGTACCGCAGCGTGATGGCGGGGAAGAGTGGTCTTCCTTAGATCCCGCAGAAGAAGGCCGGGACCGTCAGCCGAAAGCTCTGTATGGAAATATGCGACGCGGACAGTCTTCGGAGATTCAGCCCATGCGGACGCGGTGGCGCAAGTCAGAATCGCGAGAGCGGCGGTCAGATGGTTTGCCAGTCCCCGCCATGCTGAGCCGCCAGGTCGGCGCGCTCCTGCCGGAGCGTCGCGATCATCGTCGCGACGCGTTTCATGGCGATCCCGCGCATTATCAGACTTGCCGGCAGGAATGCCCAAAACGCCACCATCCAAATCAAAGGCTGTGCAGACTCGATTTCTCGCGGGTCGAAGTAACCGGTGCCATACCGTGTGACCACTGGCAGAATGAATGGCAAACAAATCCCTAAGACAACGTTAATGATCGCGTCTCGGTTGAGCCGGGCAACGATATCAACCCCAAGCGTTGGCTCAAAAAGGGGCATGTTGACCCAAACATTGAACGCATGGCTCTCTGATGGCCACCGGTTCAGATGCAGCGCAACGATGAAGAGTGCCAGCATCAGTAAAGCGATCACGTAGCTCAACCCAACAGCTGCGCGGATCACCTCGAGAGCTTCATTGCCGACAACAGGGACAAAACTTTCCATAACAAGCCGGACAGGGCTGTAGGGCAGGTCGATCACATAGCCGACTAGGCGCCCGACAAGGGTGATGAATTCAGTCAGGTTGTCCGGCTGGGTCATCCCACGGAAGATAAGAGACAACAGAAAAACCGTAACAAATAGTCCCGCGAACCTTAGTCGGTTAAACGGGGCAGCGAAGCGGAACTCGACCATGGACGGGTAGCGTGATCCGTACTCGACCAAGGTGAACACGGCCGCGAAAATCGCCACAAGAGCGACGGCTTCCGCGCTGTCCTGAGTGATGGCAGGCAACAGCAGAGACGGCGTGGTGATGAACAACACCACGAGAAAAGCTCTCGCCAAAGCTCCAATGATCCGTGCGATCACGACCCTTTTCCTCAACGCCCGGGGCGCTTGTTACCTCTACCGGGCAGCCTCCGGTGGTCGTGCCTGCGCTTACGACCATGGGTTGACTATGAGTCTTGCTGGTATGCGCGGCAAGGAATAACTTTGCCATTTGCGCAAAACTGTGGCTTTTCCGCAGTTTGCCGTTGCAGAATTGCGATCCAACAGTATCGAGTTTCGGTTGTGTCTCTCGGAAAGTACAGTTGCTGCCCGGACCCCGGGCAGCAGTCACGACTAGACCCAGGGGCGCGCCTGCCCGGCTTTCGCTTCAAACGCGTCAATGGAGGCCGATTTCTCTAGGCTCAGCCCAATATCGTCCAGTCCTTCGAGCAGGCAATGCTTCTTGAAGGGATCCACCTCGAACCCGAAGCTCTGGCCGTCTGAAGAAGTCACGGTCTGATTTTCGAGGTCGACGGTGATCCGGGCGTTCTCGCCCTTGCGGGCATCTTCCATCAGGATGTCGACCTGTTCCTGCGGCAGAACGATCGGGAGAATGCCGTTCTTGAAGCAGTTGTTGTAAAAAATATCGGCGAAAGACGTAGAAATGACCGACTTGATCCCAAAGTCCTTCAAAGCCCAGGGGGCGTGCTCGCGCGAAGAGCCACAGCCGAAATTATCTCCGGCGACGAGGATCTCGGCGCTACGATAGGCTGGCTGGTTCAGGACGAAATCGGGGATCTCGTTGCCATCATCATCGTAACGCATCTCGTCAAAGAGATTCACGCCCAAACCCGACCGCTTGATCGTTTTCAGGAACTGCTTGGGGATAATCATATCAGTATCGATATTCACCAGCGGCATTGGAGCCGCGACCCCAGTCAGTGTTTCAAACTTGTCCATTTTCAGTTTCTCCGGACCCGTGCCTGAGCGCACGCGGTCATTTCTTATCGGCAGTAGCGGCCAGTTCGGGATGGCTCTTCAGGAAGAAGCCCAGCACGATGAAGCTGACCCCGTTAAACAGGAACTCGACCCCAAGCAATATGCCCAGAAGCTGCACAGAGGCGGTGTTGAAGTTCATAAGGATGTAGATAGCCAACAGGATCGAAAGCGCGCCCGAGGTCAGCATCGGCCAGAAGAACTCAGTGTCCTTCATGCGCCGTGCAAAGACGATCCGCGCAATGCCACCGGCAGCCAGCAGGATCGTGATCAGGAGTGCAAGAGAGATCGCGCCCTGAAGCGGATTGAACATGAACGACACACCAAGAAACGCTGCCAGAGCGCCCATACCGATCGTGAACAGCTTGCTGGAGGTGCTTTCCTCGCCAAACCCAGCCGCTATCTGAACCGCGCCAGCGACCAGAAAGAGAGCGCCTGTCAAAGTCGTTACAGCAATTGACGCCGCTACCGAGTTGCCAAGCACGAAGAGGCTGAATGCAATTGACAGAACGCCGAGCAGAACCCATTTCAACCAAGGTTTCATGATATCAATCCTTTGAATCTGAGGCCATTTCCTCGGATCCTACATCAGTTCCCGCACATCTGTCAGCCGTCCGGTGACAGCGGCCGCGGCGGCCATCGCCGGGCTGAGGAGATGGGTCCGTCCTCCGCGGCCTTGACGGCCCTCGAAGTTGCGGTTTGACGTTGCCGCGCACCGCTCCCCCGGCTTCAGCTGATCCGGGTTCATCGCCAAACACATGGAACAACCCGCAAGACGCCATTCAAAGCCCGCATCTTTGAAGATGTCGGCAAGCCCTTCTTCCTCGGCCTGTGCCCGCACAAGACCAGAGCCTGGAACAACCATTGCACGCATGCCGTCCTTGATCTTCTTGCCTTTCAAGATCGCTGCTGCAGCGCGCAGGTCTTCGATCCGGCCATTGGTACACGATCCGATGAAGACAGTGTCGATTTCAATCTCGCTCAGAGGTGTGCCGGGTTCGAGCCCCATGTAGTCGAGCGAGCGTTGTGCCGCTTCGACCTTACCGCCTTCGAAATCGTTCGGGCTCGGGACAGCGCCGGTAATCGGCAGCACATCTTCAGGCGAGGTGCCCCAGGTCACAACCGGTGCGATGTCTTCGCCTTTAATCGTGATCACCTTGTCCCAATGCGCATCGTCGTCGGAATAGAGCGTCTTCCACCAGTCTAAAGCAGCTTCAAACTGTGCGCCCTTCGGTGCGTGCGGGCGGCCTTTCACATATTCAAAGGTCTTTTCGTCCGGCGCGATCAATCCCGCGCGTGCGCCGCCTTCGATTGCCATGTTGCAGACCGTCATGCGGCCTTCCATGGACAAGTCGCGGATCGCTTCGCCGCAATATTCGATCACATACCCGGTGCCGCCAGCGGTGCCGGTGGCGCCGATGACGGAAAGCGTGATGTCTTTCGCGGTCACACCCGGGCGCAGTTTGCCAGTGATCTCCACCTTCATGTTTTTGGATTTCTTCTGGATCAGCGTCTGGGTGGCAAGAACATGCTCCACCTCAGATGTGCCGATCCCGTGCGCCAAGGCGCCAAAGGCACCGTGGGTGGCGGTATGGCTGTCGCCGCAAACTACGGTCATGCCCGGCAGTGTCCAACCCTGTTCCGGTCCCACGATGTGCACGATGCCCTGCCGGATATCGGACACCGGGTAGTAGTGGATCCCGAAGTCTTTGGCGTTCTTGTCGAGCGCCTCGACCTGAATGCGGCTGTCCTCGGTCATCTGCTCGGGATCCTCTCGCCCTATTGTCGTTGGGACGTTGTGGTCCGGCACCGCAATAGTTTTGTCCGGAGCACGGACGGAGCGACCCGCCATGCGAAGCCCTTCGAAAGCTTGCGGGCTTGTCACCTCGTGGACCAGATGGCGGTCGATATAAAGCAGGCAGGTGCCGTCGTCGGCCTCGTGGGCAACGTGGGCATCCCAGATTTTGTCGTAGAGTGTCTTACCGGTCATGTGTCCTCTCCCGGTTTAGGTGTCGCGATATTCCAGAGCGGATGGGGCACACGCCTCATAGATAAGCGCGTACAGCACGGCAGGCGCCGAAGAAGCGCCAGGGCAAACGGGCCGCGTCCGAGATATCGAAGATCGTAACCATGGCGGGTCAGATACTACCGGCGCGCCACGCCCGCAAGATGACTCTGAAATCCGTGTCGCACACGCCCTGCCTCTTTGTCGCACCCTGATTGGCTGGATTTCTTTGATCCGGCCCCCATCTTCCTCCGTATCACCACCATTACAAGACGACGTAGGGGCCGTGGGTACATGATCCGTGGACTGAATATTGGTTTGATGGCCGCATTGCTGGCGGCAGCTGTGTCTGTGGGAGCGGACGCACAGATGTATCGTGGATACGAAACGCCGGCCTACGAGGTGACCGATAAAAAGGGCGACTTCGAACGTCGCAGCTACGCGTCGCAGGTCGTGGCAGAGGTCTATGTGGAGGGCCCGCGCGAGGACGCAATAAGCCGCGGCTTCCGCGTGCTCGCAGACTACATCTTCGGTGGAAATGTACAGGACGCAAAGGTCGCGATGACGACCCCTGTCGCTCAGCAGGCTGCCGATGACGACGATGAGGGTCTCTGGATTGTGACCTTTAAGATGCCGCGCGAATACACGCTCGACACTCTGCCGAAACCTATGAGCGCCGCGATCCGCTTGCGTGAAACGCAACCTGAAGAGCAGGTGGTGGTTCAGTTCTCCGGGCGCTGGACCGATGATCTGCTCGCCCAGAAAGAGCTAGAGCTACGCGCATTTGCGGCCGCTAACGGCTTTGAGGCAGAAGGCGCCCCTCGTTTCTACTTTTACGACGGGCCGTTTACTCTTCCTTGGAATCGTCGCAACGAGGTTGCGCTCGCCCTGAGATAACGCTCTGATCCCGCGTTGACGCAAGCGTTGAGAAATTTCAGTTACAATGCTACGCTTATTGCAGCCCTGCGTCGGGGTGGGTTCGGCGCGTTGTAGGAGGACAGACATCTGTCTCACATCGAAAATGCGGTTGGGGTCTCCGCTGTGACAAGAACCCCGGGGCTCAAGCCCGTTCCGACCAACCAGAGCGACGAGATCCTCGCGTTGGTGCTTTCTTCCCTCGAAGATGATAAAGCAGAGGACATTGTGTCCATTGACCTTGCCGGTAAATCCAGCATGGCCGACCACATGGTGATCTGTTCCGGTCGCTCGACGCGCCAAGTCGCGGCGATCTCCGAGAAGCTACTGGATCGGCTCAAGGCTGGCTTTGGTATTTCGGCTAAGGTTGAGGGCAAGGATCAGGGGGACTGGGTATTGATCGATACCGGAGACGTCGTTGTGCATGTCTTCCGCCCCGAAGTTCGTGAATTCTACCAGCTTGAAAAGATGTGGATGACGCCGGCCGTTCAGGCCTGATCCGCGCCGAGCTGGTATGAAAGTTACGCTTTGCGTCGTGGGTCGGCTTAGAGCCGGTCCTGAGCGCGATCTCGTTGATGACTATCTCGCCCGATTTGAAAAGACCGGCCGCGCGCTGGGCCTCGGACCAGTGCGCATAACGGAGGTCGAAGACCGCAAAGGTGGTGGTCTGACGGCTGAGGCCGGTTTGCTGCAGCGCGCTTTGCCAAAGGGGGCAATGGTCTGCGCGCTCGATGAACGTGGGCGGGTACTCAGCTCACCCGAATTTGCGACGCAATTGGGCACATGGAGGGATACCGGGCGGTCTGAAGCAGCCTTCCTGATCGGCGGTGCAGACGGCTTAGCGCCAGATCTGGTGGCGCGCGCGGATTTCTCCCTGTCCTTTGGTAAAATGGTCTGGCCCCATATGATTGCGAGGGTCATGTTGGCCGAGCAGCTCTATCGGGCAGCCTCCATCCTCGCAGGAACACCTTATCACCGTGCCTGACGCGCGAAATCTGGCCAAGAACGTGCAAATTCTGTTTCGGTTCCGCGCGCCGCGCGTTAGGGACGACAGCAGACGACCGAGGAAACCCCGATGACCGTGCCCAAACCTGTCGTACTGTGCATACTCGATGGCTGGGGCCTGAATCCCGATACGACAGCCAACGCCCCCGTTCTTGCAAACACGCCGACGATGGATCGGCTGATGGCGAACTGTCCCAATGCGACGTTGATCACGCACGGCCCCGACGTCGGCTTACCGCGCGGCCAAATGGGCAACTCGGAAGTGGGTCATACGAATATCGGCGCGGGTCGCGTGGTGGCGATGGACCTTGGGCAGATTGACCTCGCCATTGAAGAGGGGACGTTCGAACAGGAGGCCGCGCTGCGGAACTTCATAGACAAACTGCAAGCTTCTGGCGGAACGGCCCATCTGATGGGCGTTGCCTCCGACGGCGGGGTTCATGGTCACACGAACCATATCCTCGCGGCAGCGCGCGCGATTACGGAAGCGGGTGTGCCTGTGGTAATCCACGCCATCACCGATGGGCGTGACGTCCCTCCGAAGTCGGCGGACGTTTATGTCGCTGATCTTTCAGCCCAGTTGCCGGAGGGATCTTGCATCGGCACGGTGACAGGACGGTATTTCGCGATGGACCGCGACAACCGATGGGAGCGCGTCAAAAAAGCCTATGACGCAATTCTTAACGGCAAAGCCGCGCATCAAGCCGAGACGGCGACGGAAGCGGTGGCTCATGGGTACTTGCGCGGCGAGACAGATGAGTTCCTGGATCCTTGCCTGATTGGCGACTATCGAGGTGTTCTAGATGGCGATGGGATCTTTTGTCTGAACTTCCGAGCCGACCGGGCGCGCGAAGTCCTGCGCGCCATTGGCGAGCCAGAGTTCGTCGAGTTCGATACAGGGGCCCGGCCTGCGCTGTCCGGTTTATTGGGTATGGTGGAGTATTCGGACGACCATAACGTCTACATGCAAACGGTTTTTCCCAAGCGCGAGATCGTCAACACGCTCGGTCATTGGGTCGCCGTTCAGGGAAGAACCCAATTCCGACTGGCCGAGACTGAGAAATACCCGCATGTTACGTTTTTTTTGAACGGCGGCGCTGAAGTACCCGAAGCTGGCGAAGATCGGTTCATGCCAGCCTCGCCAAAGGTGGCAACGTATGATTTGCAGCCTGAGATGAGTGCGGCGAAGGTAACTGAGAAGTTCGTTTCCGCGATTGAAGCCGGATACGATCTGATCGTGGTGAATTACGCGAACCCAGACATGGTCGGTCATACCGGTGATCTGGAGGCTGCCAAGGCAGCGTGCGCCGCGGTGGACCATGGGCTTGGAGTGGCGATCGAGGCCCTCGAAGCAACTGGGGGCACAATGATCGTGACAGCGGACCACGGAAATTGCGAAACCATGATCGACCCTGACACAGGTGGCCCACATACTGCGCACACGCTCAACCCTGTACCAGTGATCCTCGTTGGTGGACCCGAAGGCGCACAACTGCGGCCCGGTGGGCGTCTGGCGGATTTGGCGCCCACACTTTTGGAACTGATGCATTTGCCGCAACCAGATGAGATGACTGGCCGGAGCCTTATAGCGACATGAGGCTCAGAGCGTGTGTCATATGCGCTTTGCTGTTGATTGGCGGGGGCGTCGCGGATGCACAAACGTCGTCTAACCCGGCGTTGCGGGCGGAAGAGGCTGTTGGTCAGTTGGATATGGCGCGCGCCCTGCTGGAGGCTGCGCCAACGGCTTCGGATCGGGTGGCCGCTTTGACTCAGGCAGTCCGTGGTTTTGAGACCGGGTTGACTGCAATTCGCGAAAGCGCGCGCATCGCGTTGATCCGTGAACAAGCCATCCTTGCTGGTCTGGAAGCCGAACAGGAACGACTGGGCGAATTGCTCGGTGTTTTGCAGACTATTTCCCGGACACCGGATCCGGTTCTGCTGATGCACCCCGAGGGTCCGCTCGGGTTGGCGCGGGCCGGAATGCTGATTTCTGATGTCACACCTGCGGTTGCTGCTGAAGCGGAACGCTTAAGTGCGCGATTGCGAGAGCTCGAAGACGTGAGGGGAGTTCAAACCGACGCGGAAGCGCGTCTGGCGCAGGCTCTTGTTGATATTCAGACAGCCCGTACAGCGTTGGCAAAAGTCATCTCCGAGCGGGTCCGATTGCCCGACGGTCCTGCTGCAGACCCGGTTTTGCTCGGTGTACTCTCTGCCTCAAGTACTTCGCTGCGGGAGTTTGCGGAGGGGCTTTCGTCGTTGGACGTAAAGCCGGCGCCGACGTCCGGCTTCGTATCTGCGAAGGGCAGTTTGCCTTTACCTGTCGCGGGGAATGCGATCCGAGGTTTCGGACAAGCGGACTTGGCGGGGATTGAGCGTTCTGGAATAGTCGTCGCGACAGAGGCTCAGGCGCTGGTAACAGCGCCATCTGCGGCCACTGTGCGGTACGTGGGAACGCTTCTCGATTACGGAATTGTTGTTATCCTCGAGCCTCAGGCGGACTACTTGCTGATCATGTCCGGACTAAATGAGGTTTTCGTGCAGAACGGCGAAGTCGTGACGCGGGACGCACCACTTGGCCTTATGGGAGGCGATACACCAGCATTTGACCGTGCAGACGGTGGTCAAATGCGACAAGAGACGCTTTATATGGAGTTAAGAGACAGCGGAGAGCCCGTAGATCCGGCCGAATGGTTCGTGATTGACTCGGTCTCCATGGAGTAGGCTGGACAAGACCAACGTATCAAGACGCTCCCGAGAGGGCGTGAGAAGGACATAGACGCAGATGAAGAAATTCGTAATGGCCGCGCTGGGCGGCACTGTGGCGGGCGCACTTCTGACCACTCAGGTGGCCGGGCCGCTGGTCGCGCAGGAAGCTGCACGCAAAAGCTCTGTGTATGAACAGCTCGATCTTTTTGGCGATATTTTTGAACGTATCCGCGCCCAGTACGTGGAAGATGTTAACGAAGGGGACCTGATCGAGGCGGCCATCAACGGCATGCTCACGTCGCTTGATCCACATTCGAGCTATCTTGCGCCTAAGGACTTCGGGGATATGCAGGTTCAGACCCGCGGTGAGTTCGGCGGTCTTGGAATCGAAGTGACTCAGGAAGATGGCTTTGTCAAAGTTGTCTCCCCTATTGACGACACGCCGGCTGCTGAAGCTGGTATCGAAGCCGGGGATTTCATTACCCACGTGGACGGCGAGTCCGTACTGGGTCTGACATTGGATCAAGCTGTCACGATGATGCGCGGTCCTGTCGGGTCTGACATCATCATCACTGTCGTGCGCGAAGGCATCGATGAACCGTTCGACGTCACTATCACCCGTGATACTATTCGTCTGACGGCGGTCCGATCTCGTACCGTCGGGGACACCATCGTGTTGCGCGTCACCACTTTCAATGACCAGACCTATCCGAACCTCGCGGAAAAACTCGCTGAGGAAGTGGAAGAGGCCGGCGGAATGGAAGCTGTGAACGGCTTCATCATCGATCTGCGGAACAATCCGGGTGGTTTGCTGACGCAAGCAATCAAGGTATCGGATGCGTTCCTCGACAAGGGGGAGATTGTCTCGACCCGTGGGCGCGATCCGCAGGATGGAGAGCGCTTTAATGCGACCGACGGGGATTTGACTGAAGGCAAACCGATTGTTGTTCTGATCAATGGCGGTTCTGCTTCGGCTTCCGAGATCGTGGCAGGAGCCTTGCAGGATCACCGCCGCGCGATTGTGATCGGTACAAAGAGCTTCGGCAAAGGATCCGTGCAGTCAGTCGTTCCGCTCCGTGGCGATGGCGCAATGCGCCTGACGACCGCGCGCTACTACACGCCGTCCGGGCGTTCCATTCAATCCCTTGGGGTGTCGCCTGATATCGTTGTGGCCCAGCCGCCGCGTCGCCCTGAGGCCGAGAACGAAGAAGAAGAGGCCGAACGCTTTAACCGGTCCGAGGCAGACTTGCGCGGATCTCTCGATAACGACTCGATCTCTGAGGATGAGCGCCAGCAGCTCCTTAAAGAGCAACAGGCCGCCGAGGATGCCGCCGACTTGCGCGACGAGGATTATCAGCTGGCATACGCGATCGACATCCTTAAGGGGCTCAACGCGCTTGGGTCGGAAAACTAAAACGGTCGCCCGCGCACTGACGCCCGAAGAAATCGCAGCGCTGCCCTATCGGCCCTGCGTGGGCGTCGTCCTAATGGATAAGCGCGGGCGTGTCTTTGCCGGGCAGAGGATCGACAGCGAGGTGCCGGCCTGGCAGATGCCGCAGGGCGGGATCGACAAGGGAGAAACTGCGCGTGAAGCCGCCTTGCGGGAGTTGGGCGAAGAAACGGGCGTAACGCCTGATCTGGTGGAGGTCGCTGCAGAGACCGCCGACTGGGTGACTTACGACCTGCCGCACGACATTGTTCCGCGCATCTGGAAGGGCCGGTTTAAGGGCCAGAAACAACGCTGGTTGCTACTGCGCTTCGGGGGCACCGATGCCGATATCGATATCGCGACGGAGACTCCCGAATTCAGCCAGTGGCGCTGGCTGGCACCTGAGACTGTTCTAGAGTCGATCGTCCCGTTCAAGCGTGACGTGTATCGAGCGGTGTTCGAAGAGTTCGCATCGCATTTCGGCCCACGCGTTTAGTTCTGCACACCCCGCCTATTCTTAGGGACTCGTCATTTTCGTGTGATGGATCTATGGTGGAACATAACGTGAACAAAAATGCTGCCGCCGATGTTTGCCGAACTCTCTGCGCTGTCCAATTTTTCGTTTCTGACAGGCGCATCGCATCCTGAAGAATATATCGACCGGGCCGGGTTGCTCGGTTTGTCCGCCGTTGCGATTGCGGACGAGAATTCGGTGGCGGGAATCGTGCGCGCCTATACGCGCGGCAAGGAGATTGCGCGTCTGATCAACGAGCGGGCCGCGCTGGAGGCGCGCGACGGGCTGATCGGCCCAATGCACCCTGCTCCGGCATCTCAGGTGGGGGCGGATATTGCCCGCGTTCCACGCCTGATCCCGGCGGCAAAGCTTGTATTGACGGATGGGTTGGTGATCACCGTTCTGCCAGAGACCCGTACCGGCTGGTCGGCGCTGTCACGACTTTTGTCGCTTGGCCGTCGCCGCGCGCCCAAAGGCGATTGTGAACTCAGCCTCGCGGATGTTCTGGAGGGGCTGGAGGCCTGCCAGATGCTTCTTCACGGGTCGACACAGGCGCAGGCAGATGCGTGTGCTGCGGGTACATGGTGGACGCAGGCGGAACGGTTGGCGCACCGCTTTGGCCCCAAACTCAGCCTGCTGATGGCCCCAGTTTATGACGGACGGGATCCAGGCCACTTTGACCGGCTGGCCGCTCTCGCAGACAGGCTGGGCATCCCCACAGTCGCCTCCGCTGCACCACGGATGCATATCGCGCGCCGTCGCCGTCTGGCGGATGTCCTGACGGCTGTGCGAACTGGCACACGGGTTGACGATCTGGGCCGGGCCGCAACGGCCAATGCCGAACAGCGCCTGCGGTCCGAGGCGGAGATGCGCCGTCTCTTCCGTGGCCATGGAGACGCTGTAAAACGCGCGGCCGAGATTGCCGCGCGCTGCTCATTCTGCCTGAGCGAGCTACGGTATGACTACCCATCCGAGGTTCAGAATGGGGAAGCTCCTCAAGACCGCCTTGCGCGGCTCACACAGGACGGACTTGTTTGGCGGTACCCCTCGGGCATACCCGATCGCGTACAGAAACTGGCGCAGCATGAACTGGCCCTTATCGCCAAGCTGGGCTATGCGCCGTATTTCCTGACCGTTCGCGATATCGTCGCCTTTGCCCGGTCGCGTGATATTCTTTGTCAGGGGCGCGGCTCCGCCGCCAATTCCGTGGTGTGCTTTGCTCTTGGCATTACCTCCGTCTCCCCCGAAATCGGGACGATGGTCTTTGAACGCTTCGTGTCTGAGGCGCGTGACGAGCCCCCCGATATCGACGTCGATTTCGAACATGAGCGGCGCGAGGAGGTAATCCAGCACATCTACGAACGCTACGGTCGCGAGCGCGCCGGGCTTTGCGCCACGGTGATCCATTACCGCGGCAAGCGGGCGGTGCGCGAGGTAGGTCGCGCCATGGGGTTGACCGAAGACACGCTTGCGGCACTGAGTTCGCAGATCTGGGGCTTCGGCTCGGTCCGGGGCATCGAAGAAGAGCGCCTGCGCGAGATCGGTCTTGATCCCGCCGACCGCCGTTTGCGTCAAACGATCGAACTGATCTACGAAATTCAGGGCTTCCCGCGCCACCTGTCCCAGCATGTGGGCGGCTTCGTGATCACCGAAGGTCGCCTCGATGACCTTGTGCCCATCGAAAACGCGACCATGGAGGACCGCACGGTCATCTGCTGGGACAAGGACGACATAGACAGTCTCGGCATCCTGAAGATCGATATTCTGGCGCTGGGCATGCTCACTTGTATCCGTAAAGCTTTCGCCTTGATGGAGCGGCATCATCAGCTCGACTATACGCTGGCTACCCTGCCGCCCGAGGACCCGGCGGTTTATGACATGCTTTGCCGGGCCGACAGTATCGGAGTATTTCAGGTCGAAAGTCGCGCGCAGATGAATTTCCTGCCACGGATGCGCCCGCGCTGTTTTTATGACCTCGTCATTCAGGTCGCCATTGTGCGGCCCGGGCCCATTCAGGGCGACATGGTTCATCCCTTCATCCGGCGCAGAAACGGCGAGGAGGAGGTGAGCTTCCCATCCGACGAATTGGGCCGCGTACTCGCCAAAACCCTTGGTGTGCCGCTCTTTCAGGAACAGGCGATGCAGATCGCCATTCTGGGTGCAGGCTTCGACCCATCCGAGGCGGACCGACTGCGCCGCTCGCTCGCGACCTTCAAGAAGCACGGCAACGTGTCCGAATTCCGCACGCGTTTCCTGCGGGGCATGGCCGAAAACGGGTATGAGCGCGACTTCGCGGAGCGGTGTTTTTCTCAGATCGAAGGTTTCGGCAGTTATGGCTTCCCCGAAAGCCATGCGGCCAGTTTCGCGCTGTTGGTTTATGCCAGTTCCTGGATCAAGCACCACCATCCGGGCATTTTTGCCTGTGCACTTCTGAACGCGCAGCCCATGGGGTTTTATGCGCCCGCGCAGATCGTGCGGGATGCCCGTGAACACGGGGTGGAGGTGCGCCCCGCCTGCATCAACATGAGCTATTGGGACAATGTGATGGAATCTGACGGGCGGGGTGGCCTCGCGCTTCGCCTCGGGTTCCGCCAGATCAAGGGGATGTCCGAGGATGAGGCGGGCTGGATTTCTGCCGCGCGTGGCAACGGCTACCGCGCTGTGGCAGACCTTTGGCGTCGGGCAGGCGTGCCGCCCGCGCAGATCGCGCGTCTGGCCGAGGCGGATGCGTTTTCTGGTCTTGGCCTCAGCCGGCGGGAAGCGTTGTGGGAGGCGCGCGCACTGAAGGGCAATGCACCGCTTCCGCTTTTTGCCGGAGATCTGGAAGGAGAAGGGGCGCAAGAGCCCGCTGTCGCTTTACCGCCGATGAGTCTGGGCGAGGAAGTGGTGGAAGATTTCGTTGCGATGCGCCTCAGTCTGCGGGCACATCCCGTAGCCCTTCTGCGGCATATCCTGACGCCTGGCCTGGGCGATCCTGCGCTTGCGGCGAAGCCTGCGCCTCGCGACTAAGCCTTTCAATGGGAGCAGGAGGCAGGAAAGACTAACGCCGAAGTTGTGGAAACCGCGCCATAGTGGGGCAAGAACACGCTGCACACCGCGGCTATGCGGCGGACCTAGAAAGCCACGTGAAGGCAACAGGTTTCGCCGGAGGTATTGACCGCATTGTCCGCAAACCGTTCCGTTAGTGCCGGCTGGGTTCGGTCAAAAACCCAAACATCAATCAACGCACAAGGCAAAGGGCGCAATTGCATTGTAACGCAATTCGCAAACCCTCTTTAGCGCGGTATTCCTCAAGCAACACGCACGGTAGCGGGGGGTTGCATTCATCATCTGTTATTCAGTGCACTCAAGTCGAATTTCTGCCTTCAAGAGATCATTGCCGTAGAGCCGGATTTCTACCATCCTGCCTGGAAAGGGAGGAAACAATTATGCGCACAACAGCAGCCGTCGCCTTGGGTGCGGGCAAACCGCTTGAAGTGATGGAGGTCAACCTCGAAGGTCCAAAAGCCGGTGAGGTTCTGGTCGAAATCAAAGCAACCGGGATCTGTCACACGGATGAGTTCACTTTGTCCGGCGCAGATCCGGAAGGCCTCTTCCCGGCGATCTTGGGTCATGAAGGCGCCGGCGTCGTGCTTGAAGTTGGCCCGGGTGTGACCTCTCTGAAACCCGGCGATCATGTCATCCCGCTTTATACGCCGGAGTGTCGCGAATGTGAGTATTGCCTGAACCCCAAAACAAATCTCTGTCAGGCGATCCGATCCACACAGGGGCAGGGGCTCATGCCCGATGGTACGTCGCGCTTTTCGATGCTCGATGGCACGCCGATCTTGCACTATATGGGCTGTTCTACATTCTCCAATCACACGGTCCTGCCTGAGATTGCGCTGGCAAAAATCCGGCCTGACGCGCCCTTTGACAAGGTCTGCTACATCGGCTGCGGAGTCACTACGGGGATCGGCGCGGTCATGAACACCGCAAAAGTGGAAATCGGTTCAACTGGCGTCGTGTTTGGCCTCGGGGGGATCGGGCTGAACGTCATTCAAGGCCTGCGGTTGGCCGGAGCCGATCAGATCGTTGGTGTGGACATCAATGCAGACAAGGCTGCGATGGCCCAGAAATTCGGCATGACCGATTTCGTCAATCCGTCAGAGATCTCGGGTGATTTGGTTGCTCATCTGGTGGAACTGACCGGAGGCGGGGCAGATTACAGCTTTGACGCCACTGGCAACGTGCAGGTGATGCGTGCCGCGCTCGAATGCGCTCACAAGGGCTGGGGGGAAAGCATCATTATCGGTGTCGCGCCAGCGGGCGCGGAGATATCCACACGGCCGTTCCAACTGGTGACCGGACGGGTTTGGCGCGGTACGGCCTTCGGTGGTGCGCGAGGCCGCACGGATGTGCCACAGATCGTTGACTGGTACATGGATGGTAAAATCGAGATCGACCCGATGATCACGCATACGCTATCGCTTCAAGATATCAACAAGGGCTTCGACCTGATGCATGAAGGCAAGTCGATCCGGGCCGTAGTGGTCTATTGAGTCTGGAGGTCCGTGCTGCTGAGCCAGGCGATTGGCCAGGAGTCTGGGCAATGCTCGAGCCTGTTTTTCGCGCGGGCGAGACCTATGCGATTTCTCCGGAAATCCTGGAAGCAGAGGCGCGGGCCTACTGGTTTGCACCAGAGCGGAGGACGTTTGTGGCGCAGGACGGGGCTGCCCTACTTGGCACCTATTACCTTGTCGCGAACTTTGCCGGGAATGCCGACCATATTTGCAACTGCGGATACGTCACCGCAGCGGCGGCCCGTGGTCGGGGCGTGGCCCGCGCCATGCTGGCGCATTCCTTGACTTCGGCGCGCGAGGCTGGTTTCAAAGCGATGCAGTATAATTGCGTCGTGTCGACCAACCAGCGTGCGGTCGACTTGTGGCTTGCAAACGGGTTTTCGATCATTGGCACGATTCCGGACGCATTTCGCCATCCGCGCGCCGGGGTCGTCGAGGCCCATGTCATGTACCGAAAGCTTTAAGGCCTAATCTCTGGGCTTTCCGTAGCGCGCCAGAAAAAGCTCGACTGCTCCCGAGACGATGCGGTCAATTCGAGCTGGGTCTGGTGTCTTTCCGACGCCAAGCAAGAGCTGCAGTTGAACATCGGTCCGGCACAGTTCCAAGAACTGATCCGCGGCCAGAGGTTTATCCGCGATCAGCAACTCGCCGCGCGAAATCGCTTCATCAAAGTATTCGAGAAGCGCAGTGCGGGCGACCAGGGGACCTGCCTCGTAAAAACTTCGCGCCATGTCTGGAAAGCGATCAGCCTCCGCGACGCAGAGCCGATAGATACCAAGGCCCATGGGCGATGTGTTGAATCCGATGATCGTGCGTGCGGCAGCCGCCAGAACATGGGCAGGTGGCTTGGTTCGGTCAATCGCTTCCATCGCGTTGCCGGCCACAGCACTGATTTCGCTACGGGCGACTTCCAGAAACAGAAATCGCTTGTCTGGAAAGTAGTTATAGAGCGTTGCCTTCGAGACCTTAGCGGCCCTAGCGATCTCATCGACACTTGCCCCTTCGAACCCGTCGCGCAGAAAGATGTCGCGTGCGCCTGCCAGCACAGCGTCAAACTTCCGTCCGCGTTTTATTCCGGGGTCAACGTTCATGTCTCTCCTTCGCTCCTAGGGTGATTTTGCCCCAGCCGCAGCGGCCCGGCAAGCCATCAGACCTTTGGATGCCCGTTGCCGTTCAGACAGAAATCAGGCAATTGGCAGCAACGTATCGCTTTGCACTGTTTAAAAGGAACGGTGCGCGTAGGGTGGCGCCATGATTGCAATCTTTCTTCAGACCTTACCGTTCTTCGCTATCATCTCGCTCGGATACGGAGCGGGGCGCACGGGGTTCTTTACCCCCGAGGCCACCGCGTATCTGACCAAGTTCGTTTTCTACTTTGCACTGTCAGCGATGCTATTTCGGTTTGCAGCCAATCTGTCTTTGGCCGAAATCTTGGATTGGCAGTTTATCTGGGCGTATCTCGCCGCAACCGGCGTCGTCTACGTGCTCGCGACAGTTGTCGCGCTGATCCGACGTATCGGGGTTGAGCAAGCCGCGGTCGAAGCTCAGTGCGCGGTAATCGGAAACGTGGGGTTTCTCGGGATCCCTATGCTGGTGCTGCTTCTTGGAGAGGCCGCGATAGGCCCTGTCATGTTGGTTCTGGCCGTGGACCTGATTGTTTTTGGGAGCCTGATCGTGATCCTGATAACCGGTTCTCGTGACGGCCGGGTGAGTTTCGGGGTATTGCAATCAGTGGGTCTGGGTCTTTTGAAGAACCCGATGATCGTCTCAATCTCGTTGGGTCTGATCTGGTCGGCTTTCAGTATACCGATCCCAACACCAATGAACTCATTCCTCGATATTCTTGGGTCCGCGGCAACGCCCGGCGCACTCTTTGCGATAGGGGCTTCGCTAGCAGGAAAATCTGCAGAGCGCGTTCAGATCGCGGCGTGGTTGTCATTTAGTAAGCTCGTTGTGCATCCCGTGGCCGTCGCTTTGGCAGCGCTGGTGATATTCCCCGTTTCCAACACGTATGCAGCAGGTGTCATGATTGCTGCGGCTGCGCTGCCCACCGCCGGGAATGTCTATATACTTGCACAGCATTACGGTGTGGCGCCCGCGCGGGTGTCGGCAACGATCCTTATTTCTACCGCGGCTAGCATCGTGACGGTCTCGGCTGTTATCGCTTGGGTCGCGCCTTTGACGGGCGGAGGGTGAAGCAATGGCGCTCTACATCGATGCGGATGCATGCCCAGTGAAGAGTGAAGCCGAGCGGGTTGCGACACGTCACAGGGCGCGCATGTATCTTGTCTCGAACGGCGGCTTGCGGCCTTCGCAGAACCCTCTCATCGAGATTGTGATCGTTCCCGAAGGCCCGGACGTCGCGGACAAGTGGATTGCGGACCGGGCCGAGAAGGGCGATGTCGTGGTGACAGCCGACATTCCGCTTGCGGCGCGCTGTGTCGAAAACGGCGCGCGGGTGCTCAAGCCAAATGGCGAAGCCTTGACGCAAGCTAATGTCGGAAACGCGCTTGCAACACGGGACCTGATGACAGACCTACGTGCGGCAGATCCTTTCCGGCAGGGCGGAGGGCGGGCATTTTCCCGTGCGGATCGCTCAAATTTCCTTAACGCGCTTGAGACAGAGATGCGTCGGGCAGCACAGGAGGCTTCAGGACATGGCAGTTGAAGCCGTTGTATTCGACATCGGGAATGTGCTCATCGAGTGGCAGCCCGAGCGCTTCTATGACCGCGAGATCGGCGAAGCCGCGCGCAAGGCAATGTTTGCTGAGGTCGACCTGCACGGCATGAACGACGTCGTCGATGCGGGGGGTAACTGGCGCGCGACAGTTTACGACTGGGCCGCGCGTTATCCTACGCACGAAAAGGCAATCCGGCTTTGGCACGACCGCTGGATTGAACTGGCCTCGCCGGTGATCCCGCATTCTGTTCACCTCCTGCGGCGCTTGCGAGCCAAGGGAGTTCCGGTCTTTGCGCTCACGAATTTCGGGATTGAAAGCTTTGACTATGCCAAGTCGATCTATCGTTTTCTCGAGGAGTTTGACCGGCCCTACGTCTCTGGGCATCTGGGGCTGATCAAACCAGATCCGGCGATCTACGCGGCGGTCGAGGCCGACAGCGGCGTTTCCCCGAGTCGACTTCTATTTGCAGACGACCGCCCGGAGAACGTCGGAGCAGCCAAAGCCCGAGGGTGGCAGGGTCACGTGTTCACCGACCCGCAGGGTTGGGCGGATCGCTTGATTGCCGAGGGGCTGCTCACCGAACAGGAAGCGGCCTTCGCGGCCGGAGAGCACCCGATTTAGGCGGGTATCGGCTGTGCGCGTTCACGAATGGGCAAGTGTACAATGGCTGAGAACAGCCCGACGCCGACGCCAACCCACCACACCAGCGTGTAGTCGCCATAGACATCGTAGAGCCGGCCGCCCAGCCAAACGCCGAGGAAACTGCCAATCTGATGACTGAGGAACACAAACCCGTAGAGCGTTCCCATGTATTTCAGACCGTAGAGCTGACCGATCAGCCCCGAGGTGAGCGGGATTGTTGCAAGCCACAAAGAGCCCATGGCAAGCGAGAACAGGATCACGGTCTCGGGGGTAATCGGCATCATTATGAAGGCAGCGGCCACCAAAGTGCGCGCGAAGTAAACCCCGGCAAGAAGGTTCTTCTTTAGGTAACGTTTTCCGGCCCAGCCCGCCGCTAGCACCCCCACGATATTCGCAAGCCCAATCAGAGAGATCGCGACAGCTCCGAGGGCTGACGTGGTCGAAATACCGATCCCGGCGAGTACGCCTGATGGATTAATCGGGCCGCAAAGCTCTGTTACGAATGCCGGGAAGTGCGCCGTGATGAAGCCCAATTGATAGCCGCAGGAAAAGAACCCGAGAAAGATCAGTGTGAAGCTTGGGTCGCGTAAGGCGCGTGTTAGCGCCGCTCCCATCGGCTCGGGGGCCGGTCCACCAGCCGGTTTCGGAGCAGACTTGAGGGCCGGCAACACAAGGGCCGTTGCCAGGATCGCGGCCGCAAAAACCAGAAACACCGACTGCAGAGGGATGGCTTGCAGCAAGACCTCTGCGACAGGGGGGCCGACGATTTGCCCGGCAGACCCGGCTGCAGTTGCGATTGCCAGCGCCATTGATCGATGCTCGTCACTCGATGCACGCCCAACGATGGCGAGGATCAGCCCCATGCCGGTGCCGGCAATTCCGAAGCCCACGAGCATTTCAAGAAGATTGTGCTGGCCAGGGGTCGTCGCGAATGCGCTCAGCGATAGGCCGAAGACATAGATCAGAATGCCCAGCAGGATGGCCTTGCGGTCCGAGAACTTCTCGGCGATCGCGCCAAAAATTGGGGCGCCGATGCCCCATGCGAGATTCTGGATGGCAATTGCCAAAGAGAAATCGCTGCGCAACCAGCCGTATTCTTCCTGAATCGGGATCTGAAAGACGCCGAATGCAGACCGGATGGCGAAGCTGACGAGGATAATTGCGCATCCAGCCAGCAACACGGGAGTGATAAGAGGGGCACGGTGTTCCATACCGCGCAACATGCTCTGCCGTCTCTTCGGCGACAAACGAATTTTTCTGGTCCTTCACATCAAGATCGCTTAACCGAAACGTCGCGAAGGAAAGGCCCATGACTACGCTCACAGACCGATACCACGCGCTCGCTGCGGAGGGCGAGATCACGACGGACGCCGCGCAGGTGGCCGCGCTGCATGTGTTGGAGGAGGTGGAAAAGGCGCTCCTTGCCACAGCTCCTAAAAAGCGTGGGTTGCTGGGCCGTTTCTCAAAACCCGAAGCGCCAACTGGCAAACGCGGTGCCTACCTTTGGGGTGGAGTTGGACGCGGCAAGTCGATGTTGATGGATCTGTTCTACGATCATGTACCGGTGGAGGCGAAACGCCGCGTACACTTCCACGCCTTTATGCAGGAGATGCACGCCAAGTTGCACGAGATACGCAAAACAGGTGTCGACGATGCGCTGGCCCCAGTTGCAACCGAGGTTGCGGAGGCGACGCGGCTGCTCTGTTTCGACGAGATGCAGATTACCGATATCACCGACGCCATGCTGGTCGGGCGACTGTTCGACCTTCTCTTTGCCGATGGTGTGGTGATCGTGACCACCTCCAATCGCGTGCCCGATGATCTCTATAAAGACGGCCTTAACCGCAATCTGTTTGTGCCTTTCATTGAGACGATTAAAGATCGGTTGATCGTGCATGAGCTTCTGTCTGAAACGGACTATCGCCAGAACCGCCTGACTGGCGCGCAACGCTACTTCGCTCTCAAGGGAGCAGAGGCGCGCGCGCAACTCGATGCCATCTGGGAGGATCTGACCGGGGGCGAAAACCACCCGCTGACGCTCACCGTTAAAGGCCGCGCGCTGGAAATCCCGCGCTATCACAATGGGGTTGCGCGCATGCGGTTCTGGGAGCTTTGCGGTCAGCCCCTCGGTCCCGGCGATTATCTGGCGCTGGCGGGAGCGGTGCGGGTTCTGGTCGTTGACGATATACCGGAGTTGGGACGGTCCAATTTCAACGAAGCCAAGCGGTTCGTCACCCTGATCGACGCGCTTTACGAGGCCAATGTACAGCTGATCTGTTCTACCGCAGCACAGCCGGAGATGCTTTATGTCGAAGGGCCGGGGATGTTCGAGTTCGAACGTACGGCGTCGCGCCTGCGCGAAATGCAGGATGCCACGTGGGGGCAGGATGCTGACTAGACAGAGCCGCGCGTTCCAGCGCGGCTCTTTGTTGTGATGGCTCGGGCTTAGATCGCCTCGAGCATGGCCTCGCCGCCTGAGGTTTCGCAGACACCCGGGCTTTCCTCGGCGTGCAACACCTTGATAACGCCGTCCTCGGCATAAAGCGCGTACCGCTTCGAGCGGGCGTGAAGACCCACGGGCGGCGCGTCAAATGCCATCTTCATTGCGGTTGTGAACGCGCTTTCCGGGTCCCCCAGCATGGTGATCCCGGCATCGTTGGCCGCCGTCGCTTCACCCCAGGCTTTCATGACGAAAGGATCATTGACCGAGACACAGACAATCTCGTCAACGCCCTTTTCATCAAACGCTTCTTTGGTGCGAATGAAACTTGGAACATGCGCGGAATGGCACGTAGGTGTGTATGCTCCTGGTACGGCAAAAATAATGACCTTACGCCCACCCGTCAGGCTGGAAATCGACACGGCTTCCGGCCCGTCTGTGCCCATTTTGATCAAATCCGCTTCGGGCAGTTTGTCACCCACCTGCATTGGCAATCTCCTTCGCGTTGCGTTTTCCTGTCCAGCGCATATAGCGTGGCCTTGGCCGGACACCAGTGCTGAAGGGGAGGCGGGTCCCATGTCTCATATTGTCGTGATCGGAGCCGGCCAGGCCGGGGCATCGCTTGTCGCAAAACTGCGTAGCCTTGGGCATCACGGGAAGATCACTCTGATCGGAGAAGAATCCGCACCGCCTTACCAGCGACCGCCCTTGTCCAAGGCCTATCTGCTGGGAGAGATGGAGGAGGAACGCCTCTATCTCCGGCCTGAGAGTTTTTACGCCGAGAACCGGATCGAGTTGCGTCTCGGTCAGCCGGTAAAGGCGATTGACGCGGGTGCTAAGACGATCGTTGTCGGGGAGGACACGGTTTCTTACGACCAGCTTGCGCTGACGACCGGGTCGGTCCCTCGCCGCCTGCCGGCTGCTATCGGCGGAACGCTCAACGGCGTGTTCACGGTGCGCACGCTGTCCGATGTCGATGCCATGCAACCCGAAATGACCGCGGGCAAGCGCGTGCTGATTGTCGGCGGCGGCTATATTGGTTTGGAGGCTGCTGCGGTTGCGGCCAAACTTGGCCTGGAGGTGACGTTGGTCGAGATGGCGGATCGGATCCTGCAGCGGGTCGCGGCCCCCGAAACCTCTGACTTCTTCCGCGCACTTCACAAGGAGCATGGGGTCGATCTGCGAGAAGGTGTCGGACTAGACCGCTTGACCGGCGCCGACCGGGTGGAAGGTGCGGTTTTGACCGACAGCACCGAACTTGCACTCGATCTAGTAATTGTCGGCGTCGGGATTTCCCCGGCGACGCAAGTGGCGCAAGAGGCGGGACTGACCCTCGATGACGGGATCGCGGTCGATGCGTTCGGGCGGACGTCTGACCCGTCGATCTGGGCAGCAGGGGATTGCGCATCGCTGCCTTATCGCGGTGCACGAATTCGGCTCGAGTCCGTACAGAACGCAATCGATCAAGCGGAGGCGGTCGCGGCAAACATGCTTGGCGCAGATCAACCATACGTGCCAAAGCCGTGGTTCTGGTCAGATCAGTATGACGTCAAACTCCAGATCGCAGGTCTGAACACCGGATACGACACGGTCATCACCCGACAAGACGAAAGCGCGGTGTCTCATTGGTACTATTCTGGAGCGGTCCTTTTGGCCGTGGATGCGATGAATGCTCCGCGTGCCTATATGGTCGGAAAGCGTCTGATCGAAAGCGGCAGATCCCCGGACCCGTCACAGGTTGGCGACCCTGAGACCGACCTGAAAGCGTTGATGCGGGCATGAGGATCATTGCCGGGCGTTTCGGCGGCCGCAGGCTGGCGCAGGTCGGCAAAGGCGATGCCGCCGCGCATTTGCGGCCGACACCTGACCGCGTGCGCGAGGCGCTCTTTTCGTCCCTCAGCTCTGGCGTCTATGGCGACCCGATTTCGAACGCTCGCGTACTCGATCTTTTTGCAGGAACCGGCGCTTTAGGTTTGGAAGCACTGTCGCGCGGCGCGTCGTCGGTTACCTTCGTCGAAAATGGCCGAGCAGCACAGAATCTTCTACAGCAAAACATAGACGCGCTCGGAGTTTCGGCGGAAACGACCCTGCAGCGACGCGATGCATTGAAGCGCGGTGAAAACGCTGGCGCGCCCTTCGATCTGATCTTCCTTGATCCGCCTTATGGCAAGAACCTCGGCGCGCGGGCGCTGGAACTCCCCGGTTGGATCGCCCCCGGAGCCCTTGTCGTTTGGGAAGATTCCACGCCACAGCACCCGCCGGAAGGTTTTGTTTTGCGCGATCAGCGCAGGTATGGTGACACATGCATCACCGTGATGGAGGCGTTAGGATGACCAGTCTTACCTCAGCATTTGCGCCCGCGACGCGGCCTGACGCGGACACGGGTAAGCCTCGCCCTCCGTCGCCCGGTCCGGTCCTTATAGGGGATATCCTTTTCGCGCGCTGCGGCCGACCCAGCCTGCTTACACTTTGGGCTGCATGGGAAGCTTACCCAACCCAAGAAGAAAGCCGCCCCTGAAGGAGCGGCTTTCAGAAACCGTTAGAGGACACTCAGTTCGTCGGTGTGCCGGATCCGCGCGTGACCTGAACTGCAGCCTGCGCATCCGAGACAAGGGCCGCTCCATCAAGGCCTTTGGACGTCATCTCCGCGACCCAAGCGGCGGTCACCTCTTCACCAAGCACGGCAATCTCAGCACTTAGTTCTTCAGACATAGTTGCGATCTCGTTGCCCGCATCGGACATCGCCTGTTTGCCAACCGCGTCACCAGTATCGTGCGCCCGACCCGCCCATGCAGAAGCATAAAAGCCCGAGTTCGCATCGATCACGGCCTTCAGATCATCTGGAAGGCTGTCATACTTG
Organism: Dinoroseobacter sp.; assembly: GCA_030066795.1. Classification (GTDB taxonomy): domain Bacteria; phylum Pseudomonadota; class Alphaproteobacteria; order Rhodobacterales; family Rhodobacteraceae; genus Dinoroseobacter. Next base: position 39,801 of record JASJAW010000017.1, read on the forward strand.
GCCTTGTTCATCGCCCAGATGAAATAGAGGTTGTAGAGGCTCTTGTCGCCGGCCACGTCTGTGTGGCTGTCGGTCAGCTCATCAAGCTTGAGCGACGGTGACATCTCCCATGTGATCACGCCACCATCGACCACCCCGCGCGCGAGTGCCTCCGGAAAGGCAGGCACGGCCATGCCCACGGGCGTTGCGCCGAGGCGTTCCAACAGAAGCGTGGCCGGGCGCGAGGGTCCGCGTAACTTCAATCCATTGAAATCTTCGAGCGCCGAGATGGCAGGGCCTTTTTTATGTACCAATCCGCGACCATGCATATGGGCGGCGATCACGTGAACGTCCGCGAAGTCGTCCATGAGGTGTTTTTGCGTGTAGATCCATGCCGCCTTGGAGGCTTCTTCACCTGACTTGGTGACCATAAACGGCAATTCCATAGCCTCGGCTTCCGGGAACCGACCTGGCTGGTATCCGGGAATGACCCAACCGCCGTCTACTGCGCCGTCACGGATCAGGTCATACATGTTCGGAGCTTTGCCTCCGAGCTGCATGAACGGGTAAAGCTCCACCTTGATCCGGCCCTTGCTGTCAGCCTCGATCTTACGCGCCCAAGGCTCCATGAAGTAGGTAGGGTTCGCGCTGAGCGGGGAGACAAAATGCTGAAAGCGGAGCGTCACTTCCTGTGCAAGAGCAGGAAGAGCGGCGAAGCTCAGGGCTGCGGCCAAGGCCGTTGGTTTGAATGGGAAGGTCATTTCGGGGCCTCCGTCTGGGAGAAAGATCAAAGGCGCAGGCAGATACCGGCGCAGTCATACAGGTAAGCGGTGTAAATCGGTTTCGCCCGGAAATGGCAAGCAACGGCCCGGTCTTAAAGTGCCGCATATGGGTCAGCGCCCTGAATTTAAAGCAAAAATAGCTGGCGGGGAAAACTCGCCGAATATTCCCTTAGCCACATGGAAACCAGGGTTAGCCGGCCTGATAGGTCGGATGGAAAAGACCGCCTGGCGACAGTGTGAAGATGTCAAATCCGTCCGAGGTCACGCCGATCGAGTGCTCGAACTGAGCCGAAAGCGACTTGTCGCGTGTTACGGCTGTCCAGTCATCTGAAAGGATCTTGGTTTCGGGTCGTCCCAGATTGACCATCGGCTCTATGGTAAAGAACATGCCTTCCTCGAGGACGGGGCCGGTGCCAGGGCGCCCGTAGTGCAGCACATTGGGTGGGGCGTGAAACACGCGACCAAGACCATGCCCGCAGAAATCGCGAACAACACTCATACGGTGTTTTTCAACATAAGACTGGATGGCATGCCCAATATCGCCAAACGTATTGCCCGGTTTGACGGCCTCGATGCCGAACATGAGCGCGTCGTGAGTGACCTGAACGAGACGTTCAGCTTTACGGTTCATGCTACCTGCCACGAACATTCTGCTGGTGTCGCCAAACCATTCGTCCACGATTACTGTTACGTCGATATTCAGGATATCGCCGTCTTTCAGCTTTTTCGGGCCGGGAATGCCATGACACACAACGTGGTTGATCGAAATACAGGAGCCGTGCTGATAGCCCTTGTACCCAATCGTAGCCGATGTCGCGCCTGCGTCGTCGACCATCTTCGTAATAAGACGGTCCAGCTCTTCGGTTGTCTGTCCCGGATAAACATGTGGGATAATATCGTCGAGGATCTGCGCAGCCAAAGCGCCGGCTTTATGCATTCCCGCGAAATCCTCCGCCTCGTGTAGCCGGATTCCGTCCTTGGTCAGTCTGTGGCGCGGATGTTCGTTCAAGCGTTAACTCCTGTTCCCGGCGGAACATAGGGTGTCAGGGGCGGGGATACCAGACCTCAGTCGATTGTGGATTGAAGTGCGGCGTCGATTGGAAGAGCTGATCCAATCTCGACGCCTCTTGTGTCTATCTTGGTTCCGTAACACAGCATCTCAACCCCCGATGCCCGCGCCGCATCGAATGCAGCCGCATAATCCGGGTCCAGATCTGCGGCCATCTTCAGGCGCGCGCAATCGGTGCGCTGGACGAGATACAGCATAATGGCACGGTGTCCGGCGTTGACCATTTTGCTCAGCTCTGCGAGGTGCTTCGCCCCCCGTTTTGTTATGCTGTCGGGAAACTCGGCCCAATCGTCTTCCCGTCGCAGGTGCACGTTCTTCACTTCGACATAGGCATCTGGCAGGCCTTCCGCGCTGCACAGAAAATCGACGCGGCTGTTCGTGCCGTATTTTACCTCGGCCCGGATTTTGGAATACTCGGCCACCTCGGCAACAGTTCCCGCTCGCAGAGCCTCTCCGACCACGCGGTTCGGAACCGATGTGTCGATCCCCGACCAATGCCCGTCTTCCAGCTCGACGAGCCGCCAACCGTATTTCAGTTTTTTCTTCGGATCGTCGTTAGGCTCAAGCCAAATACGCAGGCCGGGCTCCTTCAACCCCATCATCGACCCCGGGTTAGGGCAATGCGCCCGCACGACCTCACCTGTTTCCATCAGCTCGGCATCGGTCAGGAACCGATTGTAGCGGCGGATTAGCCGCGCGGGTATGAGTTCGGTTTGAAAGCGCACGTTGAGCGACCTATACCGACCATAGGGGGCCGACAAGGGAGCGGGATATGGAAAATCCAACAGCAGCAATGGTCGTCATCGGGGACGAGATCCTGTCTGGGCGGACACAAGACAAAAACATGCATTTTCTGGCCGGAGCCCTCTCGGAGAAAGGAATCCCCCTGCGGGAAGCGCGGGTGATTGCAGACGACAACGCCACCATCGTGTCCACGGTGAAGGCGCTGTCGAAGATTTATACGCATGTGTTCACCTCCGGTGGGATTGGACCGACCCATGACGACATCACAGCCGATGCCATTGCGGAAGCCCTAGGCGCTTCGATTGATGTGCGTGAGGATGCGCGCGCGCTCCTGCAGGCGCACTATGACCGGAACGGGACCGAGTTGAACGCGGCTCGGCTGCGGATGGCGCGCGTTCCGGACGGCGCAATCCTGATAGACAATCCTATCAGTGCAGCGCCGGGGTTCACCTTGGGCAACGTGCATGTCATGGCTGGTGTGCCGTCAGTATTTCAGGCGATGGTGGCCTCCGTGCTACCGGGCTTGACCGGCGGCACGCCACTTCTTTCTGAAAGCCTGCGGGTGAACCGCCCGGAAGGCGAACTCGCGGGGCCGCTGGGTACAGCCGCTGAGACCTATCCCGACCTGTCATTCGGCTCGTATCCATTCATCCGGGAGGGTGTGTTTGGCGCAAACCTCGTCGTGCGTGGGACAGATGAAACCCGGCTTGCGGAAGCCGTGGCTTATCTTCGGGACGCGTTTCCCGACGCGGCATGAGCGAGATTTGGACCGCAATCGACGCTACTTGGGCGCCGGCCGCGTATCACACATGTGGCCCGGTAGTGCTTCGGGAAGGAATTGGCGGCGGGCAGCGCGTCTCCGCTGCGACGACCGAAGCTGGTTGTACCGATGTGGACATAGCCGCCGCAGCACAGGCGATGCGCGATCTTGGGCAAGTGCCGCTTTTTATGGTGCGCGGCGACCAGCCTGACTTTGATAAGCAGCTGAGCCGTCTTGGCTTTATGATTAAGGATCCCGTGGTTGTACTGGATGGGCTTCTAGAGGGCGCGGTCATGGAGCCACCGCCGCCGGTCTCGGCCTTTCCGATTTGGCCCCCGTTGCAGATCATGAAGGAACTGTGGGCAGCAGGTGGAATCGGAGCCGCGCGTCTGGACGTCATGGCGCGGTCCGCCGATCCAAAGACAGCCTTTCTGGGGCGTGTAGAGGATCGCGCCGCCGGATGTGCTTTCATATCCATGCTAGGCGATCTAGCCGTTATTCATGCGGTGGAGGTTTTGTCTGCCTATCGACGCAAGGGAGTTGCTCAGAATATGGTTCGTGGGGCTGCCAATTGGGCGAAGACCCAGGGCGCGACGCGAATGGCCACCCTCGTCACAAAGGCTAACAGGCCGTCGCTGGCGCTCTTTACTTCCCTTGGGCTGTCGCCCGTGGAACAGTATCACTACCGCGTACTGGGCGAGGAGGCGCAGACAGAATGACAGACCAGCCAACCGCACTTGACTTGCCGATGGCCGAGCCGTTGCCAGAGGCGACCGAGAAGTACTTTGCGATCTGCGAAGAGAAACTTGGGCTCGTACCAAATGTGCTAAAAGCCTACGCTTTCGATATCGAAAAGCTGAACACTTTTACGGCTCTCTATAATGATCTGATGCTTGCCGACAGTGGGCTTTCTAAGCTTGAGAGAGAGATGATAGCCGTTGCGGTTTCTTCGGTGAATCGGTGCTACTACTGTCAGGTCGCCCATGGCGCGGCGGTGCGGGAGCTTTCGGGAACTCCCGAACTCGGGGAGCAAATGGTCATGAACTACCGCGTGGCGGACCTCTCCGAGCGTCAACGGGTGATGCTGGATTTCGCTGTGGCGTTGACCGAGAGCAGTGCCAAGACAACCGAAGCGGATCGACAGACACTGCGGGATGTCGGGTTTTCAGACCGGGACATCTGGGACATCGCCGCGGTCACCGGCTTCTTTAATATGACCAATCGCGTTGCATCGGCCACGGATATGCGCCCCAACCCGGAGTATCACGGGGCCCATAGGTGAAAGCAGCGCCGCTGGTTCTGTCGGTATTGGTGGTCACCGGCCCTGGTCTTGCGCAGGACATACCTGTCCAGATGCCTGCGGGTGCGCAACTTGTTCTACAGACAGAAGACGCTTTTGCGCGGGTGACGTTCCCTGTTGGCTCGGCAAGCAATGGTGACGTCCCACAAGACAAGCAGGAGGGTACGGTACGCACTTCGGTTATTCAGTTTCCAACCGAAATGTCACTGGATGCGTTGATGGTGAATCTTCGATCTCAGCTTGTGGGCGAAGATCAGGTAGTCTTGCTGGACTGTACCAGCCGAACTTGTGGTGGGTTCGATTTTCGCGAAGCGGTGGAAACCATCCCGCCACCAGAAATGATCGTGGACTTGGCAGTGTTCGGATATTTGGCGGTGCGCAATGGTATTTCCGGTCAGGTCGATTTCGCGCTTTTGAGCCTTGCCGGCGGCACCGGATATCTACAGCACGTTTCAGTCACGCCCGCACCTGCGCCCGTGATTGAGATGCCTTCGGCAACTGAAAGCACTGAGACCTTGGAGACGCCGACTAAGGAGGAAGGTCTTTTCGCTGGGCGCGGAACAATTGTGCTAGAGGGGTTAGAATTCGAAACCGGCAGTGCGGCGCTAAGCGATGCGGACTACCCCGGGTTGCGGGAGCTTGCAGCATTCCTCGCTTCCAATCCCGACGCGACAGTTATTCTGGTTGGGCACACTGACGCCGAGGGCAATCTGGAGCCAAACATAACGCTGTCACGCCAAAGGGCCGAAGCGGTGCGTACAAGACTAATTAACGGGTTTGGGGTTCCGCCCGCTCAGCTTCTGGCGGACGGGGTTGGCTATCTGGCCCCTCGCGCAACGAACACGACCCAGGAGGGTCGCCTCAGAAACCGCCGGGTCGAGGCGGTCCTCATGGCTCGTTAACTGTCAGATCAGGCCGTTTTCGGATCGGGTTCTGCGAATTCCCGCACGAGGAAGTCAATAAACGCGCGCACTTTTGGCTGCGTAAAACGCCCCGGTGGGTAGACTGCGTAGATGCCCATTGCTTCCAAGGGCAGATCTGGGAGCACTTCCACGACCTTGCCGTCATCGAGCGCGTTTGCGTAGAGGAAGCTTGGCAGATACGCGATCCCAAGGCCGGACATAGCCGCGTTTAACAAGGACTGGCCATCGTTTACAGTGAGCCAGCCTGCAGTGCGTACCTGACGCTTCTCGCCGGACGGCGCGGTTACCTTCCAGACATTACCTGAGGCCTGGTTGGAGTAGTGCAGGAGCTTATGGTCGCTTAGGTCATCAATCCGACGCGGTGTGCCGTATCTCTGCAAGTAATTCGGGGAGGCAATCATCCGTTTGGTCGTGTCTGTCAGTTTCCGAGCACGCAAGGTGCTGTCCTCCAGGTCTCCGACACGTACTGCGAGGTCAAAACCTTCCGAAATCAGTTCAACATAGCGGTTGTTCAGAACCATGTTGATTTGGATCTCGGGAAATTGGTGCAGGAAACGTGACAGGATCGGCGACAAGTGGTTCACGCCGAAATCAGTGGCAACCGAAATGCGCAAGAGGCCAGAAGGTTCGGATTGCATTGCGCTGACCAGAGCATCGGCTTCGCCAGCGTCGTTCAGCACCCGGCGCGCACGGTCATAATAGGCCAGGCCAATCTCGGTTGGGCTTACGCGTCGTGTTGTGCGGTTAAGCAATCGTGCGCCGAGGCGTGCCTCCAACGAGGAGACGTGCTTAGAGACAGCCGATTTCGAAATGCCCATTTTCTTGGCGGCGTCGGTAAAACCACCTTGATCCACAACTGTGGCGAAGGCTTCCATTTCGGTCAATCGGTCCATGTCGCAATCCTGGCAGCTAAGTTCAGGTGTCAGGTATTGCGTCGAAATTGGGCAGATTTGAGCCGACGGGCAGACAATATCGGGGTTATCCACAGCCTGTTCGTGGCATGGAAACACGCAATAAGGCTAGATTTGGGCAGCCAGACGGACGCCTTGGTCAATTGCACGCTTGGCATCAAGCTCCGCGGCGACGTCCGCGCCGCCGATGATGTGCGCTGGTTTCCCCTTTGCGATCAGCGCATCTGCGACGTCGCGCAACGGTATCTGACCGGCGCAGAGCACGATTGTATCTGCTTCGATTAGCTCCAGGCGCTCGCGCTCCTCGCCGTAGCTGACCCAAAGCCCACGTGCGTCGATCTTTTCGTAGTTCACGCCACCGAGCATCCGCACGTTCTTCATCTGGAGGCTGGCTCGGTGGATCCAGCCTGTTGTTTTTCCCAACCGCTTGCCGAGTTTTTCAGCTTTGCGCTGCAACAGGGTAATCTCGCGCGCCGGCGCCACGGGTTGAGGACCCTCGGGCGCTACCCCCCCGCGCACATCCTCCGGGTCGCGCACGCCCCACTCCTTACGCCAAAGCTCCGGGACTTCCGTCGGACTTTCACCCTCATGTGCAAGATACTCCGCAACGTCGAAACCAATGCCACCTGCTCCGACGATTGCAACGCGGTTGCCCACGTGAGCTCCTCCCCGAAGCACATCGATGTAGGAAAGGACGTTCGGTCCTGTTTGCCCCATGATTTCCGGATCGCGTGGGAGAACCCCAGTCGCAATGATCACCTCGTCGAAGTCAATCAGGGTCGCGGCGTCGGCTTCAGTGTTCAAGCGCAGATCGACACTGTGCTCTTCCATCATGGTTTCAAACCAGGCAACCAGACCGTGGAACTCCTCCTTGCCCGGAACCATCTTGGCCATGTTCAATTGCCCGCCGATCTCTGGGGCCTTGTCGAACAAAGCCACCTTGTGACCGCGCTCCGCGGCCACCATGGCGGTCGCCAAACCAGCCGGACCAGCGCCCACGATGGCCACCCGTTTCGGGGTTTCTGTAGCTGACCAGCTCAGCTCGGTTTCATGGCAGGCCCGTGGGTTGACCAGACAGGAGGTCAGCTTCCCCGAGAACGTGTGATCCAGGCAGGCCTGGTTGCAGGCAATACAAGGCGCGATCGTCTGTGCCCTGCCTGCCGCTGCCTTTGCCACAAAATCCGCGTCCGCCAGAAATGGCCTGGCCATGGACACCATGTCTGCGCAGCCCTCCGACAGCACTTCTTCTGCGACTTCAGGGGTGTTAATGCGATTGGACGTAATGACCGGGATCGATACTTCGCCCATCAGTTTTTGCGTTACCCATGCAAAGGCTTTTCTCGGCACAGAGGTGGCGATCGTCGGGATACGGGCTTCGTGCCAACCGATGCCGGTGTTCAGGATTGAAGCGCCGGCAGCTTCGATCGCTTTGGCGAGTTGAACAACCTCTTCCCAGGTGGAACCGTTGGGGATCAGGTCGATCATGCTCAGACGGTAGATGACGATGAAATCGGGCCCGACGGCCTCTCGCACGCGTCGTACCACTTCGACAGGCAGCTGCATCCGGTTCTCGTAAGACCCGCCCCACCGGTCCTCACGGCGGTTGGTGTGCGTGACCAGAAACTGATTCAGGAAATACCCTTCCGAGCCCATGACCTCGACCCCGTCGTACCCAGCCTCCTGAGCGCGGGTCGCGGCAGTCACGATATCGCTGATCTGTTTTTCGATCCCGTCTTCATTAAGTTCCGTTGGCTTGAACGGCGAGATTGGGGATTTGATGGCGGAAGGCGCGACGCAATTGGGACCGTAGGCGTACCGCCCCGCGTGCAAGATCTGCATTGCAATGAGCCCCCCCGCAGTATGCACACGGTCTGTCACTCTTTTATGGTTCGCGATGTCCTCTGGCGTGAACAGGCCGGCCGCGCCGGGAAAGACCCCGCCTTCTGCGTTGGGCGCCATACCACCCGTCACCATAAGGCCGACTCCGCCACGGGCGCGCGCTGCATAGAACTCAGCCACGCGATTCCAGTCGCGGGTCTCCTCGAGGCCTGTGTGCATGGATCCCATAAGCACCCTGTTGGGTAGCGTAATATGACCCAGGTCCAGAGGTGCCAGAAGGTGTGGATAGCGCGACATTCGAAGGACTCCCAGAGTTACGCGGGGACCCTGCCGCGTAAGCTTCACAATGTCATCCGCAACGCTACGTCAGCCTAGGCTGCGGGACCGCATCGCCGTGCGAAACGCTGATCTGAGCTGGTCGAGTTCCGCGCGCAAGGCCGCGATTTCAGCGCGCATGTCATCCGATGCGGCGATACCTGCGATAATTGGAATACGGTATAGAATCTCACGGGCCTCTTGATCTTCTATTAGTATAAGATGTGTGCCTTCTGTCAGCCCTTCGTCCGGGACGCGTAGCTGGACGTTCCATGTTTGCGCGAGCCCAGCGGCCGCAGCAATTTCGAGTTCGAGAGGAAGAGTACCATTCAAGGAAGCACGCAGAGCGGGTGTCGGACCTGGATCTTTGCGCTGAAGGCGACCGGTCCAAACAGCTTTCTTGAATGAGGTCTGAACGAGCGTCATCTCTGTCAAAGGTCTGCCCTTTTGCTCCGCGATAATGTGACGTCGTGCAGTGTCACCGCATTCATCGACGGCTTTTCGAGGATAAGATCGACCCAAGCAGCTTCTACTGGGTTTTGACTCAGGCCAGCATAGGCGAGATCAAAACCGACCGTATGTCGTCCGTGCGACGCGTCGCCGAAACCGAAACCCGCCAATTGTTGTAGGACGTTGGGCCCCTGCTTCAGGTTCAGTCGCGCATAGATCGGCAAACCGGTTTCCATTTCCGCCTGCAGGGACACTCGGATCACGTCATCCTTGTGCCAGTCTGAAGTTTCCGGGTCGTCAAGGTTCAGACAGAGCGAGAGGAAACTGCCCTCAAAATGAAGTACGTCCACTTTGAGAATGAACGGTGCTGGCGAGGACGGTGCTGCAATCAATTGACGCAGAGTGAGTTGGGCGAGAGGACAATCGTGATACAGCGTCAGCGAGGGCGCGATCTCGGTGCCGGTCGCGGAGCCAACAAAGTGTCTCGCCAGAGCGCTTTGAGACCATGGTTTTGGGCGTGTCGCCCAGATCTCTCCGGTCTGTAGGTCCGGTTTTGGATCGGCAATCTGCCAGATCGCGGCTTCGGCGTCCCTCAGCTCCGCATCTGCAACCGCACGTGCATGCACCGACTCGGCTAACCGGTATTTGGCGGCGTCGACGTCTTCCGCACCGTCGGCCCCTGAGCTGGTCTGGGTCAGATACTGGCTGAGGTTTTGAAGCATGTCCGTGTCCTGCCAAGCCTGATGAGGCAATGGCACATTATCCGCAATTCCATGCGAATGCGTATACACCGCAAACACAGCTTTGAACTAGGTGTTCTTACTTAGCGTTCTCGCGTCGAATAATCGACGCAAACTCTCGGACGGTCGCCATGCCGGCATCGGCGGACAAGGGATCATCTTCGAAGCCAAGAACTGTTAACGAGACAATCGCGCCTTCAATATCGAGCATCGCGCGCCACTGCTCCGAGGACATACCAGGCGCGTAGCCCGGGCTTTTGTCATAAGCATGAAGGTAAAGGACATCCCCGCTCTTGCGCGTATTGAGAATCCCGACGCTTGATGCGTCTCCTGAGCGGCTTAGCAAAGCGCGTCCGTCTTCGGTTTTAAGGAACTCCGCGACTTCAGCGCCCTGATCTCTGATGGAAACGCTCCCGAGTTCTTGCACGGCAGCGGTCAACAAGGCACGAACCTCAGGCTGTGGCTGACGCGGTGCCCGCGCGATTGCTGCGCAATTTCCAAGCAGGACGAATGCCCCTTCTTCTTCATCGCGAAGTGTAGCTGGGTCTATACAGAAGCCCGAAGGCCCGGCGATTGTAACGGCACTGCGCGAAACAGTGACCTCTCGCTGGGCAGGCTCTCCGGGCGCCTGAAGACAGCCCGAGAGACCTGCGACCAAGAAAAATGCGGTAAGCGCCAGACCTGCGCGCTTACAGGTCGGCGTAGATGTGTTTCTCGACGCCCGCGCCAGGATGCGTGACCGCACCGTGCTTAGCGCCGCCCACAAGCTGGGCGTATTTCCAGAGTGCTCCGGAGGCATAGATCGTTTCCCGGGGTCCAGCCCACTGCTCTTTTCGCTGAGCGAGTTCCTCGTCCGACAACGCGACCGAGATCTCACCTTTCTTGGCGTCTATCGTAATCATGTCGCCGTTCTGCAGCAAGGCGATTGGCCCGCAATGCGCTGCCTCCGGCCCGACATGGCCGACGCAGAACCCGCGTGTTGCGCCAGAGAAACGCCCGTCGGTGATAAGTGCCACTTTTTTGCCCATGCCCTGACCGGACAAGGCAGCTGTCGTGGCGAGCATTTCCCGCATTCCAGGGCCGCCGGCAGGGCCTTCATTGCGAATCACAATGACCTCGCCTTCCTCGTAGGCGCGGTCCTGCACAGCTGCGAAGGCGTCTTCTTCACACTCAAAAACGCGCGCTGGGCCGGTGAAGGACAACTGGTCATCCGACATGCCCGCGATCTTAACGATAGCACCTTCCGGAGCGAGATTGCCTTCGAGCCCAACAACCCCCCCAGTGGTGGAGAGTGGCTTGTCCACGGGGTAGACCACACGGCCATCGGCTTCGAGCGCGACCTTGTCCAATTCCTCGCCGATGGAATAGCCGGTCGCGGTCATGCAATCCTCGTGCACGAGGCCTGCGCGGCGCAACTCTCGCATCACGACCGGAACACCGCCCGCTTCGTACATGTCTTTAGCCACGTATTTACCGCCCGGCTTGAGGTCCACGAAATAGGGCGTGTCGCGGAAGATCTCGCAGACATCCTGAAGCGTGAATTCGATCCCGGCCTCATGCGCGATGGCGGGCAGATGCAGACCAGCGTTCGTTGAGCCACCTGTGCAGGCTACGATCCGCGCGGCATTTTCCAGCGATTTGCGGGTGACAATGTCCCGAGCACGGATGTTTTTCTCCACGAGGTCCATTACGGCGCGTCCAGACGCCTCGCCATAAGCATCGCGGCTCTCGTACGGGGCGGGTGCGCCGGCGGAGTTCGGCAATGCCAGACCGATCGCTTCAGATACGCACGCCATTGTGTTGGCCGTGAACTGACCGCCGCATGCGCCAGCCGACGGACAGGCGACGCGTTCCAGAACTTCCAGTTCGGCATCGGAATAATTTCCGGCCTGATGTTTGCCGACCGCTTCAAACACATCCTGAACAGTCACATCCTCACCGTTCAACCGGCCCGGAAGGATCGACCCGCCATAGATAAAGACAGAAGGCACGTTCAGGCGGACCATCGCCATCATCATGCCGGGCAGCGACTTGTCGCAACCCGCAAGACCCACGATGGCGTCATAGCAATGGCCGCGCATGGTCAGTTCGACCGTGTCTGCAATTGCCTCGCGCGAGGCGAGCGAAGACCGCATTCCTTCATGGCCCATCGCGATGCCGTCTGTCACAGTGATCGTCGTGAACTCGCGGGGTGTCCCGTAGGCTTGCTTGACGCCCATTTTCACCGACTGTGCTTGGCGGTTCAAAGCGATGTTACAGGGGGCCGCTTCGTTCCAGCAGGTCGCCACACCGACCAGGGGCTGATGAATCTCTTCTTCCGTCATGCCCATCGCGTAGTAATAGGACCGGTGCGGCGCACGGGCCGGCCCCTCGGTCACATGGCGGCTGGGCAATTTGGACTTGTCGAATGGACGCTTGAGCATGGTTGCCTCCCCGGTTGCTGGGCACTGGTCGGAATTGCCGGTGGGGATACGCTCTTGCGCAGTCGGAGACAAGCCGAAGGGTGCTTGCCCATCGTGCCGTGTCGCCCTAGCGTCCGGCGCATGAAAGATCCCTACTACATGTTCGATAGTTTTGCCGCGCTTGCTCTCCCCCGCGTGCAGTTGTGGCGAACTGGTCTCGGAAGCGGGCTCACTCTCCTGTTCTATCTGTTCGGTACGGTGCTTTTTGTCGTTGTGGGGTTGTTTGTCTTTGGCGACGCGTCGCCCGAAATGATCGCGTTCGCGGAGGGTGCCGGTCTTGGCCAGACTCCTCTTTCTGTGTTGATGCTTCTGGCGACCTTCGCAGTTCTGGCAGGTGCATTGTTCCTCTCGGTTCGCCTGGTGCACAAACGCGATCCGGAGACGCTTTTCGGCGTAGCAGGGCCGCGCGCTCGGGACTTCTGGCGCGCCACGGGCGTGTCTCTGGCGGTTACAGCGGTGACCATGGCAATTTCCCTGCCTTTTACCGATCTGACCCCTAATCTCGACCTGGCGCGCTGGATCATGTTCCTGCTGCCAGCGTTGGTGTTCATCGCGATACAGACCGGAGCGGAAGAGTTGGTTTTTCGGGGCTACCTGCAACAACAGCTCGGCGCTCGTTTCAACTCGTTTCTGATCTGGGGCGTACTTCCCAGCGCGTTGTTTGGCGTTGCGCATTTCGAGATAGCTAGCGCCGGCGCCAGCGCGCCCTACGTGGCCCTTGCCGCAGGGCTTTTCGGTATTGTTGCAGCCGACTTAACTGCCAGAACGGGGTCGATCATGGCTGCTTGGGGTATGCATTTTGCAAACAACCTCGTCGCGATCCTTGGCGTTGGCGTACCTGGCAGCATCACCGGGCTCGCGCTCTATACAACCGAGATGCCACTGAACGATACCCGCGCGATCCTCCCGCTTCTGGTCCTCGACATGATCCTGACGGTCTTTGTCTGGTTCTTGGTCCGGCGCGCGCTGCGGGTCTGATTGCAATTCGCGCGTGCGCCGATTATCTCCGTGAAAACGGCTGTGAGGCCGGCTTAGGGACACATGCCTCGATGAACTGGATCTCCAACTACGTCCGCCCCAAGATCAACTCGCTTTTCTCGCGCCGTGAGATGCCCGAGAACCTGTGGACGAAATGCCCCAATTGCGGAACCATGCTGTTCCATCGCGAACTGGCAGAGAATTTGAATGTGTGTGTCAGCTGTGACCACCATATGGGTATCACACCGCGCGCCCGTTTCGAGGCCTTGTTTGACGGAGGAATCTTTACCGAAGTAGAGGTACCGGAGCCCGTCGCGGACCCGCTGCACTTCAAGGATCAGAAAAAATACCCTGAGCGGATGAAGGCTGCTGTGAAGGCCACTGGCGAGAAAGAAGCCATGCTCGTCGCGGAGGGGGAGATCGGGCGCACACCTATTGTTGCCGCGGCTCAGGACTTCAGTTTCATGGGTGGCTCGATGGGCATGTATGTTGGTAACGCGATAATCGCCGCCGCGCAGCGGGCGGTTGCCCTCGAACGTCCCTTGATCCTTTTTTCGGCCGCAGGAGGCGCCCGTATGCAGGAAGGCATTCTGAGCCTTATGCAAATGCCGCGCACCACGGTTGCAGTGCAAATGCTGAAGGAAGCTGGACTGCCGTATATCGTGGTGCTGACCCATCCGACGACCGGCGGTGTTACCGCGTCCTACGCCATGCTGGGCGATGTTCAGATTGCCGAGCCGAACGCGTTGATCTGTTTTGCTGGGCCCCGCGTAATCGAACAAACCATCCGCGAGAAGCTGCCCGAGGGTTTCCAGCGGGCAGAGTACCTGCTTGATCACGGCATGCTCGACCGGGTGACGCATCGCATGGCAATGCGCGATGAGCTGATCCGGATTACCCGAATGCTGACTTTGCAAGGGCCTGAGATCAAAGGCGACTTGCCCGCACCGGAGCCTGAAAGCTCCCCGCCGCCCGATCAGCAACTCAAACCGGACAGTGCGGCCGAGTGACGATGCATGACGGGTCGGATCGGGTTTTGACCCGATTGATGGCGCTGCACCCCAAGGTGATCGACCTGGTGCTGGATCGGGTCTGGGATCTTCTGGAAGCGCTGGACCATCCGGAACGTGCATTGCCGCCTGTTATTCACGTGGCAGGAACGAACGGCAAAGGTTCGACCCTTGCAATGGTGCGGGCTGGGCTTGAAGCAGCAGGCTTGAGCTGCCACGCTTATACTTCTCCGCATTTGGCACGCTTCCATGAACGCATCCGTCTAGCGGGGGCATTGATCTCCGAAGATGCGCTTTTGGAGGCGTTGGAGGAATGCGAGGCCGCGAATGCCGGTGCGCCTATAACCTACTTCGAAATAACCACCGTTGCCGCTTTGCTCGCCTTTGCGAGGATTCCGGCGGACTTCACTCTTTTGGAAGTTGGCTTGGGAGGTCGACTGGACGCAACAAATGTGATTGACAGGCCAGCCATCTGTGCAATTACCCCTGTTTCCTACGATCACCAGCAATTTCTTGGCAACACGTTGCCCGAAATAGCCGCCGAGAAAGCGGGTATTCTCAAGCGCGGTGTGTCCTGTGTTGTCACCCGTCAGGAGGATGCTGCGCTAGAGGTAATAGAGGCGCGGGCGATGCGCGTCGGTGCGCCGCTGCTCGTGCAACAGCAACACTGGCATGTCTGGGAAGAACGGGGTCGCTTAGTTTATCAGGACGAAAGCGGTCTTCTGGACGTGCCGCTGCCTGCGTTACCTGGCGCGCACCAGATCGATAATGCTGGAGCTGCACTGGCGATCCTGCGGGCGCTTGGCAAGGGCGATGCGGACGCGGCGATGACTGGCGCTGTCTGGCCCGCTCGTATGCAGAAGTTGACGGAGGGTCGATTGAAAGACTTTCTGCCAAATGCAGAGCTTTGGCTTGACGGTGGCCACAACCCGCAAGCAGGACAGGCGCTGGCCAGCCACCTCGCATCTAAGCCTGTTGCTGGCACGCATCTGATCTGCGGGATGCTCAAGACCAAAGATGTGGCGGGCTTTCTGCGCCCCTTGGCCGCGGTTGCGGACAGCCTGACAGCAGTCTCCATTCCGGGGGAGGCCGCAACTCTGAGCGCATCCGAGACCGCCCGCGAGGCTGTCGCCGTGGGGATGGACGCAACGCAAGCCGATACTATTAAACAGGCCGTCGAAACCCTTGCTGCACAAGGGGCGCGGCGCGTGGTGATCTGCGGGTCACTTTACCTTGCCGGCGAGGTCCTGCGCCGGAACGAAACCTTGCCGACTTGAGATAAGAACACTCAGACCAACGCATCCATCTTACGGGCGAGTTTCACGTCGAGGTCGGAGAGGCCCCCGACATCATGGGTGGTTAGTGTCACATCGACGGTTTTGTAGACGTTGAACCATTCCGGGTGGTGATCCCATTTCTCCGCATAGAGAGCGGTACGGGTCATGAAGGCAAACGCTTCAGTGAAGTCGGCGAAAACGAAAGTTTTTCTAATCGCATCACGGTCTGCCACCGGTTCCCAACCGCTCTCGATCAAGTTTGCGAGCACGGATTCTCGTGCATCTCCAGTGAGTTTTTCTGCCATTACTCTTCCTCCGTGACTTTGCGAAATGGGCCGTAAGACGTCAGGACTTCGATCTCCTCGTCTACAGCCTCGCGCTCTGCTTCCAAGTAGCTACGGATCGCCTCTGAAAACCCCGCGTCGCGAACCCAGTGGAGCGAATGTGTGGTCACCGGCAGGTAGCCGCGCGCGAGTTTATGAGCGCCTTGTGCACCAGCCTCGACACGGTTCAGGCCCGTCTGGATTGCGTAGTCAATGGCCTGATAATAGCAGGCTTCGAAGTGCAGGCAGGCGTGGTCTTCGATTGCGCCCCAATAGCGCCCGAACAGGGTCTCACGTCCAATGAAGTTCAGCGCGCCAGCTATCGGGCGGCCTTCGCGGACGGCTAGAACGAGCAACATGTCATCCCGGAGTGTGTCCTGCGCAATGTCGAAGAAAGCACGAGTAAGATAGGGTGTACCCCATTTGCGCGCACCAGTATCCTGGTAGAAACGCCAGAAAGCGTCCCAGTGTTCCGGTTTCAGATCGTCTCCGGTCAGCGCGAGGATCTGACCTCCAAACCGCTGCGCAGTCGCGCGTTCCTTGCGGATGTTCTTGCGCTTGCGCGAGGACAGATTTTCCAGAAATGTGTCGAAGTCCGGATAGCCGTGGTTTTGCCAATGAAACTGTTGGCTTGCGCGTGCCATTAGCCCCATGTCCGCACCCACTCGGGCTTCGGCTTCAGTGCAAAACGTGATGTGCAGAGAGCTTAGCGCATTTTCATCCGCGATTTGCACCGCGCCTTGGACAAGCGCTGCATGGCCGACCCCCTCGTGTCCCGGCTTCACAAGTAACCTGCGCCCTGTCGCTGGAGTGAATGGTACGGCCATTTGCAGTTTGGGGTAGTAGCGCCCGCCCGCCCGCTCGTACGCATGCGCCCAATTATGATCAAAGATGTATTCACCCTGACTGTGCGACTTCGCATAGAGTGGAGCTACCGCGATCAGTTCTCCGTTTCGGCGTGCCGACAGATATTGCGGTGTCCAACCTGTCCCCACCCCGACAGAGCGAGATGCTTCAAGGGCTGACAAAAACCGATACGTGGTGAAAGGGTCAAAGGGTCGGCCACCCTGTGATCCTTCAGGGGTGGCGCAGGCATCCCAGTCCGCTGCCCCGATTTGTGAAATCGCGCTATGGACGGAGATTTCAATCCGCGCTTTTGGGTCATCGACGGGAGTTGGCTGGGCTGTCATGGGCTCGCATATCTGTTTGCGCATTCGGTTAGATGGCGTCCAGGTCCGGGCGGTCAAGCTGTCGGGGTTGGTGGCGCCTCAGGTGTATAACCTTCAAAGGTGATGTTTGCGGCTATCCGGCGCGCTTTCTGCTCCTGTCGTGCGGAACGAACTGTCCAAGTGAGGACTGGAACGCCACGCGCGCGCATTTCGAGAACCTTTTGTGTGCCAAGGCCGCGCCGGTCGTGACTGATGAAGCTCGCGCCAATCTGGTCGAACATATTCATTCCGTTCAGTTCGGCGGCTCGGGCCCGGGACAGATTGCGGTTGGATCTGAAACGCTTTGTTGCCAGCCCACGCGGTATGTTCGGAGCCAAACGCGCCAGATGCGCAACGATGTGGGGATTGAAAGACATGGTCGCAACTGGACCGTTATAGTCAGCAAGAGCCAAGGCCACCGATCGGGCCAGAGTATCCGGCTCCTCCCCGAAGCAACCTGACTGATCTTTCAGCTCGATCAGCACCGGCACCTGGCCAGCTACCAAATCGAGAAACCCGGCAAGCGTCGGAATTGTGTCGCCGTTTCCTCCCGACAGTTCGAATCTGCCGAGCTCTTCCGCGCTGTAGTCGCGCACCCAACCTCTCCTTGCCGTAAGCCGCGACAGGGTTTCATCGTGAAACACCATCGCGACGCCGTCTCGGCTCAGTTGAAGGTCTAGTTCGATACCATATCCGGCCGCGATCGCGGCAAGCGCGGCGGACGATGAGTTCTCAATTCGGCCAAGCGAGACGCTGTGCAGACCGCGATGGGCCAAGGGCACGGTTAAAAACGCTTCTGCAAGTGCAGGGCTACAGATCGTAGAATCTGGCGAGTCGCCCATCCGTTTCTTATTTCACCCCTGTTCAGGCAAGCTCCAAACCGTACTGCCCCGATCAGGCTGTCGTGGGAAGGTCTTGTCAATCGGCATATTTTTGCTGTGTCGGATTAGTCGCCAGAAGCGGTCGCTGAAACGTAAGTTGTATGCAATCCATGAAAAAACCCAGCAACAAGCAGCTGTGCCTATGCACTTTGGCCACAACCTGAGCCTTAGCAAAGTTTTGGGGCTGACTCTTTCGCACGTGACGAATATGCGCGTTGCTGACCAAAGGATAATTTAGCATGGTCGTCCGGGTATTGTGGGGGTTCTTGCCACAAGCGAGCCTCAACAAAGCCACTAAACCGGTAAATACTTATCTTCGGCCTTTCGTTCACGCTATGGGTCGTATCCGCTGCCTGAG
This sequence comes from Dinoroseobacter sp., assembly GCA_030066795.1. Lineage (GTDB taxonomy): Bacteria > Pseudomonadota > Alphaproteobacteria > Rhodobacterales > Rhodobacteraceae > Dinoroseobacter. The sequence goes on from JASJAW010000017.1 coordinate 58,110, forward strand.
GAAATGCGTGCAACGCAAATGAAGTACGAACTGCCCCGATCTTTCTCTCGTCTTTTGCGCAGCGGGACCTGTGCAGGACTGCTGCTTGCCATATCTGCCTGCGCAACACCGCAGCAGCCGGCACGCGACGAAATCAACGACCCGTTCGAAAGCTTTAACCGCAGCATGCATGGCTTCAACAAAGCCATCGACCGCGCGTTTATCAGCGATGCCGCTCGGATCTATGTGACCTACACCCCTGAACCGATTGTTCTGGGCATCGCGAATTTCTTCGACGCAGCTGGTGAACCACTAAACGCGGTAAACAACGCGCTGCAGGGCGACATAGACGGCTTCACCTATTCGACGTTGAGGTTCTTAACCAATGCCACTTTGGGCATTGTCGGCTTGTTCGATACCGCAACCGAGCTTGGTATTCCGCAGGATGACACCGATTTTGGTGAAACAATGTTCGTCTGGGGAATCGGCGAAGGACCGTTTCTAGAGGTGCCGTTTTTTGGTCCACAAACCACACGGCGGTTTGTCGGACGAGGTGTCGACATCGTGATCGACCCATTGGGTTTGGTTATCGGCTTCTTTGACGGAGCAACGATACAAGCGACCTTGTTCTTGCTTGATGCACTCAAGCTAAGGGAAGATCGCCGCTCGACGATTGACGATCTGCTTTACAACAGTGTCGACAGCTATGCGCGAGCACGAATTGTTTACCTTCAGAATCGCCGGTTCCTACTTGGAACACAGGATGGTCCCAACTATTTCGACCCCTACGTTAATCCGCCAGCTGGCATCGCTCCGGATGATGACTTTGGCGACACCTACATTGATCCCTATGAGGACCCGTATGTGCAATAACCTGTCCCGCCGTTCCTTTCTGGCTTCCACGGCCGCGCTGGCGGCAACTCTGGGTGTCTTCTCGATTTCCAACGCTGCGCACGCGATGAATGCCCAACAGGCATCCTCTCTTGTCACGAAGTTGGTCGATGACATTCAGCGTACAGTGAACTCAGGCAAAACGGGTAACCCGCTCTATCGCGAATTCGAGCGTATCTTCGCGACTTACGCGGATGTTCCGATCATTGCGCAATCCGTTATGGGAGTGGAATGGCGCTCGGCGTCCTCGGCTCAGAGGCGCGCCTTCACCGATGCGTTTTCGGGATACGTGGCGCGGAAGTACGGCAAGCAGTTTCGAGACTTTATCGGAGGCCGCGTCGAAGTGAACAGCGCGCGTCCGATCCGTAGCTTCTTCGAGGTGCGTTCAACCGCTTACCTCAAGGGGCAGCGCCCTTTTGAAGTGATCTTCCTCGTTTCGGACCGGTCCGGCAGCGACCGCGTGTTCAACATTATTGTCGAAGGCGTAAATATGAACACGTCGGAACGGACAGAAATCGGCGCCATGCTTGACCGCAACCGTGGGAACATTGACGCTATGATTTCGGATCTGCGCACCGCGGGCTGATCCAGAAGGATCAATTGCCAAACAATTGCCTCAGAACGCCGCCGATCGCGCGCTCCACTTCGCCGACGTCACGGCGAAACTGATCTGCAGCCTCTTGCAAATTACCGGGAGTACGGATGTTTCGGGATCCCGGATCCTGTCCCGGCCGAAGTTCCGCGAGGCGTGGACCAGGCAGCTGCATGTTAAGTTCGCGGATCGGATCCCCGTCATGGACGCGCGTCATGGTCTCGCGCCAGATTTCTGCCGGAAGTCCGCCGCCTGTAACCCCTGTCAATGGGGTGTTGTCGTCATACCCCATCCACACGCCTGCAACATAATCCGCTGTGAAGCCTACAAACCACGCATCTCGTGCCGCTTGTGTTGTACCCGTCTTCGCAGCAGCTGGACGACCATCGGGAAGTTTCGCGCGGCGACCTGTGCCGGATTCGACCACTTCATGCATCATGTAGATAAGCTGCTCGGCAGCGCCCTGCGAGATCACGCGTTCGCCGATACCGCCCGTTTGTCCCAGAAGCGGGGCCGGGTCTTCCAGCAACCTAAGCTCCGACAGTCCGTAAGGTGCAACGCTGGAACCGCCATTCAGAATACCGGCATAAGCCGCCGTCATTTCCAGAAGTGTCGACTCCGACGCCCCTAGGGCCAATGCTGGGCCTTCCGCCATTTTTTGCGCGATTCCAAAATCCGTCGCAACTTGGCGGACGTTGTCGCGACCCACGTCTTCAGACAGCCTGACCGCTGGCGTGTTCAGAGATGTCTTTAATGCGTGTGTCAGGGTGACATTGCCATAAAATTCGTTGGTATAGTTGCGTGGAGACCAAGGGCCTGAACCTGGGATGTTAAGGGTCAGGGGCGCATCAAGGATCAGGTCGTCGTATCTCCAGCCCAGATCCAGCGCGGCGGCATACACAAAGGGTTTGAATGCCGACCCAGTTTGGCGCAGAGCCTGCGTTGCGCGGTTGAAAGCCCCTGAAACCTGCAACTTCCGCCCACCCACCATGGCGCGCACAGCACCGTCGGCCGACATCACCACAATCGCGGCCTGGGCCTGCGAGCCCGGGCTCACCTTGTTCTCGAAAACATACTTCAGAGCCTCCTCGGCAGCGCTTTGGATGCCTTGGTCCAGTGTAGAACGAATAATGACATCTTCTGTTGTCTGCGAGGCGAGAAAGGAGGGAGCCGTGTCCATCACCCAATCCGCGAAATACCCACCGGCACGCTTTTCAGCCGCTTCCGAGAGTGTTGCCGGATTGGCAATTGCCACAGCAGCCTCGGTATCCGAGATAAACCCCTGGTCCTGCATCAGGCGTACTATGGTTGCGGCACGGGCCTGACTCCGCTCCAGATCAGATGTGGGCGCGAAGCGAGAGGGCGCCACGAGCAAACCTGCGAGCATAGCTGCTTCGGCAGGGTTCACATCTGCGGCTGACTTTCCAAAGTACCGCTGGGAAGCAGCCGCGAAACCACGCGCGCCGGCGCCAAGATATGCGCGGTTCAAGTAAATCGTCAGAATTTCATCTTTGCTGTATTTCGCTTCAAGGGCGAAAGAATATGGGACTTCACGAAGTTTGCGTGTGATCCCTCCGCCGCGGCATTCGGCTTCGTACTCGGCTTCCGTCATTCCCGATGACGGGTCGTACTCAGTTCCAAGACACAGAAGCTTTGCCACCTGCTGCGTGATTGTGGATCCGCCGTGGCCCTGAAGCGGTCCGCGTCCCTCCCTTAGATTGATTCTGACTGCACCGGCGATTCCGCGGGGTGAGACACCAAAATGGCGATAGAAACGACGGTCTTCGGTTGCAAGAATGGCATTCTTCAGGTGGGGTGACACAGTATCGGCCGTGATTATCCCGCCAAACTGATCCCCTCGCCACGCGAAGACTTCGCCATTCCGGTCTAGCAGAGTTACCGATCCCCGGACCCTGCCATCTGTGAGCGCGAGTGCGGGAGGCAGCTGTGCGTAGTGATAGGCCGTGATCCCCAGGACGATTAACAGCCCAACTGCCGTCACCCGCCAGGTGATCGCGAAGATCATCCGGAAAATCCAGGAGACCATCCTGCGGAGCGTGCGCCCCAGCCAGGTCCCGCCTTGCTTCGATCTGGCGGTTTTGCGCGCACGGGTGGTTTTGCGTTTCGCTGAAGACGCGGACTTGGCCTTCGTAGGCTTGGCTTTTGACTTCGATTGGGAAACCAAGCCAGTCGATTTGCGCGATGACTTGGTCTTGGCCGCGGGAACCGACCGTTTGTCGGCCCTTAGCACCGGGCCCTTGCGGTTGCCTGTACTCATACCCTGTGCCTGCTTTTTGCGGTCTTGTCGGTGCCGCGACGCGACTTTGGTGCCGCAAAGATAAGCCCTATCGACTCAGAAGTGCACCCGCATGTCGCAGATTTGCAATCCTTAGATTGATTAAAAAATGTGCAACATATCCAAAATGTGCAAAAAATGTGCGAAAACAACTCCTGGTTGTGGGGAAACGCCGCAGTTTCGTTGAAGCCAGCCAGCGCACGTTCTGTTGTGCAGCGCGTGAACTCTCGCAGGGCAACTGCAAAAGGAAGGGTAACAAAAGTGAAACTTATCATCGCAGCAATCAAACCGTTCAAGCTGGAGGAAGTGCGCGAGGCGCTCACATCCATCGGCGTGCGCGGCATGATGGTCACCGAGATCAAAGGCTTCGGCTCCCAGTCCGGTCATACCGAAATCTACCGCGGCGCGGAATACGCCGTGAACTTCGTCCCGAAGGTCAAACTGGAGATCGTGGTCAGTGCCTCAATGGCTGACCAAGTGGTCGAAACAATCCAGAAAACCGCCAAGACCGACAAAATCGGCGACGGCAAAATCTTCGTCCTTGACGTCCAGCAAGCCGTGCGCGTGCGGACGGGTGAAACCAACGACGACGCGCTGTAAGCGCAGGCGATCCTTCGAGAAAGGCTTCAACGAAATGAAACTGATGAAACTCCTTCCCATTGTCGCGCTGCTGGCGGCGCCGAGCATGGGTTTCGCGCAGGACGCTGAAGAGGTGGCAGCTGTCGCTTCCGACGAGTTCGTGTGGATTATGAACTCGCTGCTATTCCTGATTGGCGGCTTCCTGGTCTTCTTCATGGCAGCAGGCTTTGCCATGCTTGAAGGCGGTTTGGTGCGTTCCAAGAACGTGACCATGCAGATGACAAAAAACGTCGCGCTCTTTTCAATCGCGGCCATCATGTACTGGCTCATCGGCTATAACCTGATGTATCCGCTGGGTGACTGGGCGATCGAGGGCTACTTCTCCGCGCTGTTCCCGGCTGTAGGGGTGCTAGAGCCCGTGGGTGTCACGCTTGCGGACGCAGACGACGCTTCCTATGCAGCGACTGGGTCGGACTACATCTTCCAGCTGATGTTCTGTGCTGCTACCGCGTCCATCGTGTCCGGTGCCCTTGCGGAACGTATCAAACTGTGGCCGTTCCTGATCTTCACCGCAGTTCTGACTGGCTTCATCTACCCGCTGACCGCATCCTGGCAGTGGGGCGGTGGCTGGCTGTCCGAGGCTGGCTTCTCCGACTTTGCTGGTTCGACCGTTGTGCACGCGTGTGGTGCGGCTGCCGCGCTTGCAGGTGCAATCGTTCTCGGCCCGCGGATTGGCAAGTACAAAGATGGCAAAATCAACCCGATGCCTGGTTCAAATCTGGCTCTGGCGACACTCGGTATGTTCATCCTGTGGCTCGGCTGGTTCGGCTTCAACGGCGGCTCGCAGCTTGCTATGGGTTCTGTGGGTGACGTTGCTGACGTCTCGCGGATCTTCTCCAACACCAATATGGCAGCGGCTTCTGGTGCGGTAACCGCGCTCATCCTGACCCAGGTGCTTTACAAGAAGCCTGACCTGACCATGGTGCTGAACGGCGCACTGGCAGGCCTTGTGTCCATCACCGCTGAGCCGCTCGCTCCGACCTTGTTTGGCGCGCTGTGGATCGGTGCTGTGGGCGGCATCATCGTGGTGTTCACGGTTCCGATGCTCGACAAAATGAAGATCGACGACGTCGTCGGCGCGATCCCGGTCCACGGTTTTGCCGGGGTGTGGGGCACCATCGCGGTGATCTTCTACGGTGAAGCATCGCTGGGCACCCAACTGCTGGGTATCATTGCCATCGTCGGAGCAACCTTCGTTCTGTCGCTTGTGCTGTGGTTTATCCTGAAAGCTGTCGTAGGTATCCGCGTCTCCGAAGACGCAGAGATCAACGGGTTGGATACAGTCGAATTGGGCATGGAAGCCTATCCGGACTTTACCAAGGGTTAATCCTCCTTCCTGATTAACCTGATACCTCCCCGGGCGGGCATGTCTCGCCCGGGCTTTTTGAAAACAAGTCTCTTAGACAGTTTTGCCCCGGTCCACGACCAGACAGCCATCTCCTTTTCAGTGCACTTCCTCGCGCTGCGGGTCCTCCCCCCGCAGCGTCTTTTTTTGGAGGGAGCGTCGCTTTAGTCGCGCAAGACCCGTGCAAGGGCTCTGGCAACCGGAAGCGCAGTTTCAGGTGTAATGCCAGCGAGATTAATCCGCCCATCGCCAACCGCATATATCGCATGATCGTGCCGCAACCTGGCAACCCTTTCGGTTCCCAAAGGCAGCAACAGAAACATTCCGCGCTTGTTCAAACAGGTATCGAAGCGGTCGGATTGCAGCGCGTCGCGTAATTCCTGCGTAAGAGCCGAACGGGCTTGCGACAGCGTTTCCCGGATACGTTCCAGTTCTGTTTCCCAGATTTTCCGCAGGTCCGGAGTGTCCAGTATGACGCTGACGCAGCGCGCTCCGTGATCGGGTGGAAAGGTGAAGTCCATCCGATTGAGAACGGCAAGGTGGCTTTGGACCGCGGCTTTGGCATGTGACAATACACAAGCCAGTCCAACCCGCTCTCGATAAAGACCGAAACTCTTGGACCCTGAGAACGCGACCATAACCTCGGGCAGCCGGGCACAGGCCTCTCCGATCATCCCTGTGTCCGCCGTAGGAGAGGCGGCGAAGCCAAGATAAGCTGCGTCGATGAGAGGCACGGCGCCATGCTTTTCGATCAGCGCGAGCATTTCGTTTTGTAAATCCGCGTCCGGGTCGGCCCCGGTCGGATTGTGACAGCAGGCGTGCAGGATCACCACATCACCGGCATGCAGCTTAGACAGGTCGTCGAGGATCCTTTCTGTGGCCAGCCTCCCGGAGGTCCGGTCGAGCCAGGCATAGGGATTGGTCTCCAGGCCCAGGTCCTGCGCCAGCGCCCAGTGATTGGGCCATGTCTGGGCAGGTATCCAGACCCGCGCTTTCGGAGATGCAGTGCACGTGAGGGCCAGCAGCTGGCGAACCGCCGAGGTTCCACCCACTGTCGCAGCCGCTGCCACGTTGTCTGCGTACTTGTTAAACAGAAACCTGGACACCGCTGCGGCGAAGCCAGCATCGCCCAGCAAACCTGTGTAGGCTTTCGTAGTTTGCGTCTCCCAGATATGGTGCTCCGCGCGTTTCACGGCTTCAAAAACCGGGCTGGAGCCATCAGGCTCGCGCCAGATGCCTACACCGAGGTCGATTTTCTCAGAACGGGGATCGTCCCGAAAAGCTTGCATCAGGGCAAGGATCGCATCGGTCTCAAGGGGGTTCAGATCAGCGAACATCTGCTCCGGTGATCAGCCAGTGGCGACTTTCAGATCCCTGAAGGACCCCCACTCGGTCCAAGACCCGTCATAGAGGCTGTGTTGTGCATGACCGATACGTTCGAGCGCGAGGCTCAGAATGGCTGCCGTCACGCCGGAGCCGCATGACGTAATCACGGGCCGCGCAAGGTCCACACCAGCTTCATCAAAGGCTGCGCGCAGCGCATCCGTGCCCTTCATGGTCTGGTCTTCGTTCAGAAGGGATCGGTAGTGCACGTTGAAAGACCCCGGAATATGCCCGGCTTGCAGGCCGGGGCGCGGTTCCTCCTCTTCCCCTTGAAAGCGCGCCGGTGACCTTGCATCGACGATCTGTGGGCTACCCAGTTTGGAGGCCGCGGCGACTTGGGTAACATCCTTGATCAAATGGGCCTGACGCTGAACGGTTATGTGGCGGTCCCGGATCACGGGCGGCAAATCCTCGACCTCGCGACCTTCGGCCTGCCACTTCGGAAAGCCGCCATCTAATACAGCGACATCCGCCTTGCCCATAAGCTTGAACAGCCACCACAATCGTGCGGCGGAGAAGAGGCCAGCGCCGTCGTACACAACCACCTGATGCCCATCGCCGACCCCGAGGGCCCGCATCCGGGAGATGAACTTTTCAACGGGCGGCACCATGTGCGGAAGCTCGGACCGGGCGTCGCTGACATCGTCTATATCTACAAACCGCGCGCCGGGGATATGCGCTTGATCGTACTCGGCACGAGGGTCGCGTCCTTCGGCTGGCAGATACCAGCTTGCATCGAGGATGCGCAAATCCGGATCTGGCAGATGCGCGGCCAACCAGTCGGTTGACACAAGAGTTTTCGGGTCATCTGCAGACACGGGGGTCCCCTCCTTCACGGCGCGTGCTCACTTGCCTAGCGAGCGCAGACCGGTCTTGCAAGTTTCCGCATAGGATTCGCGCTCAGCCGTGCTGCTTCAAAAGCCGTTGCTTTTGGCGGTTCCAATCGCGCTTGGCATCCGTCGCGCGCTTGTCGGCCAGTTTTTTGCCCTTGGCGATCCCGACTTTCATCTTCACCAGCCCGCGATGATTGAAGTACATGACCAGCGGGACAATGGTCATCCCCTGCCTTTGTGTCGCATTCCACATCCGGGCAATCTCGCGCTTGGAGGCCAGCAGTTTGCGGCGGCGGCGCTCTTCATGCTTCCATGTCTTGGCCTGTTCGTAAGGCGCCACATAGCTGTTTACCAGCCACAACTCGCCCTCGTCGACTTCAGCGTAGCTTTCTGCTATCTGCGCACCGCCTGCGCGCAAAGATTTCACCTCAGACCCCATAAGCTGGATGCCGACCTCAAGGTCGTCCTCGATCGCATACTCGCGCCGTGCCCGCCGGTTCTCGGCGATCACTTTGTAATTCTTCTCCTCGGGTGTCTGCTGCTTGGCCATGGCGGTCACATATCGGCGTGCGGCTGCGAGTCTGCAAGCCCCTAAGCCGTGTCAGTCCGCGTCCGGAGGAATATCTACGGTTTCAAGCCACGGTTTCAGGTCGACCAGCGGCGTGCCATCAAAGACGTCAATTGCGTCGATGCCAATGTGCCCAGTGGATGCATCCAGCGACGTGATACGTACAGTGCACATCGCGATGGGGTTAGGACGCGCAGGCGAGCGCAGTGCAAACACACCGCGGGGCCCGTCTGCATGACGCGGGCGTTGCAGAATGATGTTCCGGTGTGATTGGTCCATCCAGTAAAGCAAGACCACAGCCTGTCCGACCGACAGGCCTTCAAGGCCGATCTCGAAACCGTCCCCGAGCTCAATATGAGCTCCTTTTCCAGTTTCCCGCGCGCGCCCAATGTTCTTTGGGCAATTATCCTTGGTCCAGGGAGAACGGATCGTTCCGATGAAATGCACGTGCGCATCCGCCCGTTCGCTAGGATCGAACGGTAACAAGACTTCTCCGGGGCGCGGATCACCCATATGCATGATCCTTCTGTCCTGCATCGAAGCGCATCATCACCATTTCCTCGTCAAGATCCGGGTCGCGTCGACGCGCCACTTCACGAAAGCCGTATTGTTGGTAGAACCGTCGTGCGCCGCAATTCGGGGCTGTAACCTCCACCCTGAGAGGGGCCTGATCCCGCACATGGTCCAGAAGCGCGCGGCCAATACCGCGCGCTTGAAACTGCGGGTCAACAAATAGCCCGGCTATTTCGCCAGAGGCCCGCAAGGCAATGAAGCCAAGTGTATGGTCCGCGTGCGCCACCCAGATACGACACGCAGGCAAATAAGTGCTTCGCACGCGAGCGCGCTCCGCCTCGAGCCGGACCTGTCCGAGAAATTGATGGTTGTTCCAAACTGCGCGCTCCCAGAGAGCCGTCAATTCGCCGAAGTCGCTTGGTGTCGCGCGCCGGATTTGCATCTCAGGACAGAAGTTCGGCGCGGATCATGGCATCACGGATCGCTCCTTTGACCCCGTCCGTCAAACCAACCAGTGGTGAGCGCACTTCCGTGCCGCAACGGTCAAGCAGGCTCAGTGCGTACTTCGCGCCAACGAGGCCGGGTTCGAGGAAGATCGCCGTATGCAGCGGCATAAGCTTGTCTTGTAGCGTCAGAGCGGAGGCATAATCTCCGGCAAGTGTTGCCTGCTGGAACTGGGCGCACAGCTTCGGAGCGACATTCGCTGTGACCGAGATACATCCCACACCGCCATGCGCATTAAAGCCCAGGGCCGAGGCATCCTCGCCGGAAAGCTGAATGAAACCGGAACCGCAGGCGGCGCGGGTATGTGACACGCGCGTGATATCGCCTGTCGCGTCCTTGACGCCGACAATGGTTGGCAGCTTGGCGAGCTCCGCCATCGTCTCGGGCACCATGTCCACTACCGAACGGCCGGGTATATTGTAGATGATGATTGGCAGGTCCGTCGCCTGCGCCAGCGTCGTGTAATGCGCAATCATCCCGGCCTGCGTCGGTTTGTTATAGTAAGGCGTCACGACAAGTGCACCGGCCGCGCCAACGCTCGCCGCATGTTCGAGGAAGCGGACCGCTTCAACGGTGTTGTTTGATCCCGCACCAGCTACGACAGGCACACGTCCCGCCGCAACCTCGACCACCTTGGCAACGACCGCTTCGTGCTCTTCGTGACTCAGTGTCGGGCTTTCGCCGGTAGTGCCTACGGGCACCAGTCCGTGCGAGCCCTCGGAGATCTGCCACTCGACTAAAGCTTCGAGCGTCTTGAAGTCCACGGCACCGTCTTTCATTGGCGTGACCAGTGCTGGCATCGACCCTTTGAACATGATGGCGCCTCCTGACAATCTCGTCGTGAACTTTTGATTTGCCTTCGGCGGATACTCTCTGCTTTGGGGGCAAGGCAAGAGGCCGTGCGAAGAAACCTTGCCGTGGGCGGTCGACACACCCTATTTGTAGGGCGCGCAGATAACAGGAGCAGTGCGCATGATCCCATTTGTAAAGGTCGTGATCCCGGCTTTGGTCGGTTTGGTAGTGTCGTCTTTGTCTTTGTCGGCAGGCCCATTGTCAGATGCGTTGCAGGCGGCACGCGGCGGTGATTGGACGCAAGCGCAACGCCTGTCGCTTCGGCTGCCCACCGAGCAACGCGATGTTGTCGCTTGGTCCAGTTTGCGCGCAGGCAAGGGGGAATGGTCATACTATCGGGATTTCTTAGCCCGTAATCCCGATTGGCCCGGGTTGCGTCTTTTGCGCCGGGCAGGTGAGGGAAGTATTCCGGATAACGCACTGGACCGGGATGTGCTTGCCTACTTTGCGGCGGAACCTCCGCAAACCGGAACCGGCTCGTTGCGGCTTGCAGCGGCGCTTCGGAATACGGGCAAACTCGCAGAGGCCAAGCAAGAAGTTGTGAGGGCATGGAAAACAATGCCCATGAGCGCAAACGAGTCGGCTGAGTTCTTGCGCCTCTACTGGAGCGACGTGACCCCCCACAATATTGATCGCCTCGACAGGCTGCTTTGGGATGGTCGTACAAGCGCCGCGCGTCGAATGTTTGATCTCGTGCCAGAGGGGTGGCAACGTTTGGCTGACGCTCGGATTGCGCTGCGCACAGCGGCTCCGGGCGTTGACGCGTTTATCGCGCGCATTCCGACCGAGCTGGCAGAGCACCCCGGGCTTGCCTATGAGCGGTTCGAATGGCGCGCCCGTAAGGGCCGGTTTGAAAGCGCGGCTGAGGTTTTGGCGGTGCGCTCTGTTTCGGCGGAGGCGCTTGGCGAACCTGAAAACTGGGCCAATCGGCGCCGGGGTCTTGCACGCGATTTCATGCGGGACGACAAAGACCGTGCTGCCTATGAGTTGGCGTCAAAGCACTTTCTCACCGAAGGCCGTCATTACGCCGATCTGGAATGGTTGTCCGGCTTTCTTGCTCTGCGCAAACTGGACGACCCGGAAGCGGCGCTGGGCCATTTCCGCAGGTTTCGTGCAGCGGTATTCACACCGATTTCGCTGGCCCGCGCAGGATACTGGGAAGGACGTGCGTTGGAAGCGCTAGGGCGCACTGAAGATGCACGCGCCGCTTACATGTTCGCGGCCGAATATCAGACCGCTTTTTATGGTCAGTTGGCTGCTGAGCGCGCCGGTCTGCCCACAGACCCAGCAGTGGTCGGAGAAGAAAACTATCCGGCCTGGAACACCACACCATATGCTTTCAGCAGTGTCTTCATCGCCGGCGACGCACTGATGCGCGAAGGCGAACGTGATCTGGCCGAGCGCTTCTTTCGCCATCTGGCAGAACGTCTCACTGCTGAAGAGGTCGGCAGTCTTGCCCAATACGCACTCGATAATAACGAGCCGCACATCGCCTTGCGGTTGGCGAAATACGCGGCGTCTCGTGGGGAGGTGCTCCATCGACCCTATCACCCGATTGCGGAGCTGGGCGCGGGCTTGCCTGTAAACCGGGCCCTGGCATTGGCCGTTGCGCGGCGTGAAAGCGAGTTCGACCCGGTGGTCATTTCGCCAGCGGGGGCACGTGGCATGATGCAGTTGATGCCGGGCACCGCGCGCGAAATGGCGCGTGTGCTGGGTGAGCCCTACAGTCTCGGGCGGCTTCTGACCGATCCGGCTCAGAATGCCCGCTTCGGATCGGCGTATCTGGACCGACTGATCGATGAATTCGGGGAGAACCTTACCCTTGTTGCCATTGGCTATAATGCGGGGCCGGGGCGTGCGCGGTCGTGGCCAGAGCGGTTTGGCAATCCGCGCGGCATGTCGGAAGACGAGATCGTTGACTGGATCGAACACATCCCATTCCGGGAAACCCGCAGCTATGTCATGCGGGTTGCGGAAAGCCGCGGCGTTTATGGAATGCGGTTGGCTGGGAAGGCAGAACCTTGGTCGGTGGTGGACCGTTTGACGGCACAGTAGTCTCTGTAAAGGTTTGCGATTTGGGATTTTCCTAAAAAGAAGGTCAAGGTTTCGCTTGTTGTCTTTCGCGCCATAGGGTGAACAGGCCTGCCGCGATGACCAACACAGCGCCAAGAACGACATTGCTGCGCAATGTCTCGTCGAACACGGTCAGGCCCAAAATCGAGGCCCATACAAGTTGCAGATAGGCGAAAGGCTGGACAGCCGATGCCTCGGAGACGTCGTAACATTTGATCAGCAGCCAGTGCCCCAGCGCGCCCGACATGCAGAGCGCGCCCATCCAGATCCAGTCCTGTGGCGCCATCGGTTCCCAGAACCAGATGCCAACAACCGTAATGGCGAGCCCGCCAACCGCACCAGTCCAGAAAAAGCTCGTTGCCGCATTATCCCGCCGCGCCGCGTACCGGGTCAGCAAGCCATAAAGCGCAAAACAAAACGCCGCCGCGAGCGGGATGAGCGCCGACGGTTGAAATACGCCCGCACCCGGCTGCAATATGATGAGCACCCCCACAAAACCGATACCGATGGCCACCCAGCGCCTCCATCCCACACGCTCGCCGAGCAGTGGTCCACTGAGCGCTGCGATCAGCAGCGGATAGCTGACAAAAACAGCGTGCGTTTCGACAAGTCCAAGGACCACAAAGGCGACCACCATGATGCAAATCTCGGTCACCAGAAGCAGCGCTCGCGTGATCTGCACAAGCGGCTGAGAGGTCCGGGCGGCCGCGCGCAGTCCCCCCGGCCCACGGGCCGCGAGAGCCATAACAAAGGCGGCGAAGAACCAGTAGCGGATCATGACCACCAAAAGGACATTGTAGGTCGCGCCAAGATGCCGCGATAAACCATCCTGAAGCGTGAATACGATGGTTGCTGCAACCATAAGCAGTATTCCGAGGCGCGTATTCTGATCGGTCACGTTAGTCTTCCGACACTCATGTGGCGTTTGCGCCCGAAGCCTGGAACACGGCGGACTTCAAAACCGGCTTCGGCGAGCGCCCTGCGCACATGACCTGCGGCTGTGTAGGTCGCAAACGTCCCATCGGGTGCTGTGTGTTCAGCGACTCCGCGCAAGAGGTCCGGGTGCCATAGCTCCGGGTTTTTGGCCGGGGAGAAGCCGTCGAGGCACCAGCTGTCAGCCTGTCGCGCCCAATTCGGCAGGGTCTCGCGCGCGTCCCCGGTGATCAGGGTGAACTCAAGATCAGGGGCGGAGACCGCGGTGTTCCCTCCGGCCAGCGCGTGCAGAATGTCGTCGATTTCCTCGGTCACCTCCGGGAAGTGCTCCAGAGCCTTGTGCATATCCGACACAGGCATTGGGAAGGCTTCAAAGGTTGTAAACCGCAGCGGTGTGTCCAGCCCCGTTGTTCTGTAGGCGGCGCGCATCACAGCGAGTGTCAGGCCGGTCCCGAAACCCAGCTCTGCAACATGGTGAGGCTGGTGCAGCTTAAAGCGTTCAGGCAGGCCGTTTCCGCGCAGAAACACGTGGCGTGTCTCGGCCAGTCCGTCGGCCATCGAAAAATACGGATCATCAAAGCGGCGCGAAACGGGCACACCTTGATCCGTCCAATCGATATCCGCCTCTTGGCCTTCCATCCGGTTCCGTCCTAAGTCTCCGCAACAAGCGGGCGCGAGCATGGGCAAGGAGGCCGGGATTGGCAATCGCAGATGTCACTGTTCTTGGCGCGGGAATTTTCGGATTGTCCGTGGCATGGGCCTGCACTTTGCGCGGCGCGAAAGTGCGTGTCATCGACCCGAGCGGGGTTGGAGCGGGCGCATCGGGTGGTGTTGTCGGCGCATTGGCGCCCCACACACCCGAGAACTGGAACGCAAAGAAGCAGCTTCAGTTCGATAGTCTGCTCCTTGCGGAAAGCTGGTGGGAGCAAATCGCGACCGAAACCGGGCTTGATCCGGGCTACGCACGCCTTGGGCGCCTGCAGGCGATCCCCGATAAGCGCGCTCTTGAATTGGCGCAGGCCCGCGCAGCAGGAGCGCAGACCTATTGGCAGGGCCGCGCACGGTGGTCAGTGGTTCCGGACACGGGATTTGAGGGGTGGCTCGCGCCGACAGAAACCGGTTTTGCTATTCACGACACGCTTTCGGCGCGCCTGCATCCGCGCAAAGCGTGCGTTGCGATGGCAGCGGCGATTGAGTCGCGCGGTGGATCAGTCGCGACAGAGGGCAAAAAGGAAGGGAAGATTGTTGAGGCGACTGGGGTGGCCGGTTTGCAGGAGTTGTCTGCGGCCCTCAATGCAAGTGTTGGCAATGGCGTAAAGGGGCAGGGTGCTTTGTTGGCGTACGACGCCCGGCGTTTTCCGCAGCTTTTCCTCGACGGCTTGCACATTGTGCCTCACACGGACGGGACAGTGGCGGTCGGATCAACCTCCGAGCGGGCGTATTCGGATCCGCAGTCCACAGATAGCCAGCTTGACGAGATCGTGGCGAGGGCGCGTGCGCTTGTTCCGGCTTTGGCTGATGCAAAAATCCTCGACCGTTGGGCCGGGGAGCGCCCAAGGGCGCGCAGCCGGGCGCCAATGCTCGGTTGCCACCCATTGCGGCCGGACCGGTTTGTTGCAAATGGCGGGTTCAAGATCGGGTTCGGCATAGCGCCTGCCGCTGCGGAGATGATCGCTGATCTTGTGCTGGACGGCGAAGATCGTATCCCGGACGCCTTCCGACCGGAGGCAAGCCTGCCCAAGGGCGCACAGGAATGATTTTGGGCTTCGATGGCGTGGTTTTGGCTTTTGCCTTCGCCGCCGTTTTTGCCGGAACGCTTCTCCAAAGACTGGCTGGGCAGGGTTTTGGTATGCTGGCGGCCCCGCTCATTGCGCTCGTTGCCCCAGAGGTCTTGCCGGCAGCACTTTTGTATCTGGGAATCGCGGTTGGAGTCGGATCTGTCTCGGTTGATCCCAAGGCACTTGTTTTGAAGGAACTGCCGCCAGGTTTCGCTGGCAGAGCGCTTGGCGCTGTGCTTGCGGCGTGGCTTGCGGCGCGTCTGTCAGATCCTGAGGCGATCGCGGCCTTGGTTGCAGTTGTCGTCTATCTGGGGATCGCGCTTTCGGTCATCGGTGTCCGTGTGGCGATCACGCCCGTAAGCTTGTTTTCAGCAGGTACCGTTGCCGGTGTGATGGGAACACTTACAGCCGTTGGCGCGCCACCGATGGCATTGCTTTATCAGCATGAGACTCAGCGGCGGTCCACGGCGATGCAGAACGCGTTTTTTTGCTGGGGGATGCTGGTCAGCGTGGCCGCTCTTGGCTGGGCAGGATTGCTTACGCAGCGCTCATTGATTTTTGCCTTGGCGCTGTTGCCAGCAGTGCCGCTGGCGCTTTGGTGCGCCCGCCCGTTGGCCACGCGGATCGTTAAGAAAACGATCCGACCATGGGCGCTCGGGTTGGCCGGCCTTGCAGCTACAATGCTGGTGATCAGGCTGCTTTAACGGCCGGCAGCCCGGAGGCGATACGCAGGTCTGACATCAGTTCGGTCAGCGCGGCCAGATTCATTTCGTTCTTCAGCGTGCCGTTTTCATCGAACTCCCGCGCAGCGCCCGCGACCAGTACGTCGGGTCCGGCTAGCACATGCGCCCGGAATGGCGTCATGGCCAGCCGCAGGGCATAATTTCCTCGAGCACCGCCAGTGCGACCCGCGGCGGCCCCGACGATTGCCACGGGTTTTCCAAGCCAGGGTTTCCCGTCGGTCCGGCTGACCCAGTCGAGCGCGTTCTTCAACACGCCCGAAAAGCTCTGATTATACTCGGGGGAGGCAATTATCACGGCGTCTGCAGCTGCAATCTGGTCAGCAAGGGTTTGCACAGTGGTTGGGATTCCTTCGGCATCCTGAAGGTCGCCATCATAGAGCGGAAGTCGCAAGTCTGCCTCGATAAACTCGGATGGTCCGAACAATCGGGCGCCTTCATGCATCAGTTTCGAGTTGAGGGAGCTTTTGCGCAGTGATCCGGAAATCCCGAGAAGACGACCTTGGTTCATTGATACCTCCGTTTGGCTTTCGGATGGAAGTAGAGCGCTCCGGAAACCAAGGCAATCGCCCATTCTGAGCCAGCGCTTTGTGCACTCTTGCACAGTGTTATCGGTCGCCCGAGATGGGTCATTTTCGAGTTTGCGGAGATTTTGAGCTGCGCCGCGTACTGCGCGCTGCAGCTGTAATCGCTTCTTGGATAACGTGGCGGAGTGTCCGCTATAGCCCCGCCGCAAACAGGCGTTTCGAAAGTGCCAGCCATTGCCGTCTACGACTTAAGTATTAGCCTTTCGGGAAGGGAGGTATCACCGCCCTGCCACTTATGGGGTTTGGGCAAACGAAAACGAGCGGATCGACCGGCCGCCACCAAGAGCGAGCAGAGATATGACGGATGTTATGGCAGCGTTGATGCTGTGGATCACCGCGAATACCGGTTACGATACCACTGGCATGCCAATGCCCGAGGTCATTGAGATGACCCGCCACGAATTGACGGCGGAGTACTACACGGACGCGCCCCACCTAATCCCGGCCAAGGGTGTCGATGACCGGATACAAGCGCTCTATTCCATCGAAGAAGGGCCGAGCGGTCGGGTTTACATCCTTGCAGCGGACCTCGTTCCGGGCGCAGATCTTGGCGTCGATCCTTATGAAAACCCGCTGTTCCGCGAGATGCTGTTGCACGAACTGATCCACCACGTGCAGCACGTCTCCGGCGAAGCGGACGCGTATCTGTGCCCCGCGCAGGGCGAGGTCGAAGCCTATCGCTTCGGCGGCCTTTACCTGAAACAACACTATGTAGACGACCCTATGCCCAACAGGGCGTTCTGGACGCATATGTACTCCCGCTGCTGACCCGCTTGTGCAGGCCCACCGCTCCGCTAGGGTGGGCCTATGAAACTACTGGGCCTTCTGGGCGGCATGTCTTCCGCCTCAACCGCGCTTTACTATGAGCGCCTGAACGCGGGTGCTCGGGCGCGTCTGGGCGGACTGCACGGGGCCAACTTGCTGATCCGGTCCGTGGATTTCGCACCGATTGCGCAGATGCAGGACGAGGGAAACTGGGCCGCCATGGGCGACCAACTTGCGGCGGAGGCCATTGCGCTTGAGCGCGCCGGGGCGGAAATGGTGCTTTTGGCCACCAACACAATGCACAAACTCGCGCCGCAGATCGGCGATGCGCTTTCCGTCCCGTTTCTGCATATCGGAGACGCAACCGCTAAGGCGATCCGCGCGTCAGGGTACAGCTCGCCAGGACTGATGGCGACGGCATTCACCATGGAGCAGACCTTTTATACAGACCGCCTGCGCGCGGCTGGGCTTGCGCCTGTGATCCCCGTAGCAGAGGACCGCCGTCTCGTGCATCGCATTATCTATGATGAGCTGTGCAAGGGCATAATTTCAGAGACAAGTCGTATCGCTTATGTCGATGTTGCGCAGCACTTGAAAGCGGCTGGCGCGGATTGCTTGATACTTGGGTGTACGGAGGTGGGAATGCTGCTGTCGAATGAAAACGCGCCTCTGCAAGTCTTCGATACCACCCATATCCACTGCGACGCGGCGCTTGATTGGGCTTTGGTCCCAGCGCAGGTTCCCGCATGATCTGGGCCATTTTCGTTTTGCTGGCTGCCCAGTTGGTTGGGGAGGTGATAGCGCGCTCGCTCGGGCTGCTTGTGCCCGGCCCGGTGCTGGGGCTGTTGCTCTTGCTGGCTGCCCTGCTTCTTGTGCCCAAACTCGCCGACTCGATCCGCCCAACGGCCAGTGGTTTGCTGTCGCATCTGTCGCTGCTCTTTGTGCCCGCCGGGGTTGGGGTTGTCGCGCATCTGGACGTTCTTGGCGCGAACGTTGGCGCCTTGCTGGCAGCGCTTGTTCTGTCGACGCTACTTGCAATTGTTGTCGGAGCTCTGGTGTTCGTGGGCGTGGCGCGACTGATGGGACCAGGCGGTAATGACTGAGTTGACCGATATCTGGGTCTATCTCGCGTCCGAACCGCTTTTGTGGCTCACGGCAACACTCGGTGCCTATCTTGCCGGAGACGCACTGTTCAAAGCCTCTGGACGGATGCCCTTGGTCAACCCTGTTCTGATCGCGGTCGCCCTGCTGGCGCTCGTTTTGTGGGCCACGCGAACGCCCTATCCGGTCTATTTCGAAGGCGCGAAATTCGTCCATTTCATGCTGGGGCCTGCGACGGTCGCCTTGGCTGTGCCGCTTTGGGCCAACCTTGGACAGGTTCGCAAAACGGCCGTGCCTATGGCCGCCGCACTACTGGCTGGGTCCGTGACAGCTATGGTGTCCGCCTTGGCGCTGGGCTGGGTCTTTGGCTTGCGGGGGGAGGTGCTGCTGTCACTCGCGCCAAAATCTGCGACCGCACCGGTGGCGCTTGGAATTTCAGAAGCGATCGGGGGGCTGCCGACACTGACGGCTGTTCTTGTCATCCTGACGGGGATCATCGGCGCGGTGTTTGTGACACCTTTGCTGAACCTGCTGCGCATTCGCGACTGGCGCGCCCGAGGATTTGCCACCGGTGTCGCTGCCCATGGGATCGGGACAGCGCGCGCATTTCAGGTCAATGAAACGGCCGGGGCATTTGCCGGTATCGGGATGGGCGTGAACGCCGTCCTGACAGCCGTTCTGGCGCCTTTGATAATCTCACTGTTTTTCTGAGGGAGAGACGATGTCTGACCAATCCGACGCCGCGCGGCACAACGCAAAGATGGCCAAGAAGAAAGCCGCGCGGGACAAGATCATGGCCACCAAGACGGACGAGAAAGGGTTGGTGATCGTCCATACTGGCAAGGGCAAGGGAAAGTCGTCCGCCGCCTTCGGGATGATCTTTCGCTGTATCGCACATGGCATGCCTTGCGCGGTCGTGCAGTTTATCAAGGGTGGCATGGGCACCGGCGAACGCGATCTCATCCTGTCGCATTTTTCCGATATGTGCGCCTTCCATACGATGGGCGAAGGGTTCACTTGGGAAACTCAGGATAAGACCCGCGACGTCGAGATGGCACAAGCGGCGTGGGACAAGGCCAAAGACCTGATCCGTGATCCTGCAAACCGAATGGTCCTGCTGGACGAGATCAATATCGCGTTGCGCTATGACTATTTAGACGTCGTCGAAGTGGTGGCTTTTCTGAAGGCCGAGAAACCCCCGATGACCCATGTTGTTCTGACAGGGCGTAACGCGAAGGAAGAATTGATTGAACTCGCCGATCTGGTCACGGAAATGGAGTTGGTCAAACATCCGTTCCGGTCTGGAGTCAAAGCCCAGCAAGGCGTCGAATTCTGAGTTGATGGCCCGATGGCGTATTTCCTTTTAGATTCGCTGCGTTAGGGTTGAGGCGAAGAGAGGAGACACCAAATGATCCGTCTGGCAGCAAACCTGACCATGCTTTTTACAGAGCATCCTTTCCTCGACCGTTTTGCAGCCGCGGCGGAGGCTGGTTTCACGGCGGTGGAGTTTCTGTTCCCTTACGACCACTCACCTGAGGCAGTTGCACGGGCAAAGCAGTCGGCAGGTCTGGAGCAAGTCCTTTTCAACCTGCCGCCAGGGGACTGGGAGGCAGGGGACCGGGGTATGGCGGCTGTTCCGGGCCGCGAGGCCGAGTTTCGCGATAGTGTTGAGCGCGCGTTGGAATATGCGGAGGCACTGCAGTGCCCGTGTCTGCACGCCATGGCGGGAGTTTTGCCAGAGACAACAAATCCCGCTCAAAGCTGGGACATCTATCGCGAGAACCTTGCTTTTGCCGCGCAGGCTGCAGAGGCGCAGGGTCGGCATATCTTGATTGAACCAATCAATACCAAGGTAACGATGCCCGGATATGCTTTGGCGACCACGCAAGCGGCTGAAGCGATCCTTCACCTGTTGAACAAACCGGCGCTTGGCCTGCAACTGGATCTCTTTCACATGGAGATTATGGAAGGTGTGACCGAGGACCGTATTCGCGCCCTGATGCCGCTCATCAAACACGTACAGATCGCGGACACGCCGGAGCGTCATGAGCCGGGCACGGGGACACTCGGGTTCCCCGAGCCATTACAAATACTCGCGGGCCTTGGATACGATGGCTGGATCGGTTGCGAGTATACGCCTGCCGGCAACACGTTAGCTGGGCTGGGTTGGGCCAAGCCCTATCTGGAGGCCGCTTAATGCATGTCATGATCCTCGGCGCGGCTGGCATGCTTGGGCAAAAGCTGGCCCGCGCCGTAGACGCAGGCGCAATTCCTGGCGTATCGCATCTTACGCTCGTCGATCGCGTTCAGCCGCAGCCAGTCCCGGGGCTGCCTTGTGTCTGTGAGGCGGTTGACTTGGAAACGCCTGATGTGGTGGAGGCCCTGGTTGAGCGCGATCCCGATCTGGTGTTTCATCTTGCGGCTGTGGTGTCTGGGCAAGCCGAGGCTGAATTCGAAACCGGCTATGCTGTGAACCTCGACCTGACGCGTCGGTTGTTGGAGGCGATCCGCCATCGGGCGCGGGTTCCGCGGCTTGTTTTTTCGTCGTCCTTGGCAGTTTATGGGCCCCCGTTCCCCGATATTGTACCCGAGGACTTCGTCCTGAGGCCGGCTTCCAGCTACGGCGTTCAGAAAGCGATGTGCGAACTGCTCGTGTCGGACTACACGCGCAAAGGCTTTGTGCACGGGACAAGTGTCCGGCTGCCCACCGTATCCATCCGGCCCGGGGCGCCCAACGCGGCAGCCAGCGGGTTTCTGTCTGGTATTCTGCGGGAACCGCTGGCGGGCAAGGATGCTGAATTGCCGGTTGACGAGAACACACGTGTCTGGATCGCCTCTCCGGATGTCAGCGTGCAAGGGCTCGCCCACGCGGGGGCCGTTGAATGGACGCGCATCTCTGCATACCCCGTTTTAAACCTGAGAGGGATTTCGGTAACTGTTTCTGAAATGCTGGACGCCTTGGAAGCAGAAGCAGGTCCTGCTGCCCGTGCGCGGGTGCAGCGGGTGGACCGCCCTGAAGTGGCGCGCATTGTTCAGTCTTGGCCGCAGGCATTTGAAACCAAAGCCGCCGAAGAACTTGGGTTTCCCGTGAATGCATCCATTGCAGATATCGTCCATGAGTACGTATCCCAATTCGGCAAGACGATCTGAGCAATCCTGTCTTATCGCCCGGCAATCATTCGTTCTTTGTCACCACGGACTTGAGCCGTGCATGGGGCGTTATCTCGGAGCTGTCATCGAGGGGTTTGTCCCATTGTGCAAGAAGGCTTTGCGCGAAGCTCTCCAAATGCCGGCGCATCGCAAGCCGGGCGAGGTCGGCGTCGCCGGCGGTCAGTGCCTCTATTATGCGTTGATGCTCGGCAACAAGGTCGGGTCGGCGGTTGGTGTCTTCTACCGCAGTTTCAATTGCTGACCAGAGGGGGTCATTTACGCGATCTGACCAGAACCGCGCTGCGAAGTCCGCGAGGACTCCGTTCCCTGCAGCTTCAGCTATTGTTGCGTGAAAAACCTGATCAGCCTCCGCATTCCAACGGGAGGCAATCTCCATCTCGTTGGCCGCATCCCACAACATGTCCAGTTGTGCTGGCGTGATTTGCTCTGCCGCCAAAGCTGCCAGCTCGCCCTCGATGATCCGACGTGCATCAAGGGTTTCAAAGGGACCGTGCGAAAAGTCCCTCTCCGCCTCTAGGCTTTCTTTTGGCAAAGATTTGCGAGGCGCCTGATTGGCTTCAGTTGCAACAAAAGCACCAGACCCAAAACGTGTTTCGAGATAGCCCATGACCTCCAGCGCGATAAGCGCTTCGCGCAAAGTCGCTCGGCTGACTCCAAGTTGATCAACGAGAACGCGGTCCGGAGGGAGTTTCTTGCCCGGCGGCAGAGTCCCGTCCTCGATCTTTGCAATCAGGGCGTCAGCCACCAGCCGGTAGCGGGGGGCCTGTGGAATAGGGTCGAACATAATCGTTTCCGTGCTAGGTTACGCCAGACTAAACAGGATGGCTGGACTCCGAAACCCGTATTGTGTAATTGCAAGATTGTCTGACAATCTGGGCGGGGTGGCCCAACGACCTGTGGGAGGAAGCATTCAATGGTAAAAGCAGCATTCGTGGGCCTTGGTGTGATGGGATACCCGATGGCAGGGCATCTCAAATCGGCAGGTCACGAGGTGACAGTCTACAACCGCACTACTGCCAAAGCGGAAAAATGGTCCGCTGAACATGGAGGTGCGTTTGCTCCGACACCGGCCGAGGCGGCTCAGGGCGCAGAGTTCGTTATGACCTGCGTTGGGAATGATGATGACCTGAGATCGGTTGTGTTCGGAGACGCGGGCGTTCTTGCTACGATGTCGTCTGGCGCGACTTTGATTGATCACACGACGGCGTCCGCAGACGTGGCGCGTGAAATCGCAGGTATCTGTGCTGATAAAGGCATTGGGTTCGTTGATGCGCCTGTCTCGGGCGGACAGGCTGGGGCCGAGAACGGACAGTTGGCGATTATGTGTGGCGGTGCCGAGACTGACTACGCAGCCGCGGTTCCGGTTATGGACGCTTATGCCAAAGCAACCTCGCATTTTGGAGACGCAGGCGCGGGGCAGCTCACAAAAATGGTGAACCAGCTCTGCATTGCCGGCCTCGTTCAGTCGATCTCTGAGGGGCTGTTCTTTGCTATGGAAGCCGGATTGGACGCAAAAAAGGTGGCCCAGCTTGTCGCGCAGGGTGCCGGCGGATCTTGGCAACTCGCCAATCGCCATGAGACGATGGTTGACAATGAATTCAATCACGGGTTCGCCGTGGATTGGATGCGCAAAGATCTTGGAATTGCGCTCGATCAGGCGAAAGCCATGGGCGTATCGCTACCGGTCGCGGCGCTGGTGGATCAGTTCTACTCCGAAGTTCAGCAGATGGGTGGAGGGCGCTGGGACACATCCAGCCTGATCCAGCGATTCCGCAAAATGAAGGGTATGGACGTGTGATCACCGATCCGGAACCGTTCCTTCGGGGCCTGTTTCGCGCGGCCGTTGCGGCCGCCGACCCTGCGATTGCGGTTCCCAAATTCCTGCCGCCGAGGCCTGCAGGGCGGGTTGTCGTCGTGGGGGCGGGGAAGGCTTCCGCGAAAATGGCGCAAGCGGTCGAAGCTGCGTGGGGGCCATGCGAAGGCTTGGTCATTGTGCCCTATGGCAGTGC
This sequence comes from Dinoroseobacter sp., assembly GCA_030066795.1. GTDB lineage: Bacteria > Pseudomonadota > Alphaproteobacteria > Rhodobacterales > Rhodobacteraceae > Dinoroseobacter. The sequence goes on from JASJAW010000017.1 coordinate 81,662, forward strand.
TCTTCCCACTGAAGGGATCGAGATCGTTGAAGCGCGGCATCCCGTTCCGGACGCCTCGGGCGAGGCTGCGGCTGCGCGTATCCTCAAGTTGGTATCCGATCTCATGGAGGGGGACCTCGCCTTATGCCTGATCTCCGGCGGGGGGTCTGCGCTTCTTGCCGCGCCAGGGGAGGGGATTTCGCTCGAGGACAAGCAGGCGGTCAACAAAGGCTTGCTGGCCTGTGGCGCTGCGATTGAAGAGATGAATTGCCTGCGCAAACACCTTAGCCGGATCAAAGGTGGACGGTTAACCGTCGCGGCATGGCCGGCACGGACTATAACGCTGACTATCTCCGACGTCCCGGGCGACGATCCTGCCACCATTGCCTCCGGACCCACAGTGGCCGACCCAACCACAGCGACCGACGCTCGGGAAATCGCGGCAAGGTATCATCTGGACTTGTCCGATGCCGTCGCGGCCTATCTGCAAACGCCAGCGGCCGAAACACCTGATCCTGCGCACCCAGCCTTTGCATCGGCGCAATGCCATATGATCGCAACTCCGCAGCATGCTTTGCTTGCGGCGGCGGACGCGGCCCGCGCCGAAGGAGTTACACCAATCATCCTGGGCGATGCGCTTGAAGGGGAGGCTCGCGAACTGGGCATCGTCATGGCAGGGATCGCGCGGGCGGCCGTGGATCACGGTAATCCGGTCAAGGGGCCCGCAGTCTTGCTATCGGGTGGGGAAACAACAGTCACGGTAAGAACAGCGCCCGGGCGTGGTGGCCGCAACTCGGAATTTTTGTTGTCCTTCGGACTCCATGCCGTCGATGGCGTCAGTGCAATAGCCTGCGATACAGATGGGATCGATGGGTCAGAGGACAACGCGGGCGCCGTTTGGGTGCCGCGTGTTGCAGAGCATAAAGCGGATGCGCGCAGTTTTCTTGACGGCCATGATGCCTATTCCTTCTTCGAGAAGGCAGGCGGTCTGGTGATGTCCGGCCCGACTCATACCAATGTGAATGACTTTCGGGCGATCTATTTGCCCTGAAGCGGTTTGGTTTCCGGGTTTATGGTCTTGACGTTTTTTGCAATCTCTAAAGCTTCAAGATGAACATATTCGAATTGGTTGTCCGGGAGTGTTTCAATAAACCGGAGTAGGGTTGACGAGCTTTCTGTATCAATATGGAGAGGCGACTTTTTCAAGAACATCAAGCCTCGGGTATTTATTGCATAATCCGGAAAGCAATAGCTTGCACCAATTCGGCTTACACAAGTCAGTATCAGGCGGAGTGCCTTGTCTCTATCAAAGTCTGGTTGTTCCAAAACGCTCTTCTTGAGCATTGCAAGCTTTGGGTCGGCAAAAATGATAATGCCGTCTGCAATCTCATAAAGCTGTTCGTCAGATAGCTTTGAAAGATCCGCCTTCAGTTCACCCATGCGAAAAGTTGAAGCATGTGTAAAGCCGTTTCGAAGTACCCATTTGGTAAGGCCCATTTCTCCTCTTCGTACAGTCCGGTCTTTTTCGTCCGTCAAAGGGAACCGTTTCCAGAAACGGTAGAACTTCGGGTTCTGGAGAATACGCTGTCCGAATAGTACTGCAAAGGAACCATAGTGAAAGTTCTTGTGTTTTTGATTGAATTTCCACTCTCCCGAAAAAACCTCATCTGTTTCTTCCCGCGTGGTACCTTGGCTCGAAGATGCCGCGGCATAGTCGACCCCCAGGGCTTCCGCTTCCCGGATCCAGTTGGGGCCCGTGCCGATCGGGAACCAGGAAGAGTCGTTGAGCAAAGCTACGCGCTCTAGGTCCGAGAACCGGTCATGTAATTGAAGAATACCCTCACGATAAGCCCCGAAATCATAACCAATATTGGGTCGCTCTACACAGAGCCAGCACTTGGACAGTAGCTTTTTTCGATCTTCATTCTCAAACGGAAGATTGGATACAATTATAGGTGCGTAACCTTGATCAATAATGTAGTCTAAACTCTTTTCATGGCTGTCGAGGAATCCATGTTTGGGGTAAACTACATAGATCGCAACTTTGGGGCTAAAGGCTATCGCTCCCGGATAGGTTTTAACATGCTTTCCGAATTTAAGGTCATAAGAATAAGAGCCGAAGAAGTACGAATAGTAAGCAATCCATACACTTGAGATTTGACGATTAATCCGGTCTATTTCTCGCTTAATCTTCCAGGCTGGTGGGAGTGAAATCATCTGAGTATCTTCGGTAGCTATTTCGATCTTTCAAGTTGAATTAACTTGCCTTTAAGACGACTAGTTTTTCTTGCGCCGCCGTATATGGACATGGACCTCAGGTAACAAAAGAACTGGGAAGCATTCTCTCAGTTCTCTGGTGAGCTCTCCCAGTTCCGGGCACTTTTTGCGCCGCGTAAACGCGCGTGCGTCTCACGGGCAATCCGGACCGTCCGGCCATAGTTGCGCTGCCCTCTATGGAAGCGCAACTCTGAGGTTTCACCTTGGCACCGTACATAGACACAAGTGATCCCTGTCCAACTCGTCCCTCAACCATTTTTTCGATGGCCCGGGCTTCCGACGTGCTGGGGGTGTTGTCCACCACCACGAGTGGGCAGCCCTGATGTGCTCGCTCCAGCATATCTGGTATGACGCTCAGAAACCGAAAGGTCACCGAGATAACGGTTGTGCGCGCGTTTTCGGGAGAAATTGAAACCATATGCGTCCAGGGTCCAAATTCTTACTCCCTAACCTAGTGGATCAGTCAACGCCACAGTTGGCTTGCCACTGCCGGATGACACTCTTGGCGACGTTGTTGAATGGGTCGGCTTGACAGAACCTGTTTCCAACGCGGGTTTGTAACCATTCTCGTCACTCTGAGCGTGTCTTCCGGGCGGGTGTGAACCTTGTGCCGTCCAAGAACGATTTTCTGGGCCTCCTTGAACCGGAGCGCGGGCCGGGCCACAAAGCCGTATGATTACCCGCACGCATGTTAAAGGCGACGCGCCGTCGGTCGCGGTCTACTCGCCCTGTGAGCTTTATCGCTACATGCTCACACGGACCTGGGATCCGGAAGGACTGAAGGTACTTTTTGTCATGCTTAACCCTTCAACCGCGACCGAGGTTCAAAACGACCCAACGGTTGAGCGGTGCGAACGCAGAGCGCGCGCGCTAGGATTTGGAGCTTTCAGGGTGTGCAACATCTTTGCGTTCCGTGCCACAGACCCGCAGGTCATGCGCAAAGCTGCAGATCCGATAGGACCGGACAATGACACGGCTATCGTCGGTGGCTGCAATTGGGCCGATAGCATCGTATGCGCTTGGGGCACACATGGACAGCATCTGAACAGAGGGCCAGAGGTCGAGGCGCTGATGCGGGCCACCGGAAGGCCGCTAAACCACCTGGGGCTGTCGAAACATGGGCACCCAAAACATCCTCTCTACATTTCGTACACACAACAACCGGTGCAGTGGGGCGCGGTATGATTGAAGGGTTTAGGCAAAGTTTTGTTCACACGAACGGTCTGCGATTGTCTGTGCACCGCGCAGGTGCTGGGTCTCCGTTGATCCTGCTGCATGGCTATCCGCAGAACCACGCTTGTTGGGCCAAAGTTGCGCCCGAATTCGCCGCGCATTTCGATGTGATCGTACCGGACCTGCGCGGGTATGGTGACAGCGACGCGCCGCCAGATGACAGCGACCACACGGTTTACTCGAAGCGCACCATGGCGCTGGATGTAGTCGGGTTGATGGATGCGCTTGGGTTAACCCGCGCGCACATTCTTGGTCATGACCGAGGCGGTCGGGTTGCCTATCGATTTGCACTCGATCATCCAGACCGGCTGGGCGCGCTCGGAATCATAGAGATTGTTCCAACCGGCGCGTTCTGGGCCAACTGGAATGCAGAGCTTGCCCACAAGGCGTATCACTGGACATTTCTCGCACAGCCTGCCCCCCTGCCAGAGCGGATGATCGGTGCGGATCCGGCTGGCTATATCGATTGGACACTGCGGAGCTGGACGCTGGCAAAAAGCCTTGCGGTTTTTTCTGACACGGCCTTGGAAGGCTATCGGGCGCAGGCTCGAGATCCCGCACGGATCCACGCGATGTGCGCGGACTATCGGGCAGGGGCAACGACAGACCGCAAGATTGATGACGCCGATTTCGGCGCTGGACGAAAGGTCCGTGCGCCAATGATGTTTCTCTGGGCAAAGGATGGGTTTCCGGCGCAATCGGGCGATCCAGCGGGAATCTGGCGCAGCTGGGCGGAGGACGTGCGAGACGCCTCCTGCGTCTCTGGCCATTTCGCAATGGAAGAAGCGCCATCTGCTGTACTGGAAGCGTTTCTGCCGCATTTTCAGGCAGAATGAAGGTGCACGAAGGTTTCGATCACTTGATTTTTATGGTCCACGTGACCGATGAAATATCGCCAAACGGCGTGTTGGATTGGAATATCAATGCCTTGGGCGTGTAACGGCTCTGAAAAGCTGAGTCTTTCTGAACCTTTTTAGGCCGGCAAAGCGCACTAGGGTTTGCTGCGAACCAACAAAGGCCCCCCGCATGCGCCCCTTTCTGATCGCCTGTTTTGCTGTCGCACTGTCCCTAATTGTCCTCCTTGGACCGACGGCGCATGCGGACGACGATGGTCCCTACGTTGACATCTGGCTCTCTGTTGATCCGGTGAGTGGGCGCATCAACGCGAAGTCGTCAGTGCAACCAGCCGGGGAGGCGCTTGTTATCCGGCCGGCCGGCACATGGCTGAACGTTGATGAACTTCTTTATGACGGCAAAGAGCAGGAAAAGCCCGAAAAAGAGCTTGGCATGCGGCTTAGCGCAGGGAAGGACGGGATCGTTGAAATGCGAGCCTCGGGTCAACTGCCTCAAGTCGACCACCGGTTCGGATCTGCAGGTCTTTCTCCGCAGGGCGGGTACTTACTGGGGCAGGCCGGTTGGGTGCCTGAGATCGAAACTGCTGCGACCTATCGGATCACCTTGGAGGTTTCGAGTGGTTGGCGTGCTGCGATTACGGGACGTGTTCTTCGAGACGAGGTCGACGATGATGGCGTACAGCGCGTCACTGCTGTTTTTGAGAACGCGCTTGAGCCGCCGTCCGTGTTCTTTGGACCATACGACGTTGCTGTGAGCGAGGTCGGAGACCTGACGATCCGAACCTACTTCCCCGAAAGCCTTGCGTCGTTGTCAGACACCTATCTTGACGCCGCCGCAGGTTTTGTCGCGCGCTATGATGCTGAGCTCGGAACTTACCCCTATGGCCAGTTTTCAATCGTCGCAGCGCCAATTCCAGTTGGACTCGGATTTGCGGGTTTGACCTATGTCGGAAGCCAGATCCTGCCGCATCCCTATATGCAAGGTCGGTCTTTAGCGCATGAAGTGCTTCACAGCTGGCTCGGCAATGCGGTGGCTGTCGATTACGCGGCGGGAAACTGGGCAGAGGGGTTAACTGCCTATCTTGCCGACCACGCGCTGGCGGCGGAGACCGATGCCGACATAGCACTGCGCGGTGATTGGCTGACGGATCTTTCGAACCTGCCGCCTGAGGGGGCGCACACTGTGCGTGACTTTCGAACCGCCGGTCATGGACAAGGTCAAGCGGTGGGGTACGGCAAAACTGCGCTGGTTTTTCACATGTTGCGCGCGGAGCTCGGCGATGCGGCTTTCGACGCCGGGTTGAAGCGGTTCTGGCGGGACTGGCAATTTGAACAGGCCGCATGGGCCGATCTGCAGGCTGCATTCGAAGCAGTCTCTGAGCGCGATCTTTCGCCGTTCTTTGCCCAGTGGCTAGACCGCAAGGATCTGCCTGCGCTTGAACTTGTTGAAACCGAGTTGGAGGGAACCTCTGTTCGCGTGACACTCGCCCAGACACAGGCGGGAGCAGTATACGACATGTTGGTGCCAGTGCGTGTCGGCTTTGCGGACGGGTTTGAGGACCGCCAGGTGCGCCTGGGCAGCCGCGAAGAAACGGCCACCTTCACATTTGAGAAAAAGCCCCTCTCAGTAGCCGTTGATCCCGCGTTTGATCTTGCCCGCGCTTTATGGCCGGGCGAACGCGCAACAGTGATGGCCGAGGTTTTTGCTGCGCGCTCGGTTAATCTGGAAGTGGCGACCCCAGCCTACGAGGAAGCGGCCGAGATCTGGAGGGCCCGCGCCCTACGGCAACCGAAGGGGTCTGATGAGGAGGGCCCGCGGATTGTAATCGGCACACGAGATGACGTTCTCGCAACGCGAGCGACAGCCTTCTCTACACCTTTGGACAGTCAGGTTGCGCAAAGCCAATCGGCGGCGTGGGTCGAGGTCGATGAAGACGGGCGCGACTGGTTGTTCTTGTCGGCACCTCGCCCGGACGTACTGGCGCAGGATTTCTCTCGTCTGCGCTACTATGCGAACAGATCTTATGTTGTCCCCAATGCGGGCACGACTGAAACCGGGGTTTGGGACGTGCAGGACAGCCCCATGTCAGTGCGCTTCAACTAAGTGGGTAACCGTCCTTTCGTGTAGCCTGTCACAAGGACGATTGTTGCGCCAAGGGCCGCAGCCGCAGCCAAAAATGGCGCGTCGCTGTAGCTTCCAGCCACCACGCCGATCAAAGCCCAAGCCACGGCAAGCGCATAGAAAAACGGGGCTTTGCGGCTCAGCACAAACAATGAAACACCCAGAGCAAGTAGGAGGCACACCCACGCCCATCCAAGACCATCGAGGCCAAGCCCGTAACCTGCGGCAACCGTAGCTGTCGCAACCGAAGAGGCCGCAGTCAGCCAGCCGGCATAGAGCGCAACCGGTGCGGCCAACCACCAGCGGTCCGTATCTGGTGTGCGGAGTGCGGCAAAAATCGCCGGGATCGCCATCGCCCAGATCAGAACAAACGCGCCAATGGCGTTCTGCGTTGCCACGGCCAGCCAGGGAACCCCGGCTGCGAGGCTGAGGCACAGGGGTTTTCGGACTTCATCCCAGGCAGGATCGGTCGCCCGCCGGAACTGGCCGAAGAGGGCCGACACAAGAAGCCACGTGTAGATCACACCCCAGATCGCAAAGGCGTAACCTGCGGGCTGAAGCGGTGGATTTGTCTGCTGGATCGGTAACTGGTCGTCCCGGAACCCCGAAAACGGCTCAGTGAGCAACGGGGCGGCAAAAAAGGCTGCAGTCAGGATCAGCGTGAGTATCGCCCAAGGGTTCATGTGGATTTTCCTTTTCTCCTCGCCCGAATCCCGCTATGTGCCCGCATCTGTTCGTAATGGACGGAACCTCCATAGGCCCTGCTGGACGACATCCCGGCTTGCGCCTCAACCCTTAACCAAGGAGACCCCGATGTCGATTACTGCTGAAGAAAAAGCAAAGCTGATCAAAGAATACGGCACCAAAGACGGCGACACCGGCTCGCCCGAAGTTCAGGTCGCCATCCTTTCCAGCCGCATCGCCACCCTGACCGAACACTTCAAGGAACACGCGAAGGACAATCACTCCCGTCGTGGTCTTCTGAAGCTGGTTGCGCAGCGTCGTAAGCTGCTTGACTACCTCAAGGGTAAGGATGAAGCGCGGTACACGAAGCTAATCGCGTCGCTCGGCCTGCGCCGCTGATCTGCGCAGACCCTGAATGAGAAGCGCCCGGCCAAAGCGTCCGGGCGTTTGTATTTCTGGGGGCCCTCAAACCGCAAATTTGTACGGGCGCAGGATCTCCACCGGCTCGATGTAGGTGATGCCGGAGTAGTTGCCGAAGTACTGGTCGGCAACTGACGTCATGATGGCTTCGGCCTTCTCGTGGTCGCTGACGATGACCTCTATCTTGACATTGCCCATCATACCCCCGACCCCGGGCCTGCGCGCGCTGCGCTTGCCCCGGCTGCCACGTCCGCCTGCGTCGACATGGGTCCAGCCAGTGGCGCCGCCGGCTTCGATCAGATCGGTGACGCCTTCGAGGATCACACGTTCCGTGATGATCACCAGTTTGGTTGCCTTATACATCAGTAACGCCCTTTTCTCAGAATCCGATCAGCGCATCGGCGAGCGCCATGAACAGCGGGATCGACAGGATCGCCACGGGTGTTCCCAGCCCGGTCGATGTTCCCACATAGGCGGAGGGGTTCGCTTTCGGCAAAGCGCCCCGCAGGGTCGGCGGGCCGGAGATGTCCGAGCTTGAGGCCGCCATGACAGCCAGCAGGACCACGCCACCGGCGGAGAACCCTGTTATGTGATGGACGCCGAGCCCCACCAGGAAACCCAGAGCCCCGTGGACCAAAGGGGCGGCGAGGCCATAGAGGATGTAAGCATGGGCGACCTTGCGCAGCTCTGACAGGCGGGACCACGCCTCCATGCCCATGATAAGCATCAGTATCGACAACAGACCGCGGAACAGCGGTTCATAGAAGCTTTCGTAGACAGGATCAGGTCGGGCGAAGATGCCCAAGGCCAATCCCAGCAACAACGCCGAGATCGCCGGGCTACGCAGCGTGTCTACTAAAATGCCGCGCACCAGGTCCCAATGCTCAGACGGGTCTGGCACAGGCCCGGCGACAGTGCCGCCGAGCGTCATAGTTCCGTCGCCTGAAGGTGTCGGAGCCGTTGCGGTTTTCCGCTTGGCACTCAACCGTGCGAGAACGATTGCCGTCACCAGGGCAGCTATGTCCATGAATGGGTAAAGCGCCCCGATGAACCCTTCGTAAGCGATCCCTTCTCCGTCCAGCATCGCCATGCCCGCCGCAAGCGTGGAGGCGGAGACGGCCCCGAAAAGTCCAGCTGTGGCCATACCATCCATCGGGCTGACACCGCGCCACCGCGCGAGGGTTCGCATGCCGATAAGAACGATGACCACCCCGACGATCGCGGCGCCGATTGCCGGAATCACCAACTCGACAAAATCGGCCTCCCGCACCGAGATGCCCGCGCCTATCCCCACTTTCAGCAGCAAAAGGATAACGATGAACTTATAAACCGGCTCCGGAACCTCGAACTTTGAGCCCATGGCCGCCAGCATCATGCCGCCGATCAAAAAGGCCAGCGTCGGCTTTTGAAACTGAGCCACCATCGTTGAAAGAATATCGAGTAGCAGGTCCATCTCGCGCCTCTGTTGTGTTCTTCGGCGTGTACCTAGAGATGCGGGAACAGGAAGAAAAATATATCTTTCAGAATGAATTGTTCTATTTATCAGAACATGGATCAGTTGAACTACAATCACCTCCGCTACTTCCACGCGGTCGCGCATGAAGGCAATCTGACCCGCGCTGCTGAGCGGTTGAACGTGTCCCAGTCGGCGTTGTCCTCGCAGATCCGTCTGCTCGAGGCACGGCTCGGCCATCCGCTTTTTGAGCGGGTCGGGCGGCGTTTGGAGCTGACCGAGGTTGGGCGGATTACGCTCGACCACGCCGATCGGATTTTTGAAACCGGACAAGAGTTGCTGGCCACGCTCACCCAGACCGGGCAGGCACTTCCGCCCCTGCGGATCGGTGCGCTTTCAACCCTGTCGCGCAACTTTCAACTGCGGTTCCTGAAACCGGCCCTCGTGCGTCGGGATCTGGATATCTCGCTGCGCTCCGGGGCTGAGCCACAGCTGTTGGAGGCGCTCAAATCGCTCGCGCTTGACGTCGTGCTGTCGAACGAGCCACCCAAGAGTGCTGTCGGCTCTGACTTTGTTGCGCAGAAGCTGGCTGAGCAGAAGGTTGGAATCCATGGACGCCCCGAGCGGATGAGGTACGCGTCTCTGGCGCAGCTTCTGTCGGCCGAAGGGGTTATTTTGCCAACCGAGCCTGCCATTCGGTCCGGTTTCTTTGGAGTGGCGGCTCAACTTGGGGTGACCCCGCGCATCGTTGCGGATGTAGACGACATGGCGATGGTGCGGCTTCTCACCCGAGAGGGGGCCGGGCTCGCTGTCGCCGCGGCGGTGGTCCTGACGGACGAGCTTGAGGCTGGACGCGTGGTAACCGCGCCGTTCGATCTGGATATCTGGGAAAGCTTCTTCGCGATCACCACCCGTCGAACCTTTCCGCACCCGCTGCTTGCTGACTTGCTGGCAGAGGCCGCAAGAGCTGGCGAAGCGTGATCCCGGTTCTTGACGCGTTGGACTTGCAACGGGATGTGACCGCTGAGCGGAAAAAGCCGATCTGCGCTGTAAGTATGCCGAGCGCCTGCCAAGTGACCGATGTTACCACCGCATGTTGCACTTTGGCTCCAGATGAACGCCACCTCGCGTGTTGGCGCCTCAGACCTCTTGACCCAACAGCGGGTTGACCGCGTACCAAGACGTATGAGCGCGGGACAAACCTGCGTCATGGCAAGCAGTCGAGTAGTTCAATGGCAACGCCACCAACTATGGCCCTTAACAGGCCAGGCATCCGCTGCGCGTTCTATCGTTGGCGGAAGGTTTGGTTAAGTGCGGGCGTCCGCACTTCGAAAAGACCTGCCCTGGCGGTCCTGGTGGCGATGACACTGATCTCCCCGGCCTTCTCTTTCCCGAATACTCTGCTGGGCAAGCTTCAATGGATTGAAAGCCGAACAGGCTATACCGTGGACTACCGGAACATGCCCACAATCCGTTTCGTCAACAGACGCGTCATGGCGGCTTTACCGATAGCAAACAGAGCAGACATTGCAGGTTCCGTTTTCGGCGCATTCCGGCCACACGACAATACGATCCTGATTGACGACAGGCTGCTCGCGCCCCGCCATCAAGACTACGCTGCAACAGTTCTGTTACATGAGCTCGTGCACTTCGTTCAGCACCATAACGGCACACTGATGCGCAATTGCAGCATGGAATACGAGGCGTACACGCTTCAGCTACAGTTTGCGGACGAGCACGGTTTGGACACCACGTTTATCAACGTCGAGAATGGGCAAGCGTTCAAGCGTAATTGTGAAATGCAGCGACGGGTCCTGGCGGACACAATTCGAAAGCTTAGGGGATAACCACCAACGCTCTCGCAGTTTGGGCAGCGGCCAATCCGTTCGCTCTATCGCAGGATGTGTCGGAACTCATAGGTTTTTTCGCCAGCGAGAACGACGCTCATTGCATCAATGCGTGCTCAAGCAAGTCTGCCAGAAGCTCCGCATCCTCATTTACCGCACCGGGCTGCGCATAGCTTGCAAATGCAATCGGCGAAATGGGTGGCAGTCCGGCTTCGTAGGGCACGACGTGAAGGGGTGTTTCTACGGTCGATTTCGGCATCACTGTGATGGCGAGACCTGCCTGTACAAATGCGCGTACGACAATCGGGTGAGGACTAAGATGCGCGATTTTCCCCTGAAGCCCAGCAGCGTCCAAGGCTTCAAACGCGTAGCGCCGCAGGTCCCGGCCATCTGACAGAAATGCTAATGGAACGAACGGGTATTGGCTGAGATCAAAGCTCTGACTTCCTGCCCATACCAGCGACTGTGAGTGGACAAACCTACGCCCTGGCCGCTTGCCTTGGTCCATCATCACGGCCAGATCCAACTCGTCCGCATCGAGGCGGGCCAGCAGGGCATCGCTCCGGTCGCAATAGACATGGATCTGAATGTCGGGGCGTTGTGCGGCAAACTCCGATAGCGCGCCCGGCAGAACCGATAAGGCGAGGGTAACAGTCGTGCCAAGGCGCATGATTTTGCGTGAATGCGCTGTTTGGATTGCCTCTACGGCTTCCTCCGACAAAGCAAGAATACGCCGGGCGTAGACCAGAAAGGCGTGACCCTCTGCTGTCAAAGCCATTGCACGCCCGCGTCCGCGTTCGAACAGTGTCCGGTCTAGTGTGCTTTCCAGCTTGGCGATGTGGCTGCTGATTGCGGACTGCACAGTATTCCGACGGGTAGCAGCGACGGAGAAGTTCAGCGTTTCTGCCGCCTCTACGAAACTGCGCAGCGCGTTATGATCGATCATAAATCTGATTTAAAGATTTATAGTGTCAAAAGAAAGTGTTTTACCGATAAATGACAAGAAGCTATGCGGGCGGGGATCTCAATCGACGGACCCGCAATGGATCTCAACTCTGCCTTTTTCGCTGTCACGATCTTCGCCGTCCTGCTGACAGGGGTCTCAAAGAGTGGGTTTGGCGGGGGACTGGGCGTGATGTCGGTCCCCTTGATGAGCCTGTTTGTTCCGCCACCCTTCGCCGCAGCTGTCCTGATGCCCATCCTGCTGGTGATGGATATTCTGGTGGTCTACCGTTACCGAAAAAATTGGAGCCGTCCGGTTCTGCTGTCCCTTCTTCCCGGAGCTTCCATCGGCCTGACTCTCGGCGCGACCTTCTTTCACGCGATGGATGCAGACACGGTGCGTCTTGCCATCGGATGTCTTGCCCTCGTTTTTGTTGCACAGTTCCTGCTTGGGCAGCGTCGCTCTGGAACCACGCACCGGCCTTGGCGGGGCACCAGCACGATCCTCGGCGCGATTTCCGGGCTCGCGAGTTACATTGCTCACGCGGGTGGCCCACCAGTGAAGGGCTATCTGCTGAGCCAGAACCTCGACAAAACAAATTTCGTCGGCACCAATACGATGTTCTTCTTCGCGCTCAACGCCACGAAAACGGTCGCCTACGGCGCTTTCGGCTCGATGACGGTGGAAAGCCTACAGATAAGCCTGCTGGTTGCGCCAGCGTTGTTCATAGGGATTTTCGTTGGCATGCGCTTGCACGACCTGGTGGATCAGCAGGTCTTCATTCGCATCGTCTATGGCTTTCTGGCGCTGACCGGGGCCAAGTTGTTGAGCGACAGCGTGCCGGCATTGCTCGGCTGATCAAAGCCTACCAATCACCGCGCTTTTCATCGGGCTCAAACTCATGTATCTGCCGCGCATCTGAGACGTGACGCTCGGACCCCGGCGTGACACGAAGGATAGGGGTCGGCGGCAATGGGGCCGCCATTTTAACGGGAGACCCGGGACCGCCTGGGTGTGCTCCCCGACAGGAAATGACAATGTTCAACACAGTCAAGAAATCGATCGAATGGGGGGAAGATACGCTGACCCTCGAAACGGGCAAAGTTGCCCGTCAGGCGGATGGCTCCGTCATCGCCACATATGGCGAAACCTCTGTTATGGCCAACGTGACCTATGCGCGGGCCCAGAAGCCGGGGCAGGACTTCTTCCCGCTGACCGTGCATTACAACGAGAAATACTATGCCGCCGGTAAGATCCCCGGTGGCTTCTTCAAGCGCGAAGCACGTCCGACCGAGAAAGAGACGCTGACCTCGCGCCTGATCGACCGTCCGATCCGCCCGCTCTTCGTGGATGGGTTCAAGAACGAAGTTTTGGTGATCTGTACGGTTCTGTCCCACGACCTTGAGAACGATCCGGACATCGTGGCGATGATCGCGGCCTCCGCCGCGCTGACCATTTCTGGCGTGCCGTTCATGGGCCCAATTGCCGGTGCCCGCGTGGGCTTTGAGGATGGCGAATACATCCTGAACCCAACCGTCGACGACATGCAGGACCTGCGCACCAACCCCGATCAGCGCCTTGATCTGGTTGTGGCGGGCACCAAAGATGCCGTAATGATGGTTGAATCCGAGGCCTATGAACTGACCGAAGCCGAGATGCTGGGCGCGGTGAAGTTCGGGCATGAGCAGATGCAGCCAGTCCTCGACCTGATCATCGATCTGGCGGAAGACGCCGCGAAAGAGCCGTTCGACTTCCAGGCCCCGGATTATTCCGAGCTGTATGAGGTCGTCAAAGCGGCGGGCGAAGACCAGATGCGTGCTGCTTATGCGATCACCGACAAGCAGGAACGTGTGAACGCCGTGGGCGCCGCGAAAGAGGCGATCAAGGAAACGCTGACCGAAGAGCAGCTAGAGGACGAAAACCTCGGCACCGCGCTGAAGAAACTCGAGTCTTCCGTCCTGCGCGGCGATGTTGTCAAGAACGGCAAGCGGATCGACGGGCGCGCGCTCGACACCGTACGCGCGATCGACAGCGAAGTGGGCTTGCTGCCCCGGACACATGGTTCCGCGCTCTTTACCCGTGGCGAAACGCAGGGCTTGGTTGTGACCACGCTGGGCACCGGTGACGACGAGCAGTTCATCGATGCGCTGCACGGCAATTTCAAATCGAACTTCCTGCTGCATTACAACTTCCCGCCCTATTCGGTCGGTGAAGTGGGCCGCTTCGGTCCTCCGGGACGCCGCGAGATTGGTCACGGCAAACTGGCATGGCGCGCACTGCAGGCGGTTCTGCCGGCGGCAACAGACTTCCCTTACACCATTCGTCTGGTGTCTGAGATCACCGAATCCAACGGCTCGTCCTCCATGGCGACCGTCTGCGGTGGCTCGCTGTCCATGATGGACGCAGGCGTTCCGCTGAAAGCACCGGTCGCCGGTGTGGCCATGGGGCTCGTGCTCGAAGCCGATGGCGAGTATGCGGTTCTGACCGACATCCTTGGCGACGAGGACCACCTCGGCGACATGGACTTCAAAGTGGCCGGCACGGAAGAGGGCATCACCTCGCTCCAGATGGACATCAAGGTCGCGGGCATCACGCCCGAGATCATGGAAAAGGCGCTCGCACAGGCGAAAGCCGGACGTCTGCACATTTTGGCTGAGATGGGCAAAGCCTTGTCCGAAGGCCGTCAGGAATTCTCCGAGCATGCGCCGCGCATCGAGACGATGAACATCCCGACCGACAAGATCCGTGAAGTGATCGGGTCGGGCGGCAAGGTCATCCGCGAGATCGTGGAAACCTCCGGCGCCAAGGTCGACATCAACGATGACGGTGTGATCAAGATCGCCTCGCCCAACGGGGAAGCGATCAAGAAGGCCTACGATATGATCCATTCGATCGTGGCCGAACCGGAAGAAGGCAAGATCTACAAAGGCAAAGTCGTCAAAATCGTCGACTTCGGCGCCTTCGTGAACTTCTTCGGCAAGCGCGATGGCCTGGTCCATGTCAGCCAGATCGAAAACCGCCGCCTGAACCACCCGTCTGACGTTCTGAAAGAAGGTCAGGAGGTTTGGGTCAAGCTGTTGGGCTTTGATGATCGCGGCAAGGTGCGCCTGTCGATGAAAGTCGTCGATCAGGAAACCGGCGAAGAGGCCAAGAAAGAAGAAGCGGCAGACTAAGCCTGCTTCTTAGTATGCTCCAAAGCCCCGCGGCCACGTGCTGCGGGGTTTATTCTCTGAAGCACTGTTATTGGACCGGTGCGCCTGGACCTGACAGGCTACACAGCTTTAGTAACGCCGCTGTTGGACTGGACTGCTGGAGTCGCCGATGCCGCCTTTTTGGAAAGTAAAACGCGAGATAAGGCGCGTTGGTCGCCAGGCCACCGGCATCATGATTGCGAACACAGGCAAGCTGCGCAGGCTCAAGTACGACCATTCTGAACGCGACCGTATTCAAAAAACACCGGGTAAGATCCCTATGCAGGACGATGTTGCGGTCCTGTTAATCTATCAGCCGGAGGAAATTCCTGCGTCAGTCATTTGCTGCCTGGAACACCTCAGGGACAAAGAGATTGCGACGGTGCTTGTATCCAATGCACCACTTGATGCGCAATCACGCAATCAATTGAAGGAACTATGCTATCTGGTCATCGAACGCCCGAATGTAGGGTACGATTTCGGCGGCTATCGTGACGCTATACTCGAACTTTTTGCCCGTGGGATTTCTCCGAATAACCTCTTTGTATTGAACGACAGCATCTGGTTCCCAATTCGAGAGGGTTGCGACCTTATTGATCGCGCAAGATCGGATTCAAGTGACCTCTACGGCATTTTCTATGACGACAAGAGCAAGCAGGTCTCAAAGTATTTCCTGCATTCCTATTTCTACCGGTTCAACAAGCGGATTTTTGAAAGCCCGATCTTCCACAGATACTGGACTCGGGCACCGATGTTCGATCGCAAAGATATTGTTATCGAACGGTTTGAGCGGCGTTTGACGGCTTATTTCAAGAAAATGGGCTTCACAATCGGAGCACGCTATTCCCCGGAAGACCTCGTTTCTGCAGCTCGCTCACTATCGGAAGAAGAACTCCGGGTCGTGGTCGAGCAGCTTTCAAAACGCAGAATCGAAAGCCGTCCCATCTTCAAGCCTGCTTACGATCTGGCCAAACAAAATGGTGACTGGCAGACCGCGGCCCGCGATATAATAGAGAGCAGCAGGTTCAGGTTTTACTTTCTCGATACAGCGCCAATAATTCTGATAAACAGATTGCGCACGCCGATCCTCAAAAAGCACACTGCAGAGAACTTTCAAGAGCAGCGCGACCACATTTTTGAGATGGGATACGACAAGGATTTGTTGCCCGCAGTACGCGAGGAACTGCGCGGCTGGAATGACCTTATCCGCGCCAACAAGAAGAAGACCTTGTGAACTAGGTTGTGATCTCGTTGATCCGGTCGCTCAGGTTGTCAGGTAAGGCGTCGTACCGTCCGGGCGTGAGGTATTTGTTCCACAGATACCCGACAAACTGACGGCGCAGTTTTGCATCAGGGTCCCAGCCTTGGCTTGCACGCAATGATTTATCCAGCGCGCGCTCGTCGGGCGCATGAAAAACCAGGCCGTCGATATTATAGCAAGCATTCCCGAGGGTAATTACGGGTTTCTCAAACAGAAGGCCTTCAATCCCGACCGTGGAATTCAGTGTGATCACCGCGCGGGCGTTTTGGATTAGGTCAGATGTCACATTATGATTTGCAAAAAGAACTCTGGGATGATCCGGCCTCAAGCCTTTTACGGACAGCTTGAAGGAGGGATGCTCTTTAATGACAAAAACATCATCTGGATTTCTGTCCGCGGCCCCGATCACTACATCCAGAAACATCTCCATATCCCGGACCCAGGGGGAATGGACAGTTACCTGCATATCGGATGGAACCTGGAACGGCACAAAAACGTAGCCTGGGTCTAACGCAAGTTCGTCTCCGGACGCGCTCTTCGATTTGCGATTGTTCACAGCTTGCGGCAATCCATCTGCCGCGAAATCTTCGGCGGTGTTCAGGTAAAAGCCCGGGTCGCGCGGTACGGAATTCGCGGCATTCAGGCCTTCGGGGTCAATCTGGAGCGTTCCGGGGAAGAACCCGGCTTCCACAAACACGCGCTTGCGGCCTTGAGAGGCATGCGCAAGTACAGCCTCTGGATAGAGCGAGCCGTTATAGACGATAACGACGTCCGGGTTCCGTTCGGATATTTCCAGTTCCAGGGCTTCGTGCAGAAGCGCAGCTTGCGTTGTTTTGAGCCACCCGTATATCCCGGACACAACTCTATTCCCAAACAGGCCAGGGAGTCGGATGCGCTTGCGGGTGACATTACCTTCGGCGAGCTCTGCCGCAGTTTCTCCGGGGGCTATACAGGCATGTGCCAAACGACCCAGAGCCTTCGGCCAGCCGACATGCCGCGCAAGCTGGCCCAGGACCGCACCAGTAGATGTGCGGAAAGTGTGGGCCTGTCCGTTCAAAGCGGCATCGAAGTTTCGCAGCTGGCCTGTGTCGAGTTTGAAGAACGTCATGGCCTCACGCGATACAGGAATTCACGGGAGGAAGGAACGCGCATCATTGCGCAGCTCCAAGATCCTCGGAAACCAACTCCATGCGAGCGGAGTTTGAACGTGGCGACCATAGACCTCGTCCGATCGCCTCGCGCAACCGCTCCCTGATTTCTGTCAGAGCGGGCGCATTGTAGTGTTCGATGAACTCTCGGGTGTCAGAATCCTCGAGGATCGCGGCGTAGACAAGGTCGAAATGGTGATCCCGCACAGCTCCAGTCGTGGCTGCAAACGCAAAGAGATAGTCAACGGTGGCAGCGATCTCGAACGCACCTTTGTATCCGTGGCGTTTGACCCCGTCTATCCATTTTGGGTTAACCACGCGGGACCGGATCACCCGCCCAATTTCTTCGTCGAGGGTGCGGATCACAGGCCGTTCCGGACGGGAATGGTCATTATGGTACACCGGCCGGGCAGTGCCTTGCAGGGTTTCGACTGCGGCGGCCGCGCCTCCTTCGAACTGGTAATAATCGTCGCTGTCCAGCAGGTCGTGCTCGCGGTTGTCCTGGTTTTGCACAATTGCGTCGACGCCAGATAAACGCGCGGCGAAACCTGCGCGATCTGCTGCGCCCTCGGTTCCGGCTCCATAGGCATAGCCACCCCAGTCCAGATAGGCGTCAGCGAGGTCTTTCTTCGCGTCCCAGATCCGCTCATCGATCAGCGCCTGAAGGCCTGCCCCGTAAGCCCCGGGTTTGGAGCCGTAGACCCGTGCGCTGCCTTCTCCCGCCCGTGCCCGGGCGGCCGCCGGGTTTTCGGCGTCCGGTTCCTCCAGCGCCATCACAGCGCGCGCAGCCCGGTCCACAAGGTCGATCTGTTGCGGGAAGGCGTCGCGGAAGAAGCCCGATATTCGCAAGGTGACATCGACTCGGGGACGGCCCAGAACGGACAGCGGCAAGATCTCGAAGCCGGTAACTCGACGGTTCGCGGCGTCCCATTGCGGTTTAACGCCCATCAAGGCAAGGGCTTGGGCAATATCATCGCCGCCCGTTCGCATATTGGCCGTGCCCCAGGCGGTCAACAGCATCGCGCGGGGCCAGTCTCCGTGATCCTGTAAATGGCGCTCCAGCAGCAAGTTGGCGGAAGCCCATCCGAGTTTCCATGCCGTTGGGGTCGGAACAGCGCGACTGTCGACCGAAAAGAAGTTGCGCCCCGTGGGCAGCACGTCCAACCGTCCGCGGGTGGGCGCGCCGGAGGGCGCCGGGGCGACGAAGCGGCCCTGCAGGGCTCTGAGAAGCCCCGCCCCCTCGGAAGGTCCACAGGCGGCAACAGCGGGAGCGATCTGCTTGTGGAGCGCGCGCAACACCGCGGCGCTCGCCGGACCGGGCGCTGATACGTGCCCGTCAACAAGGTTCTGGGCCAGCAACTCAAGACGCTCCACCGTATCTCCGTGGCTCCTCCAGCTGTCCTGCGTAACCGCCGCGAGGGCTGCGGGCCGTGTCCCGTTCCATGTCGCCTGCATCTCGCAATCGAGCGGGTCGAAGCCAAGCATCATGTCGTCTGCCATCGCCCGCAGGAGAGAGGCGTCCCCGCCAGTGCCGTCTCCGCGCGGCAGTCGCGCCAATGCAATACAAAGGTCGCGCGCCAGAGCCCCGTCCGGGGAGGTGCCGAATATGTGCAGTCCGTCCCGGATCTGCGCCTCTTTCAGATCGCACAGATACGCGTCGAGCTTGGCCAGATCGCTGTCTGCCTCACCGGTAAACCCGGCATCGACGTCCAGTCCCGTGGCGGCAGTCATCGACAGGATTTCCGATCGCAGCGTTTCGATGCGCCTCGGGTCCACGCCTGCCGCTTCATAGTATTCGTCGACCAGGGCTTCCAGATCACGCAGGGGGCCGTAGGTTTCGGCACGTGTCAGCGGCGGTGTCAGGTGGTCGATAATGACCGCCTGCGCGCGCCGCTTTGCCTGCGTTCCTTCGCCGGGGTCGTTGACGATGAAAGGGTAGATATGGGGCAGGGGCCCAAGGGCGATCTCCGGCCAGCAGGCGGAGGACAGCGCGACCGCCTTGCCCGGTAACCATTCGAGGTTTCCGTGTTTGCCCATATGTACGATGGCATGCGCACTATGAACCGTGCGCAACCAGAAATAGAACGCGAGGTAATTGTGCGGCGGGACAAGGTCCGGCGCGTGATAGGTCTCCGTCGGGTCCACGTTATACCCGCGCGCCGGCTGGATGCCGACAACGACATTCCCGAAACGCAACACGGACAGGGCGAATGCGCCATCTGTCACGAAGGGATCGTCTTCGGGGGCGCCCCAGCGCTCCTCGAGCGCCCGCCGCATCTCGAACGGCAGCCTTGCGTACTGCGTTCTGTAGCTCTCCAGATCCAGCCGCACGCCACCTTCTCGCGCGATCCGGTCGGTCAGCCAGTTTGTCGGCCCCGCCATGACCTGCGCCATCAGGGCATCCGACGTTGCAGGGTCATCCTGCACCCCGTAGCCGGCCTTGCGGAGCAGTGAAAGCATGTCCACGGTCGCGGCGGGCGTATCAAGCCCGACGCCATTGGCCAGCCGCCCATCCTTGTTCGGGTAATTGGCAAGCACAAGCGCCACTTTTCGGCCGGACGCCGGTGTGCGTTGCAGGGCCGCCCAGTTCGCGGCGAGGTCCGCAACAAACTCGACCCGGTCGCCATGGGCACGATAGCCCGCAATCGGGCATTGGGCCGCCTCATCATAGTAAGCCTCGCCTTTAAAGCTGATGGCGCGGGACAGAACCCGCCCGTCGACTTCCGGCAGTGCGACATTCATCGCGATATCGCGGGCCGAAAGGCCCGATGCGCCTTCCGCCCATGCGTCTTCCGCGCCACCTGATAATACCACCTGAAAGATCGGCGAATCCTTGGCGGAGGCATGGGTCAGTGGGTTGTCGGCTTCAGGCCCGCCCGGGGTGCCGACAGCAAAGCTCGTCGCATTCAGGATGATCGAGGGCGGGGCATTCGTGAACAACTGTGCGAGGGTTGCCTGACTGAGCGGGTCCTTGAGCGAAGCAACGAAAATCGGCAATGGCGCTAGCCCGCGCTTAAGCAAGGCGCGGACAAGACGATTAATGGGATGCAGCCCTGCGCCCTGAACCAATGCCCGATAGAACACGATCGGAACGACTGGCGCTGTCTCGGGCCATGCTTTCGCAACGGCATCGAGTTCGGTCACACCCGATCCCGGCCAGTAAACCCCAGCGCGCAATAGTGGGACGGCTGCAGAGGGTTTTTCTCCACCGTCGATCATTGCCGAGGTGTAGCGCAGGAAGTTCCGGCTGTTCTCGGGACCGCCTTCCACCAGATAGGCCCAAAGTGCATCATAGTCCGTGTCGTCCACAGTCGACAGACTTCGCAACTCTGGATCAGGTTTGTCATCGCCCGGCAGAAGGGCCAGTGCGACGCCCGCAGCCTGACAGCGCGCAGCATACTGTTCTGCGCCATAGCGCCAGTATCCTGTCCCACCCAAAACTCGTACAACCACCAAACGGGCTCGTGTCGCACAACTGTCGAGATGCAGATCAACTGACATCGGGTGCCGCAGATGCGTGAGATTTGCCAGGCGCATCTCAGGGCCTGGCTCCAACGCGGACCGGGCCTCAGAGAGCGCGGCAAGTTCCGTATCAGCAGCCGAAATCACAACAAGCGGCGCCGGCGCCTGCCCAAGGTCAATGGGCTCCTGACCGTCATCGATAGCGCCCGGAGTCGCCGCCAGAAGATGCATGATGCTGCCTTTTCCCGTGTCTCTCGGCCGGGTCTATCAAGCCGCGCAAACTCGGGCAATCCGCTGGGCTACCGCCCCTTTGCCGTCAAGCTCGGGGGCAACTGAACGCGCTTATTCAGGGGACGTTCAAACAGTTTCAGCTCGGCATCCGCATCGGCGTCCCCATCGGGAAAGAAACCGCAGCGCACCAGGGCGGCGCGCACATTCGCATGCATATCACCGACCCACACACGCAGCACAGGAAGGCGCAGGCTGCGCGCTTGCGTTTCAATCTGTTCAACAAGGATTTCGGGCAGGCTTGAGTGCGTTTCTTCCGGCTTGAAATGAAAACCGGTTATCAGGCCAAAACTTCCCTCGTTGCGCAGTGCAATGCATCCAAGTGGTCGGCCAGCGCGCTCCGCCAGAAAAAAATAGGCATTTGGCCCGGTCAAATCTGTCAGGTCCGGAGGTTCAATAGCCTTCGGCGGAACAAGCAGCTCCTGCGCCATCGGTTCAAACGGGCTGGTCCGGAAAATCCGGAGCTCTCTCGCCATCGATCCTTCTTTCCGGATTCACAGAATCCAAAACCCCTCAGGATCATACTTACATTTTTCCCACATCTTTTCGAGAGTTGAATGAATGAACGGGCTTACAATTGATTTAAATTAAGATTTTGGCCCCTTAAGGCTGCAAGGCTGTTGAGATTGCTGCCTGATCCAAACCAGTTTGACCGATCACAACAAGCTGCGCGCGCCGGGCCTCAGAGGGCAGGAGCGGTCGGTCGAAATAGGTCTCAATACGCGGCCCCACCGCTTGCAGGGTTAACCTCATGGGCTTGTCCGCCACTGCAGCAAATCCCTTGAGGCGAAGAATATCATGTTCCCGGATCACTTCGGCAACCTTCTGGGCGAATGCCGAGGGGTCTGTCACTTCAGGGAGATCCACAACGAAGGACGTAAACGCATCATGGTCGTGATCGTGGTGGTGATCGTGTTCGTGATGATCGTCATGATGATGATGGTGATGAATCTCATGCCGTGCGGCCATATCGCCTTCGGCGCCAATGCCTTGGCCCAGCAGCACGTCAACCGGCAAGGCGCCGTGGGACGCGCTCACAACTTGTACGCCATTGCGGGTATCGGTCTTCAGGCGCCCTGTGAGAGCTGCGGCTTCCGATGCAGATAGCAGGTCCGATTTGTTCACCACCAGCATATCCGCGCAGGCAACCTGATCGGCAAAAAGTTCTGACAATGGCGTTGCGTGGTCGAGGTTTTCATCCTGCTTGCGCTGTGCCTCCACCGCATCAACGGAATGCGCAAACCGGCCTTCGATCACCGCCTTGCCGTCAACGACCGTCACCACACCGTCGACGGTCACCTTTGTTGAGATCCCAGGCCAATTGAATGCGCGCACCAGCGGCTGCGGCAGCGCCAGACCACTGGTTTCGATGACGATGTGATCCGGCGGCGTGTCCCGGGCCAGCAGTTTCTCCATGGTGGGAATGAAATCATCCGCCACGGTGCAACAAATGCACCCGTTGGACAATTCCATGATGTCCTCATCTGCGCAGGTAGCATCTCCGCAGCCTTTTAGGATTTCTCCGTCAACACCAAGATCCCCGAACTCGTTGATGATCAGGGCAATGCGCCGCCCCTCTGCATTCGACAGCATGTGCCGGATGAGCGTGGTCTTACCTGCACCGAGAAAACCGGTCACGACCGTAGCGGGGATTTTTGAAGGCATCTGGGCGTCCTGTTGTCTTAGGCAGTCCGGTAAAAAAGGAACCGCTGGGAACGAAAAGTAGCTTGATTTGTGCAAGTTGTGCCGTGACTGCCCGCTATCCACAAGAGGTCACTTTTGTGCCTGTGTAGGCGGGTCCTATCCGTCCATCCGCTCAATCGCAATCTGTGGATAAGCGCCCTACATGGCGTGGTTTGGCCGATCAATACATCCACATTTAGTATTTCCATTGACTTAGTGGCTGTCAGTGTCGAGTCTGGGCGGTGATTGGAATCATCGCTGAAAGGTTGTGCGTTTGCGCTTCTCTCGTCTTCGTCTCAATGGATTCAAGAGCTTCGTCGATCCGACCGACCTTATTATCGGTGATGGGTTGACCGGTGTTGTGGGGCCCAACGGCTGCGGAAAGTCGAATTTGCTCGAAGCTTTGCGCTGGGTAATGGGTGAAAATCGCCCCACCGCAATGCGGGGCGGCGGAATGGAAGACGTGATTTTCGCGGGGGCCGCCACGCGGCCAGCACGGAATTTCGCAGAAGTGGCGCTCACGATCGACAACTCGGACCGGCGTGCACCGGCGGCCTTCAACGAATCCGAGCAGTTGGAGATTATCCGCCGGATCACCCGCGATGTCGGGTCGGCTTACAAAACCAATGGCAAAGACGTGCGGGCGCGCGATGTTCAGATGCTGTTTGCCGACGCCTCGACCGGCGCGCATTCCCCGGCCCTCGTGCGGCAAGGCCAGATCTCAGAGCTGATCAACGCGAAGCCCAAAGCGCGTCGTCGTATCCTCGAAGAGGCCGCCGGCATCTCAGGCCTCTACCAGCGACGCCACGAAGCGGAACTCAAGCTCAAGGGCGCAGAAAGCAACCTTGAGCGGGTCGAGGATGTGCTCGAACAATTGGCGTCACAGCTTGCGACACTGGCGCGTCAAGCAAAGCAAGCCGCGCGGTACCGGGAAATCGGAGCGCAACTTCGCAAGGCGGAGGGGCTTTTGCTCTATCGGCGTTGGCGCGAAGCAGACGAGGCCCGCCTTTTGGCTGCACAGGATCTGACTGCGCGCACCACAGAGGCCGGTCAGGCAGAAGCGGCGGCACGAGAGGCGAGCCGGGAGCGCGCCGCGCTGGACGAGGCATTGCCGCCTCTTCGGGAAGAGGAAGCAATCGCTGCCGCCATTTTGCAAAGGCTGGCGGTGGAGCGGGACACGCTGACCGATCAGGAAGCTCGGGCGCTCGAGACAATTCAGACCCTTCAGGCCCGTATTGCGCAGCTTGAAATCGATATCGAACGGGAAGCCGCCCTCAACGTGGACGCGGTCGAAACGATCGAAAACCTGGATGCCGAACAGGCCGAGATCCGAAAGTCTGCCGACGGGCACGCGGAAAGTCTTGCGACCGCCGCGGAAGAGGCGCGTGCCGCGGCCGAAGTGTTGCAGGACCGTGAAACAGCGCAGAGCGAGCTGACTGAAGACGTCGCCCGTCTGTCGGCGCGGCACCAGTCGACGCAACGCCTGCTGGACGATGCGCAGAAGACAAAAGAGCGGTCTGCGGCGCAGGCCAATGAGGCAGAAGTTGCCGCCGACAACGCTAAGCTTGCTCTGACGGAGGCCGATGCCGCATTCGAAGCCGCGACAGAGGCTGCGCAACAGGCGCAGGTCGCCTCCGACGCCGCCGAGATCGCCCTGACCGAGGCAGAGACGAAACGCGCTGTCCTTCAGGCAGAGGAAGCTGAGGCCCGCGCCACCCGATCCGAGGCGGAAGGTGAAGTGAGCGCGCTTCGGGCGGAAGTGGGCGCGTTGGAAAAGCTCGTCGAGCGCGCCCAAAGCGATGACGGCCAGATCATTGACTCGATCCAGGCTGAAGCAGGTTTCGAAGCGGCGCTTGGTGCGGCACTCGCGGATGATCTGAACGCGCCCGAAGTCGAAGGAACGGCCTCTGGTTGGCGTCGTCTCCCCGACTACGATGCGCCGCAGCCGCTGCCGGCAGGAGTTACTCCTCTGGCAGACCATGTCGATATCCCTGCCGCGCTCCTCCGCCGGATTGGTCAAGTGGGTCTTGTCGACCATGCGGATGGCCCGAACTTGCAACCAGCTTTGTTGCCGGGGCAGCGTCTGGTCAGCCGCGAAGGCGATCTGTGGCGCTGGGACGGGTTGAGCGCCCGGGCCGAAGATGCGCCTTCGGCGGCGGCTGCCCGCCTGCAGCAGATGAACCGCCTCACGAGCCTCAGAGTAGACTTGCAGGCTGCCGAACAAAAAGCGGGCGCAGCGCGCAGCGCCCATGAGGCACTACAGGCAGATCTGCGCGCAGCTTCTGATGCAGATCTCTCCGCGCGCGAGGCCAGAAAAGCCGCCGAGCGCGCTGTTGGAGATACCAGCCGACAGCTGAGCCGGAGCGAGGCGGATCAGGCTATTCTTGCAGGCAAGCTGGAAACACTGACCATGTCGGTGTCTCGGTTCCGCACCGAGGCACTCGAAGCGAAGAAAGCCGTTTCTGAGGCCGAGGCCGCTTTGCGCGGACTGGAGGACCTTGATGCCGCCCGGGCGAAAGTCGAAGAGGTCCGTATGACCGTGGACGCTGCGCGCATGACTATGCTGGCCAAGCGCTCGGCCCACGATGAAATGCGCCGCGAGGGGGAGGCACGCACCAGACGCGATCAGGAAATCACCCAGCAGGTCAGCGGCTGGCGCCATCGTCTGGAGACGGCAGCAAAACGCAGTGCGGAACTTGCCGAGCGTCGCGAAACCTCGCGGGCGGAACTGACGGAAGCCGAAGCAGCCCCGGCCGAAATCGTCGCAAAACGGGATGCCCTCGCGTCAGAGATCGCAAAAGCTGAAGCCCGAAAGGCGGAAGCCGCTGATGCCCTGAGCACAGCCGAAGGCGCGCTGCGCCGGGCCGAGCAGGGCGAGCGGGACGCCGAGCGCGCGGCGTCAGAGGCGCGTGAGACCCGCGCCCGGGCCGAGGCGCGCGCCGAGGCCGCGATCGAAACCGTCACGCTTGCAGCAGAACGCATCTCCGAAGCGTTGGAAGTGACCCCGCAGCAATTGCTCGACACGCTGGGCGCAGACTCAGAGAAAATGCCCGCGGCGGAGGCAATCGAAGCGGAGGTTAACCGGCTGAAGCGGCAGCGCGATGCGATGGGCGCTGTAAACCTGCGTGCCGAAGAAGATGCCAAAAGCGTCGACGACGAATACCAGACCCTTCTTCAGGAAAAAGAGGATCTTGAGGAGGCGATTGGCAAGCTGCGCTCCGGAATTTCTGGTCTGAACCGGGAAGGTCGCGAGCGCTTGCTAACCGCTTTTGAGCAGGTGAACGACAATTTCTCGATGCTGTTCACGCACCTCTTCGGTGGCGGCGAAGCCAAACTTGTTCTGGTCGAGTCCGACGACCCCCTTGAGGCGGGTTTGGAGATTATGTGTCAGCCCCCCGGCAAGAAACTCTCGACCCTTTCGCTGCTGTCAGGCGGGGAGCAGACGCTAACGGCGCTCGCGCTGATCTTTGCGGTCTTCCTTGCCAACCCGGCCCCGATCTGTGTGCTGGATGAGGTCGACGCACCGCTCGACGATGCTAACGTGACCCGTTTCTGTGATCTGCTCGATGAGATGTGTCGCCGGACTGATACGCGCTTTTTGATCATCACGCACCACGCGGTAACCATGGCCCGGATGGACCGTTTGTTCGGCGTCACGATGGGAGAGCAAGGCGTAAGCCAGCTCGTGTCGGTCGATCTCAAGCGCGCGGAAACGCTGGTAGCCTAGACTGGTTTACAGTTTTGCGAGCAGCGCAGGCGTCGGCCACGCATCTGCCGGCATGCCAAGGCGGCGCTGCTCTTCACGAACGGCTGCACGGGTGCGCGCGCCCAGAATTCCGTCAATCTTGCCAACGTCGTAACCACGGGCTGCAAGTTTTTGTTGCAGCTGCTTCATCTGTGCGTCGTTCAAACCCGGCTCCGGATTGCCCGCATCAAACACCGGGGCCCCCGACAGGCGCGTGGCGAAATAGGCGGCGGTTGTGACGTAGACAAAGCTCTGGTTCCACTCAAAATACACGTCGAAATTCGGATAGGCGAGGAAAGCTGGCCCTTTTTGCCCCTGCGGTAAAATCAAGGCAGCGGGCAGGTTGCTCGATATCTGCCCCCAGCGCGGAGTCACGCCCAGCGCGGCCCAGTCCCGGCCAGTCTTTTTCACGGACAGACCAGTTTCGTACCAGTTCAGATCTCCGGGGACAGAGACTTCCTGCAGCCATGGCTCGCCCGCCCGCCAGCCAAGGCCCTTGAGCATATTGGCACCCGAAAGCAACGCATCGGGCGCGGAGGTCTTGAGGTAGACATGGTTATCCCCGTCACCGTCAACGCCACGGGTCAGGATATCTTCGGGCAGCATCTGGACCATCCCGATCTCGCCAGCCCAGGCGCCGGTGGTCCGCGCAGGGTCAAAATTACCGTTCTCGTACAATTCCAATGCCGCGAAGATCTGGGGGCGGAACAACTCCGGCCGGCGGCAATCATGGGCCAGCGTGACAAGCGAGTTAAGTGTGTTGAAGTCCCCTTGCACCGCACCGTAGTCGGTCTCCAACGCCCAGAAGGCCAGAAGCACACCCGCTGGCACGCCGTAGTCGCGCTCGGCAACCGCAAAGACATTGGCATAGCGCTCCGCATTACGGCGCCCATTGTCCATTCGGTTCTGACTGATGACGCGTCGCGCGAAGTCCGTGAACGGCATCTTGAACACGCCCTGCGCCCGGTCGGCGCGCAGGGTTCGTTGGTCCTGTTGCGCAGTCCGGAAGAAGGCATCCACCGTCGCGCTGTCATGGCCCTTTGACACAGCTTCCGATTTCAACCCATCAACAAAGCTCGAGAAACTTCCCCCGCACTGAGCGAGTGCAGTCCCGGCGGCAAAAAGGGACAAAGTGAAAGCAAGTGCAAAGCGCATGATCTGAAACCTCTCGGGTGATGCGCGGACGCTAGCAGCCCCGGCACACCTTGCAACCCTATAGAAGCGCCAATAGCAGAACCACGCCGAGAAACAGTGCCCAGGTCCGCCACAAGGCGGCACACGCGGCCTCGATTTGATGGGGGCCGATTTGGTGCTGGCCGTCTGGATGGACAAAGGGAAACTCCTGCATCCGGCCTGCGTAGCTGCGTGGGCCCGATAGCGCGACATCGAGTCCGCGTGCCATCGCGGCTTCGGGCCAGCCTGCGTTCGGAGACCTGTGCAAACGCGCGTCGCTGGCAATCGCGCGCATCTGGCTCAGTTGTCCCTGAGCAAGCGCAATAAACACGGCGCTCAGTCGCGCAGGGATCCAGTTAAGCACATCGTCCAGCCGGGCGGCCGCCCAGCCAAAGGCCTCATGGCGCGGGGTGCGATAGCCGATCATGCTATCGGCGGTGTTCACCAACTTGTAGACGAGAATGCCAGGCAGACCGGCGATCAGAAACCAGAAGGCCGGGGCTACTACCCCGTCCGAGAAGTTTTCTGATGCGGACTCAATTGCGGCGCGCGCCACGCCCGCAGGCGCCAGTTCTGCCGTATCTCGCCCAACGATCAGAGCGACCGCCGCGCGTCCTTCCGGCAGGCCGACCCGCAGCCCCTCCGCGACCGCACGGACATGGTCAACGAGGCTGCGCTGGGCCAATAGAATGGCGGCGACCAACACCTCCACGACTGGACCCAGTTGAGTGAGAATCCATCCCAGAACAGTGGCTA
Organism: Dinoroseobacter sp.; assembly: GCA_030066795.1. Classification (GTDB taxonomy): domain Bacteria; phylum Pseudomonadota; class Alphaproteobacteria; order Rhodobacterales; family Rhodobacteraceae; genus Dinoroseobacter. The sequence continues at coordinate 110,181 of JASJAW010000017.1, forward strand.
CGAGACAAAAGCACGCCACCACCAATATCCCTTTGGCGCGCCGCTCTGGCTCTATGTTGAACCGGTTGTCGGCCCAGCCAATCGCGCGCCCCATCAGGACTGCTGGATGGGGCAGGCGTTGCCACAGCCAGTCTGGCTCGCCAAAGGCCGCGTCGAGCGCGAGCGCGAAGGCGAGGAGAAGTGCAAACTCCATCCTCAGTTGCTTCCGAGGGCGTTCTGCAAACGGGCCCAGTCTTCCTCCCGGCCCGGTAAGCCGAGGCGTATCCAGCGCGGGTTGTACGGAAACACGCGGGTCCATATCTGCGCGCGGGCGAGCCGGTCATGCAGCGCAGCTGCGTCTTCTACGTCATAGAGCCGAAACAGCGTCGTGCCTTGTGGCGATCCGCAATGAGGGCGCATCAGCGTGTCCAACCGGGCGCTTTCGCGCGCAAGCCGAGCGCGGGCCCGTTCGGACCAGTCGACATCCGACAAGGCGCGCGCGCCAATCTCCAGAGCCGGGCCTGACACGGGCCAGGGGCCGAACGCGTCAGCCATCCGCTGAAGGTACGTCTCGTCGCCGATCAAAAACCCAAGCCGCAGGCCGGCAAGCCCCCAGAACTTGCCGAAGCTCTTCACGACAAGAACCCTTGGATCAGGTGTCACCGGGACATGGCTCAGGCCCGGCCCCGCGCAGTCAGCAAAGCTCTCGTCGTAAACCCGGATCGTTCCTTCATACTTTCCCGGAGGCGGAGCCAACTTGCCGTCTGGATTGTTCGGGTGAACATGGATCACGACCGCCGCGCCCTCAACGCCTGTCGACATCGTACCTCCGGCCTGCGCGAAAGCTGCTTCCCATTCGTTATAGGTCGGTTTGGCCACGTGAACGCGCTTCGTGTCTCCGAGAACCTGCGGCATGCGCGCGATCAGGGCGGAAGCTCCGGGGGCAGCAAGTATCCCCACGCCGTCCGGCACGCTCCAAAACCTGCGTGCAGCGTCGATCAACCGGTTCTGTGCGTCTTTGTCGGGCAGGCGCGTCCAGCTTTCCTCAGACAGGGGCCCGATCGGGTAAGACACCGGGTTGATCCCGGTCGACAGGTCCAGCCATTCCGCCGGAGCCCCCCCGTATTGTGCCGCCGCGGCGTCAATCCCACCGCCGTGATCACGGGGCGTGCTCATTCGCTCGGCAGCGGGGGATGCCGGGTGACGAAATGCCCTTTGATGGGCGCAGGCCAGTTGCGGTACGGGACCTGACCGGTTTCGCTTTCGGCGTGTTGCGCGGCGTAGTCGACAATGGCTTCGGCGGCCTCACTGTCGGGCACAAAGCCGCCCAGCGTATAGCAGAGCTTTTCCCCGGCCTGGATCGTCACATTGCAGCCATTGCTGCAGCCCATCAGGCAGGAATGGCGCCGGACCCTGACGACCTCAGACCCTTGCGCGGCTTTTTCGACCTCGGCGGCCAGCACTTCCCCATCGGTCTGCTCCATCCCGCGCGTCTCCCATCCGTCGCGCTTACAGGTATCGCACACCGTGATCCAGGTCGTGGTCATGAAAGGTCCTCGCAAGGTCAGTACCGGAGGCAGAATGCCTCCGGCCCTTAGAAACCCATTTCCTGCGAGGGTGCAATCCGAAGCCGCGCTCAGGCGGCTTTCAGCAGGTCGCGTCCATGCGGCGCCATCCAGTCGATCTCCGGATTGATCGGGATAATCCTGTGCGGATTGATGGACTCGTGGCTGTAGTGATAATGCCGCACGATGTGATCGAAGTTGACCGTGTCTGCCACGCCCGGCATCTGGAACAGCTCGCGCGTGTAGGCCCAGAGGTTCGGATAGTCGATGATCCGCTTCCGGTTACACTTGAAATGCAAATGGTAGACGAGATCGAACCGCACCAGCGTTGTGAACAACCGCCAATCGGCCTCTGTCAGACGATCGCCTGCAAGATAGCGACGCGTGGACAGACGGTCTTCGACCCAATCTAATGCATCAAACAGCGTGGCAACGGCCTCATCATAGGCGCTTTGGCTGGTGGCAAAGCCTGACTTGTAAACGCCGTTGTTGATGTCGTGATAAACGCGCTCATTCACCGCGTCGATCTCGGCGCGCAGTGGTTCGGGATAGTAGTCATCTGTGTTGCCGGTCAGCCCGTTGAAAGCGCTGTTGAACATCCGGATAATCTCGGAACTTTCGTTTGAGACGATCGTCTCCCGTTTCTTGTCCCACAGGATTGGCACTGTAACCCGGCCCGAGACCTTCGGATCAGCCTTGGTGTAGATGTCCCGTGCGAAGGGCAGGCCATAAAGTCGATCGCCTGTGACACCGGGGTAGCTGTCATCGAACGTCCAGCCGTCCGACAGCATGTCAGGGTGGACCGTCGAGACATCGATATGGGGCGCAAGGCCTTTCAGCTGACGGAAGATCAACGTGCGATGGGCCCAGGGACAAGCCATCGAAACATAAAGGTGATAACGCCCGCTCTCCGCGTTAAAACCGCCTTCGCCCGATGGGCCGGCGCCGCCATCGGCAGTGATCCAATTGCGGAATCCAGCCGTGGTGCGGATGAATTTTCCGCCGGTGGATTTTGTGTCGTACCAGACGTCCTGCCAGACGCCGTCTACCAATTGTCCCATCAGGTCGCTCCGTTTCTTCTGTGGACTTCGATGTAGTCTGTTCGCCTTTGCGCGAAAATGCAGAAAAGCGCAGGCGTTATGGCAAAAAAACGCACAAGTCTTACCGAGCCACCGCGACGTGAATCCGTTTGCGCAGCCCAAAGGGCATAGCTATAGCGAAGGGGACGACGCCCTTTTTTTCACAGGGCCGGACAGGTGCTGCGCAGGGTCGACCCACCCCGGGGGCCGGACGCGTGGATCGTCTCAGGATCCAACCGGGTCTTGCCTTGACCGGCCCGTCCCAGACGGAAGCTGCCAATGCTGCGCCATCTCTCTGTGTCTTTTCTGGTCGCCTTATGTGGCGCTGCGCCCGCGCTGGCCCATCCCGGCCATCTGGAGGCGCTCGCAGGGCACGATCATTGGGTTGCCGGGGCGGCAATCGGGCTCGCGATTGCGCTAGGTCTTTGGGGCGCACTGAAAGGCAAAAAGGACAGCGAAGCAGAGGCCGAGGACGAAGACGCTTGCGAGGAGGAAGCGCCCGCATGACCAAGATCGGCGTGATGATCTGCGGCCACGGCTCGCGCTCTCAGGCGGCTGTGGACGAGTTTGCCTTACTCGCGGACAAGCTCCCCGCCTATCTGCCCCCGGACTGGACGCTCGATTACGGGTATCTGGAGTTTGCCAACCCCGTGATCCGTGACGGGCTCGACCGCCTGCGCGATCAAGGCTGCGACAAGATCCTCGCCGTGCCGGGGATGCTCTTTGCGGCGATGCACTCCAAGAATGATATTCCGACGGTGCTCAGCACCTATGCCGCGCAGAACGGGATTGATGTGTCCTATGGGCGGGAACTCGGGGTCGATCCGAAAATGATCGCCGCTGCGGGTGCGCGGATTCAGGACGCGGTTGATCGTGCCAATGCCGCACAGGGAGATGTCCCACTGCACGAGACCTGCCTTGTTGTCATCGGGCGGGGCGCGTCGGATCCGGACGCCAACGCCAACGTCGCGAAAATCGCACGTCTCCTGCACGAAGGCATGGGCTTCGGCTGGTGCGAGGTCGGCTATTCCGGCGTCACTTTCCCGCTGGTCGAGCCCTGCCTCAGCCATGCTGCGAAGCTCGGCTACAAGCGCATTGTCGTGTTCCCGTATTTCCTGTTCTCCGGCATTTTGATCGACCGCATCTATGGCTTTACCGATCAGGTCGCGGCGGAGCATCCGGAGATCGACTTTGTCAAAGCAGGCTATCTTGGCGACCACGAGAAGGTGCTGGAGACCTTCGCCGAGCGCGTGATGGAGCAGGTCTCCGATACTCCGCCGCCCAACTGCGGCCTCTGCGGATATCGCGCACAGGTCCTTTCGTTGGAGGGGGGTGAACCGCATGTGATCACCGCCGAAGAACGCGCGCATCCGGCCTTAGGGGCGATCCCGCCTGCGACTTGCGTGATGTGCAAGTACCGCACGCAAGTGCTCGGGTTCGAAGCGGAGGTCGGCGCCATTCAGGAAAGCCACCACCATCATGTGGAAGGGCAGGGCGCCTCGGCACCCGGTTCGAACGTCGCCGACTGCCAGCTCTGTGACACGTTCTGCACGGGCCTCTGCCGCCTTGAGGCGCAAAAACCGCATGATCATGGGCATCACCACCACCACGACCATGATCACGCGCACGACCACCATCACCACCACGCACCCTATCCGCACGCCGCGCATCCGCACGGACCCGAAAGCGCGCGCAAGACCGCGAAGACATGAGCGGCGACCGGCTGTTTGATACCCATGTCGTGGTGGACTGGTCCGCGCGCAACGCGCCGTCGCCGGTCAAGCCCACGAAGGACGCGATCTTTTGGGCGGTGGTGCGCGACGGGGCCAAACCACGCGTTTATTATGCCCGGACCCGGGCCGCCGCACGAACGCGTCTGACCTCGCTCCTGCGGAAGGAACAAGACGCGGGTCGCCGGTTGCTGATCGGGTTTGATTTTCCGTTCGGCTATCCGCGTGGCGTTGCGCAAACCCTGACAGGACAAGACGACGCGCTCGCGCTGTGGGACTGGATTGACGCTGAAGTGCAAGACGCCTCGAACAATACCAACAATCGCTTCGACGTTGCCTGCCGGATCAATCGCCATTTTCCGGGCGACGGGCCCATGTGGGGCCATCCTGCGGGCCGCAGGTACCAGGGGCTCGGGCCAACAAAGCCCACCCCACAGGACGGCCATCCACCCGAACGCCGGTTCTGCGACGCCCGCGCCAGTGGGGCGAAAACCGTCTGGCAACTGGCCTATGCCGGGGCTGTCGGGTCACAAGTGCTGCTTGGTCTGCCGTTGCTCAAGACTCTGCGCGAAACCACGGGCGCCAGTGTCTGGCCCTTCGATACAGGGCTGACTGCGCCGCACAACGCGCCGGTTCTGGCGGAGGTGTATCCCTCCCTCCTGCAAGCGCAGGCCCATGCGGACCGCGGTGAGGGAGAGCCCCTCGACGCGGCTCAGGTCCGGGTGTCCGCCCGCGCGCTCGCGGCGCTCGATCGCCAAGGCGAGCTCGCGCCACTCTTCGCGCCGGAGCTTCCTGCGGCAGAGCACAAGATCGTCGCGACCGAAGAGGCGTGGATTCTGGGCCTCGGGTTCGAAGACACGCTGAGGGCCGCCGCATGAGACCCTACGAACGCGACCCTCAGGCGATCTACGCGCAATCCTTTGCGACCGTTCGCGCCGAGGCCAATCTCGACCGCTTCGACCCCGGCATGGCCAGCCTTGCCACGCGTATCATTCATGCCTGCGGCATGGTCGAAGTGGCCGACCGACTGGCCTTCTCTCCCAACGCGTTTGCCGCCGGACGGGCAGCCTTAATGGCGGGCGCGCCGGTGCTATGCGACTGCGAAATGGTCGGCGCGGGGATTATCCGCCGCTACCTGCCCGCTGCAAATGAAGTGATTGTCACGCTCAACGATGCAACCGTGCCTGATCGCGCGAAATCCATCGGGAACACCCGCTCGGCGGCCGCAGTGGAACTCTGGGCCGACCGCCTTGCCGGCAGCGTCGTGGCCATCGGCAACGCGCCAACGGCCCTGTTTCACCTGCTCGAACTGATCGACGCAGGCGCGCCGAAGCCAGCCGTCATCCTTGGCTTCCCGGTCGGGTTCGTCGGGGCTGCTGAGTCCAAGGCCGAACTCGCAGCAAACCCGCGTGGTTGCGATTTCATCGCGTTGCGCGGGCGGCGTGGCGGCTCGGCCATCGCCTCGGCGGCCGTGAACGCACTGGCCGCCGGCCTGCCGGAGGAGGCCCAATGACCACCCACCCCTGGCTCCATATCGTTGGCATCGGCGAGGACGGGCTCGACGGACTGACCCCCGCCACGCGCGCAGTTGTCGAAGCGGCTGAGATCATCGTCGGCGGCAACCGCCATCACACCCTCTCCGAGCGGATCACGGCCGAGCGGATGGAATGGCCCTCACCCTTTGATGCGCTGATCGACACGTTGAAATCTCTCGCGGGTCGCCGGGTCGTTGTCCTCGCCACGGGCGACCCGCTCTGGTACTCCGTCGGCGCGCGGATCGGGCGCGAGATCCATCCGACAGAGATCACGTATCACCCACAAATCTCGGCTTTTCAGCTCGCGGCTGCCCGCATGGGCTGGAGCCTCGCTGATGTGGAAACGCTCACCGTTCATGGCCGCCCGGTGGAGCAGATGATTGCCTTCATCCAGCCCGATCAACGCCTGCTGATCCTGACCACGGGCGCCGAAACGCCCGCCCAGATCGCGCGGTTCCTGACCGACCGGGGGTTCGGAAAATCCTCGATGACAGTGCTGGCCGCGATGGGGGGTGAGAACGAAGAACGGTTCGACGGGATCGCCGAAAGCTGGGCGCACGACGTGCCGGAGTTCAACACGCTCGCGGTGGAATGCATTGCGGCCCCCGATTGCGCGCTCCTGCCCCGGGTCCCCGGTCTGGCAGACGAGTTGTTCCAGCACGATGGCACCATGACCAAGCGCGAGGTTCGGGCCGTGACACTCGCCAAGCTCATGCCGATGCGCGGCGCGCTGCTGTGGGATATCGGCACCGGCTGCGGGTCGGTTGCGGTCGAATGGATGCGGGCGGCGCGGTACGCCCGCGCCATCGGGATCGAACCGCGCGCGGACCGCCGCGCCATGGCGGCGGCCAACGCGCTCGCGCTCGGCGTGCCGAAATTCCAGATCATCGAGGGGTCTGCCCCCGCCGCACTCGGCGGGCTGGAGGCCCCGGATGCGATTTTCGTCGGGGGTGGGCTCGACCCTGAGGTCTTTGCCGCCGCGTGGGCTGCCCTGCGCCCGCTCGGGCGTTTGGTCGCCAACTCGGTCACACTTGAATCCGAGCAGACCTTGCTTGATCTGCACAGCGCCCATGGCGGTGAACTGGCCAAACTTTCGATCCAGCGCGCCGAACCCGTTGGTCCGCGTACGGGGTGGCGGCCATTCATGCCAGTGACCCAGTGGAGCCTCGTGAAAAGATGAGCGGGACCCTCTATGGCGTTGGCCTCGGCCCCGGGGACCCGGAGCTGATGACACTCAAGGCAGACCGCCTGATCAGATCGGCACAGGTCGTGGCCTATCCGGCGCTCGTTCAAGGCGACAGCTTCGCCCGGGCCATTGCGGCCGCCACGATCCCCGAAACCGCGCGCGAAATCCGCATAGAAGTGCCCATGACCCCGGCGCGCGCGCCTGCACAGATCGCCTACGATGCGGCCGCGGCAGACATCGCAGAGACGCTGGAAGCGGGGCAAGATGTGGTCTGCCTCTGCGAAGGCGACCCGTTCTTCTATGGCTCCTTCATGTATCTGCATGCGCGCCTTGCAGATCGATTTGATGTGCAGGTCGTCCCCGGCGTGACCTCCATGACAGCCTGCGCGGCCCGCGCCGCGCGCCCGCTCGTCGCCCGCAACGAAGTGCTGACCGTAATCCCGGGTCCGCTGCCTGAAGACGAGCTTGCGACGCGGCTGGCCGAAGCGGACACGGCGGTGATCATGAAAGTGGGCCGCCACCTCGCAAAAATCCGGACTGTCATCGACAAGGCGGGGCTGTCCGAGACCGCCCGCTATCTCGAACGCGCCACGCTGCCCGCCGAGCGGGCGCTGCCACTGGCGGAGGCCCCGGATCCCGCTCCGTATTTCTCCATGATCCTTGTCACGAAAGGCGCCGACCCATGGCTGTAACCCCCGTCGTCGTCGCCATTTCCGCGTCGGGTGCGGCGCTTGCGCGGCGCATCGCAGATGCTCATGGCTGGCCAATGCATGGCCGTGCAGGTCGGGTCACGGGCGCGGATGCGGAGTTCTCCAACGCGCTGACCCATGTGCGGGACCTCTTTGCAGCGGGCACACCCGTGATCGGCGTCTGCGCAGTGGGTATCCTGATCCGCGCTGTTGCGCCGCTGCTGTCGGACAAGACGACCGAACCACCCGTCGTTGCCGTCTCCGAGGACGGGGCGGTGGTCCTGCCACTGTTGGGCGGGCATCGCGGCGCGAACCGGCTGGCAAGCGAAATCGCGGCGGAACTGGACGCCGTTGCCGCCGTGACGACAGCGGGCGATGTCGCCATGGGTGTTGCGCTCGACGCACCCCCGCCGGGTTACCGGCTTGCCAACCCTCAAGATGCCAAACCGGTCATGGCTGCAATGCTGGCCGCCGGTGGTGCGCGCATCACAGGCGAGGCGCCATTCGAGGTGCCCTTCGCCGAGACCGGGCCCGGGATTGTCGTCACCGAGGCCCCGACAGAAGGCAGCCCGGATCGGCTGGTCTATCACCCGCAAACCTATGTGCTGGGGGTTGGGTGTGCCCGCAATGCACCGGAGGGCACGCTGGCGGATCAGGTCGCGCACATGCTCGCGCAAGCCAAGGTCTCCAAGGGGGCCATAGCGGCGCTGGCGACGCTTGACCTGAAGGCCGACGAACCGGCGGTGAATGCGCTCGCCCGTGATCTTGGCGTGCCGCTCAGGGTGTTCTCAGCGCCTGAACTGGAGGCCGAGACACCGCGCCTCGCCACGCCGTCTGATGTTGTCTTTGCCGAGGTCGGGTGCCACGGCGTCGCCGAAGGCGCCGCGTTGGCCTGTGCAGGGCCAGAGGCGGAACTGGCCGTTCCCAAGCGGAAAACCACCACGACCACTTGCGCGCTTGCGCGCGCCCCGCAGCCCATCACCGATCCCGCAGGTCGTGCGCGGGGCAGGCTGTCGATCATCGGCATCGGCCCCGGCCAGTCCGACTGGCGCACGCCCGAGGCCTCCAAGCTGGTCGCGCAGGCTGAAGAACTGGTGGGCTACGGTCTTTATATTGACCTGCTCGGCCCGCTCGCGGTGGGCAAGGCGCGGTCTGATTTCCCGCTCGGTGGGGAAGAAGCCCGCTGCCGCTACGCGCTTGAACGCGCAGGCGAGGGGCGCAACGTGGCGCTGATCTGCTCGGGCGATGCGGGCATCTACGCAATGGGTGCGCTGGTTTTTGAACTTCTGGACCGCGCGCCCGAGGCCGAAGGCGTCAGCGATGCGGCGCGCCGGGCCGAGGTGATCTGCACGCCTGGTGTCAGCGCGTTGCAAGCCGCTGCCGCCCGCGCAGGCGCCCCTCTTGGCCACGACTTCTGCGCGATATCGCTGTCGGACCTGCTGACCCCGCGCGTGGAAATCGTGAAACGTCTGCACGCGGCCGCCGAAGGCGATTTCGTGATCGCGTTTTACAACCCCGTCTCCAAGCGCCGCCGCACCCTTCTGGCCGAGGCGCGCGATATCCTGCTCGACCATCGTCCCGCCGACACGCCGGTCCTTCTGGCCAGTTCGCTCGGCCGCCCCGAAGAGCACATCCGCTATCGCCGTCTGGCCGACCTCGACGTGGACGAGGTCGATATGCTGACGGTCGTGCTGGTCGGGTCGTCGAACTCGCAACTGGCAAAGCTGGGGGAGGGGCCGCGCATGTTCACGCCGCGTGGCTATGCCCGAAAGATAGACGGAGATCTGGTGGCTGATCGGCATGCCGGGCTCGCCGGGCCAAAAAAAGGAACCTCCGCATGACAGTCTATTTTATTGGCGCCGGCCCCGGTGACCCGGAACTCCTGACCCTTAAGGCGCAACGCCTGATCGCGGCCTGTCCGGTCTGCCTCTATGCTGGCTCCCTGGTGCCGCCTGAGGTCGTGGCCCACGCGCCCAAAGCGGCCCGCGTGCTCGATACGGCTCCCATGACGCTCGACGACACACACGCCGAAATCAAAGCCGCGCATGCAAAGGGTCAGGACGTGGCCCGGGTGCATTCCGGTGATCCGTCGCTGTATGGCGCGATTGCGGAGCAAATCCGTCGTCTGAACGCCGACGGTATTCCCTACGACGTCGTCCCTGGTGTGCCCGCCTATGCCGCCGCCGCCGCCGCGCTTGGGCAGGAATTGACCATCCCCGAGGTCGCGCAATCAATCATCCTCACCCGCGTGTCGATGAAATCGACCTCCATGCCGCCGAACGAAACGCTGGAGAACTTTGCGCAGACTGGTGCGACCCTCGCCATTCATCTCGGCATCCGCGCCCTGCGCGAGATCGAACGCGTACTCACTCCGCATTATGGCGCGGACTGCCCGGTGATCGTCGCCTACCGCGTGGGCTGGCCGGACCAGATGTTCCTGCGCGGCACGCTCAGCGATATTCGCGAAAAAGTCCGGGCCGAGAAAATCACCCGCACGGCCCTGATCCTCGTCGGCCCGGCGCTTGCGGAGGTACAGGATTTCCGCGACAGCGCATTGTATGATCCTGCGATACCACACGTGCTCAGGCCGCGTATTCGCGCCAATTCGGCAACAGATGCCTAGCTTGAACCGCTTTATTGGCGGGAATCGTTGATTTAATACAAAACTGACGCACCGTTGACGTTGTTCCGGGGGGAGCTGCCAAGGATGTGTAACCATGTCGAGTTTTTTGCCTAAAGAGGTCCGTGAGGGCCTGAAGCTGGCGCAAAAGCGTGCAGCTTTGAAAAAGAACCGTTTGAAAGTTCGTATCGGGGAGGAGAGCTTCCCGATCCGCTCCTTCGGCGATCGCGACTTCACGCTCGCGGTTGAAGATACCCCCAATTTGCGCGGGCTTGTCGATATTTTTGATGGCGGCAAGCATCTCTATCAGGCGCTGATCGTGACCGCTGCACAGGACGGGCCAGAGATGCGCTATGAATTCAAGCGCATGACCGCCGCGCGCGATAATGCCCCGCTCGATTATGACCGGGACGAGAAGGCCCCCAAGGGGCTTCTGCCACGCGACTAGTCTATTGCAGGTCTGAAAACGCGTCCTGAAGGCGGCTCACGGCCTCTTTAATGCGCGCGCGCTGTGTCCCGATGTTGAACCGCAGGAAGTTTTCTCCACCGGTGCCAAGGGTATGGCCGGGGGTCGCTGCGATTTTCGCACGGTTCGTAACCCGGTCCGAAAACTCCGCGCGCGCCATGCCTGTCCCGCTGAAATCGGCCCAGGACAGATAGGTGCCTTGCATCGGCATCAGCGTGATACCGGGGATTGCGTCGATCCCCTCTTTGAAAATGCGGTAGTTCTCTTCGATATACGCGGTCAGTTCATCGACCCACGCGGCCCCCTCAGGCGTGTAAGCCGCCCGTGTCAATGCCACGCCCATCAGGTTCGGCTGCATATCGAGGCCGCGGAAGAACAGCTCGAACCGCGCCCGCAACGCTGGGTCCGGCAGAGAAACCGCTCCGGTTCGCCCGCCTGCAATATTGAACGTCTTCGAAGCCGAGGTCGTCATCACCAGCCGGTCCGTGATCTCCGGCGCGGCCAAAGTCATTGGAAAATGCCTCTGGCCCGCGAAGGTCAGGTCCATATGAATCTCGTCCGAGATTAGCAGCAGGTCATGTTTCTGGCAGAACGCGGCCAGTGCCGACAGTTCCGCTTGCTCCCACACCCGCCCGGCGGGGTTATGCGGCGAGCAAAACATGACGAGCCGCTCTTTTCCCGATAGCATTCCCTCATAGGCGTCGAAGTCCATCCGGTAGAGGCCCGCCTCGTCCTGCACCAGCGGCAGCTCTTTCACGACGCGTCTGGTCTTGCCGATCTTCTTGGCGAACTCGTGGTAGACGGGGGTGAAGATGATGATCTCATCGCCGATCTCGGTCAGCGCGTTCAGCGTGATCGCGATCCCATTTCCCAAACCGTAGGTCGTGAAGATCGCCTCCGGGTCGAGCGTCCAGCCATGCCGTTCCTGCATCCACCAGCAGATCGCGTCGGTGTAGCTTTCAAGTCCACAGAAATAACCGTAGTCGGCCCGGTCGATCAGACCTTGCATCGCCCGTTGCAGGAAATCTCCGGGCTGGAAATCCATATCGGCAATCCACATGGCCAGCCCATCCTCAGCGGGCACGCCAAAGGCGGGTTCCATCAGGTCCCACTTGCTGCAATCGGTACCAAGGCGATCTTTTGGGGTGTCGAAGCTCATCTTTGTCCTGCCGGTCTTGCGTTTTGCGCCAACCTAACCGCCTGCGCGGCGGCTGCAAGGTGAGTTGCGCGGCCCCGCCCGCTGGCTTACATCAAGGCGCATGACCATTCGACCGATCCTCATCCACCCAGACCCGCGCCTGAAGAAAACCGCTTCAGAAGTCGACGGGCTATCTGACGAAGTGCGCGCGCTCGCCGATGATATGCTGGCAACGATGTATGACGCGCCGGGTATCGGTCTGGCCGCGCCTCAGGTGGGTGTGCTGCAGCGAATCATCACCATGGATTGCAGCCCGAAAGAGGCCGAGCCCGATCCAATGGTCCTGATTAACCCCGAGATTGTCTGGTCCTCGGAGGAATTGAACACCTACGAGGAAGGCTGTCTGTCGATCCCCGAGCAATATGCCGATGTCGAACGCCCCGCCGAGGTCGAAGTGCGCTGGACCGGGATCGACGGGTCCGAGCAGTCCGCCAAGATGGACGGGCTTTGGGCCACCTGTGTGCAGCACGAGATTGACCATCTGGATGGCAAACTGTTCATCGACTACCTGAAGCCGCTCAAGCGGCAGATGATCACTCGCAAGATGGTCAAGCTGAAGCGCGAACGGGCGCGGGAAACCGGCTGACACCGGCGCATGATCCGTCCATTCATCCCCTATCCCGACAAACGTCTGCGCACGGCCGCCGACCCGGTAGAAACGGTGACGGACGAGGTGCGCGCGGTCTGGACGGACATGATCGATACGATGGAAGCGATGCCCGGCGTCGGCCTCGCCGCGCCGCAGATCGGAGTGATGCTGCGTCTGGCCGTCGTCGATGCCTCCGACGCGCGCGGGCAGGCCATCCGGATGGCGAACCCCGAGGTGCTGCATGCCAGCGCGCAGATGCGTGAGCACGAGGAAGCGTCTCCGAACCTGCCGGGTGTCTATGCCAAGATCGAACGGCCGCGGGCGGTGACGGTGCGGTTTCTGAACGAAAAAGGTGAGCTGAAAGAGCAGGACTTCGTGGGCCTTTGGGCGACCTCGGTTCAGCACCAGATCGATCACCTGAACGGGCGGATGTATATCGTTCATCTCAGCCGTACCAAACGGGAAATGCTGATCAAGAAATCGAAAAAGGCGCGCGGCTGATGCGGATCGTTTTCATGGGCTCGCCTGAATTTTCCGTCCCTGTCCTCGATGTCCTTGTTGAGGCAGGGCATGAGATTGCCGCCGTATACTGCCAGCCCCCGCGCCCGGCCGGGCGAGGCAAGAAAGACCGTCCGACCCCTGTGCAGGCGCGCGCAGAAGCGCTGGGACTGGACGTGCGCCATCCGAAAACGCTTCGGAACGAGGAGGCGCAAGCAAATTTCGCGGCGCTTAAGGCCGACATCGCGGTGGTCGTTGCCTACGGGTTGATCCTGCCGCAGGCCATTCTGGATGCCCCGGCGCGCGGGTGCCTGAACATCCACGCCTCCCTTTTGCCGCGGTGGCGCGGCGCCGCGCCAATCCACCGGGCGATCATGGCAGGCGATGCGGAGACCGGCGTTTGCATCATGCAGATGGAGGCCGGTCTGGACACCGGGCCGGTGCTGCTGGAGGCACGGCTTCCGATTGGCGCCGAAGAGACGACCGGCGGATTACACGACCGTCTGTCTGCGCTGGGCGCGGAGAAGATCGTGGAGGCATTATCGCGCTTGGATGACTTGGTGCCCGTGGTACAGCCTGAGGACGGCGTGACCTACGCCGAGAAGATCGACAAGGCCGAAGCGCGCGTAGACTGGACCCGCCCGGCGGTGGAGATCGACCGGTTGATCCGGGGCCTCTCGCCATTTCCGGGCGCCTGGTGCGAGGTGGCCGGCGAGCGGGTGAAGCTCCTTGGATCGCGCCTCGCGGATGGCGACGGTGCACCGGGTGAGGTCATAACTGGCTTTGTCGTGGTCTGCGGCGCAGGCGCAGTTGAGATCACGCGCGCGCAAAGGGCGGGCAAGAAGCCCGCGTCAGCCGACGACATTTTGCGCGGTCTTACCCTCCCCGAGCGGCTGGACTAAGGACCAGGGTCCGGACGCTTCTGGTGGGCGTATTCTGGCAAAGACGAAAGGCGCAGCGCGCTGCTGCAAATTGTACAAACGCGTGTTTGAGTTTGGGACAATTTGTACAGAACGCGGTTTGGTGTTTTGCTAATCTGACTTCGGCTTTTCGGGTTTGAACGGGGCCATTCCGGCGCGGGCCAACTCGTCGGCGCGCTCATTTTCCGGGTGGCCCGCATGGCCCTTGACCCATTCCCACGTCACGTTGTGACGCGCTTGCGCGTCGTCGAGACGACGCCAGAGGTCTTCGTTCTTCACCGGCTTCTTGGTGGAGGTCCTCCAGCCATTGCGCTTCCAGCCGTGTATCCAGCCCGTGACGCCGCCTTTAACATACGCGCTGTCGGTGACGACCGTGAGGGTCGAGGGGCGGTCCAACGCCTCCAGAGCGTTGATGGCCGCCAGAAGCTCCATCCTGTTGTTGGTCGTGTCGGCCTCACCGCCTTTCAGCTCGCGTTCCTTCAGAACTTTTTCGCCGTCGCGTGCAATCAGAAGCGCGCCCCAGCCCCCAGGGCCAGGATTGCCTGAGCAGGCGCCGTCGGTATATGCAAAAAGCTCAGGCATTTGCGGTTAAGAAAAGGCAGATTACGACCACAGTCGTCAGTAAAATACGGAGATGCATCCACCACGGTGGCGCAAGCTGTTGTTTCCAAAATATATAATCTATTGCGATTAGCCCTATAAAGCCAACTGCCAAGCTAAGAGAGGCCGAACGTGCGCCGCCGCCTACCATAAAAAATGCCCACAACGCCGGAACAACCGACAAGGCATAACCGCTTGCGGCGACGGTCCCGGTAGCCTTTGTTGCAAAGCCCCAGATCACGCCCGACATGAATGACAGAATAATCGTGCCATAGAAAATCTGCACGTATGGTCCGATGAACCGCGCTCCGAAAATCTCAAGCCCCCACTGGGCAAGAGACGCAGAAAACAGCGTGGCTGTCCCGAACAGGAACGGGATTAACCCGGCGAGACCGAGGATCAGGGCAGCGCGGGGGATCTGGCTCATGCGGGTTCGCGCAAAACGCGGGGCACTTTGAATTCGACGTTTTCCTGTGCGGTCTCGACCTGTTCGACGGTAACGTCGAAACGCGCGCGGAAGGCGTCAATCACTTCGTTCACAAGAACCTCCGGAGCGCTGGCCCCGGCAGTGATTCCGATTGAGCCGATACCGTCCAGCGCGCGCCAGTCGATATCGGTCGCGCGTTGCACAAGCTGGGCGTAAGTGCACCCTGCGGCGCGACCAACCTCGACCAACCGTTTGGAATTACTGGAGTTTGGCGCGCCAATTACCAGCATGGCATCGGCCTTGGGGGCCATTTCTTTCACCGCCCCTTGGCGGTTGGTCGTCGCATAGCAGATGTCTTCTTTATGCGGACCGACGATGGATGGAAAACGCGCCTGAAGTGCAGCCACGACATCGGCAGTGTCATCGACCGAGAGCGTGGTCTGCGTGATGAAGGCGAGCTTCTCTGCATCGCGCGGCTCGATCTTGGTGACATCCTCAACCGTCTCCACGAGAAGAACTTCGCCTTCTGGCAACTGCCCCATCGTACCGATCGTTTCCGGATGCCCGGCATGGCCGATCATGACCATCTGTAGCCCGTTTCTTGCATGGCGCTCAGCTTCGATATGAACCTTTGAGACCAGCGGGCACGTCGCATCGACATATACCATCTGTCGTTGTTCAGCTTTCGCCGGGACCGCCTTGGGCACACCGTGCGCGGAGAAGATAACCGGGCGATCGTCGGGGCATTCGTCCAGTTCCTTCACGAACACGGCCCCCCTGTCGCGCAAACCATCGACAACGAATTTGTTGTGTACGATTTCGTGCCGGACATAGACTGGGGCGCCCCACTTCTCGAGCGCCATTTCTACGATTTTGATCGCACGGTCTACTCCCGCGCAAAAACCGCGCGGTGCAGCGAGATAGAGGGTAAGAGGTGGTTTGGCCATCGGTCTGCCTAGTATCGTATTCGACCAGTTTTGTCACTGAATACGCGCTGCGGGGAAACTTGGCCAGTGCCGCGGGAAATCAATCGTTTGCGGCAACGCGATGCCCCACCAAGAAGGAGGGGCATCGATAGTCTTCTATGCCGGACCTCAGTCGATCGTTTCTGCTTCCATCGACTTTTCATTTGCCGGTTCGCGCGGCTCGCGCGGTGGGCGACCGATGATTTCCTTGAGTTCATCGAGTTCGATGAAATTGTCGGCCTGGCGGCGCAACTCGTCGGAGATCATCGGAGGTTGCGAACGAATAGTGGAAACGACGGATACCCGCACACCGCTACGCTGCAGGGCAGCCAGGAGTGGACGAAAATCTCCATCGCCAGAGAACAGCACAGCATGGTCGATATGGGGCGCAAGCTCCATCGCATCGACGGCCAGTTCAATGTCCATATTGCCCTTGACCTTCCGACGCCCCTGGCTGTCGGTGTACTCTTTGGCGGGTTTGGTCACCATGGTGAACCCGTTATAATGCAACCAATCCACGAGTGGTCGGATTGGCGAGTAGTCATCGTTTTCAAGCAAAGCTGTGTAGTAGAATGCACGCAGCAGCTTCCCGCGACGCATAAACTCCTGTCTCAGCAGCTTGTAATCGATATCAAAGCCCAGCGATTTCGCTGCGGCGTAGAGGTTGGAGCCGTCAATAAACAACGCCAACCGGTCGTCTTTGTAAAACATCAAAATGTCCCCTCGATAATGCGCTGCATCAATTCCGTGAGTGTGGTGGAAAAAGAGTTTGATGAAACGCCCACGTGAAAATATAGGAATACGACCGCTTCGCAACCGCTATTGTAACCGAAATGTTAAAAATTGGTTTGCTGGCTTTCGGAGCAAACTTGCCCTCGGGCACGGCATCCCCGAAAGAGACTGTCCTTAACGCGATGGATTTCGTGTGCGATACCAGCGTGTTGGAGGTTGCTCGCAGCCGCTTGTACGCCACGCCAGCTTTTCCGGATCCGTCAGGCCCGCGTTACGTCAACGCCTGTATGAGCGTCGAGACAGAGCTTTCGCCCAAAGCGCTTTTGAAACATGTACATAAGATAGAAGATAGGCTGGGCCGTGTTCGCAATCAGCGCTGGGGCGCGCGTGTCATAGACATCGATCTTCTGGCGCTCGGCATGATCGTTTGTCCCGACGTGCAAACGCATCAGAAATGGGCGGGATTGTCGCAGACGGAGCAAGTTGCGCGGACTCCGGATCACCTGATTCTCCCGCATCCTCGGATCGCCGACCGCAGCTTCGTTCTGGTGCCTCTGATGGAAGTCGCACCAATTTGGCGTCACCCTGTGACCGGATTAACCGCCGAAGACATGCTGAAAATGCGCCCGGACGCCGAAATTGCTGCGATCGAGCCCTTGGACGCAGCTAATTCGGCTTGTCAAGCCTAACCTGAACCCTTACATCCCTGCCATTGCCCCGATTGACCCCTTCATGGATTGGAGAGAGCCATGGCCCGCGTGACGGTAGAAGATTGCGTCGACAAAGTGCCGAACCGGTTCGAGCTTGTAATGCTTGCCGCGCACCGTGCCCGCGAGATTTCGTCTGGTTCGCCACTGACCATTGATCGCGACAACGACAAAAACCCGGTCGTATCTCTGCGCGAGATCGCTGAGGAAACGCAGTCCGCTGATGCCTTGCGCGAGCGTCTGATCGAATCCAACCAGACCCAGATTGAGGTTGATGAGCCTGAGGATGACAATATGGCGATCCTCATGGGGCCGCAGGCGGACAAGCCGGCAGAGGACGATATGTCCGAGGAAAAACTGCTGCGCGCGTTGATGGAAGCTCAGGGCCAGTCCTGATCGCAAACCCGGAGGCGTGACCGGACCGAAATGCTCGAAGCCCGTGATCTGGTCGCGCTGATCAAAAGCTACAATCCAAACTGCAATGCTGACCTCATCGAGGCGGCATATTCGTACGGGCGTGAAATGCACCGCGGGCAGACCCGACACTCGGGTGAGGAGTATTTTACGCATCCAGTCGCTGTTGCGGCAATCCTCGCTGAGCAGCGGCTTGACGACAGCACGATTGTAACTGCTCTCCTGCACGACACCCTTGAAGATACCCGATCGACCTACAGTGAACTGGAAGCCCGGTTCGGCCGGGAGATTGCGGAGCTGGTGAATGGAGTAACCAACCTTACCAATCTCGAGCTTTCCAGTCGCGAGACAAAACAGGCAGAGAACTTTCGCAAGCTGTTTATGGCCATGTCGAAAGACTTGCGCGTAATCCTTGTTAAGCTGGGTGACCGGCTCCACAATATGCGCACGATCAAACACATGCACCCCGAAAAACAAGCCAAGAAGGCGCGCGAGACGATGGATATCTTCGCGCCTCTCGCGGGGCGCATGGGGATGCAGTGGATGCGCGATGAATTGGAAGATCTGTCTTTCAGAGTACTTAATCCTGACGGCCGCCAGTCCATTATGCGCCGCTTTATCAAGCTGCAGCAGGAAACCGGAGATGTGGTCCAGAAAATCACATCGGACATTCGAGACGAGTTGGCACGGCATGATCTGACTGCCGATGTCTATGGACGGGCGAAGAAACCTTATTCAATCTGGAGAAAGATGGAGGCCAAACAGCTGGGGTTCTCGCGTCTTTCGGATATCTATGGTTTCCGTGTGATCACCGAGTCCGAAGAGGATTGCTATGCCGTTCTTGGCGCTATCCATCGCCGCTGGACAGCGGTACCGGGCCGGTTCAAGGACTATATCAGCCAGCCCAAATCGAATGGCTATCGTTCGATCCACACCACGGTGTCCGGGCGAGACGGCAAGCGTGTGGAAATTCAAATCCGGACGCGCGAAATGCACGAAGTTGCCGAAGCCGGGGTTGCGGCGCATTGGTCGTATCGCGACGGTGTTCAGGTCGTAAACCCGTTCGCAGTCGACCCGGCGAAGTGGATTTCGTCACTCAGTGAACGCTTTGAGCAGTCGGAAGATCACTTCGAATTCCTCGAGCACGTGAAGCTGGAGATGTATTCCGACCAAGTGTTCTGCTTCACACCCAAGGGCGAGGTGGTCAAACTGCCCAAGGGCGCGACCCCGCTCGACTATGCTTATGCGATCCATACGCGTATCGGCGATAGTTGTGTTGGTGCCAAGGTGGATGGCTTGCGGGTTCCACTCTGGACCCGGCTCAAGAATGGCCAATCGGTGGAGATTATTACCGCCGACGGACAGCGCCCACAGGCAACCTGGACAGATATCGTTGTTACGGGGCGTGCGAAGCAGGCAATTCGCCGGTCATTGCGTGAAGAAGATCGCGCGCGGTTTGTGAAACTCGGCCAGGAGCTTGCGCGCGTCGGGTTTGAACATGTGGGCAAGCGAGCCAGTGACAAGGCATTGAATACAGCCGCAAAGCTGTTGGGGCTCGGCTCCCGCGAAGAACTTCTGGCGGAGCTCGGAAGCGCCCAAATCACAGCACGGGAAGTTGTGGAGGTCCTTTATCCGGACCTGGCTGGGCAAGGCGGTGATGAGGTTGCTGCTGAACGTGCCGTTGTCGGGCTTGACCAGAACCAGAGTTTTGCACGCGCGCGTTGCTGTCAACCAGTGCCGGGGGAGCGAATCGTCGGTATCGCGTATCGCGGGCAGGGTGTGCGCGTGCACGCAATCGATTGCCCGGCTTTGGAAGAACTCGAAGACGAAACACGCCGCTGGATTGACCTCCAGTGGCATTCGGGGCGTCACGCAGCCGCGCACGCGGTGACATTTGACGTAACGATCGGCAATGACCAAGGCGTACTGGGGCGAATCTGCACATTGATTGGCGAACAAAGGGCAAATATCAGCGACTTGCGCTTTGTTGACCGGAAACCGGACTTTTATCGCCTACTTCTGGAAGTAGAGGTTCGGGACCTGGAGCATTTGCACCGTGTAATGACAGCCGTCCAAGCCGACAGCGATGTCGCTGAGCTCGAACGGTACAGAGACCTGAGCCGCAAGCCCTGACTTGTGGTACACAGAGGAAGTTGAGGCCCCGGCTTGGTATTCAAGCGCCGCGATAAACGACCGTTCTGGAGGATTGTCCAGGAAAGCCTTTGGCCGCGCGGTGGCTGGGGGCGTGCTGCCTACTACGTGCGTCATCGAGTTGTGCGACTGCCGGACCCGCCTGAGCGTATTGCTCGCGGCATCTGGGCGGGTGTCTTCACCGCGTTTACCCCCTTCTATGGGCTTCACTTCGTCATCGCAGCGCTTTTAGCGAAAGCCATGCGTGGTAACATTTTCGCGGCCCTGTTCGGTACCTTGTTCGGGAACCCGCTGACATATCTGCCGATTGGTGTCGTTTCCTTGAAGGTTGGCCACTTCATCCTTGGCACGGAGTTCGACGAAGAAGTTGATAAATCGCTCGTCGGCAAGTTTGGCGATGCTATGGCGGACCTTTGGTACAACTTCTTCGCGCTCTTCACAGATCGGGATGCGGACTGGTCACATCTCGGGCGTTTCTATGATGAAGTGTTCTTTCCCTATCTGATCGGAGGCATTCTACCGGGCATTGTGGCGGCAACCGTGTGTTACTATCTCAGCTTGCCGGTTCTTCACGCCTATCAGAAACGTCGCCGTGGTAAATTGAAGAAGAAGCTAGAGGCGCTGCGCGCGCAGGCTGAAGCGAAAACGAATCCGATCCGGGGGGCTGACGAACCCAGCCGCGCGCCCTAATCTTTCGGGTCGGAGGGACTTGCCATGACCGCAACTGATTTTGTTGGCCCGCTACGGCTGGGTGTGAATATCGACCATGTAGCGACAGTAAGGAATGCGCGCGGGGGCGCGGTGCCGGACCCGGTGCGTGCCGCGGTGCTGGCCCAGTCCGCAGGCGCGGACGGCATCACAGCGCATTTGCGCGAAGACCGCCGCCATATCCGTGATGCGGATATCGAGGCGTTGGTAGAGGCGCTGCATATCCCGCTGAACTTCGAAATGGCCGCGACAGCAGAGATGCAAACAATCGCGCTTCGTCACCGTCCGCACGCTGTGTGCATCGTGCCTGAGCGGCGCGAGGAGCGCACCACAGAAGGGGGCCTCGAAGTGGCGGGCGATCAAAATCGGCTCGCCGATTATATCGCGCCTCTCGCCGATGCGGGATGCCGCGTATCGCTTTTCATCGCCGCCGATGCAGTGCAAGTCGAAGCCGCCGCAAGCGTTGGGGCGGCTGTTGTGGAACTGCACACCGGTGCCTATTGCGACTTCCATGATGAGGGTCAGTTCGCCGAACGCGACGCCGAGTTGGCCCGTATCGCTGCGGCAGCGACCAAAGCGCATGCGCTTGGACTGGAGGTACATGCAGGGCATGGTCTGAGCTACGATTCTGTCGGCCCGATTGCCGCGTTGCCAGAGGTGGTCGAGCTGAATATCGGTCATTTCCTTATGGGCGAGGCAATCTTTCGCGGTTTGCCTGACGCCATGGCTGAGATGCGGCGGCTTATGGATGCATCCCGGGTCAAGGCAGTGGCATGATCATTGGCATCGGGACAGATCTGGCGAATATCGAACGCATCGAAGGTACGCTTGAGCGGTTTGGCGATCGATTTCGGAACCGGGTGTTCACCGATTTAGAAAAGAAGCGGGCCGAGACCCGCGCGAATGTTGCAGCAACCTACGCCAAGCGATGGGCCGCAAAGGAAGCTTGCTCCAAGGCGCTCGGCACGGGGTTGCGTATGGGCATCGCTTGGAAAGACATGGCGGTTAGCAATCTGCATACAGGTCAGCCTGTGATGCATGTTACCGGATGGGCCAAGGCGCGTCTGGAACAACTCACGCCGCCGGGACACGAGGCAGTAATCCACGTCTCGCTCACCGATGACCATCCTTGGGCCCAGGCCTTCGTGGTCATCCATGCTCATCCGCGCGTAAGCTCCACCAGCCTTTCTTGACACCACCCCCCGCCCATCCCATGAAGCGGGGTGAAATGGCAGGCAGGAATCCTTCGATGGCATCCACGGAAAAAGTTGAAAGCGGGCTGGTCGAGACGGTCAAAACGATCGTTTATGCACTACTGATCGCAGGTGTGTTCCGAACGCTGTTCTTCCAACCCTTCTGGATCCCCTCCGGTTCTATGAAAGACACTCTTCTCGTGGGCGACTTCTTGTTCGTCAACAAGATGGCCTACGGGTACAGTCGATACTCCTGCCCGTTCTCCATATGTCCAGTCCCGGGCCGCATACTAGGATCTGAGCCAGAGCGGGGCGACATTGCGGTGTTCCGTCATCCGGTGAATGGTTCTGACTTCATCAAGCGTGTCGTGGGCATGCCGGGCGATACGGTTCAATTCCGTGACGGTCGTATGATCCTGAACGGAGAGCCCGTGCCACTGGACCCCGACGGCACCTTTGAAGAGGTTTTCGCCCGTCAAGGGCCGATCGGGCATTTCCCTCGCTGCTCCAACGCGCCAGTGGGCGAAGGCGGGATCTGCGAAAAGGAACGGTTCACCGAAACCCTGCCCGGCGGACGCACACATTCGATCCTGAACATCGAAGACAGTTTCGGTGACAATACCCCAGAATTCACAGTGCCCGAGGGGCATTTCTTCTTCGTGGGCGACAACCGCGACAACAGCCAGGACAGCCGGTATTCGCAGGCGGTGGGTGGTGTGGGCTTTGTCCCTTTTGAGAACCTTATCGGTCGCGCGGACCGCGTGATCTTCTCGTCGGCGGGCAAGCGCATGATCTACTTCTGGACCTGGCGCGGCGACCGGTTCTTCAAGGCGCTCGATTGAAGCTGTCTGGCGAACTCTCCGCGTTTATGGCGCGGTTGGGCTATGAGTTTTCCCAGCCCGAACTTCTGATCCGCGCGGTCACCCATCCGTCTCGCAACGCGGGCGTGCGGTCTGATAATCAGCGTCTGGAGTTTCTGGGCGACCGCGTTCTGGGGCTTGTGATGGCTGAGGCGCTGCTGGAGGCAGATCTGGAGGCGCCGGAGGGCAATCTCGCACCGCGGTTCAATGCGCTTGTCCGCAAGGAGGCTTGTGCCGATGTGGCCCGGGAGGTCGATCTTGGCGACGTGCTGCGCCTTGGACGGTCGGAAATGAAAACCGGCGGTCGCCGGAAGGACGCCGCTTTGGGCGATGCAATGGAGGCGGTGATCGCTGCGGTCTATCGCGACGGCGGGTTTGAAGCGGCAAAACGTGTGGTGCTGCGCCTTTGGGGTGACCGGATTTCGGCCGTTGACGCGGATGCGCGGGACGCCAAGACTGCTTTGCAGGAATGGGCGCAGGCACGTGGCCTGCCGCCGCCGAGCTACACCGAGGTGGCGCGCACGGGTCCGGATCATGCACCGCAGTTTACAATTGCTGTATCCCTGCGCAGCGGCGCGTCGGCCAAGGCGCAGGCAGGCAACAAGCGCCAGGCCGAACAGGCTGCAGCGCGGGCTCTCTTGGATGAAATGGAGGCTTCCGATGGCTGAAACGAAAACCCGCGCCGGGTTTGTTGCCCTGATCGGCGAGCCGAATGCCGGAAAATCGACGCTCACCAACGCGATGGTGGGGGCCAAAGTCTCTATTGTGACGCATAAGGTGCAGACAACACGGGCGCGTATCCGGGGTGTGGCGATCGAAGGAGAGGCACAACTGGTGTTTGTCGACACTCCGGGCCTTTTTCGGCCGCGACGCCGACTGGACCGTGCAATGGTCGCCGCGGCGTGGGGCGGTGCGGCGGATGCCGATATCGTGGTGTTGCTGGTGGAAGCTCATCGCGGGATCACCGATGGTGTGCGCGCCATTCTGGAGGCGCTAACTGAGCGGATCACGCCAAAGCAAACCGTGGCGCTGGCGATCAACAAGATCGACCGGGTGAAATCCGAAGTCTTGTTGGCGCTGACGGAAGAACTGAACGCAGCTTACCCGTTTTCCCAGACCTTCATGATCTCGGCTGAGAAAGGCTATGG
Source organism: Dinoroseobacter sp. (assembly GCA_030066795.1). GTDB lineage: Bacteria > Pseudomonadota > Alphaproteobacteria > Rhodobacterales > Rhodobacteraceae > Dinoroseobacter. The sequence continues at coordinate 134,140 of JASJAW010000017.1, forward strand.
CGTTGACGATCTGCGCAGCTGGCTCGCGGAGACCTTGCCAGAAGGGCCGTGGCTCTATCCCGAGGATCAGATCGCTGATGTGCCGCTCAGGATGATAGCGGCGGAAGTAACCCGAGAGAAGCTGACATTACGGCTCCATCAAGAATTGCCCTATCAGCTCACGGTCGAGACCGAAAAATGGGACGACCGCAAAGATGGCTCCGTGCGGATCGACCAGCTTATCTATGTGGCGCGTGACGGACATAAGGGCATCGTACTCGGCCATAAGGGAGAGACGATCAAAGCTGTGTCGAAAGCGGCAAGAGAAGAATTGGCCGACTTCTTGGACCGTCCGGTGCATCTCTTCCTGCAGGTCAAGGTGCGCCCGAACTGGTTGGATGAAAAAGAGCGGTTCGACGAGATGGGGCTCGATTTTCGCGACGGGAACGCCTGAGCAATGACCGCACGGTTGGCTTCTGGCCTGTGGGTTCAGGCCTATATGATGCGCTGCCAGATCGAGGGCATTTCCGTCTATGTCGAGGCGCGAGGGGATGGGACCGCAGGTGCAGTTGTTGTTAAGCTCTGTACGCTCGATGGCAACGCCTGCGCCTATGAACGGCGGTATGATATTCTACGCGACACGCGGTCTTGGGAAGTGCTTGTTGAGGGGCCGGAACCGGAGGTGGATGCGACCCTTGGCCGTGCGCGCGCGCGCGATCCGGATATGTGGATCATCGCGGTGGAGGACCGCGCGGGGCGACATATGCTGGATGCTCCCGGACTAGAGGGCTGAGCAGCGGCTTGCCCGGCGGGAAGCCTTCGGCGAGAGTGCGTTTGCACGGAAGAAAGGGGCAGGCGCGGTGATCGAGTGGCGCGAGGAAGGGGTGTTATTGTCGGCCCGTCCGCACGGGGAAACGTCTGTCATTCTGGATGCCTTCACACGCGTTCACGGGCGGCATCAGGGTGTTGTGCGCGGCGGAGCATCGCGCAAGATGGCGCCAGTATTGCAGCCCGGCGCGCAGCTGGATCTGACATGGAAAGCACGATTGGAAGATCATCTGGGCGCCTTTACGGTCGAGCCGGTGAAAGGCCGCGCCGCGGCCGTGATGGGCGACCGGCTTGCACTGGCCGCGCTGGGGGCGGTTCTGGCTCTGACCGGGTTTGCTTTGCCGGAAAGGGCAGCCTATCCGGCATTTTTCGATCAGACAGAGGCGCTGCTCGACGCGTTGACCGAAGGGGTTGGCTGGTTGCCAGCGTATCTTGATTGGGAGATGGCGCTTCTGGCCGAGATGGGCTTCGGGCTCGACCTGTCGGCCTGTGCCGTGCGCGGCGTGAACGAGGACCTGTGCTTTATCAGCCCGAAATCCGGGCGTGCGGTAAGCCGCCAGGGTGCGGGCGCGTGGGCTGATCGGCTCCTCCCGCTGCCGCAGGTGATGCTGGGCGCGCCCGCAGATCTGGCGGGTATTCAGGACGGCTTGGTGACGACCGGGCATTTTCTGGCACATAAGCTGGCCCCATCCCTTGGGGATCGTCCTTTGCCGGAAGCGCGCGCGCGACTGGTCGATGCATTGGCGCGGCAGGCTCAGACCAGCGGATAGCTCTCCAGTACATCGTGCCGGGCTCCATCGGGGGAGAGCGTGGAGCGGTAGAGGCAAAATTCGGTCGCTTCAAATTGTGGAACGGGCGTGTGGACGCCCGGCAGAGCCGACGGCGCGCTGCGGCCGCGCGTGAGTGTGACATGCGGTCGGAACCGGCGACGCGGAAGGTCGAGGCCCGCGCTGCGCGCGATCGTGCAGACCTGCTTCGCGAGGTTGGTCAGATCCGGGTCTCGGGCAACTTCGATCACAATCAGGCTCTGTCGGGTGGCAGGATACACCGTAAGCCCGGTGAACCGGAGCAGTGGGGCTGGTGCGCGCAGACGTGAGAGTTCGAAATGGACCTCATCGAGGACCAAATCCGACACATCCCCCAGAAACGCGAGCGTCAGGTGAAGGTTCTCTTCGGGCACCGGGCGCCCGTGCGTAAGCCCGGCTTGCAGCCGGATTAACGCCGAGAGGCTCGGTTCCTGGATGGGGAGGGCGATGAAAGCGCGCATGGGCGCAACCTAGGCGGCAGAACGGCAACGAAAAACCCCCGGCGCGAGGCCGGGGGCTCCGTATGTTGGAAAGATACGCGGTTCAGCCGAGCAGGCGACGCGCGATGACCTGTGCCTGGATCTCGCCGGCGCCCTCAAAGATGTTGAGGATGCGCGCGTCGCAAAGGATACGGCTGACCGCGTATTCCAGCGCGAAGCCGTTGCCGCCGTGGATTTGCAACGCGTTGTCGGCAGCGGCCCAGGCCACGCGGGCGCCGAGTAGCTTGGCCATGCCGGCCTCCACATCGCAGCGCTGGCCGTGATCCTTTTCCCAGGCGGAGAAGTAGGTCAGCTGGCGCGCGACCATGATCTCGACTGCCATCATCGCGAGCTTGCTCGAGACCCGCGGGAAAGCGATCAGTGACTTGCCGAACTGCTTGCGGTCCTCGGCATACTGCATGCCGACATCCAGCGCGGACTGGGCGACACCGATGGCCCGCGCCGCGGTCTGGATCCGGGCGCTTTCAAACGTCTCCATGAGTTGTTTGAAGCCTTTGCCCTCTTCCTGACCCAGAAGGTTTTCCCCCTTCACTTTGAAGTCGTCGAAATTGACGGTGTATTCCTTCATGCCGCGATAGCCGAGTACCTCGATCTCGCCGCCGGAGATCCCAGGATCCTGCCAGGGCTGCTCGTCGGTGCCGGGGGTTTTTTCGGCCATGAACATCGACAGGCCTTTATAGTTGTCCGTATCCGGGACGGTCCGGGCAAGCACAGTCATGACATGGGTGCGCGCGGCGTGGGTAATCCAGGTCTTGTTGCCGTTGATGATCCAATCGCCGTTTTCGTCCTTTACAGCCTTAGTGCGCAAGGCACCGAGGTCGGACCCGGTGTTGGGCTCGGTGAAGACTGCGGTGGGTAGAATTTCACCGGACGCAAGGCCCGGAAGCCATTTCTCCTTTTGCTCCTGCGTGCCGCCAGCGATCACCAGTTCGGCTGCGATCTCGGAGCGTGTGCCCAGCGAGCCCACGCCGATATATCCGCGCGACAATTCTTCGGAGACCACGCACATGGATGCTTTCGACAGACCCAGCCCGCCAAACTCTTCGGGAATGGTCAGCCCGAACACGCCCATCTCGGCCAATTCCTCGATAATTTCCATCGGGATCAGCTCGTCCTTAAGGTGCCATTCATGGGCGTCGGGAAGAACGCGGTCGACGGTATAGCGGCGGAACTGTTCTCGGATCATCTCCAACTCTTCGTCGAGCCCGGTGGCCCCGACAGTGATCTCGGCAGAGCGTTCCTGCATAAGCGCGACGAGGCGCGAGCGCACGGCGAGCGTGTTACCCTGCTGGGTCAAGGTCATAACCGCGTCGTCCATTAGGACGCTCTGGTCTTCCTGCGTCAGGCCCAGATCCTGCAGGCGAACGATTTCGCCCTGGTTCATCGGGATCCCGCCGTAGATCTGCCAGAGGTATTCTCCAAAGGCGATCTGGTGGATCAGCTGTTCCACCTCGCCAAACTTATCCTCGGACTTCAGACGTTTGGCCCAGTTCTGCATCTGGCGGAGCGACTCGACATATGTCGCCAGCCACGCCAGCCCGTGCGCCGCTGTCTGATCCGCTTCCAGCAGATCGCCGGAAATCCGGCCGTCTTTCGTAAAGCGCACTTTCAGGATCTCGACAGCTTTTGCCAAGACAGCCTCTGCCGGGGCAACCGCCGCGCCGGTGAGGTCCAGAAGGTTGGGGAGGACCGTCGTCTGGGCCTCTGTCAGGGCAATGTCCTGTCCATCATGGGGCATCGTTCATCTCCAAATCTCTTGATCGCATTCGGGATAGGGTGTTTGCAGGCGCAGCGCAAGAAAAATTCGCAAACGCGGCATTCCGCGAAGGATTATAACCAAGCGCTAGTATTTTCCGCGGCTGTGACAAGCCAAATCAACATGATATCCGCGGATTGGCCATGCGACGGCTCGGGGCGTCTTTGCATGCTGCGATGCCAAACGACCTGGCTCGAATCGCCGCAGGTTCTGAGGGACCTTGTGCAGATGCTGAGAGACAGATATGGCGCCCGGCAAAGGGACACCACTTCATGGAAATTCTGGACGCTCTGCCGATTTGGACACTCGCCTTTCTGGTGGGCGTCGCGCTCTTCGCTGGCGTAGTGAAAGGCGCGGTTGGGTTCGCTATGCCGCTGATTATGATGTCAGGCTTGTCCGCAGTTTTGCCGGTACCAGTGGCCCTCGGAGGGCTTATCCTGCCCACACTGGTAATGAACATATGGCAGGCGCTGCGCGGAGGCGTTTCCGCCCTGATCGGCGCGGCTAAGGTGCACTGGCGACTACTCGCGTTGGTGCTGTTTTTTATTATGCTTTCAGGACAACTCGTGCTCGCGTTGCCGGAAAACCTGCTTTCCGGAATGATCGGCGTTCCCGTGACACTCTATGCCGCCAGCCAACTTCTTGGATGGAGGCTCGTCGTCGCTCCCCAACACCGCCGCCGGGCCGAACTAGGTACTGGTGTCGTTGCCGGGTTCTTCGGGGGGTTTTCGGGGATATGGGGGCCGCCCATCGTGGCCTATCTCTCTGCGTTGGATACGCCAAAAGCAGATCAAGTGCGTGCGCAGGGGATGCTCTACGGGCTTGGTAGTGTCGTGTTTTTATTGACTCATCTGCGCACCGGTGTCGTCACAGATACAACACTTGAATTGTCCGCCGTGCTCTTGGTCCCGGCGGCAATCGGAATGGCGGTCGGATTTTGGCTGCAAGACAAAATGGACCAAGACCGCTTCCGTCAGGCCACTATGGTTTTGCTGCTGATTGCGGGCTTAAACCTGATCCGCCGCGCGCTTATGTGAGGCTGAGGGTTCTTTCTCTCAACCATTCCATGAATCCGCGTGGGTTTGATTTCCACTGCGCGACCTCGCCGTCCGACAATGCAGTACCAACGACAGGGGCCTGCGGTTTGTTGAGCGCGTGCACCACTTCATGAAGCAGCAATCCCTGACGCAGAACCGGCGAGATACGGTTTGCTATCTGATAAAGTCGTGAATTCTGCCCCGGGAAATGTACCGGAAGCACCTTTGCCCCGCTCCGCTGGATCAATTTAGCGGTAAATGGGTTCCATTCCCGTTCAATTGCTGGGCCAAACCATGTCTCCGAACTTGCGACCACGCCTGAGGGGAAAACAACGATAACCCCCTCCTCTGCAAGATGTTCCATAGCCGCCTTGCGCATCTCGAGGTTTTTTTGAAGCGCGTCATCCTCGTGTGGAAACGGAACGGGGATCATGAAGTCCTGTATCTCTTCCACGTCGGTCAGCAACGAGCGGGTCAGAATCTTGTAATCGGTGCGCACCCTCCCGATCAAATCGGCGAGGATCATACCGTCCACCAGCCCATGAGGGTGGTTTGCAACGATAACCAGAGGGCCGCTGACCGGGATATTTGAGATCTGCTCGGCGGGCGTGGTGAGCGGGATGCCCATGATGTCCAGTGACCGGCGCCAAAAGGCTTGTCCGTGGGGCACACCCTGGCGTTCGAACATGCGTATCAATCGCAGCAGCCGGAGCTTGCCTGTCACCATCTCAATCGCCCGAATGACAAATGCTGCACGAGGATCCGTAAAAGTCCTGGCATAGGACAGGTTCCGCCCGTCATAAGGCTCGCCATTCTGCTCCGGCGCACGAGTCGGCGCCGCAGAGCCTTGTAGGGTGCTGTCTGTCACGGAAATTCCCTTGTACTCGCCCGATCCCGCCGCTTGGGGATCTCCGTTCGATATCGACTGTTCAGAATTCTTCGCCAAATCGGTTCGCCACGAGCGCCTCGAGCGCAGCAGCAAGTTCGCGGGCGGCAGGCCCCTTGGTTTCCACTTGGATGGACGTGCCCTTGCTTGCGGCAAGCATCAATAGCCCCATGATCGAATCGCCAGCCGCCGACAGACCGTCTTTTTCGACCTCGGCGCTGGCATCATGCGCTTCTACACATTCCACAAATTTCGCCGAAGCACGGGCATGTAGCCCTTTTTCATTTACGATATGCAATTCCTGGCGGATCATCTGACCTCCCCTCAGACAGTCCCATCAAAGCTATTTATATACTTGCGACCGGCCTCCAGAGAAAGCCTAACTGCGTCTGCGAGGGACTCGTGTCGGGATTTTGCCAGTTTGATAAGCATCGGCAGATTTGCCCCGTACAGGATTTGACGATTCTTAGGAGAGCAGGCGCGCAAGCTCAAGTTGGAAGGAGAGCCGCCGAACATATCGGTGACAACCACCACGCCTGATCCCTGATCCACTTCGTCTGCTGCGGCGCAGATCTCGGCTTGCTTCGCGTCGCGGTCGCATTCGTCAGAGATCGAAATAGCGCGTGTCGCTGTCTGTTTGCCCACCACGTGTTCGACCGCCGCGAGGTATTCCCGCGCCAGTCCCCCATGTGCAACGATCACGACTCCGATCACACGACGTCCTTTACACGTGGCTCTGCGAGGCCACATTCCGCCCTTCCAACTCCCGGTGCCTTATAGACACCCGCCAGCCGTTGGCGGCAAGGGCCGCGGCAAGCTTTTCAGTTAGCGCAACACTTCGGTGTTGCCCGCCAGTGCAGCCAAAGGCGATGGATAGATGCGATTTGCCTTCATCTGCATAGGCCGGCAACAGCAAACGAGTCATCGACAGGATGTGCTCAAAGAACGGGGCAAATCGCGGATCGGTCGATACATAATCTGCAACTTCGTGAGACCGGCCGTCCAACGCACGGAGGGAAGCGTTCCAATAAGGATTCTTCAGAAAACGAACGTCAAAGACCATGTCAGCGCTGGGTGGAACACCACGCTTGTACGAAAACGACTGAAGAGAGATTGACAGTCGCTGCTCATCGGCCTGCCCAAACCAGCGTGCAAGCTCTGCCCTCAGGTCATGCGGGCTCATGTCAGAAGTATCAATGAGTGTATCGGCCTTGTCTCGGACCGGGCTAAGCAGGCTCGTCTCCCGGCGAATGCCGTCGATGGGACTCTCAGCTGGCGCCATTGGGTGGCGGCGACGGGTTTCGGAATAGCGGCGAAGTAGTTTTTCGTCGGTGCAATCCAGATAAACAAGTTCAGGTTGAATTCGAGAATCGTGCTGCAGCATGCTTAGCAGGTCCAGTAAACCCTCTACGCTGAAGTCGCGGGTGCGAACGTCGAGGCCCAAGGCAATCGGGCGCGTGAGTGGCGGTCCGTCGAGAAGTCGCGGCACCAAGGATAAAGGGATATTGTCGATGGCTTCGAACCCCATATCCTCCAACACCCGGATAGCAGTCGTCCGTCCGGCGCCGGATGGCCCTGTCACCAAGACCAAGTCGGCACGGTCCGCTAATTGCGGCGATGTGTCGGCTGTGTCTGTGGCTGACTGCTTCATGTCTAACTTCCGATTGCTGTCCGATCAGTCCGACCGTCCATATCTGAGATATTGTAGAATTGAGGCGGGAAAATGGGGACCCTCCACCTTGTGAAGACAGGGAATTTCCAAGCCAAGAATTTCCCGTGTCCGCCATGGGGGAAGGCGATCGGTTTCCAGGGACCCAAGATCAACCACCAGCGCGACCTGCGCGCGGCGCAGGACGTTCGCACGCAGGACACCCACACCTCGGGCTTCTATACGTCCAAAGATGTTTGGTGCCGGAGCGGCAATGAGCAAATCGTCAGATCGTGAAAGTGCGGTCTGGTCGTCGCTGATCAGGTCCGCGCCCAGAGCGATAAGCTGTAGGGCGATCGCCGATTTTCCGCTTCCGGACGGTCCCGTCAACAGAACAGCGCGCCCACCTTCAGCAATGGCAGTGGCAGGAATAATCTGATCCAAGGGTGAGGCGCTATGACTGGCGGACCGGGCCACGGGTCACAACGGAAGACCGACCACGAACCGTGCGCCAAGTGGCTCGGATGTGGGATCAAACTCCGTGGGACGAATATTCTCGGCCCAGATCACGCCACCATGGGCTTCAACGATTTGTTTGGATATCGCAAGACCCAGCCCTGAGTGATTGCCGAACTGGCGTTCGGGGCGTTCCGAGTAGAAACGCGTGAAAATCTTCGTCAGCGCTTCTTCCGGGATGCCCGGGCCAGTATCCTCGACCACCACCAGCACACGGTTGTCTCGCTGTCGCGCCCAGAGCCGCACGGCATCGCCCTTCTCGCAGAACGAGATGGCGTTGCCGAGAAGATTTACAAAGACCTGCGCGAGTCTTGGCTCGAGGCCTTGGATAATGACCGGTGTCTCAGGCATATCGGTGATGAAGTCGATGCCCTGCCCGGCGGCTTCTTCCGCGTGATAGTCCGTGAGGTTGCGCAGCATCTTGATCAGGTCGAAGGCTTCTTCTTCCTCCTTCACCAACTCGCTGTCGAGGCGCGAGGCGTTCGAGATATCAGATACCAGCCTGTCTAGGCGGCGCACGTCGTGTTCGATCACGTCCAGAAGCTTCTGACGCTGGTCTTCGCGCTTGGCCATGCGAAGAGTGCCCGTCGCCGAGCGCAGGGACGCAAGCGGGTTTTTGATTTCATGGGCAACGTCAGCGGCAAATTGTTCGTTGGCGTCGATCCGGTCATAGAGCGCTGATACCATGCCACGTAGCGCACCGGACAACCTGCCAATCTCGTCCGGGCGGCCGGTCAGGTCGGGAATGCGCACGCGTCCGGGGCTCATTTTGCGGGCGTTGCGGTCGCGTCCAAGCTCTGCGGCCGCGGCCAGGTCCGACAAAGGGTTCGCGATCGTGCCAGCAAGCACAAGGCTAAGCCCGATTGAGACAAGCAGCGCCACGATGAACATCTGGAGGAACTGTTCCCGTTCGCGTTGCACGAGCAGGTCAATCTCGCCTGACGCGGTGGTCAGGGCCACAACACCCACAACAGCCCCGTCAATGACAACCGGCGTCCCGACCGCGAAGATCTGATTACCCGCTGGGTTGATCGAGTTTTCGATCGCTGTGGTGCCAGTCAGAGCTTCATCGAACAGGCTGCGTGCCTGCTCCTCTCCGGACACCAGAACTGGAAGCGTCTCCCGCCCTACGAGGCGCGCGATAGCCTCCCAAACAGCATTGAGGCTGTCCGTGATGATGGTGGGCCGGGGGGCGTCCGTTTCGCTTATTGTTGCCCATTCTGATCGCTGGGCTCCTTCGGCCTGGGCCAGGGTGTTGCCCTCAGCATTAAAAACAAACAGCTCAAGCGATGGTGCCAGATCTATGGACGCCACAAGTCGCGGCACATCCAGATCAGACAGGCCGTTTTCGGCGCCCGTCTCAGTTGCCACGGCTTCCAGAACGTCCGCCACCAAGTGAGCCTCGAAAACGAGTCCCTGCTCGCGCTGAAAAACAAGACTGTCTCGGAACGGATTAAGGTACAGAACCCCCGCGACAAGCACGACGAGCGCCATCAGGTTAAAGGTGATGATCTTCCGTGCGAGGGGGGAGCTGTTAATCGAAAGCACCCGCTTCGATCTGCGGGCGCTTTGAATTTCGGGGTCACGCTCTGCGACACTGTCGACCCAGTCTTCGCCAAGTTCCACCCCCGGTGGCTTGGCACGACGTTTTTGAGGTGGGCCAGACTGAGACGCCAATGTCATTCTTCGTTGTACTTGTACCCAATGCCGTAGAGCGTTTCGATCGCAGTGAACGTGTCATCTACAGACCGCATCTTCTTGCGAAGACGCTTGATATGGCTGTCGATCGTCCTGTCATCTACGTAGACCTGATCATCATAGGCCACATCCATCAACTGGTCACGGCTTTTTACAAACCCGGGCCGCTGCGCGAGCGCCTGCAGCAGCAGGAACTCGGTGACGGTCAGCGCAACATCTTTGCCCTTCCAAGCCACAGCGTGGCGAAGCGGGTCCATTGTCAGGTTCCCACGTACGAGCGCTTTGCTTTCGTCCACTTCACCAGCTTCTGAGTTTGCAATCGCTTCTTGGCGGCGCAGGAGTGCCCTGATGCGCTCCACCAGAAGACGCTGAGAGAACGGCTTCTTTACGTAGTCATCTGCGCCCATCCGCAGGCCCAGAACTTCGTCAATCTCGTCGTCTTTTGACGTCAGAAAAATGACCGGCATCTTGGATTTCTGCCGGACCCGCTGGAGAAGGTCCATCCCGTCCATCCGCGGCATCTTTATATCGAACACACCAAGTTCGGGCATGCGTCGATTGAAAGCGTCGAGCGCCGATTGACCATCGTTATATGTTTCGACTTCAAAGCCTTCAGCTTCCAGGGTAATGGAAACAGAAGTCAGGATATTCCGGTCGTCGTCGACCAATGCGATCCGCGACATGGGCGAATTCCTTTTACTGCTGCGGCCTGCCATTATTTTTATTTATGGCAGGACAATGAGTCTTCAGGGCCTGAGAATCAACCGAATTCTCTTAATTCAGCCCCACTGACGCCCTGAAAACACGACAAATCGGATAAGAAAGAGCTAAATTTGTGGTATTGTTGCGGCCAGAGGGCCTTATTGGCCGAACTGGTTGCGCTAACTGGGCTTTGGTTGCGCTAACTGCGCGAACAATCCTATTCCTCCCGTTAGACTGCGTGTTATACGACGGCCTACGCATTAAACAGCACGCTGTGAGCAAGGCGCTTGCAGCACATCTTTCGGTTTCCGGTCGCGAGAGCGACGCGTCACGAAGCAGGAGCTCAAGACATGGCAAGTGGACGGGTGAATCCAGCGCATACGTTGGACGATCAGGGTATCAACGGGCTTGGCCAGGTTCTTTACAACCTGAGCGAACCAGCACTGATCGAAGCAGCCCTCAAGCGCGACGAAGGCACCTTGGGCCGCGGCGGCACCTTCCTGGTTGAAACCGGCAAGTACACTGGCCGTTCTCCCAAAGATAAGCATGTTGTGAAAACCGCGGGCGTGGCCGACACGATATGGTGGGAAAACAACGCCGAAATGTCGCCCGAGGGTTTTGATGCGCTCTATGCAGACATGCTCGAGCACATGAAGGGCAAAGACTACTTTGTGCAGGACCTTTTCGGTGGCGCGGACCCCGCGCACCGGCTCGACGTGCGTGTGGTCACTGAACTGGCATGGCATGGCCTCTTTATCCGGCATCTGCTGCGGCGCCCTGCGCGTTCCGAGCTCGATAGCTTCGTTCCGGATTTCACAATAATCAACTGCCCCAGCTTCAAGGCTGATCCTGAGAAGCATGGTTGTCGATCCGACACGGTGATCGCGCTGAATTTCGAACGCAAGATGATCCTCATCGGCGGGACCGAGTACGCGGGCGAAAATAAGAAGTCCGTATTCACCCTGCTGAATTACATGCTTCCTGAGAAAGGCATCATGCCGATGCACTGTTCGGCGAACCATGCGGTAGGCAACCCGGTTGATACGGCTGTCTTCTTCGGCCTCTCCGGGACCGGGAAAACCACGCTGTCTGCAGACCCGAACCGTGTGTTGATTGGCGATGATGAACATGGCTGGTCGGAGCGCGGCACCTTCAACTTCGAAGGCGGCTGCTACGCAAAGACCATCAATCTCAGCGCCGAGGCGGAACCTGAGATTTACGCCACCACCGAGAAGTTTGGCACTGTGATCGAAAACATGGTGTTTGATCCCGAGACGCTCGAGCTCGATTTCGAGGATGACAGCCTGACTGCCAATATGCGCTGCGCATACCCGCTCGAATACATCTCGAATGCGTCGGATACAGCTCTTGGCGGGCACCCGAAAAACATCATCATGCTCACCTGTGACGCATTTGGCGTACTGCCGCCGATTGCACGGCTCACGCCAGCACAGGCCATGTATCACTTCCTGTCCGGGTTTACCTCCAAGGTCGCAGGAACAGAGCGTGGCGTGACCGAACCAACGCCGACCTTCTCCACCTGCTTTGGTGCGCCGTTTATGCCGCGCCGCCCTGAGACATACGGCAAGCTGCTGCAAGAAAAGATCGCAAAACACGGCGCGACCTGCTGGCTGGTGAACACCGGCTGGACCGGCGGTGCGTATGGGACAGGTTCGCGTATGCCGATCAAAGCGACCCGCGCGCTTCTGACCGCAGCGCTTGACGGTTCGCTTGCTGATGCGACCTTCCGCAAGGACGCGAATTTTGGCTTCGATGTGCCTGTGACGGTCGACGGGGTGGATGCCAAGCTTCTAGACCCGCGTAGCACGTGGGCTGATGCCGCTGCCTATGACGCGCAGGCGCAGAATCTCGTAGAGATGTTTGCGGAGAATTTCGCTCAGTACGTTCCGTACATTGACGAGGATGTGAAAGCGGTCGCGATCGGCTAGCTGGCGCAGTTCCAAGAATTGAAAAACCCCGGCCAGCGCCGGGGTTTTTCTTTCACGCGTTGGCGTATTTGTCGCCAACCTCTTCGCGCAACGGGTGCGTGTCGTAGTAGATCAGTAATTTCGAGAACCGCCCATCGCGGGCGAAGTGGAACAGGTCCACGCCTTCGAAACTGATGTCGTCCCCGCTGTTGAGGGTCCAGTCGTAGCGGAAGTGTCCTGCAGCAGAACTCGCGTCGGCGTTCAGCAGAACATCGTGAACTGTTAATTTGCTTCCATTCGATGCAGCAGAAAGCTTTAGGAAGAATGCAGGTGCGTCGACCACACCGAGAAACGGGGAGAGTACCGTTGCGCCGGGGGCAAACAAACGGAGGATCGAGTCAGTATCGCCAGCCGTCAGCGCTGTGAAATAGGCTTGGACCTGAGCGGTCTTTTCCGTCGGTGTCATCGCGTTGGAACCGGTTCTTCCCCGCGATAGTCATAGAAGCCGCGTTGGGTTTTCCGGCCAAGCCAGCCCGCCTCGACGTACTTGGTCAGCAGCGGGCAGGGGCGGTACTTTGTGTCCGCCAGCCCGTCATGCAGCACGTTCATGATCGCCAGACAGGTGTCCAGCCCGATGAAATCTGCCAGCTCCAGCGGGCCCATTGGGTGGTTTGCGCCCAGTTTCATCGACTCGTCGATGGAGCGTACATTTCCTACCCCCTCATAAAGCGTATAGACCGCCTCATTGATCATCGGCATCAGGATGCGGTTGACGATGAAGGCCGGAAAGTCCTCAGCGCTTGCGGCTGTTTTTCCAAGTTTTTCGACGACACCCAACAGGGTTTTATACGTCTCCTCATCCGTCGCTATCCCGCGGATCAACTCGACCAGCTGCATAACCGGCACCGGGTTCATGAAGTGGAACCCCATGAATTTCTCTGGGCGGTCGGTGCGGCTCGCCAGTCGCGTGATCGAGATCGAAGAGGTGTTGGACGTAAGAATGGTCGAAGGTTTTAAATGCGGTTGTAGGTCTTCGAAGATCGCTGACTTAACCGTCTCGCGCTCCGTTGCGGCCTCGATCACGAGGTCAGTAGCACCCAGATCGGCCAGAGTAAGGGTCGTGTTGATCCGCCCGATTGCTGCATCCGCTGCGCTCTGCTCGATCTTGCCCCGGCTTGTCTGGCGATCGAGGTTTTTGCGGATAAGTCCCAGAGCTTTGTCCAGTGCATCCTGGTTCACGTCGGTTAGATGCACGTCAAACCCCGACAGCGCGAATACATGGGCGATGCCGTTGCCCATTTGTCCAGCGCCGATCACGCCAACTGATTTGATGTCCATCTGAGCCCCACCTGGTCGCATTCGCGCGGAGTTTACGCGGGTCAAGGCGGCGAGTGCAAGCTAGGAAACCTATGTCTCTCTAGGCTAAAAAATTATGAAAAATAGAGGTTTAGCCTTTCATCAACTCTTCGGTCCGAAAATGGTCTTGGGTGAGTTTTGAACGAGGTGGGCGACCATGAGCTTTCAGCATCATGGCGCGGACGCAATCAGCTATGCGCCGTGCTTCTACGAAAACATCGGGGGTCCGTTTCGAGGGCCAAAACGCGATCTGAAAGGGGCGTATATCGCCTGTCTTGGCGGGGCGGGCATGTTCGGAAAATTCGTACCACAAGCGCTCCCAGATGCGCTGGAAACGGGGGCAGGGCTTCCGGCCGTCAATCTGGGGCAGGTCAATGGTGGGATCGATTTCATGTCGGACCCGGACGTTCTTGCCATTGCGCAGCATGCGGAATGCACTGTGGTGGAGCTTGTCGGCGCGCATAATCTGTCGAACCGCTTCTATAGGGTACATGCGCGCCGAAATGACCGGGTTATCTCGGGCACCCCGTTGCTGCAGGAAGTCTTTCCTACACTCGATCTGTCGGACGTGCATTTTACACGGCATCTTCTGACGCTGATGCAGCACATAGGGCCCCGTCGTATGGAAACCGTGATCGAGGAATTGCAGCAAACTTGGTTGGAGAAGATGCAGGGCTTCCTGTCACGGGTGCCTGGCCCTGTGATCCTGCTTTGGATGGGTGGTGAGCGCGTACCTGAGCGGGCCGCCGATCCATCGTCCCGCTTGCCGTTTGTTGATTTGCATATGGTGGTAGAGGTCGCTCAATCTGCCGCCGACCTGATCGTAGTCGACGCTCAGGAGCTGGGCGGGTCCCGCGCCGAGATGGACTTACCGGCAAAATACAAGCGGCAACTGAGATTTCTGCCATCTGCGCAAGAGATCGCAGTCGCAGCAAATCAGGTACTGCATCGGATCGCGCGACAGGGCTTTGTAACCACACCCACCCGGGAGATGCGCGCCGGCTGACACCACTGAACGTGAACAAATAAGGCCCGCTGATGCGGGCCTTATTCTACGTTCACCTGAGAAGGGTGAGTTTAACCAAGTTTGTCTGTCAGTTCTGGAACAGCGTCGAACAAGTCCGCGACAAGACCATAATCCGCAACCTGGAAGATAGGCGCTTCTTCGTCCTTATTGATCGCAACGATGACCTTGCTGTCTTTCATACCGGCGAGGTGCTGGATCGCACCTGAAATGCCGACCGCGATATAAAGCTCAGGCGCAACAACCTTGCCGGTCTGCCCTACTTGCCAATCGTTCGGTGCGTAGCCGGAGTCCACCGCAGCGCGCGAGGCACCGACGGCTGCACCGAGTTTGTCGGCCAGTCCTTCGATGATCGCAAACTGCTCTTCCGAGCCCACTCCACGGCCGCCGGATACGACGATCCCTGCGGAGGTTAGTTCCGGGCGATCGCTCTCGGCAACCTTGTCTTCGACCCAGCTCGAAAGCCCAGACGCGGCCGGCGCTGCTGCGTCTTCAACCGGTGCAGAGCCACCAGATCCGGCTGCGTCGAACGTGGACGTCCGGAAGGTGATGACCTTTTTGGCGTCGCTGGATTTCACGGTCTGGATTGCGTTGCCAGCATAGATCGGACGCTGGAACGTATCGGCATCGACCACTGCCACAACATCAGATATGACCATCGCATCCAGCAAAGCCGCGACACGCGGCATAATGTTCTTCGCGTCCGTGGTCGCCGGAGCAACGATGTGGGAATAGTCACCTGCCAGACCGACGATCAGGTCGGCCGTGGCTTCCGCCAGACGATGACCGAGGCTGTCGCCTTCGGCTACGAGCACCTTGGACACACCTTCGATGGTCGCCGCTTCGGCGGCTGCATCCTTGGCTGATGCGCCCGCACATAGCACGGTGACATCGCCAAGCGCTTTGGCGGCGGTTACGGCCTTGGCGGTGGCGTCCATCGCCAGCGCACCGGACGTCACTTCTGCGAGAAGAAGAACAGCCATTATACAGCCCCCGCTTCTTTGAGTTTGCTGACAAGCTCCTCAACGGAGCCAACCTTGATCCCTGCCTGCCTTTCTTCCGGCTCGGCTGTGGTCACCACTTCAAGACGAGGCGTGACATCAACGCCGTAATCGGCGGGTGTTTTCTCGTCGAGCGGCTTTTTCTTCGCCTTCATAATGTTCGGCAGCGACGCATAGCGTGGTTCGTTCAGGCGCAGGTCCGCTGTGACAATCGCAGGCATTTTGACTTCAATGGTCTGCAAACCGCCGTCTACCTCGCGGGTCACTTTGGCGGTTTCGCCTTCTATTTCCACTTCTGACGCAAATGTCGCCTGGCTCCAGCCCAGAAGCGCCGACAACATCTGGCCGGTGGCGTTCATATCGTTGTCGATGGCTTGCTTGCCGCAGATGATCAGACCGGGCTGTTCTTCTTCGGCTACTTTCGCCAGAAGCTTTGCCACTGCCAAAGGCTCGATGTCCTGATGCACGTCATCGGCAGCGACGATCAGGATCGCGCGGTCGGCCCCCATCGCGAGCGCTGTCCGCAGGGTTTCCTGCGCTTGCTTAACGCCAATCGAAACGGCGACGATCTCGGATGCTGCGCCTTTCTCCTTCAGGCGGATCGCTTCTTCCACTGCAATCTCGTCAAAAGGATTCATAGACATTTTAACATTGGCCAGATCGACACCGCTGCCGTCCGCTTTCACGCGGACTTTCACGTTATAGTCGATCACGCGTTTTACAGGCACCAGGACCTTCATATGCGTATCTCTCCTGATCAAACGGCGCCTGTCCGGGCAGGCGCGGAAAATTCATCGGTGATGCAATACCTGAGCTATGCGCAAGACGACAGAGAAAAAGCGACGCATTTGCGCCTGCGACGCCGCGTTCTTTGGTTCAGTGACGTTCCGTTACTGATTTGGGCAGGGCAGGGGGACGGCCGCGCTCAGCGATTTGCGCCCGGAACCCACAAAACATCCGCTTTGCCATCGTCATTGGCGATGCGGGAGGCCACGAAGAACCAGTCGCTCAGACGGTTGAGATACTTCACAGCGGCAGGGTTGATCGCCTCCATAGTGGCAAGCTCTACGCTCAGACGTTCGGCGCGCCGTGAAACGGTTCGGCAGAGATGTAAATGCGCCGCCAAGGACGACCCACCGGGAAGAATAAAGGACCGCAATGGTTCGAGCGCGGCGTTCATCGCGTCTATTTCGCTCTCCAGCCGCGAAACCTGCGCATCGGAGACGCGCAAAGGCGGATATTCCGACTCCGCGTCCTTTTCCATATCCGGGCGACACATGTCGGCGCCTAGATCGAACAGATCGTTCTGGATCATCGCGAGACGCGCGTCCATTTCCGCGTCCGCATGAAGTCGCGCCATCCCCACAGTCGCGTTGGTTTCATCGACCGTGCCGTAGGCTGTCACCCGCATGGAGTGCTTCGCCACGCGCGCGCCGTTTCCAAGCGCGGTTTCCCCGGCATCGCCGGTTTTCGTGTAGATTTTATTGAGAACGACCATGGCTTAACCTGCTCCGGTTTGGCGCCGCACAAATACAAACAGAAGGATCAGCAGCACTGCAATGAACTGCGCATAGATCCGCCAGCGCATCGCTTTGTTGGCGTATTTTTTGTTGAAGTCTCCGCCCTTGGCAAACCCACCGATGCCAAACATCAGAATGGCCACAACGGCCAGCATGGCAATCGCCATGATAATAAAGAGCGGGTCTTCGAACATTCCTAGTCTCCCGGGGCGTCTGATTGTGGTGCGGCGCAACCTAAGGCGCGCTGCCGGAAAAGCGAAGGGAATGGCGCAGGTTTTTTATGCGGCCTTGCGCAAAAGCCGGTCAAGTGCGCGGGTCGGCAGTAACCGCCGCGCCCAACCCATGATGTATGTGGCTGTTGTAACGTAATAGCGCGGTCGCGGTCGCGGGGCTTCAAGCGCGTGGATCAGCTTTGCAGTCACCGCCGACGGCGGCAACTCGAACGTGTCCGGGCCGCGGTCTTCGTAGAGCCGCTTGATCAGCGCATTTTCGTATAATGTTCTGCGCGGCGAGGCTTTCCAGTCAATCCACCGCTCGAAATGCGGGATGGAGTTTTGCCGGATCAGCGTGGTGATTGGGCCGGGCTCGAGCAGAACGACGTCGATTCCGGTACCGTCCATCTCCAGCCGGAGCGTATCGGTCAGGGCCTCGAGAGCGTACTTGGTCGCAACATAGGAGGCGCGCCACCTTAGCGTTACGAATCCCAGAACTGACGAGCATTGGATAATCCGCCCGTAGCCTTGCCCGCGCATCACCGGGATGACCTGACGAGTCAACTCATGCCAGCCAAAAAAATTGGCCTCGAAGTTCACACGCAAGGCATCGGTTGGCAAATCCTCGACCGCGCCGGGAATCCCGTGTGCGCCATTGTTGAACAGTGCGTTCAGGGTGCCGCCTGTAGCGGCGAGAACCTCTGCCAGCCCGGTGTCGATGCTGGCCTGATCGGTATAGTCGATGCGCGGCGCGTCAAACCCTTCTGCGCGCAAGCGGTCACAGTCCTTTTGCTGACGACAGGACGCAAACACACGCCAGCCTCGCTCACGCAGGGTCCGGGCAGCATCAAGGCCAATGCCGGAAGAACAGCCAGTGATCAGAATAGACTTGCTCATGGCGGGG
Organism: Dinoroseobacter sp.; assembly: GCA_030066795.1. GTDB lineage: Bacteria > Pseudomonadota > Alphaproteobacteria > Rhodobacterales > Rhodobacteraceae > Dinoroseobacter. Next base: position 152,441 of record JASJAW010000017.1, read on the forward strand.
ACGCTAGGTCGCCGCCCCGGCGGCGGCAAGCAGCTATTTTCAAGCTATCGTGCAACCGCTGCTTTACGGCTGCGCGGCTCCCGGCTACACAGCATCTATGAGCAGTTCGTCAGACGACCCCAACATGGACGACAAACAACAGGCGCTGACATCCGAACCCCTTCGCCGCGCAATCGGCGAGAGGTATCTCCAATATGCGCTGAGCACAATTATGCACCGCGCTTTGCCGGATGCGCGCGACGGATTGAAACCTGTGCACCGGCGGATTCTGTTTGCGATGCGGGAATTGCGGCTGTCGTCGACGGGGGGCTTTCGAAAATCCGCCAAGATCTCGGGCGATGTGATGGGCAACTACCATCCCCATGGTGATGCCGCGATCTACGATGCAATGGCGCGCCTCGCGCAGGATTTCAATGTGCGCTACCCGCTTGTGGATGGGCAAGGAAACTTCGGCAACATCGACGGGGATAATCCTGCGGCATCCCGATACACCGAAGCGCGTCTGACAGCGGCGGCTGAGGCTCTGCTCGAAGGGCTCAACGAAGACAGCGTTGACTTCCGCGACAACTACGACGGCACCTTGCGGGAGCCGGAGGTTCTGCCAGCCGCGTTTCCGAACCTCTTGGCGAATGGGTCCAGCGGGATCGCTGTTGGAATGGCGACAAATATCCCCCCGCACAACCTTGATGAACTGATTGCTGCCTGCCTGCACTTGATCAAGACGCCGGATGTTCGGGACGACACGCTTCTGAACTACATTCAGGGACCGGACTTCCCGACTGGCGGTGTCATCGTTGAGCCACCTGAAAGCATGGCCGAGACCTATCGGACTGGACGCGGCGCGTTTCGTCTGCGCGCTCGATGGGAAACCGAGGATTTGAATAGAGGGCAGTGGCAGGTAGTGGTCACTGAGATCCCCTATCAGGTTCAGAAATCCAAGCTGATCGAAAAGATCGCCGAACTGATACAGACAAAGAAGCTGCCGATCCTCGCCGATGTGCGAGACGAAAGTGCTGATGATGTGCGCATAATTCTGGAGCCACGCTCGAAGAATGTGGATCCTGAAGTGCTAATGGCGCAGCTGTTCCGGCTATCGGAGTTGGAAACGCGGTTCTCACTGAACATGAATGTCCTGATCGACGGACGCACACCGAAAGTTTGTTCGCTCAAAGAAGTCTTGCGGGCCTTTCTCGATCATCGCCGCGACGTACTGTGTCGACGCGCGCGTCACCGACTTGGCAAGATTGACCATCGTCTGGAGGTACTCGAGGGCTTCATCATTGCGTTCCTGAACCTCGACCGGGTGATCGATATCATCCGCTACGACGAAGATCCAAAAGCAGCACTTCTGCGTGAACGATGGGGGCGTGAATTTGCGCGGGCCATCTCTGAGGCAGATTATGTGACCCCGCCGCCAGGCGACGGGGAGCTTTCCGAGGTTCAGGTCGAAGCCATTCTCAACATGCGCCTTCGCAGCTTGCGGCGGCTGGAGGAGATGGAGCTGATCTCTGAACGCGACGCGCTGATGATCGAGCGCGCCGAGCTCGAAGACCTGCTGGCTGAGGAAAGCCTGCAATGGGCGCGTATCGCGGAGGAATTGCGCGATATTCGTAAGCAGTTTGGCAAGGGGCAGGGGTTCGGCAAGCGTCGGACGGATTTCGCTCTTGCTGCCGAGGTGGCAGAAGTCAGCCTCGAAGACATGATCGAAAAGGAACCGGTTACGGTTGTCTGTTCGAAAATGGGTTGGATCCGCGCCATGAAGGGCCATATCGCGCTGGACTCAGTTCTAAAGTTCAAGGATGGCGACGAGGGGCGGTTCATTTTCCATGCCGAAACGACGGACAAGCTTCTCGTCTTCGGCTCAAACGGGCGGTTTTATACCCTGTCATGCGCCAACCTGCCAGGCGGACGCGGGATGGGCGAGCCGATCCGGTTGATGGTCGATTTGCCTAACGAGGCGGAGATCGTGGACCTGTTCCTGCATGATCCCGAGCGTCGTCTGATCGTGGCCTCCGATGCCGGCGACGGATTTGTAGTGCCGGAAGCAGAAGTCGCCGCGCAGACACGGGCTGGCAAGCAGGTATTGAACGTCAAGGCGCCGTTCAAAGCGCTATGCGTCAAACCTGTGACCGGCGATTCCATTTGCACGGTCGGTGAGAATCGAAAAGTGCTGATCTTCGGTCTTGAAGAATTGCCTGAGATGACACGCGGCAAAGGCGTAAGGCTTCAGAAATACAAGGATGGCGGGTTGTCAGACGTAACTGCTTTCACGCGTGCAGATGGGTTGCAATGGCTTGATGCAGGTGGGCGCACGCGGACGGTTGCGGATCCTGAACTGGTAGAATGGACAGGCAAGCGTGCCAGCGCAGGGCGGATGGCGCCGCGTGGATTTCCACGTGACAACAAGTTCACATAGAGGCGATTAAATCGCGCAATACCGACTGAGGAAGATAGGCAGATGAAACAGGCAATCCAAGGCGTCCTCTTTTCAGCCGCTGCGCTGGGCCTTGCGGCGTGTGAGAACAATGCCGAATTGACCGAGAAAGTTGATCTGGGCAACTTCCAATTGGGGTTTGCAGTGGTGGTCGCAGACAATGCGCGGCAAGGTCCGTTTTCTCGTGACGCGACGGCGGAACAAATTGAAGAAGCAGTTGGGGCCGAGATTGAGAGGCGCTTCGAACGTTACGAAGGCGGCAAGGATTTCCACTTGGGTGTCAGTATCGACGGCTATATTATCGCCGAGCCAGGCATTCCTGTCGTCGCTTCACCCAAATCCGCTCTTTTTGCGTCCGTTACCCTTTGGGATGACGCCGCACAGGCAAAGGTGAACGAAGAGCCAAAACAGATCGTCGTGCTCGAATCGTTCTCCTCCGATCTGGTGGTCGGGTCCGGGTTGACCATGGAGCCTGAAGAGCAGCTCGTGAATATTTCCCAGAATCTGGTGAAAGAGATCGAAGACTGGCTGAACAACCGCCCTGAGTGGTTCGATGAACCCGTGGAATCCGAGTCTGAAGCAGGCGAATTCCCGGCAGAGGATGAGGCGGCGGTTGCGGAGCTTGCGGCAGAGGATGCGCCGGGAGCGCCGGATCTTATTTTGCGTCCAGCTGCCCGACCGGCCGTCCAGTGATCGTCATGCGCAACAGCGCTTGATTTTTTCTCTCAAGATCAGTAAGCCGCCCGCGATCACAGCAACGGGTCAGGTGGGACCCCCAAATCACGAGGCGCCTTGATCATGGCAAAGGAAAAGTTTGAGCGGACTAAGCCGCACGTGAACATCGGCACGATTGGTCACGTTGACCACGGCAAGACGACGCTGACGGCGGCGATCACGAAGCAGTTTGGCGACTTCAAGGCCTAT
>JASJAW010000018.1 GCA_030066795.1 Dinoroseobacter sp.
CAGCGCCCGACCCGCCCCCCAGGGCGGGCGCTTTCGCACCCACCCTCGGGCCGGGCGCTGAAACCTCTAGCTCACACCTCTTCCACACAGATCCAGAGTTGGATATGCTTATCGAACGTAGTGGCGGTGTTTCGAGAACGCTTGCCACCGAAGCTTTTCTTTCTAGCGAGGAATAAATGGTTTCTCCCAAAGATGACGAAAGCCAAAACAGCTCTGGTTTAAACGAATCTGACGAAGAAAGAATGGATAAGCTTATAGGCTATCTTCAGCGAATTGGACTTCCGGGTTTCGCCACGGATATTCGAATGCAAGAAAGTAATCGCAAGCTCTTGGAGCTTTATCGTCAGGCGGATTATTATGAAGTTGTCTCAATGGTTTGGGGTGTAAAACTTGATAGACATATTCAAGACTCTATTGCCATTCAATCTAGTCTACAGGAAAAGAGCTCGATTTATAATACAGTAATTATTTCGCTTGGATACGCTAGCTTCTTTGGTATTTGGCAGCATGTGTCACCGAATTTAACTTTTCAAGAAAACGCGTTTCTTGGAGTTCTTCTTGGAATCTCAATTCTCTTTTTTGTCGGTTGGACAATTTATACAATTATTTACCAATCGCGCCATGCGTTGAGGTATATTGAGGCTCTTGATGTCGAATTTGAATCGCTTGAATTAAGATTGCAAGAATTCGATGAGGTAAATCATAAAATTCGAACCTCTGCGCTTAGAGTGCAGAAGTACTGGACACCAATATTTGTGATTTCACTTGCAACAGGATTTCTTGCAGGAGTCCTTCTCATTGTGACTTTGTTTTTTGGCGTCCTAGAAATCTATTGGTCCCCGATACTAGAACTATTGGCTTTATTCGGACGCTAGCGAGTATTCCGGGGTGCCCCGACCGTCTCTCACCTCCCCCAAGAACCCGCCTTCTTCCCGCCCCATCCCTCACCTAAACTCCGCCCATGGATGGCATCCTCCCCCAACTCCTCAAATTCGCGCTCCTGCTTGCCGCGGGCGCAGGCGTTCCCGGCGCGCTGATCACATGGGTCTTCGGCGGGCGCTGGGTCTGGCGGCTCTGGCTCGCCGTGATGGCGGGGATCGTCCTCTGGCTGATCTGGTTCTTCGGCCTCTCCGAGCGCTGCTGCCCCACGGGGATGGAGGGGCTCGCGCTCTTCATCTGGCCGCTCCTTGGGCTCGGCGTCGGGGTGGGGCTCGCCTTCGGCTACGGCGTCGCGACACTCGTCAGGGACCTGACGGGCAAGACATAGCACACCCGCAGGTCAGGCTCTCCCGCGCCGAACCCCACCCGACGCGGTCCGATGTCAAATGTCTCTTGTGGTGTTTACCTGTCCGGAAAGACGCCCGTTACCGCGGGTCGACAGGCCGTTTTGTCATTTTCCGTTGTTCCAGATGTCGTGGGACGCACGCCAGACCCCGTCATCCTGTTTTTCATAAATCAGAAGCTCTTTGCCGCCGACTTCCATGGTGCCGCCCCCGTCTTTTGGGACCGTAACTGTCCAAAACCCGGTCACGATCCCGGTGTCGCCGATGACGTCAATGGAGATCGTCTCAAGGGTAAGACCGGTCACCCCCGCATCGAACGCCCCTTGCCAGAACGCCGCGATGGCGTCTCGTCCCTCCACCGGCGCACGGTCCGGGGGCATCAGCACGGCATCCTCGGTGAAGGATTGCGCGGCCACCGCGGCGCCGTCTCCCGCGCTGAAGAGGTCCATCCATTGCGCGCGGGCGGCTTCGATCTCCGCTTCGGTGGCAAAAACCGCGCCGGATGTGAGGAGTGTCAGGCTCGCTGCGGCAATAAGTCTTTTAAAACGCATAATATATTCCTCCCTGAAAATCAGCGCCAATCTGGCGCTCACCCCGAAAATACACCAAGACAATCTGGCCACCTAGGCACTTCTCGACCAACCAGAAGACCGAGGGGCCGTGGTCCTGCACGCTGGCACCCTCAAAGGTCCGGGGTTTCGCTCCGGCCCACGGCGGGCGCGACACGCACAGCGGAACTAGGTGCCCTCCACAAGCCATCTTGACCTAAATCATACTCCCCCGCGCAGCTTTCCCGCACACTCCTCCTCCAACATCAGGAGGAGACCCCATGGACACCACCCTTGCCGAGAAGACCCTGCGCGCCCGCCGGGCCGAGATTGTCGGGGATCTGGCCCGGATCGAAGACGCGCTCGACGACACCCCGCCCAGCGACTGGGAGGATCGCGCATCCGAGCGGCAGGGGGATGAGGTGCTGGAGGCGCATGGAAACCTCGAACAGGCCGAGCTGGCCCAGATCGACGCCGCGCTGAAGCGCCTTGCCGAGGGCACGTATGGCATCTGCCTGAAATGCGGCGACACGATCTCGGACGCGCGTCTTGCGGCGGTCCCCACCGCCGCGCTCTGCAGGACCTGCGCGGCGGGCTAACGGCCCCTCCGGCGGGGGTGGCGCGGCTGTCCCCTAGCGGCTGAATACCCGCCGCCACCACGCGCGCTTCTCCTCCGGCTTTGGCGCCGGCGCATTCACCTCTTCAATCTCCAGCTCCCCGCCGGGGATCGGGCGCAGGCCGGCCTCGATCAGCAATTGCCGTTCGCGCCGCCGGTCGAGCTGCACCTGCTGCACCTGCTCGGCGACCTCCTGCTTGGTCTCTCCGGGAAAGTCCGTGCCGCCCATCCGCAGGTGCGCAGGTGTCCGGCCCTTGTCGATCAGGTCGTCCATGTCCTGCTGCCGCCAGATGCGGCGCAGCTCGGTCATCGAGACAATCGCCGCCACGGGTTTGTTGTGTCGCGTCAGGATGCAATGGCTGCGCGGGTCCTGCACCTTCACCACGATCTCCGACAGGTGCTTGCGCGCCACCGTGGTCGAGAGCCGCAGCATCGCGGGATATTTAACCTCCATCAGGCCTCCGGGGGGTGCTGCAAAATGTACAAACAGGCCCGGAGTTTTGCGCCAAAACGTAAAAAATCCCTCGCGGCACCGGGCGCCAAAGGCCCGCTCTCGTCCGTCGGACGGTCTCCTCCAGCGAAACCGGGCCGCACTTGCCCCAGATCAAAGCAGTATCCCCGACTCAGCTTGTATAATCCACATTGTAAATACACCTAAAGCGAAGGGGTTTTCGCGATGATCCGGCTTGCACTTATCCTTTATGCCATGATCGGCACCACGCTTGCGGGCACTTTAATGGTGGCTGCCCTGACGGCGGGTTACACCACCACGCAACCTGTTGTCTGGGCTGCCGTACTGGGCTTTGTGCTGGGCATTCCGGTGGCGTACTTCGTCGCGCGCGAGATCACCAATCGCGGCTGATCGGTTTGGCTTGATGCAGCTGTGCGGTGGAAACTGAGCGGGAGTGTTGTCTAAAGCTCTCAGGTGGAAGGATTTTCGCCACGGTTACGGTGAAAATACTGCCATACCTGAGTTTAACTCTTGCATGGCCGATTACCGTCGGGATTTCTTGTTCCATTCACCCAAAAAGAACACAGGAATGAAGAAAACTTTACTCGCCGCCGCCATGTCTATTCTGATGGTGGGTTCTGCGGACGCTCAGGACCGGTACGCTACGCTGTTCGTAGGGGGAAAATCTCTCGACGAAACAGAGTTTGATGCACTCAACTCAATCAGTGGCACCTTTCGCTTCGGAGGAGATTTTTCATCTGACAATGGGTACAATCTCGGCGCGATCATCGGCCGACGGTTCGCTCCCAATATTCGCGGTGAGATCGAGTTTTCCTAAGGATCGAACGACCTGACAAGTCTCAACCTTACATCTGGTCCGGGAACTCCGGACAGTATTTCCGCAACAGGCAGCTTTGATACTACATTCCTGATGGCAAATGTGTGGGTAGACATTCAGACAGCGTCATCCTTCACGCCTTATGTTGGTGGCGGTCTTGGCGTCGGACGCGTAGAGGCATCTGGAGTGAATCTTGCGAATACGAGCACCATCAAAGTAACCGGCTCCAGCACTGGGCTTGCTGGCCAGTTTGGGTTCGGGGCACGCTGGGACCTTGCTGTCGGGAGTCTCGATATTGGCTACAGGTACCAGATAACCGAGTACGATGGGCTCTCGTCGGATACACTCGGCGCCGGCGGCATAATCTTCGACAACGGGAAACTACGCGCTCACACATTGAATGTGGGCTACAGCTTCCCGTTTTAGGGCTTCCCCGATGCGGTCACGGCCAGCGCTCGGCGATCGCCGCTGAAGAAGCCCGATTAAGTCCGCTTACGCTTCGATATACATGACCACGGTTTCCGGGCGCACGCCATCGTATTTCATGGCCTCTGCCCCGGCGGCGCTCTTCATCATCGCGTCGAGCGCGTCCATATCCGCAACCTCCATGGAGAGCGCGACCTTGTTCGGAGCGTCGGGCAGAACATAGGTCTGCATGTTGGTCGCGATCCCGGCAAAAACTTCCGCGCGTTTGGGCGAGGCGAGCCAGTGATCCACATCATTCACTTCATGGACAGCAATAAGTTTTGGCATTTAAAGTCCCCCTCTCTGAAAGATTTCACGGTCGCACGGGGAAGGGGCGTTAGGCAAAAGAATTCTGTAGTGCGGCCCCTCGCTGCTTGCCCGAGCCAGTTCGATACAAAGCTCTGGACCGCTGCCGAGACGGTTTAGCTCCGTACCAGACGTTGTTGCGCAAGTGCCTGGTAGCGGTGCCGCCCGCTCAACGTAGCGGCGCAAGAGCCAGAGATTTGCTTTTCAAATCGCCGTGCCGCGACCAAGGGTTATTGCACGGTCTGGCGATTTCTTCCCAAGCCGAGGGTGCCCGTGGCCGCCTCGGAGAGCTTACGTGCCTCAACAACAATGAGAAAAAGACATAAAGCCGAGAGCGTTTCTCGTAATTCTGCGACGCGCAATCCGGGCACGCTTCCGAACAGAACGTCAGTGATCTCGTGCTGACACAGGGTCACGAACAACATGGCGATTGCCAATCCGACGCTCGGGAATGGCAGACCGAGTCGGCTCTGATGCCATCTCCAAATCGGTGAACTCCAGTACAGAACTGGGACAACACAGCCCCACAGGAAGAAACACAGAATGAATAGGTGATCAAACAGGTACCCAAACATGTTGTGAAAGTTCACTTCATTCTGCACATTGACCTGTGATAGCTGCTCGGGCGTTTCGAAGCTCAGTAGTCTTTGCCCCCAGCTAACTTCTTCGCCGAACATCACAAAGAACAACACCGCCAGAAACAGCAGCATATTACGATTTGCTGAGCTTGGCATTCGAAGGCTCAGACCGAGCGAAAGTAGTGACGCCGCCAAGAGAATTAAAGCCGACAGCGTTTCAAGAAATCCGTCTTCTTGATTGATCCAGACCAGGGTAAGTGGGCGAAACAACTGTGTGCCGAATGAAATATAGAAGATCGCCGCGCACAGCCCAGTAAAGGCTAAACCCGCAGTTACGTTGATAACCCGTCTCTGGTTTTCTTCATACTGAACAGGGAAACACGACCCTTCTTTCTCTCGACGTTGATACCATTGCGTCTTTTCGATTTGCGGCATTGCCAGAGCGCATACGAAAAAGAAGGCGGCAAACGCAAACACGCTGGTTTGTGCAACGGTTACGGTTGCCAAAGCAGTGTCCCGGGTCAGCAGGTTTTCCGAGGTCAGGGATTGGTCCATGACGCCAATGGAAATCAAGTGCTCTGGAGTAACCAGTGTAGCGGCAACTAAAAAAACAACTGCCAGAAAGAAATAGATAATCGCGCCCTTCATACTGAAGCGGTAGCAGAGCATCGTGTTTTTCTACAACAGTCCAAAGCTGATCCACGCTAACGTGGGCTCTCCCAGCGTAGAAACTTAATCAAACCAGCAGGTCTTGAAGAAACTGTTCTCGGGACCGAAACGACTCTGTACTGCTGTCTTCCAACGGTGCTCAGAACTCGTAGCCGTACAAGCAAAGAAGTTTTCGTCTCCGGGTTCCACGGGAGCTGGAGGAGCGCGTGTACTGCGTGATATCCGGAAGCCTCTTTTGGATGTTTGTTGTGTTTTGATCTCTCCATCGGAAAGCGCTTCCAATACACAAACTTCGCCCGGCAGACGTGCGCATAAATTGCCCTAGATCAAAGACGCGTCTCCGACCAAAGTCGTATACTCCAGACTGCAGATACGCCAAAAGTGTGGGAGGGGTACCACGATGGTTCGGCTGGCATTTTATCTTTTCTTTCCAACAGCAATCACGCTGGCGGGGTCGCTCGTGATCGCGGCTCTCGCGATGGGCATGACGGATACGCAGCCCATTTTAGTGGCATCGGTACTCGGCTTCGCATTGGGGGTACCGGCATCTTATTTTGTCGCACGCGAGATCACCAATCGCGGCTGAGCTTCGCCGCTCAGACCGGGATGCGCCCGTTAATTGTCTTCCCCCTGGCGGGCGCTCTGGCGCGGGGCCCTAAGGCTCCGCGCCGGTAGCAATCAAGTCTTCGCGCGTTGCGCGCGATCAACGAAACGGGCTTGGGCGCCCCGCAAGCTCAGGTCCGCAGACCCCGTCGGCGAACGGCCCGACTGGCGGGGCCGCCGGCGCGGGGCAGGGGCCTCGCGCCGGTCAGTCTTTCGTAGCGGCGGCGTTTTTCACAACCGCATCGTAGGCCTCCGTATCCGCGCTTTTCAAATGCTCCAGTGCCATTTCGGCCCGCCTGCGGATTTGTGCCTTCAATGCGTCTTTGGTTGCCTTCATCTCAAGGTTCTTTTCGCCCAGTTTTTTCAGGGCTGGAGTTTCCGGCCAGTCCTGTTCCTGCGCCAAATCCAGTAGCGCGTCTGTGAGCGTCCCCAGTTGGTCGCCATAGCTCCAGACCTCGGTGATGATCTTGTATTCCACCTCCGGGCTGCCACGCATACGAGCGAACCATGTCGTCTCGATATCCTGCACCACATCGCCGGAGAGCGGGTACTCGATGGTGGGTGAAAAATTCCAATAGGGGAACATGGGAAAAACCTCCTGAAACGAATGGCGGAAGTTTTGCTTTGCAAATCGATTGGATCAAGCGCCGGGTTGCGTGCGTCAGATCCGTCCGTTGATTTCTATCAGGTTGCCCTCGGGATCATTAACATAGACATGCCGCAGCCCGGGGATGGCGAACTCGCCCGTAACCGAGAACGGAATCCCTGCTGCTGTCAGCCTGTCGATCACACCTTGCAGGTCATCGACATGAAACGCCACGTGGCCACCAACGCTTGGGTTGTGAATCAGGTCATTCTTTTTGGCAAAATCCGGGTCAGGCGCGATCAGGTGCAACCCTGTATGCCCCTCCCGCCCGTCGGCCAACAGCGCGAGCTTGTCCGGGTCACCGGGTAAATACCCGCGGGAGGCCGGGAACTCCCATGGTTTTTCCTGCATACCCAGAATCTCGGTGTAGAAGGCGGCGGTCTCGCGGACGTCTTTTGCCTGTAAGTTCACATGATGGATGGACCAAGCCATTGAAAAACCTCCTGCTTCAGGAAGGCTATCATGCGCATTATTCAGGCGATACCCCGCGTGCAGCCTCCGGATGATCTGACATGTAGTGCCGCAGGACGTTGAATAATTCCTTGGCGTGCGGCACGTCATCTTTATGCAGTGCAGCCCTGATATCTTCGCAGATCATTTGCTGGACCTTTTGCGGCCCATGATGCTGGTGCATTAGGTAATCGCTTAGAATTGAGGCCCGCATGATGCCGATATGCTCATGCTCGGCGACTGCTTCGATCTCCTCTCGTGTCAGGCAAGTCATGTCTTCGATATCGTCCAGAGTGATCATTTCATGCCCTCCTCCATGAAAGTGTCATCGGAGTGTTACACGGGCCAAGGAGTCAAAGCTTTGACCCATCTCAAGCTGTGCTCTGATCCAGATCAAAGAAAAATTGCTGCAGCTGCATAACGATGTCGCATCGCAGGAGACCGCACGAATGCACAAATTGCCCGTCGTCGTTTTTTCGATTTTGGCTCCAACATTTATGGGCGTTGGAGTGGTTGTGGCGCTGGTCGCTGGCGTCGCGGAACTTGCTGGTCTCCTGGCCGCCGCCGGTGTTGGTGCAGTTTTGTCCGTCCCAGTGTCCGCCGGTGTCGCGCGGGCACTGGAAAGATAACTCTAAAGGATAGAGATATGAGCAAGACAGTTTTTGTGATCTTCGCAATTGTTGCCACGACCCTCGCTTTGTCGAGCGGGGTCTTTGCGGTGAGTTTGGGCGAACGCTCCGCGGAAGCGGTCCTGTCGGTGATGATCGTCGCGACAATAGCTGCTCTGCCAATTAGCTGGTTTCTTGCGAAGTCTCGTGTCGTCGTCGGTGCATAAGCAAGTGATTGAGCGCCGAAATTCAATACGATCGTAAGCAGGTTCGTCCAACTGATCGCGAACTTTTTGTAAAAAAAGTCTGACACTTGTCCTGTGTCAAGGAGTAGTCAGCGGGAATCTCCTAAAGTTCAGGGTGAGGCACGTCGCCACCGCGATTCGCGGGAATTGCCACCGGTGATGGGAGTGATGGGGGTGTCGCTTGCGGCACAAATTGTCCCGGCTGGCTGCGCGGCGTGTCTCGATTTCTTCGACTTCAGGACTTGCGTTGCCAAGCGAACCCGCTCAGCCTCCATACAGGGAGGGAGCGTATCGAATGAAATCTGCTACCGGCTATTCCAAGCAACAAATCTGGCTGCATTGGGCCATTGTCGGGCTCGTTGCGCTCCAGATTGTCCTGCACAATGGAATGGCGCGCGCTTGGGATGCGGCGATGGAGACCAGCTTGTTCGCGTTGTCCGGACCTGTTGTCGTGCATTTCGCAATAGGCGGCCTGATCCTTGGTCTCATGATGTGGCGCTTCGCACTTCGGCAAGAACGCGGTGTTCCTCCGCCTCCCGACAGCGAACCGCCGCTGCTGCAAAAACTAGGCCACATGGCGCATTTATCGTTCTACGCGATTCTGATCCTGTTGCCTGTTACTGGCGGGCTGGCCTGGGGGACACAATCCGCAGGCCTCGGGAAGGCGCACGAGGTGTTGCGCGCGCTTCTGGTGCTTTTGATACTCGGGCATATTGGTGCGGTGATCTATCACCAGCGGGTGCTCAAGTCTGATCTTCTGCGGCGGATGCTGAAACCGGATCAGGGCTAACCCTCGGGTTCAAGAAAAGCCTGAACTTTCTCGATAAAGGGTGCTGGTGCTTCGGCATGTATCCAGTGCCCGGCTCCCGCGATTTCATCGAGTTTCGCTTCGGGAAACAGGGTGTGGATCCTGGCGTGGTGAGCTGGTTCGACGTAGTCCGACGCGCCGCCAGACAGAAACAGCGCAGGGCCGGCATAGGTGCCCGATATCTCTGGAAACCCGATGATTTTGTCCATCTCTGTACGTAGAACCGGCAAATTCAAACGCCAGCGCGGGGCTTCACCGCTGAGGTCAAGCGACTGGGTCAGGAAAGCCCTTGTTGGCAAGTCTGGGATACTGGGCTTTAGGGCTTCGTCTGCGTCGCGGCGCAGGCGGACTTTACTTAGATTGACACTCTCCATTGCGTCGATCATCGGCGTTTGGGTGTGGCTGTAGGTGGTGGGTGCAATATCTGCCACTATCAGACGAGAGACCATTTCGGGTCGTGTCAACGCTAGAACCATCGCTGCTTTGCCGCCCATCGAATGGCCGAGGACATCGGCGCGCCCGCCGTTGGCTGCGATCACCTCAGCAAGGTCGTTGGCAAGGTCGAGGTAGCTGTGGCTTGGTAGATGCGGGCTGTCCCCGTGGTTGCGCATGTCTGCGGCAATGACCCATCGTGTCTTTGCCATACGTTTGGAAATTGCGCCCCAGTTCTTGGCAGACCCGAACAGCCCATGCGCAATCACCAGAGGGGTGGTGCCGTTTTCGGCTCCGTAGGAGATAATGTTCAACATTGTTCGGTCCGGTTTCTTAGCCCTTGTGGAGGTCTGCTAGCGTAGGTGAAGGACGACCGCCACCCCCGCGAGTGCAGATGAACACTTGCACCGCAGCTGCGTCCCTCAGATGATCCGTGAGTTATGAAACAAGCCCGGCTGCTGAATATCGAGGACATTCCGGACGCCAACGAGCGTTTGGCGAAGGCGGCCCGTCAGAAGCTTGGCGTCGCCGGGGAAGGGTTGGAGCCAGTCGTCAATCGCGCGAAACTGCCACCGAAGCTGAGGCGTGAACTGGGGTATGCGATGGAAGCTGAAATCTGGCTTGGCGCGCCCAAGCTTGCGCGACAGATCGACATGGCGCGTGTCAAGGCGGCTCATACACAGGCGTGGCGGTACCTTGAAAAGGTTGATCCTAAACGGGATCGTGAGCGCCGGTGGCTTGGCATCGCTACTGTGACCGTTGTCAATCTGACGATTTTTTTCAGCCTGTTGGCGATATTCCTGCGGAGCCAGATGTGAAGCAGGGGCGGACAGACCGCCCCGATAGCCTACAGGTTCGGATAGACCGGGAAGCGGCCGCAGAGCTCAAGAACTTCTGAGCGAACAGCAGCCTCAACCATGGCATTGCCCTCCTCGCCATTGGCTGCCAGCCCGTCCGTAACCCGCACAATCCAGTCTGCGATCTGACGGAACTCAGGCTCGCCAAAGCCACGGGTCGTCCCAGCCGGCGACCCTAGGCGCACGCCGCTGGTGATCATCGGTTTCTCCGTGTCAAACGGAATTCCGTTCTTGTTGCAGGTGATATGCGCGCGCCCCAAGGCTTTCTCGGTCGCATTGCCTTTCACCCCTTTCGGGCGCAGATCCACGAGCAGGACGTGGGTGTCGGTTCCGCCCGTGACAATGTCGAGCCCGCCTTTCATCAACTGGTCTCCCATCGCCTGCGCGTTCTTGATGACCTGCGACTGGTAATCCTTGAATTCCGGGCGCAGGGCCTCGCCAAACGCCACGGCCTTGCCTGCAATCACGTGCATCAAAGGACCGCCCTGGATGCCGGGGAAGATGGCGGAATTGAATTTCTTCGCCAGCGCTTCGTCATCGGTCAGGATCATACCGCCGCGCGGACCTCGCAGCGTTTTATGCGTGGTGGTGGTGGCAACATGCGCATGCGGGAAGGGCGAGGGGTACAGACCAGCGGCTACAAGGCCGGCGAAATGGGCCATATCCACCAATAGGTAGGCGCCAACGCTATCGGCGATTTCGCGCATCTTCGCGAAATCAATGATCCGGGGAATGGCCGAACCCCCGGCGATGATAAGCTTGGGCTTATGCTCGGCTGTCAGTTCTGCGACCTGGTCATAGTCCAGCTCCAGATCCTGCTTGCGTACGCCGTACTGGATTGCGTTGAACCACTTGCCTGACTGGTTTGGCTTAGCGCCGTGGGTCAGGTGACCACCGGCATCCAGGCTCATGCCCAGGATTGTATCACCAGGTTGCAGCAGAGCAGTGAAGACGCCCTGGTTTGCCTGACTGCCGGAATTCGGCTGTACATTCGCAAACCCGCAGTTGAACAGCTGCTTGGCTCGGTCGATCGCGAGGTTCTCCGCGATGTCGACATATTGGCAGCCGCCGTAGTATCGACGCCCTGGGTAGCCCTCGGCGTATTTGTTGGTCATGACCGAGCCTTGCGCTTCCATCACAGCCGCCGAAACGATGTTTTCGGAAGCGATCAGTTCAATTTCGTCGCGCTGACGGCTTAGCTCCTTCGTGATCGCGGCATGTAGCTCAGCGTCGCGTGTGGCCAGGGTCTCGGTGAAAAAACCATTGTCGCGATGGGGCGCATTCATTGTGGCAGCTCCTGTCATCTGGTGCTTGGCGCTGGGCGAATTGCCCGTGCTCTTTTGCCGGTGTCGTAGCCGATCGTAGCCTGCGTCGAAAGACTTGAATGACAGTTTTAGCGCGGTTTTCCAAACTGTCTTGTGCGACGCAACGGGGCTTGTGTTTCGATCCGCGTCAGGCGAACACTTTCGGAAACGAAAGGTCCCGTGATGCAACCACGTGAAAAGATTGCGTTTCTGGCAAGCACCGCGCCCATCGCGCAGGAGGCGCAAAAGGCTTTGTCCAAAGCGCATGGCGCTGTCCCGCCCGAAGACTCGGATGTTATTGTCGCGCTCGGGGGCGATGGGTTCATGCTGCAGACCCTTCATGGAACGCAAGATCTGGATAAACCCGTTTATGGAATGAATTGCGGGACTGTCGGATTCCTGATGAACGAATACGCTGAGGCCGGCTTGCTGCAACGGCTCGAAGAGGCTTCTGAGGAGGTGATCAATCCCCTTCACATGCGGGCGATCGGCAGCGATGGTAAAGTACATGAGGCACTCGCAATCAACGAGGTCTCGCTGATCCGCGCCGGTCCGCAAGCGGCCAAGCTGCGCATTTCCGTGGATGGTAAGGTCCGCATGGATGAGTTGGTGTGCGACGGCGCACTGGTTGCGACGCCTGCCGGTTCCACTGCCTATAACTACTCAGCGCACGGCCCGATTCTGCCAATCGGGTCCGATGTGCTGGCGCTGACCGCGATGTCGGCCTTTCGACCAAGACGCTGGCGCGGGGCGCTTCTGCCAAAGTCCGCGAGAGTGCGGTTTGATGTGTTGGAACCGTCCAAACGGCCAGTGATGGCGGATGCCGACAGTCGATCGAACCACGGTGTAATCTCTGTTGAGATTCGGTCCGAACCCTCCGTCCGGCATCGCATTCTGTTCGATCCCGGCCACGGACTCGAGGAACGTCTCATCCGCGAACAATTCGTGTAGGCGTCTATTCTGCTGCCGCTCGAGTCCAGCTCTCTCGCTTGCGATAGATCGTGGACGGTGACAAGTCGAGCACGCGCGCAGCTTTTGTGACGGACCCGCCGTGCCGAGCAATTGTTTCCTCAATCACTATGCGCTCGATCTCGGCCATAGTTAGTCCCACGAGTTGATCAAGGCTTCCGTCCTGTCCCGCTTGTACCGTGTTGCTTGTGCCAAAAGGTCCGACGCCTTGAGCAAGCGCCTCGTGATGATGCAAAATCTCAAGCGGGAGCATGCTCTTGGCCACCAGTGGGCCCGTGTTCAGGATGACAATGTTGCGGATCACGTTGAGGAGTTGTCGGACGTTCCCGGGCCACGGGATCTCGCGAAAGAGTGTTTCCACTTCTTTCGTAAGGCCGGTGAACTCGCCGTTTTCCTCTGTGCTGAGGCGTTTGAGGGCATTCCGCGCGATCTCGATGACGTCATCTCCGCGTTCGCGTAGCGGCGGGAGATGGATCGGTACGACCTGGAGGCGATAATACAAATCTTCGCGAAAGCGCCCTTCTCGCACTTCGATCAACGGGTCGCGGTTTGTGGCGCATATGATCCGGACGTTGACCTTTCGCGGACGGCTTGCGCCCACTGGTTGTATAGTAGAGGTCTGCAAGAACCGCAGAAGTTTCGTTTGCAGCTTGAGGTCCATCTCACAGATCTCGTCGAGAAACAGAGTTCCGCCATCGGCCGCTGCGGCGGCCCCGATCTTATCGGTGATCGCGCCTGTAAAGGAGCCGCGTAGGTGCCCGAATACCTCGGATTCCAGCAGATCGCGCGGTATGGCCCCGCAATTCAGTGGAATGAACGGCCGAGGCGCGCGGGCTGAACTGTCATGTATCGCCTGCGCGCAGACTTCCTTGCCAGTACCGCTTTCGCCGGTGATGAAGACCGTTGCCATTGATCGACTGACAGACTCAATCCGGCGGTAGACCTCCAGCATCGCGTCTGAGCGTCCGATAAAGCCGTGATAGGATGCCGCTCCACTTAAGTCGGTATCGTCAGGTGCGCGTGTGCCCTCAATAAAAGCATTCTCCACTGCAGCTATAAAGCGGACTTCGTCGAATGGCTTGACGAGAAAATCATGCGCGCCGGCCCGCATCGCTTCGACTGCTCGATTGATAGACCCGTTTGCAGTAATAACGATCACTTGCGTGTCTGGTGCATCCTGCAGAAAGCTCTGCATCAAAGCCAAGCCATCCCGATCGGGTAGCATGAGGTCAAGCACCACCACGCGCGGTTTGATCTGTGCAAAAAGCTTCGTACCCTGTGCCGCCGTATCAGCGGCATGGACGGTCAAGCCGGCCCCTTTTAAAAGCGCCTGATACACCATCTGGAGCGATGGTGTGTCTTCGATTAGCAGGATGTCACTGTGTTTCATACCGTGGCCGCCCTTTCAGCAAGTTCGCGATCCACAAGGGCAATCAACGCCTTAGTGCGCGTATCTGCTTCGCCTCCTAGAGTTACGATTTCGGTTTCGTCGAGACGGTGAGCGGCCCCGTTGAGCCTATTGGCAAGCGAGTGAAGCGCTTCAGCTCCGACCGCGCCAGCAAGTGAGATAAGAACGTGTGTTTCAGCACGCAAAAGGGCTTGATCCATCTCGGCGACCCCGCGGGACATATTCTGCCGTACGCGGCGCAGATCGGACGCCAGCCGGGTCAGGAGCTCGGTCGCTTCCAATGGGCCTGCGATTTCCAGAAGCCGATCTAAACGGTCGCGGTTCGTCAGGGGGTTGGCGGAGGCCTCCATAGCAGCAATAGCTGCCGAGTCCTCTGTTCTTTCAATGTCGAGATACTGTGCGAGTGTCTCAGCAAACCGTTCGAGGTTCATGATTGGTTTAGCCACGATGGCGTCCGCTCCGGCCGCATAGATCGCTTCCCGGTTCGTCCGCAGAACGTAAGCCGTCAGTGCGACCAAAGGAATTCGGGCCAGACGGTCAGGGCGTGCCCGTACCTCGCGCATGAACGCCAGTCCATTGAGCCGCGGCATCTCAATATCCACAAGGGCCATATCGAAATCATATTGCTCTAAAGCTTCTAACGCGGCCAATCCGTCTTCGGCCACGTGGCTTTCTGCGTTCAGCGCTTCCAGCATTTGGACCGTCAGCATCTGATTTGTGGGATTGTCTTCGGCAACAAGAATGCGCCTGCCGCGCAGGTCTGGAAGTGGCGTGTCAACCGCACTTCGCGTAGGTGGTTGCCAGACATATTCTGGGACAGAGAGACGGATACGGGCGCCGCGAGGTTCACGGTTTTCGACCTGAAGTTCGGCCCCAAGCTGGTCTGAGAGATCTTTGACAATGTGCAGTCCAAGCCCGGACCCTGGTTTGTCCGAGCTTCGCGGCCGTCCACGGATTTCGAAGAGATGTTCCAACGCCTCGTCAGAAAACCCCGGACCATCATCGTTTACGCAGAATGTCAGCTCTCTGTCTTCATTGAGTTTGACCTCCAGTTCCACCTGTCCCTTATCTGCGTATTTGAAGGCATTGCTCAAAACGTTGCCAATGATGCGTTCAAGGGTGACCCGTTCGAGCCTGACCAGCGCAGGCATAGGACCAGTCGTTTGTATTACAAATCGCAACTCGCTCGCCGAGGCTCGACCCGCCCACCTGCTTTCGATGTCGTGCAGAAACCTGACAAGGTTCAGATAGTCCGATGGCCGGCTCAGGTCCTCTGCCTCTTCCGCCAAATGCGCAATTGTCTGCTCAAGTAAGCGAGCGAGCGTCTCTCCAGACGCCTGTACTCGCAGGACTTGTGCCCGTATCTCGGGAGTAAGGGCGTCGATGTCGATCAGGCGTAGACCTCCGATCACGTCGGACATTGCGCCACGAATATCGTGGGACAGCAATGCAATCTGATCGGAACGGGCGGTTGCTTTTCCAGTATGCAAAGGTTCTGATCTTGACGTGTCTTTGCGGAAAGCCATGCAGGAAAACACAGTCTATAAGGTTTTGGGGTGACCACCTTTCGCGGTCAAGTTGTGCCAACAATAGGCGACCTTTGACGCTTGCACAAAGAAAAAACCCGCAAACCTGTGATCGACCGGTCTAGCCAGACCTAGTTCTTCGCATATCCAAGGTTTTGCAGAGCCTCAGTGATCTCGTCCAAGATGATAGGATCATCGATGGTGGCTGGCATTTTCCAAGCTGTTCCGTCCGCGATGTTGACCATTGTGCCGCGTAGAATTTTCCCTGATCGGGTCTTTGGCAACCGATCAACCACAGTGCAAAGCTTGAACGCCGCGACCGGCCCGATTTTTTCGCGCACAAGTTTCACACTTTCGGAGCAAATCTCTTCAAGAGGACGATTGGTTCCAGCGTTCAAACACAGCAACCCAAGTGGCATCTGCCCCTTCAAGGTGTCGGCCACACCGATGACTGCACATTCGGCAACGTCGGGATGGCTGGCCAGAACCTCTTCCATCGCGCCGGTCGACAGACGGTGCCCCGCCACATTGATCACGTCGTCGGTGCGAGCCATGATGTAGAGGTAACCGTCTTCGTCCTTGTATCCAGCGTCGCCGGTCTCGTAGTAGCCGGGGAAGGTGTTCAGGTAAGACTTCTTGAACCGCTCTTCCGCGTGCCAGAGCGTCGGCAGCGTGCCGGGCGCCAAGGGGAGTTTAACGGCAATGGCCCCCAAAGTGCCCGGTTCAACTTCGTGGCCGCCTTCGTCCAGAATTTGAACGTCATAGCCTGGCATCGGAACCGACGGAGAGCCGACTTTGACAGGCAACGCCTCGATGCCCATCGGGTTGGCGGCGATCGCCCATCCTGTTTCAGTCTGCCACCAATGATCGATCACAGGGACCCCAAGCTGGGTCTGGGCCCACTCAATCGTATCCGGGTCTGCCCTTTCACCGGCAAGGTAGACGTTCTTTAGGCATGAGAGGTCGTATTTCTTTACAAACTCGCCTTTGGGGTCCTCGCGCTTGACGGCGCGGAACGCGGTCGGCGCCGTGAAGAAAGACTTCACATTGTGTTCGGAGATCACGCGCCAGAAGGTTCCGGCATCCGGGGTGCCTACTGGTTTGCCTTCAAACACAATCGTTGTGTTTCCGTGGATCAGCGGACCATAGCAAATGTAGCTGTGACCCACGACCCAGCCGACATCGGAGGCCGCCCAGAACACGTCACCAGGCTCCATGTCGTAGATTGCTTTCATGGTCCAGTTAAGCGCCACCAGATGTCCGGCTGTTGGGCGCACGACCCCCTTTGGCTGACCGGTAGTGCCAGAGGTATAAAGAATATAGGCCGGATGGTTGCCCTCGACCGGCTCGCAAGGTGCCGGGTCAACACCAACCTGCGCTTCGTACCATTCGAAATCGCGGCCTTCGGTCAGCGCGGCCACTTCCTGCTCGCGTTGAAACAAGAGGCAAAAGGCTGGTTGGTGTTCAGCGATTTCCAAAGCACCGTCCAACAGCGGTTTATAATGGACCACACGCCCTGGTTCGATCCCGCAGGAGGCCGCGATGATCGCTTTTGGCTGAGCATCATCGACCCGGACCGCCAGTTCGTTGGCCGCGAACCCCCCGAAAACAACCGAGTGTATGGCTCCGAGCCGAGCGCAGGCAAGCATGGCTTCCAGTGCCTGCGGAACCATGGGCATATAGATCAGGACCCGATCGCCTTTCTCTACACCTTTGGCCTTGAGTGCTCCAGCGAGAAGCGAGACTCGGTCCAGAAGCTCTGAATAAGTAATTTCCTGCTTGGTATGCGTGACGGGGCTATCGTAGATGATTGCCACCCGGTCGCCGTTGCCGGCCTCCACATGGCGGTCGACTGCGTTCCAACAGGTGTTCACTTTGCCGTCGACGAACCATTCGTAGAGCGGCGCATTTTCATCGAAGAGTGCCTTGCTTGGCTGTTCCACCCAGTCAATGGCCTGCGCGGCCTCCATCCAGAATGCATTCGGGTCCTGTTGCCAAGCGCTGTATGTTTCTCTGTATCCCATCTGGATGTCCCTCCGCGGTGTCCCTCTCTCCGATGCGCGCAGTTTCTTTTTTGCTGGGTCGTCGTGCAAGGGGGACCCGATGCGACCTATTGCGCTAACACAGTGACAAACCGGGAAGAAATCAGTTCTATAGGACATGTTCCTGTGCAGCGGAGGTCTGGATGTTTCGCATCGGGAAAGTCATAGCTTTTCTTGGGTTTTTTACCCTTTGTTCGACGTCTGCTTCAGCGCAGCCGGTCTGGCAAAGCTACAACACTTCTGAGGTTCGCCAGGGCGCTGCGATTTGCCCAGTGAATGACGCGCAGACTGGAAACTTTTTTTGTTTTGCTCTCAGTTGCCCGCAAGAAGGGCCGCGTGAATGGTCAATCACGTATGCCGGAGGTGCTGCGCCTGGCGGCGATGTGACGGCCCGATTGACCATAAATGGCTCTTCCGCGCCGCCCTTATTAATGACTGAGACGTCGCGATCTGACTACGTCGAACTACGCGCGCCCTGGGACGCGGACAGAGACTCGCTCATGGCCGATCAACTTGCAGGCGGTGGTGTCGCGCAACTGTCTCTGGCTGCGCCGAATTGGGAGGCAAGCTACGTCCTGCCGCTCGATACCGCGCAAGGACCGCTGGGCGAGGTGTTTCGGATATGTCCAGTGCCAGGACCGCCACCTATCGCCGACCCAGCGGGACTTGCGCAGGCCGAGGCTGCACAATTCTGTCAGCAGAACGGGGGCGTGTTGCAGGTCGGTGATGGTTTTCTTTCGGAACCTGATTTGAATGGCGATGGCCGAAAAGACCTTGTCCTGGATTGGGGCGCGTTTGCGTGCACAGGGAACTCTGTCTCCGCCTATTGCGGGTCCGCAGGCTGCGTGCATGGTCTTTACATTGCGCTGAAGGATGGTGGTTACAAAGAACTCTTCGAATTCAACGTTCACGGCTACGACGCTGAAGTGATGCCAGTTATTACACTCTATCTCCATGGTGGAGCCTGTGGTGGCATCGGAGCAGATCGGTGCGTAAAGTACTTCACGATCGACGACGCTCTGGAACTGGACCCGCTCGATTAAGTCGCTCACCCGTAGTGAGCGACTGGAGTACCCGCGACAGCAGACATGTTCAGAAGGCCGCGCGCTGTTATCGAAGGTGTGACGACATGTGCGCGGTTGCCCATGCCCATGAGAATGGGGCCGACCTCTAGCCCGTTGGCCTTCATTTTCAGGATGTTCCTCACCGCGGAAGCCGCATCCGAGTTTGCAAACACCAGGACATTTGCGGCCCCGCTTAGCCGGGAGTTCGGGAAGATCCGCGCGCGCAGTTCGGGATCTAACGCACTGTCGGTGTGCATCTCGCCTTCATACTCGAAATTCACATCGCGTGCATCGAGTTGCTGCATCGCCGCACGCATGCGGTGGCCGGAATCGATGTCGAGATTTCCGAATTGCGAATGTGAGCAGAGCGCGATCTTGGGCTCCAAGCCAAAGCGGCGGACATGTCGTGCGGCTCCAACCACTGTTTGTTCGATCTGGTTTGGTGTGGGGGAGGGATGAACATGGGTATCCGCGATAAACAATGGTCCGTCTTCCAGGATCATCAGGCTCAATGCGCCTACGGGACGATGCGCCCGATCTCCGAGAATATCGACGACGTAGTTCAGGTGCCAAAGATACTGTCCAAATGTGCCGCAGATCAGGCTGTCAGCTTCGCCACGCTGCACCATGATTGCGCCAATGGCTGTGGTGTTCGTTCGCATGACCGCCTTTGCGGTATCGGGCGTAACGCCCTTCCGCTGCATGATCTGGTGATAGGTCTCCCAATATTCGCGATAGCGCGGGTCGTTCTCCGGGTTCACCAGATCGAAGTCGCGACCCGGCCGAATTGGAAGGCCTGCGCGTTCACAGCGTGCTTCGATTACTTCGGGCCGGCCAATCAAAACCGGAATGTCGGTGGTTTGCTCGATCATCGAAGTGGCTGCCCGCAAAACGCGTTCGTCTTCCCCCTCCGCGAGCACGATTTTTCGCTCCGCTTTGGCGGCGGCATCAAACACTGGCCGCATGAGCAGGGCTGATTTGAACACCGACCCGTCGAGCTTCGCCTTGTATGCGGCGATATCGTCCACCGGACGTGAGGCTACACCGGACTCCATCGCGGCTTTTGCCACAGCAGAGGCTACAACCCCCATCAGCCGTGGGTCGAACGGTTTGGGGATGAGATAGTCTGGCCCAAAAGTCATCTGCTCGCCACGGTAGGCGGCGGCGGCCTCAGCGCTGGTTGTGGCGCGCGCGAGTTCAGCTATGCCTTCGATACAGGCGATCTGCATATTGTCGTTGATCTCGGTGGCCCCGACATCCAGTGCACCACGGAAAATAAAAGGAAAACAGAGAACGTTGTTGACTTGATTGGGGTAGTCCGTGCGACCCGTTGCGATGATGGCTTCGGGCGCAACTTCGCGCACCAGTTCCGGCATGATTTCCGGCGTTGGGTTGGCTAGGGCGAAGATGATCGGCTTATCTGCCATGCCCGCGACCATCTCCGGTTTCAGAATTCCGGGGGCGGACAGCCCGAGGAACATATCCGCACCCGCAATCACTTCCGACAACTCGCGAGCTTCGGTCGCCTGCGCGAAAGCTTCTTTTTGCGGGGTCATTTCTTCGGTCCGGCCCTTGTAGACCACACCGGCTACGTCGACGAGTGTAACGTTTTCACGCTTAACGCCGAGCTTTAGCAGCATGTTGAGGCAGGCGATGCCAGCAGCACCTCCGCCGGTTGAAACGATCTTCACATCCTCAAACGTGCGCCCGGTTACACGCAGCGCATTCAGCGCTGCCGCCCCCACCACGATCGCGGTACCATGCTGGTCGTCGTGAAAGACAGGAATGTTCATCCGCTCGCGGCAGATTTTTTCCACGATGAAGCAATCAGGCGCTTTGATATCTTCTAGGTTGATCGCGCCGAATGTTGGCTCCATTGCGCATACAAGTTCAGCCATTTTCTCGGGGTCGGACTCGTTCAACTCGATATCAAAACAGTCGATATTGGCGAACTTCTTGAACAGGACTGCTTTGCCTTCCATTACAGGCTTGGACGCCAATCCGCCGATATTGCCGAGGCCCAACACGGCCGTGCCGTTGGAGACAACCCCTACAAGGTTACCACGCCCTGTGTAGCGTGCAGCGGTTGCTGGATCAGATTTGATCTCGAGACAGGCCTCCGCGACGCCAGGGCTGTAAGCGCGCGACAGATCGATCTGGTTTGCCAGTGGTTTGGTGGCCCGTACCTCCAATTTCCCTGGACGGGGATGTTCGTGATAATAAAGCGCGGCCTCGCGCGCAGTCTGATCCTTGGATCCGCTCATTGGTCCCTCCCACCGGGAAAATTGGTTTAACCTTAAACTACCTGTGCGGAAGGTGAAACCGAAAACCATTGCGGCGCGCTGGCGCAGGGAGCAAATGCGCCCTCAGAGCCGCAGGATGGGGTTGAAAGGTTTGCCCAAGCGGCGCAGGCTGTAGCTGCAAAGTAAATGGGGAAGACATGGATCTGACCGAGCACGCTGCGCAAGTGCGTAACAACGCTTATGCGCCCTACTCGAATTTCAAGGTTGGGGCTGCAATTCGAAGCGCGTCAGGTGCTGTGTTTGTCGGCTGCAACGTGGAGAACGTTGCCTATCCTGAAGGAACGTGTGCGGAGGCGGGCGCTATCGCGGCAATGGTCGCTGCCGGCGAGACCGAAATCGCGGAAGTTGCAGTCATTGCCGACAGTCCCACCCCGGTACCGCCTTGCGGCGGGTGCCGTCAAAAGCTCGCAGAGTTCGGTCGCGGAGATGTCAAGGTAACACTGGCCACAACTGATGGGCAGCGCCTGACCATGGAGATATCGGCGCTCTTGCCCGGCGCATTCGGCGCAGAGCACATGGAGAAAGACTGACCCTTGGATGCGCGCCGGATCATCGAGACTGTCCGTGACGGCGGCGTGCCGTCTGAGGATTCGTTGCGTACGTTTGCAGTAGGCCTTGCAACGGGCGCTGTAACGGATGCGCAAGCTGGGGCCTTTGCTATGGCCGTACTGCTAAAGGGTTTAGGCGAGCAAGGTCGTGTCGCACTCACGCGAGCTATGCGCGACAGTGGTGACGTGATGCGCTGGGACCTGGCAGGACCAGTGCTGGACAAGCATTCGACCGGTGGGATCGGAGACTGTGTCTCACTGCTCTTGGCACCCGCGCTGGCGGCCTGCGGGGCTTACGTGCCGATGATTTCCGGCAGGGGGCTCGGGCACACTGGCGGCACACTCGACAAACTTGAAGCGATAGAGGGTTACCGCACGCAAGTGTCTGAAGCGGACTTGCGACGGGTCCTTTCAAATACTGGCTGCGCGATCGTCGGCGCGACGGGTCGGATTGCGCCCGCGGACCGGCGGCTATACGCAATCCGCGATGTGACCGCCACGGTAGAGAGCATCGATCTGATAACGGCCTCGATCCTGTCTAAGAAGCTGGCGGCCGGGCTGGAAGGTTTGGTTCTTGATGTGAAGGTAGGGTCAGGCGCGTTTCTGGCTGAGCCCGCTCAAGCGCAGGCGCTTGCCGAAGCTTTGTGCCAGACGGCGAACGGCGCTGGTTGCGCGACGCGGGTCGTGCTTACTGATATGAATGAAGCTCTGGCGCCGGCCGCAGGGAACGCGCTTGAAGTGGCCATTTCGTTACGGGCATTGGCCGGCGAGGACGTCGCTCCACGCTTGATGGAGGTTACCTGCAGCCTGGGGGGGGCGCTCTTGGCTTTGGGTGGACTGTCTCCAGACGCTGACTCTGGTCGACGCGAAATTGCTGCCGTATTCGCCGATGGGAGGGCGGCTGAGCGGTTTGATCGGATGGTCCATGCATTGGGCGGCCCGCCGGATACGGTCGAAGGAGGACTGGCGCGACTGCCGGAGGCGCCCGTGGTGCGCGAAGTGCCTGCGCCTGCCGATGGTACGCTGGTGGCATGTGACGCCCGCGCCCTTGGCTGGACGGTCGTCAATCTCGGGGGAGGTCGGCAGCGCGAAACCGACACGGTCGACCCGGCTGTCGGCCTGTCCGATATCGTGCCCCTTGGAACCTCTGTGTCAAAAGGCGCGCCGCTTGCCCGTATACATGCCGCCCGAGAGGACAGCGCTCAAGCCGCTGTCGAAGCCATTCAGGAGGCATTCCAGATCGGGTCTGATTGCACGCCTTCGAAGTTGATCCTCGAAGAGGTTGGGCCATGAGGCGTGCGTTCTTGATTGTCATGGATTCAGTGGGTTGTGGCGGGGCACCGGACGCAGCACGTTTCGGAGACGCAGGAGCAAATACCCTTGGCCATATCGCCGAGGCCTGCGCGGCAGGCTGCGCCGAGGAAGGCCGAACGGGCCCGCTTGCGCTGCCAAATCTGGATCGGCTTGGGCTCGGCGCTGCTGTAACGCTTGCCTCAGGATCGCAACCACCGGGGCTTACGGCGGTGCCGGAAGGGCTGTGGGGCGCTGCGACAGAGGTATCTTCCGGCAAGGACACGCCGTCTGGCCATTGGGAGTTGGCCGGTGTGCCGGTGCCTTGGGACTGGCACTATTTTCCGGACGAAACTCCAGCCTTTCCTCCGGACATTCTTGACGCCGTTTGCGAGATCTCTGACGTTAAGAGCACCTTGGCGAATTGCCATGCTTCGGGCACAGAAGTGATTGCGGAGTTTGGAGCCGAGCACGTGCGGACCGGCTGGCCTATTTGCTACACGTCTGCCGACAGCGTTATGCAGATCGCGGCCCATGAAGACAGTTTCGGGCTCGACCGCCTGCTTTCGCTTTGCGAGAGGCTGGCTCCGATGCTCCATGAAAGACGTGTCGGACGGGTCATCGCGCGCCCTTTCATCGGAACGCCTGTGGCCGGGTTCACACGCACAACCAATCGCCGCGACTTCGCTGTTGCGCCACCCAGGCCAACCTTGTGCGATTGGGCACAGGCGGACGGACGGAAGGTGCACGCGATCGGGAAAATCGGAGATATCTTTTCGATGCAGGGGATCAGCAACGTTGTGAAGGGTACCGATGCAAAACTGATGGGCCACCTTGTGGATGCGGTCAAAACTTCAGGACCGGGAAGCCTGACATTTGCGAACTTTGTCGAGTTTGACAGTCTCTATGGGCATAGGCGTGACGTCGCAGGCTATGCGCGCGCGCTTGAATGGTTCGACAGCAAGTTGCCTGAGGTTCTTGCCCATTTGCGCAAGGGCGATCTCGCCATTTTCACGGCCGACCATGGGAATGATCCAACTTGGACCGGAACCGATCACACCCGCGAGCGTGTGCCGGTCCTGGGATGGGGGGCGGGTACGCACGAAATCGGGCAAGTTGCTTTCAAGGATGTCGCCACCTCGATCGCGCATCATCTGGGTTTGTCAAATCGAGGAACAGGTCGGAGCTTCCTGTGATGCGCGACCTCCCTAAAATGGAACTTCATCTTCATTTGGAGGGTGCAGCTCCACCTTCATTTGTGCGCGGGCTTGCTGCGGAGAAATCCATCGATATTTCGGGGATTTTTGATCCTGCGGGGGCCTACGCCTATCGCGATTTTCCCGAGTTCTTAAAGGTCTATGAGGCAGCCTGTACAGTCCTGCAGACTCCACAGGATTTCTATCGACTTACGCGGGCGGTTCTGGAGCAGAGCGCTGCGCAAGGCGTCATATACTCGGAAGCGTTTCTCAGTCCGGATTTCTGCGGTGGTCGCGATGTGGCTGCCTGGCGGGAGTATCTGGCCGCTATTGAGGAGGCCGCTCGTGATGCCGAGGCTGCTGAGGGCATCCTCTTGCGTGGTGTGGTAACCTGCATTCGGCATTTCGGCCCAGATGCGGCGCGGGAAACCGCACTTTGCGCGGCCGAAACCGCCAGTGCTTTTGTCACCGGTTTCGGGATGGGGGGAGATGAAAGCAAGGGTCGGCAAGGGGATTTCGCCTGGGCGTTTGATTGCGCAAAGGAGGCAGGCCTGCGCATGACAACTCATGCAGGAGAATGGGGCGGCCCGGAGTCCGTGCGCGAAGCGGTGGAAACTCTTGGTGTCGAGCGTATCGGGCATGGCGTCCGCGCTATTGAAGATCGCGATTTGGTGGAACAGCTTGTTGAGCGTGGCACAGTTCTGGAAGTCTGCCCGGGCTCCAATATTGCCTTAGGGCTGTATCCCTCGCTGTCGGCGCATCCCGTAGACCGGCTCCGAATGGCGGGCGCGAAAGTGACCATTTCTACGGATGACCCGCCGTTTTTTCACACTTCGATGAGTCTGGAGTATCAAAGACTCGCAGACACTTTCGGTTGGGAGGAAGCTGATTTCGCGGACATTGCTCAGACTGCTCTCGACGCGGCGTTCTGCGACGCCGAAACGCGTAAAAAGCTCGAACAAAGACTGAAGAAATCAGCGTAGAGGAGATCTCCTGCATGCGTGCGCATTTGACTGTCGTGGAGCACCCACTCGTCCAACACAAACTGACCATGATGCGAGATGTCGCTACGCCCACACCGGAGTTTCGCCGACTGATGCAAGAAGTTTCGCTGCTTCTTGCCTACGAGGTTACCCGAGACCTTAAGTTGTGCAAAAGGGAGATCGATACGCCATTAACACGGATGAAGGCGCCCGTCCTCGACGGCAAGAAACTCGCACTGATTTCGATATTGCGGGCGGGCAATGGCCTGTTAGATGGCGTTTTGCAGTTGATCCCATTGGCGCGGGTCGGTTTTGTCGGACTTTATCGCGACGAGAAAACGCTGGAGCCGGTTCAGTATTATTTTAAGGTTCCTGACGCCTTGCAGGACCGCGACGTGATTGCGCTCGATCCGATGCTGGCGACGGGGAACTCCAGTGTCGCAGCGATTGACTTGTTGAAGCGAGCCGGTGCGCGCCGCATCCGGTTTATGTGTCTCCTGGCAGCGCCCGAAGGTGTCGCTCGTATGCAGGAGGCTCACCCTGATGTACCTATCGTGACCGCCGCCTTGGACGAATATCTCAACGAGAATGGCTACATCGTGCCGGGACTGGGAGATGCAGGCGACAGGATCTTTGGAACCAACTAGGCAAGGTCACCCAGCGCAGATTCCCTGTAAGATAACCCACGAATTATCGTCGAGGACCACTGGTGCCTGCGTATCCCTGTAAGGGTCCGCAGTGATCAGGGCAGACGTGGTTTCGCCAGTGATGTCTACGGCGAGAGCGTAAGGCAGGACTGGAATTCTGGACCGCGCAAATGCATCTGCCAAAGCAGGATCGGTTACAGGTTCCGAGCTCTGGCGCGCGAGGTTTTGCGCGTGCCTTTGGAGCGCTGATGACGGTAGGCGGCCAGTGGTAAGCAGCCGCAGAACAGCCGGCAGGCCAGCGGTGTCCAGAAGTGCAACAAAGGGAGGCGAAGTCTCGGCTTTGACCTGTGCCGCAATCAAGTAGCCTGCCGCAGGTGCGGATGTTTCATGGTCTTCCAACAGGTTACGGGACAGAAGGATTGTACCGCCCGGTAAGACGAGTGCATCTGACACCCCATTGCGCAACACATGAAGCTTTGGAGCATCAGCGCCGAAGGTTCGCGTTGCAAGCCGCTGCAGGACTGCGTCATGGTCCTCTTTTCCACATGCTGGGCCGGTCAAGCGCTGCATCTCGTTAAAGAGTTCTTCTCCAATGGCGGCTTTCTGGACTTCGGGCAGAGCATTTGCAGCGTGTTTGGCTACCGCACCGGGGAGCCAGAATGCGCCAAGACCCAGCACTCCCAAAAAACAGCTGAGGGCTATCCAGAGGCGGAGTCTCCCGGGATGGGGATCTGATTTTCGGACAGCACTTTGAACCCGTTCGATGGCGTCAATCATCTCGCCATCTGAGATTTCCAGGCTTTCGTCGGCATCCCGGCCTGGCGCAAATACCGCAGGGCGCGAACCAGGGTTCAGACGCTCAACAGCGGCAAGGGACCAATGAGCTAGCGGAGCGTCGGTTTTGTCTGCAATCACCAGTGTCGCTTGGCCAACAGAAACAAAAACGTCACGGCGCTGCGCGTCGGCTGACGCGCGCCAAAGGCCAGTAGTTTCCAGCCGCAAGTACTCCTTGAGCGCAGTCACGTCTCGGGTCTGCCTGTAGTCTGCCTGCTTTGTTTCTAGCGGGTCCTGCGATTTGGCTCAATGCAGGAGCGCGGATTCCGCCCCTGCGCTCCCGGAGTGTCTGGCAAAATAGAAAAGCGATCAGAGCGCAGCTGCGCGTTTGCGAAGCTCGAATTTCTGGATTTTGCCAGTCGAAGTCTTGGGTAATTCCTCGAAAACGATCTTCTTGGGTGTCTTGAAGCCTGCAAGGCGTTCGCGCGCAAACGCGATCAACGCATCCTCGCTTGCGTCAACACCGTCTTTCAGTTCCACGAAGGCACACGGCACTTCTCCCCATTTCTCATCCGGTTTCGCGACCACAGCGCAGAGTAACACGGCGGGGTGGTGCATAAGTGCGCCCTCTACCTCTACAGAGGAGATGTTTTCGCCGCCTGAAATGATGATGTCCTTGGCGCGATCGGCGATCTGGATGTAGCCGTTAGGGTGTTGCAGAGCGATATCGCCGGAATGGAAGTAGCCTCCGGCGAATGCCTCGGTCGTAGCGACCGGATTGCGATAGTATCCCTTCATGACAGAATTCCCGCGGATCATGACTTCTCCAGTCGCGGTAGCATCCATCGGGATCTGCTGCATGCCATCATCAAGAACCGTGACATCCTCCATCATCGGGAAGGCGACACCTTGACGTGCCTTGATCGCGGCGCGTTCGGCTTCGGGCAACGCCGACCACTCCGGGTCCCAGACGCATTCAGTAACATGGCCGTAGGTTTCTGTTAGGCCGTAAACCTGTGTAACGTTGAAGCCAAGCTTTTCGATGGCAGCGAGGGTTGCTGCGGCGGGCGGCGCGCCTGCGGTATAGACTTCTACTTTGTGATCGAAAGATCGCCGTGCGCTTTCGGGTGCGTTTACTATCATGTTCAGCACGATCGGTGCGCCGCCCATGTGGGTTACGCCGTGATCTGCTATGCCGTCATAGATCGCCTCGGGCGTAATGTCGCGACAACAGATAATGGTCCCGCCAAGGAGGGGCATCATCCAGCTGTGGTTCCAACCGTTGCAGTGGAAAAGGGGTACAATTGTCAGAAGACGCGGATAAAGCGTCAGTCCCCAGGACACCACAGTGCCCATGGTCATCAGATACGCGCCGCGGTGATGGTAGACGACCCCTTTGGGGCGCCCGGTCGTTCCGGACGTGTAGTTCAGAGCGAGGCTTTCCCATTCATCTTCTGGCATAACCCAATCAAAATCCGGGTCCCCGATATCCAAAAGGGTTTCGTACTCGTCGTACCCTCCGGTGGAGTGTACGCCCGCGCCGTCGTCAGCGACTTCAATCAAGCGCGGTGCGGGACTTTCCATCTGCTCGCAGGCAGCAACGGCTAGCGACAGGAACTGCGGATCCACGAGCACCGCCTTCGCTCCTCCGTGGTCGAAAATGTAGGCGACCGTATCCACATCAAGGCGGATGTTGATTGTGTTGAGGACCGCCCCACAGGCCGGGACGCCGAAATGGGCTTCGATCTGTGCAGGTACGTTGGGCAAAAGCGTGGCGACGACATCCCCTGGCGCAATGCCACTTTTCGATAGCGCCGAGGCCAGCCTGCTGACGCGGGCATGAAAGTCACGATAGGTGAACTTGCGATCTCCGTAGATCAGAGCCTCGCGCTCAGGAAAGACTTTTGCGGCCCTTTGCAGATGCGAGAGCGGTGTCAGGGGTACATGGTTCGCCGCGCAGCGCTCCAGCCCTGTTTCATCGGCAAGCCAACCCATTTTCTTCCTCCCGTTTTTTCCGAATAGACGCGGCAGGGCGCGCGTGGTCAACTCCTGCGCGGGGAAAGTAGGGCGATGACGACAAAGACAAACAGCGTGCGCGGGGCTGCGGCTTTGATCATCGCGGCAATGGCGATCATCGGCGTGATCGACAACTACGTGCGTTTCATTGCTGAGGATGCAGGCCTTTGGCAATTTCATGCAGTGCGCAGCACGATGGCGCTTATATGCCTTGGAGGCGTCGGGCTTGTGATGGGCTGGCGCTGGCGAATGGTTCGGCCCTGGGCTGTTTTGATCCGTTCCTTGCTGATGGGCAGCGCGATCCTGCTGTATTTTGGGGCGTTAGCTACGTTGCCGATTGCAACGGCGGGGGCGGGGCTCTTCACCTCCCCGATCTTTGTTTTGATGATCTCAGCGCTTCTACTGGGCGAACGGATCGGTCCCTGGCGCGTTTTGGCAGTGGGGCTTGGGTTCGCTGGCATGCTCCTGATCCTGAAGCCGGGCGGGTCAGCGTTCGAGGCGGTTGCGATCATTCCCATAGCAGCAGGGGCCATTTATGCCTGTGCGTCTCTGGCAACCCGGAGGTTGTGTTCTGAGGAGTCCCCGCAGGTTCTGACCGGGGCTTTCTTTCTGACCATTGGGGTTTTTGGGCTCATCGGTGTAGCGATACTTGGCACCGCATCGGGACAATCGTTCTTCCATACAGGCTGGCAGCCTTTGACGGAACGGTTCCTCTATCTGACTGCAATGCAGGCCGTCGGGTCGCTGATTGCTGTGGGATTTCTGGTCCGCGCGTATCAGATCGCCGATCCCAGCTATACCGCGATTTTTGAGTACTCGTTTCTGATCTTTGCCGGGCTTTGGGCGTTTCGGGCCTTCGGGGAGCGCCCCGACGCGGTTTCACTGGCTGGCATCGTTCTGATCGTTGCCGCGGGCGCGGTGATCCTTTTACGCGGCGCTCAGAGAGCTGCCGAGAACTGAAAGCAAGGTTTGGATAGGCAGACCCCAATGCGTGTCGGGGTCTGCCTTCGCCGTGTCAGGCGGCAGCTTTTTGTGGCGTTGAAAAGCGCCCGTAGAAGGTCTCGCCTTTCTCGGCCATCTCCCGTAACAGCGCGGGCGTGGTGAAGCGTGCGCCATGGGTTTCGGTCAGCGCATCGCAAATCTCAACCGCCTTGGCTGCGCCGATCATGTCGAGCCAGCTGAGCGGCCCGCCGGACCAGGGGGCAAAGCCCCAGCCGAGGATCGCGCCGACATCGCCTTCGCGGATGTCCATCAGCACGCCTTCTTCCAGCGCGCGCACGGCTTCAAGTACCTGCGCCATCAACAGACGGTGCTGGACCGCGGTGACGTCAGGCTGGTCTTCGGCGGCAGGGAACTTGTCTCCAAGCCCTTCCCAAAGCAGTCCGCGCTTGCCCTTATCGTCATAGCCGTAGAAGCCCGAATTGGACTTCCGGCCAAGACGACCTTCATCCGCCATCCAGAAGAGCACCTCGTCGACCGCGCCATCCGGGTAGGCATCGCCCATTGCCGCCTTCGTCGCTTTGGCGATCTTCACGCCGAGGTCGATGGAGGTCTCATCCACCAGTTGTAGTGGTCCGAGGGGCATGCCCACAAGCTTCGCCGCGTTTTCCACCAGCGCAGGCGCGACGCCTTCGGCGACCATTCGGATGCCTTCGTTAATGTAAGGGATGATGCAGCGGTTCGCGTAGAAGAAGCGCGCGTCGTTGACCACGATCGGGGTCTTGCGGATCTGACGCACGTAGTCGAGCGCCTTGGCCACGGCGCGATCGCCGGTTTCCTTGCCTTTGATGATCTCCACCAGCAACATCTTGTCGACGGGCGAGAAGAAGTGGATACCGATGAACTGCTCCGGCCGCGACGAGCCTTTGGCCAGACCGCTGATCGGCAAGGTGGAGGTGTTGGTGGCGAAGATCGCGTCACTTGGGATCATGGCTTCGGCTTTCGCGGTGACCTCGGCCTTCACACCGGGGTCTTCGAACACAGCCTCGACCACGAGGTCGCACCCCTCAAGCGCGGCGTAATCGGTGGTCGCAGTGATGCGCGCCAGAACCTGCTCTTTTTTCTCGGGCGTGACCTTCTTGCGGGAGATTCCTTTGTCGAGGATCCCTTTGGAATAGGCCTTGCCGCGATCCGCGCTTTCCTGGCTTGCGTCGATCAGTACAACCTCAATCCCCGCATTGGCCGAGACATAGGCGATACCTGCGCCCATCATACCTGCGCCCAAAATGCCAACCTTTTTGACCTTCTGGTCCTCGACACCCGCTGGGCGCACGGCGCCTTTTTCCAGCGCTTCCTTGTTGATGAACAAGGACCGGATCATGGCGGAAGACGACGGGTTCATCAGGACATTGGTAAACCAGCGCGCCTCGATCTTGAGGGCAGTGTCAAAGGGTACGAGCGCGCCTTCATAGACAGCACTCAGAAGCGCCTTGGCCGCCGGATAAACGCCCTTGGTTTTGCCGTTAATCATAGCGGAGGCGCCGACGAACGTCATGAAGCCTGCGGGGTGGTACGGCGCGCCACCGGGGAACTTGTAGCCCTTCTGATCCCACGGTTTGACGATGTCGGCGTCGGTGGCGTTCAGAACCCACTCTTTCGCTGCCGACATCAGCTCATCGGCCGGAACAACCTCGTCTACGATCCCGGCCATTTTGGCCTTCTTGGGCTCGCTCAGCTTGCCTTCCAAAAGGATCGGAGCGGCTTGCATCGCGCCCAGCTTGCGGGAGACACGGGTGGTGCCGCCCGCGCCGGGGAAGATGCCGACCATGATCTCGGGCAGGCCGATCTTCGCCTTGGGATTGTCGGCGGCAAAGATGCGATGGCAGGCGAGCGGAATTTCCAGCCCGATACCAAGCGCTGTGCCGGGCAGGGCGGCCGCGATGGGCTTGCCGCCCTTGTTGGTCTTGGGGTCCATACCCGCACGCTCGATCTTGCGCAGGATGGCGTGCATTCCCATCAGCCCGTCAAACAGGCCTTTGGCTGGGTTGGCGCCCGCCGATTCTTTCATTTTGGCAATGACATTGAGGTCCATACCACCGGCGAAGGAGCCTTCCTTGCCGGACGTGATAACGATGCCTTTGACGGCGTCGTCGGCCAGCGCGTCGTCGATGAGGCTGTCCAGAAGTGGCCATGCCTCCATCGACATGACGTTCATGGACTTTCCAACGGTGTCCCAGGTGATGACGGCGACTCCATCGGCGCCTTTTTCCATGGTGAAGTCAGTCATGGTTGTTCTCCTTACACCCGTTCGATGATGGTGGCTGCGCCCATGCCGGAGGCGACGCAGAGCGTGGCAAGGCCAGTGCCTTTTCCGGTGCGCTCCAGTTCGTCCAGCAGCGTGCCGAGGATCATAGCACCCGTCGCGCCGAGCGGGTGGCCCATTGCGATCGCGCCACCGTTCACGTTGACTTTGTCGTGGTCGACATCGAAGGCCTGCATGAAGCGCAGAACGACCGAGGAAAACGCCTCGTTCACCTCAAAAAGATCAATGTCGCCGATCTCCATACCGCTGTCGGCGAGGATCTTCTGCGTCGCAGGAACTGGCCCAGTCAGCATGATCGTGGGATCCGTGCCGATCTTGCAGGTCGCCTTGATGCGGGCGCGGGGTTTCAGGCCGTTGGCCTCACCGAATTCCTTGTTGCCGATTAGAAGCGCGGCTGCGCCGTCCACGATGCCCGAGGAATTCCCGGCATGGTGGATATGCTCGATCTTCTCAAGATGCGGGTATTTCATCAGCGCGACGGCATCAAAGCCCGGCATCTGTTCCCCCATGTCCTTGAAGGCAGGCTTCAGACCGCCGAGCGACTGCATGTCGGTCTGCGGGCGCATGTATTCATCATGGGCGAGGATCGGCAGGCCGTTCTGGTCCTTCACCGTGATGATCGACTTCTCGAACCGGTTGTCATCCCACGCTGCCTTCGCGCGCTGCTGGGAAGCAACCGCCAGAGCGTCAGCATCGTCACGGGAGAACCCGTACTCGGTGGCGATGATGTCCGCCGAGATACCCTGCGGCACGAAGTAAGTGTTCATCGCAATGGAGGGATCGACGGCGATCGCCGCCCCATCTGAGCCCATGGCGACCCGGCCCATCATTTCAACACCACCGGCGATATAGGCGTCGCCGCCCCCACCGCGCACCTGGTTGGCGGCAATGTTGACGGACTCAAGGCCAGAGGCGCAGAAGCGGTTGATGGCGAGGCCGGGGATGGACTCGTCGAGATCAGAGGCCAGAACGGCGGTCCGGGCTAGGCAGCCACCCTGTTCAAACGCCTGGGTGACGTTGCCCCAGATCACGTCTTCGACGGCGTGGCCCTCAAGGCCATTGCGTTCCTTCACGGCGTTCATGGTCAGGGCGGACAGCCGTGCAGCGGTCACCTCGTGCAGGCTGCCGTCCTTGCGGCCCTTGCCACGCGGGGTGCGCACGGCGTCATAGATATAGGCTTCGGTCATGTTTCCTCCGGTCACGCCGCCGCCGGAAAGGCGCGCGGCATCAGGTCATAGGGGTGTTCCCAACCGGGCAGGGCGGCGATGCCGTCCAGCCAGCGGTCGATGTTTGGGAATGCTTTGCGGTCGAACCCGAACGGTTCGGGGTAATAGAGGTAGGAACAGCAGGACAGATCCGCGGCTGTGATCTCGTCTCCGACAAGCCAGTCTCGGCCGTCGAGCGCCTTTTCCAATGTTTTGAATGCCGCAGCTGTTCGGCCTTGCAGCCAGGCGATCACGTCGGCCGGTCGCCTGTCCTCAGGCAGGAAGTTCACCATGAAGCGGGTTGTCCCGGCCATGCCAGAGAGTTTCTGATTGTCCCAGATCACCCAGCCCCAGACGTCTCGTCGCTGAGGTGCGGTGTGCAGCCCGAACTTCCCGGTTTTCTCCGATAGATAATCAATGATCACGCCTGACTGGGCCAGGGTCAGATCGCCGTCGACCAGCACTGGGCATTCGCCCATCTGGTTCAGCGCCAGATGCTCCGGACTGCGCCCACCACCGCGGAAGAAATCGACATAGACAGGTTCCCAGTCCAGACCAGCAAGGTTGAGCGCAAGGGCGGCCTTGTAGGAATGCCCGGACTCACCGAAACAGTGCAGTTTCAATGTCATAGCGACCGCCCGATCAGTTCTTTCATGATCTCGTTGGTGCCGCCATAGATGCGCTGCACGCGGGCGTCGGACCACATCTGTGCGATGTCATACTCGGCCATGTAGCCGTAGCCGCCATGCAGCTGGACGCATTCGTCGATCACCTCGCCCTGCGTGTCGGTCAGCCAGTACTTCGCCATCGCCGCCTTCTCGACGGTCAGTTCGCCACGCATCAGCTCGCCCATGCATTCGTTGAAGAAGGCGCGGCCAACCGCCGCTTTGGTCTGACATTCCGCCAGTTTGAAGCGGGTGTTCTGGAATTGCAGGATCGGGCCGCCAAAGGCCTGACGCTCCTTGGCGTAGGCGACGGTGCGCTCGATTGCCCCTTCCATCGCGCCCACTGCGCCTGCGGCGATGACCATCCGCTCCTGCGGGAGCTGTTGCATCATCTGGTAAAACCCGCGGCCTTCTTCCCCGCCCAGAACGTTTTCGGGTGGGATTTCGACATTGTCGAAGAAGAGCTCCGACGTGTCAGCAGCGTGCATCCCAACCTTGTGCAAGTTCTTTCCACGCGAGAACCCCTCCGCCCCATCGGTTTCCAGAACGATGAGCGAGGTACCCTTGGCGCCTTCCTTGGGATCGGTCTTGGCCGCCACCACGATCAGGTTTGCGTGCTGGCCGTTGGTGATGAAGATTTTCGAACCACTGAGGCGATACGCGTTCCCGTCTTTGATCGCGCGGGTCTTAATCCCCTGAAGGTCGGATCCGGCGCCCGGCTCGGTCATGGCCAGCGCGCCGACCATCTCGCCCGAGACCATCTTGGGCAGCCATTTCTTTTTTTGCTCTTCCGAGCCGTAGCTCAGGATGTAGTGGGCTACGATGCCAGAATGGATGCCGTGTCCAGCGCCCCAGGCCGAAAGGTTGGTGCGTGCGAGCTCGATCAGGATTGCGGCCTCGTGACCGAAATCGCCGCCCGGTCCACCATACTCCTCGGGCACCGACGGGCACAGCAGGCCGAGTTCCCCGGCCTGCTGCCAGATCTCGCGGTCCATCTCGCCCTGATCGCGCCAGCGCTCGAAATGAGGGGCCCATTCAGTGGTAACGAAATTGTTGGTCATTTCGGCGAGCATTTTGTGCTCGTCGGTCATCCAGTCTGCGCTCATGATCCCCCCAAAAGGTGAACGGTCTTAGTCTCGTTGCTCAGTCAGCGCCGCCTGCCAGAGCCGTAGGCGATGCGTGAAGTTGTCAGTGTCCGTGACGCTGTCGAAATTCTCGAACAGGAAGGACAGGAAGTCGCCCTCGCTCATCTGAGCCTCGCCGGACAGTTTCCTGAGCCGCCGATACCCATCTTCGGTCATGGCAGCGGGGAAGCGGCGGGTGAGGCGGATGCGTTTGGGCATGGGCGTGTCTCCGATCGGTTGGCCCGGGCCTTTCAAAGCCCGGGCCTGAACCTTAGAAGTTCGCCGCTGCTAGCGCCATTACCGGCTCGGCGCCAGATGTGATCCGGGCCAGATGAGTGCCGGTCATCGGAAGCTGTCGCGCCATGTAGTAACGACCCGTTGCGAGCTTGGTCTCGTGGAATTCGGTGTCCGTATCACCTGCTTCCAGCGCCGCCATCGAAGCTTTGGCCATTCTCGCCCACATCAGTCCAAGGCAGACATGGCCGAAGAGGTGCATGAAATCATAAGAGCCCGACAATGCGTTGTTGGGGTTCTTCATGCCTTCCGCCATGAAGTACATGCCTGCCGATTGTAGGTCTTTGGATGCCCGCTTCAGCGGGTCCAGGAAGTCTTCCTTCAGAGCGGTGTTGTCCTCGTTCTCTTTGATGAAGCCTTTCACCAACTCAAAAAAGTCCATCACGGTCTTGCCGCCGTTGAGGCCCAGCTTGCGGCCCACAAGGTCGAGTGACTGCACGCCATTGGTGCCTTCGTAGATCATCGTGATCCGCGCATCGCGGACAAACTGCTCCAGTCCCCATTCCTGGGTGAAGCCTGATCCACCGAGGGTTTGCTGAGCCAGAACAGTGGTTTCGAACCCCTTGTCGGTCAGAAAGCCCTTCAGAACCGGGATCAGAAGCGACACCAGGTCTTCGGCTTGCTTGTCTTGCTTCCGATGCCCTTCATCGAGCAGGGTAGAGCCCCAGAATGCAAAAGCGCGCGCGCCTTCAACGAACGATTTCTGGTCCATCAGGTTCCGACGCACGTCTGGGTGCACGATGATCGGGTCCGCGGCTTTATCCGGTGCTTTTACGCCGGTGACATCGCGGCCCTGCAGGCGGTCCTGCGCGAAGGCGAGCGCGTTTTGATATGCAACTTCGCCTTGTGCATAACCTTGCAGACCCACCGACAGGCGCGCTTCGTTCATCATCGTGAACATCGCGCGCATGCCCTTGTTGACCTCACCTATGAGAAACCCCTTGGCGCCGTCGTAGTTCATCACACAAGTTGCGTTACCGTGGATGCCCATTTTGTGCTCCAGCCCGCCACAGGACAGCGTATTGCGATCCCCAAGGCTGCCGTCTTCGTTCACGATGAACTTCGGCACAATAAACAGGCTGATGCCTTTCACGCCCTCGGGGCCACCGGGTATTTTCGCCAGTACCAGATGAATGATGTTGTCGGACAGGTCATGTTCACCGGCCGAGATCCAGATCTTCTGGCCCGTGATCGCGTAGCTGCCGTCTTCCTGAGGTTCGGCCTTGGTCCGGATCAGGCCCAGATCGGTCCCGCATTGCGGTTCGGTCAGGTTCATCGTACCCGTCCAGTCGCCGGAGATCATGTTCGGCAGATAGCTCGCTTTCTGCTCCGCCGAGCCGTGCGCGTGGATTGCCGACATCGCGCCATGGGTCAGACCGTTATACATCTGGAAGGCCATATTAGCAGACGAGAACATCTCGCCCGTTGCCGTCAGCATGATGTTCGGCATGCCCTGACCACCATAGTCTGGGTCCATATCGAGACCTGTCCAACCGCCGCCCCGCATCTCGTCATAGGCGGCTTTGAAGCCCTCAGGCGCCCGCACGACGCCGTTTTCCAGTTTGCACCCTTGCTGATCGCCAACCACGTTCAGAGGTTGCAGCACCTGAACCGCGAGCTTGCCGGCCTCTTCCAGAATGGCGGAGGTGAACTCTCGATCCAGCTCGTCGTAACCCGGAATATCGCGCCCGGAGACGTTCAGCACATCGTGTAGGATGTATTGCATGTCCTTAGTGGGGGCGGTGTAGCTCGGCATGGTGATCTCCTGTTGCGCGGTGGGCCGTCAGGCGGCTGCTGTTTCTTTTGCTTTAAGGGACTTGATCATTTCCGCCCCCCATTTCAGTTGCTCTTTCAGCTCGTCGATGGCTTCGTCGAGTTCGGCCCGCTGGCGTTCCATGTCGGCCAGTCTGTCCTGAGCGATCTCATAAGTTTTTGTCAGCTGTGTTAGCTGGCGGTCGCCCCGATCATAAAGATCGAGAAGCTGTCGGATTTCTTCGAGGCTGAAGCCAAAGCGCTTCCCGCGCAGGATGAGCTTCAAACGCGCGCGGTCGCTCCGCGTGAACAGGCGCTTCTGGCCATCGCGCACTGGAAAAAGCAATTCCTTAGCTTCGTAGAAGCGCAAGGTCCGCGGCGTGACTTCGAAATCGTCACACATCTGGCGGATCGTTCTATAATCAGTCTCTGACATACGTAAATCTCCTCGGACACGCAGCAGCTGGGTCCGCTACAGCCTTCATACAAGATGATCTTACGTTTACGTAACCGGGACGTCACGTCACTTTGTTTTAACGCTGTGGCTGGTCCTGAGAGCAATCGGGTTTTGGGTATTGCCCTTTGTTTTCAGGGCTAAACGGCCGTCGCGCGGACAAGGTGCGCTTCTTTGCACGGCGTTCGGGTTTCCGCCTCGCTCTCGTGACGCTGCGAAACTTTGCGGAAAATGGCTGCAGGTAACGGCAAAGCTCCGCGGGAGGGGCTGCTTCTGCGGCGATCAAAGCGATGCGGCAACCTGATCACGCAGAGCCTTCAGTTCATCTATAGTGCGCTGCAACTCTTCGTGCTGGACTTGAAGCTCTTCAAGCTTTGCGGTGGCGCCTTCTACCCAGACCTTGTTCTGCGCCTGTGTCCCTTGTTGTTCGTACATCAAGAGCCACTGCCTGATTTCCTCCAGACTGAAGCCAAAGCGTCTTCCGCGCAGTATCAGCTTCATACGCGCCACTTCGCGCGAGGTGTAAAACCGCGACCGGCCTTCCCGGATCGGTGAGAGAAGCTCGATATACTCGTAATACCGCAGGGTACGTGGCGTCACATCGAACTGCGCGCACATCTCCTTGAAGCTGATCGTCTCCTCCGCCATGCTCCCTCCCAAGGCTTGGCTTTCGGCGTCGCTTCATATTTGACGCAACGCGCCACGGGTGCAAGGGCAATGGCCGTAATCGCAACTGTTCCGAGGTCCCATGTCCGGCGTAGACAAAGCCAAGATCGCATCCCAGTTCATCGCTTACCTGCCGCATGCGAAAGCATTGGATATGCGGATCGAAGAGGTTGGAGATGGGGTTGCCATTATCTCGATGCCCTATTCGGCCAAGCTTGTTGGAGACGCCCGGACCGGCGTTATCCATGGCGGTGCGGTGTCGGCGTTGATGGATACTTGCGGCGGCGCAGCGGTGATGTCTCATCCGGACGCGCCGGGTGGAACCGCAACGATTGACCTGCGTATTGACTACATGCGGGCGGCCACGCCCGAACAACGCATCACCGCGCGTGCGGAGTGTCATCACATCACCCGCAATGTGGCCTTTGTCCGCGCTGTTGCCATGGACGAAGACACTGCGCGTCCCGTCGCGATGGCGACCGGCGCTTTCACAGTCGAGCGGCCTGAGGGAGCCAAACAATGAGCCGCGGTAAGCCAGAGCCGATGCAGGCCGTTAAACAGCGCCGGGATGCGGCTTTGCGCGCGCTGGTCGAAGGCGTTCCCTATATTCAGTTTTTGGGAGTAACTGTAGACCGCCGTGGCGATGAGCTGACCGCTGTCCTTGCCTTTGATGAAAAGCTGATCGGAAACCCGGTGTTGCCCGCCATTCATGGCGGGGTGACGGCCGCGTTTCTCGAAGTGACGGCCCAAATCGAGGTGAGTTGGGCCATGCTATGGGATGATCTGGAGACTGGGCAGATCGACCCGCGAACGCTCACACAGGAGACCCTGCCGCGTCTGCCCAAGACCATCGACTTTACTGTGGATTATCTCCGCTCTGGCCTGCCGCGCGATGCCTATGCCCGCGCACGCGTCACGCGTTCGGGGCGACGCTATGCAACCGTGTTCGTCGAGGCGTGGCAGGACAACCGGTCGCGACCGTTCGCCCAAGCGACAGTTCATTTTCTTATGCCGACGCGCGACCGCTGACGCGCATGCGCGAGCCCGATCCCATTACGCACCGCCGAGTGCTGACTATCGCCGTGCCGATCGTTTTATCGAATGCCACGGTTCCTATTCTGGGCGCAGTTGACACAGGCGTAGTTGGGCAGATGGGAGAGGCTGCGCCTATTGGCGCCGTCGGCATCGGGGCAATCATTCTTACGGCCATCTACTGGATCTTCGGTTTCCTGCGTATGGGGACAACGGGGCTCGCGGCACAAGCGCTTGGACGAGAAGACGACGCCGAAGTCGCAGCTCTACTGTCGCGCGCACTGCTGATCGCCGCCGCGGCGGGGCTTTCACTGGTCTTGCTACAGACACCGCTCTTCTGGGGAGCGTTTCAGATCGCTCCGGCGAGTGCCGAAGTTGAAACACTCGCCCGCGCCTACATGGAAATCCGCATTTGGTCCGCGCCCGCGGCCATCGCGATCTACGGGATCACAGGCTGGTTGATCGCTGCGGAGCGCACCCGGGCGGTCCTGTTGCTACAGCTTTGGATGAACGGGGTGAATATCCTGCTCGATCTTTGGTTCGTCCTTGGGCTGGGATGGGGCGTCGAGGGAGTCGCGATCGCCACGTTTATTGCCGAGTGGAGCGCGCTTGCGCTTGGGCTCTGGCTCTGCCGCGCGGCTTTTCGCGGGCCGGACTGGCGCCGCGCCGCCCTGGTGTTCGACCGCGCGCGCCTGCTGCAGATGAGTGCTGTGAACGGCGACATTCTGATCCGCTCTGTCTTGCTGCAAGCCGCGTTTGTTTCGTTCCTCTTTTTTGGAGCGGGGTTGGGCGACGTCACACTCGCGGCCAACCAAGTGCTTTTGCAGTTCCTGCATATTACCGCCTATGCGCTCGACGGGTTCGCTTTCGCGGCTGAGGCACTTGTGGGGCAGGCTGTCGGGGCAGGGCGGGTTACGCGCTTAAGGCGGGGAGCACAGATGGCGACGCTTTGGGCTGTGGTCAGTGTTTGTCTGCTGGCGCTTTTATATGCGTTCGCTGGCAGTTGGATCATCGAGGTGATGACCACGTCGCCCGACGTACGCGCAGAGGCGAAAGGGTATCTGCCCTGGCTC
This sequence comes from Dinoroseobacter sp., assembly GCA_030066795.1. Taxonomy (GTDB): domain Bacteria; phylum Pseudomonadota; class Alphaproteobacteria; order Rhodobacterales; family Rhodobacteraceae; genus Dinoroseobacter. Next base: position 40,001 of record JASJAW010000018.1, read on the forward strand.
ATTCTGGCGCCGGTGCTGGGCGTATGGGCGTTTATGCTTGACGGCGTATTCATCGGGGCCACGCGTACCCGTGACATGCGCAACATGATGGCAGTCTCTTTTATCGTCTATATGCTGTCGGTGGCTGTTTTGTTGCCGAGCTTCGGCAACCACGGGCTCTGGGCGGCGATTATGATTATGTTCATCGTGCGCGCTCTGACACTCCTTTGGCGCTACCCGGCGCTCGAAGCCAGTGTCAGAAAGACCAATGCACCTGCCTGAATCGAGTCTTCAAATGTCCCCGCTGCCGACCACCAACTGCGGCCCCCCGAGAGTGGCTCAGACGATCTCAAGCACACGCTCAGGCGGGCGCCCGATCACGGCGCGCGTCCCGACGATGGCGACGGGGCGCTCGATCAGGATGGGATGTGCTGCCATCGCTGCCAACAGTGCGTCGTCCGGATCACTCTTAGAGAGTCTGGCCTCTTTGAACGCTTTTTCTCGAGGACGCATCATCTCTATGGCTGGCAGGCCCAGAATCGCCTGAAGGGATTTCAGCTCTTCGAGGCTGGGAATGTCTTCCAGGTAGCGGCGTACGGACACGCTGTGCCCGGCATCTTCTAAAAGCTTCAATGCGCTGCGTGATTTTGCGCAACGTGGGTTGTGCCAAAATACAAGCTCTTTCACATCCAATCCTCCCGCCTCGTGCCGACCGCATCCGCTAGCGTTGCGTAGCCGTCCCGTTCCAGCAAGTGGTCGAGACCCTTTGCGATATCGCCGGCCAGACTGATCCCCTTATAGACCAGCGCTGTATACAGCTGCACGGCAGTAGCACCGGCGCGGATTTTGGCGTAAGCCTCCTCGGCGTTGCTCACCCCGCCCACGCCGATCAGTGGGATGGCGCCATCGGTAAGATGGCTGAAACGGGCAAGCACGCGCGTTGAGCGTTCGAAAAGCGGTGCTCCGGACAGTCCGCCAGCTTCCGCCCGATACGCAGACCGAAGGCCCTCGCGGGACAAGGTGGTATTTGTGGCGATCACTGCGTCGATCCCGCTGTTGAGGGCGATCCGAGCGATATCTTCCAAACCATATGGATCAAGGTCAGGGGCGATTTTCAGAAAGATCGGGATGGGGCGCGGCAGAGCGGAGCGCGTTGTCATCACGCCTTCCAGTAGCGCCTGAAGTGCGTCCGCGCCTTGCAGGTCGCGCAGTTTCTCGGTGTTGGGTGAGGAGACATTGACAGTCGCGAAATCGACATGTGCACCGCATATCTTCAGCACTTGGGCAAAGTCCGTCGCGCGGTCTGGGCTGTCCTTGTTTGCGCCGAGGTTCAGGCCGATCACTGCCTCTTTGGGACGTTGCTCCAACCGCGCAGCAATTTCAGCGGCCCCGTCATTGTTGAACCCGAAGCGGTTTATGGCGGCCCGGTCCTCAGACAGGCGAAAGAGGCGTGGCTTTGGGTTGCCCGGCTGCGGGCGCGGAGTTGCTGCACCAACCTCCAGAAAACCAAAGCCTGTGCGCGAGAGAGGAACGAGCGCTTCGGCGTTTTTGTCAAAACCAGCAGCCAGCCCCACCGGGTTTGGCAGGTCCAACCCGGCGAGTGTTGTGCGAAGCCGGGGGCTTGTTACCGGCCCCCTTCGTGGACCTAGCCCTGTATTCAGAGCCTTGAGCGCTAAGCCATGACTCGTTTCCGGGTCAAGCCGTCGCAGCAGTCTTAGCCCGGCTTGCTCTAAAAGGCTCATGTCACGTCCTCGGGAAATCTATGTCCGCCATTCTCGTCCAGAGGCAAAGGCTGCACCCAAAGGACGTCTGCCGAAGAAAGATTTCGATAGAGATGCGGGAAAAGCTGGCCGCCGCGCGAGGGTTCCCACTTCAAAGCGTCCCCCAGTGCATCAGCTTCGAGTGCCAGTAGGACCAAATCGTCTTCACCTGCGAAGTGCTTTGCGGCGGTTTCCCTAACCTGCTCAGCCGTTGAGAAATGGATATAGCCATCTTCCAGGTCGATGGGCGCCCCGGAGCTTTCGCCGATAGCTTCAAAAGCGGCAAACTCCTCGGCGCGAAAAATCTTGAAAACCTGCATAGCGCCTGTTTGGTGTGCAGGGACGGTAACGTCAAGGCGGGTCTCCTATCGGGGCTTTGACATGCCTGCAAAACCGCGTCACGCTACGTTCAGAAAGACCATCAGGGGGTTCGAAATGTCTCGTATTTTATCGTCGGTGGCCGCTCTTGCGCTGACCACAGGTATCGCCTCGGCTGAGTACAGCCTGCATATCATACACATCAACGATCTGCACAGCCGGATCGAGCCAATCAACCGCTTCGACAGCACCTGTTCGGCGGAAGACGAGTCGGAAGGAAAGTGCTTTGGAGGCGTGGCCCGTGTGGCCACAAAAATAAACGAACTGCGCGACCAGCTAACTGCTGAGGGCAAGAACGTCATTGTTCTGGACGCGGGCGACCAATTCCAGGGGTCTCTCATGTACTCGACCTATAAAGGCACGGTCGAAGCGGAATTCATGGAAGAGATTGGCTTCGATGCCATGGCGGTCGGAAACCACGAGTTCGACGATGGCCCGATTAAGCTGCGAGAGTTCATTGATCTGGTGAGCTTTCCCGTGATCTCAGGCAATCTTGATCTCGGAGCGGAGGAACTGCTGAAGGATCACGTCGCAAACCATGTCGTTCTGGAAGTTGGCGGCGAGCGCATTGGGATTGTCTCCGCGCTGGCCACGGATACATCTGAAACCTCGTCTCCGGGGCCGAATGTCGTATTCCAGAACGAGATTGAAGCGCTGCAGCAGGATGTGGCCGAGCTTGAGGCGGATGGCGTTACCAAGATCATTGCCCTGACCCATGTTGGCTTGCCCAAGGACTTGGCTATTGCTGAAGCCGTGGATGGAATTGACGCTGTGGTTGGGGGCCATTCTCACACATTGCTCAGCAACACCGCAGAAAAGGCATCCGCACCCTATCCCGTTATGGTCGGCGATGTACCCGTCGTGCAGGCCTATGCCTATTCCAAATACGTTGGGCATCTCGAATTGACCTTTGACGACGCTGGCAATGTGACGGCTGCCTCCGGCGACACCATCGTTTTGGACGCGTCGGTCGCTCCAGACGCCGAAATTGTGGAGCGCGTGGCGGAGTTGGCTGGTCCCATCGAAGAGTTGAAGGCCCGCCGCGTGGCCGACGCCGCCGAACCCATCGAAGGGGACCGCTCGGTCTGCCGGGCCATGGAGTGTCCTATGGGGAACCTCGTGACTGACGCCATGCTTGCGCGTGTTGCGGATCAGGGCATCGAGATCGCGTTTCAGAACGGAGGCGGACTGCGCGCATCTATCGACGAAGGTGAGATCACGATGGGCGAAGTACTGACAGTGCTGCCGTTCCAGAACACGCTCTCGGTTTTTGAAGCGACCGGTCAGATGCTGATCGACGCACTCGAAAACGGTGTCAGCCAGGTTGAAGAAGGCGCGGGGCGTTTCCCGCAAGTGGCAGGCATGAAATTCACATGGGACCCGGCCGCCGAACCGGGCAGTCGCGTGACGGAAGTGCTGGTTGCCATGGGCGATAGCTATATGCCGATTGACCCGGCCAAGACCTATGGCGTTGTCACCAATAACTACGTGCGCAACGGCGGTGACGGCTATGCGATGTTCGCAGGCGACGACAAGAAGGCCTACGATTTCGGCCCCGATCTTGCAGATGTTGTGGCCGAGTATCTTGCCGAAGGTGGTGCAGCGTATCAGCCCTTCACGGAAGATCGGATCACATCCGCTCAGTAAGTATCTTCATATGTTTAGAACGGCGCCGGGGAGACCCGGCGCCGTTTTCCCTTGTCCGGTGTTGTGAAACAGGTCACCACGGCAGCTATGGCCGAAACCGATGATACCCAGCCAAAAGCGCCGCCGTCACTGATACCTATTCTCTCGGCGGCGAACTTCGTCATTGGTATGGGCGCATTCGTCGTGGTCGGCGTTTTGGAACCGCTTGCGGAAGATCTACAAGTCGAACCCGCCCGCGCGGGCTTGCTGATGACCATTTACGCACTGGCCTATGCGATTTCCTCGCCGCTTCTTGTGTCGCTGACCGGGCGGATCGGGCGGCGTCGCGTGCTGTTCTTTGGCCTCGCGACCTTTGCCACAGGGTGTCTGGGATGTGCAGTCGCGCCGAGCGAGGGAGTGCTCTGGGGCGCGCGGGTCATCGCCGCGTTTGGGGCTGGCGTTTTTACACCGGTATCCGCCGCCGTGGCCGCCGGGTTGAGTGCGCCGGAGCGTCGGGCGCGGGCTCTGGCCGCTGTTTTTTTTGGCATCACTCTTGCACAGGTTCTTGGCATCCCGGTAGGCGCTTTCATTGCCTATGAAGTCGGATGGAAACTGGCATTCTGGCTGGTGGTTCTGCTTGCTCTGCCGTGTCTGTGGCTGGTCTGGACCCGTGTGCCCAAAGGGCTGCGGTTTCAGCCTGTCAGCCTCTCCGATCTCGGGCAGGTTCTGCGGCAGGGCAGTTTGATGCTGGCGGTGGCGTTCACTGCTGTCTTTCTGAGCGGGATCTACGTTGTTTACACCTTCATGGCGCCGCTTTTCGCGGTTCAAATGGGGTTTGAAGGCGCGATGATTTCTGCGCTTTTGCTTGTTTTCGGGCTGGGCGCGGTCCTCGGCAACGTCCTTGGGGGCGCGTTGGCGGACTTCATCGGGCCGGAACGGACCCTTGCATTGCTGTGTCTTTGCCAGATCGCGCTGCTGCCGCTGTTTTCGATGCTACCGCTGGGTTTGGTCCTCGTGTTTGCGCTTGTCCTGGCCTGGTCCGTCTGTGGTTGGTCTTTTATGGCCCCTCAACAGGCGCGGCTAATCTCTCGCGCGCCTGAGGTTGCTCCGGTGATCCTTTCCCTCAACGCCGCCGCAATTTACGTGGGCGCGGCGCTTGGGTCGGCACTGGGCGGGATGACGCTCGAAGCGGCTGGGCTGTCCGCCCTTGGGGTGTCTGGTGCCACAGTCGTAGCCGTTGCTTTGCTCACGCTTTGGGTTGCGCGGCCTCGGGCCTAGTTCAGACGCCGTGGGCTTGACCCGTCTGAGTGCGTGTCGGTGTGCAGCGCGATGCAGCGTAGATGCAGGGACAGTTGGGTCACATGGGTCAATAGATGCGAAGCGAGGTCCGGCCGAACTAGCAGCATGGCTGACAACAGCGCTTCTTCCCTGTCAGGACAAAGCGTTTGGTCCAGCAGCTCCGCGAGCAGCCGTTCATCTGGTGTCGCCAACTCGCTGCCGATCGGATGAAGCTGGAGTTTCTTTTGCGTCCCATTGCGGGCGATCAGCCTCAAACCGCGTTCCAGCGCCCGCAGCGCGACGCGGGCGCGCTCCATGCCCAAGTGCCGGCAAAAAATCGTCCAGACCGTTTCTTTGCCGTCGGTTCCGCCATGCCATAAGCGAACGATCCGTACAGCGGTTTGCTGGTCTTCCGTCAAGCTGTCGATAAGCACGAGGCTTTGACGATTCAGGCTCGATCTTTCAAGGCTCATGGGTTTTTGGGGTTTAAGTCGCGCATAGCATAAATACTGACAAAAAAAGTCAGTTATAGCAAGTCACTCTACCTTGCGACTTTTTTGGCGCGTCCGTTCAGATTGCTTCTGCCAACAACCCGATGACAAGCAACAGAAATACGGCCACCGGCACAGCCCAACGGCTGTGCATGAATATGCGTGCATACCGCATGTGAACCCCTCCGTGCCTTCCAGACTAAGCAATTTTCGAAACCGCGCCATGATCTTGCGCAATTTGATCTGCGTCAGGCTGTCACGCGTATCCAGGTCATCATGCCCGCCATCTGATGCGACAGCATATGGCAATGGAACATCCAACTCCCGGGCGTCTGGGCCACGAACGCGATTTCGCGCGTTTCGTCCGGGTTCACCAGCACTGTATCCCGCCAAGCCCCCGGCGTGCCGTCCGGCGCGAGCAGGCGGAAATGATAGCCATGCAAGTGTTGGGCGTGTGGGAAGGCAGTGCGGTTTTCGATTGCGATCCGGATCGTTTCGCCAACGCGGGCCTCGATCAGGGGCGCTTCAGACATCCCCGCGATCCCATTGAACGCCCAGAACTGGTTTTCGTCGACCAGTGCGCGCATGTCCATCTTCTGGCCGTTGAGCGTTGCTCCGTCTGGCAGACCTCGCATCGCCCCCCCTTCCATTACCAACGCGACCTTGCGCGCCTCGGAAGGGTCCGGCTCTGGATGCTCATTTGGAGGGAATGGTGCCGGACGATCGCGCGCAGCTTGAGCCGGTTGGCTGTCGGTCGGGAAGGAGGCCAGTAAGAAGTTTCCGTCTCGTTCGACTGAGGCCAAAAGCGCCTCGCTGTCGGGCTCAGCAGTCACGTCCGCGACCACATCGATCCGCTGCGCCGGGGCCAGCGTGAGTTCGGTGACTTCGGTGAGTTGAGCAAGCGGCATGCCGTCCAGCGCGGCCACCCACAGCCGCAAACCCTCTGCGCGCATATTGAAGATGCGCGCGGTTGCAGTGTTCACGAGGCGCAGTCTGAGCCTGTCACCCGCCCGAACGCCCCGGCTCCACTGGAACTGCCCGTTGACCGTGACATAGTTTCCCAGCCGACCAGCATGGGAAAGATCATGGCGATTGCCGAAGCTCTCGTGGATCTGGGCGTCCTCGGTCATGCGCCAATCATCGAGAACAAGCGTCAGATCGGCATCGACTTGTGGAGGTTCCGGTTCCTCCACGATCAGAACGCCGGACAAACCGCGCGAAATCTGCTCGGTGGAATGTTGGTGCGGGTGGTACCAGAAGGTCCCGGCGTCGGGTGGTGTGAAGCTGTACTCGAAGCTTTCGCCCGGCATTACGGGCGGTTGGGTGACATTCGGAACGCCGTCCATTTCGTTTGGCAGCCGGACGCCGTGCCAGTGGATGGTCGTGCCTTGGGTAGGCAAGGCGTTTTCCAAACGTGCGCGGAACATCTCTCCCTGAGTAATGCGCAACTCCGGGCCCGGAGCGCTCTCATTGTAGGCCCAGACGGCTGTTTCAGGATAGTCTGACGGCGCGATTTGCAGGCTGGCGGGCGCCGCGCGTAAAACGTTTGTTGCCGGTGCACCGAAGGCGGTTCGGCCCGCTGAAAGTGTAGCGAGAGCCGCCGCACCGCCTGCCAGAAAACCGCGCCGTGTCGGGTAGATCATTGGTTGTCCTCCGTAAGCCCACCTTGGGTGGCGCTGGTGGTAAGGTCAATCTGCTGGTCCGTCGCGGTCTGTGCAGCTAGGTTACGCCTATGTGTGGACGGTTTGCCTTGACCTTGCCGACGGAGGCGATGGCGCAGCTTTTTGCAGCGACACCTTCGAACGACCTGCCGGACACGCCGAACTTCAATATCTGCCCCACGAACGTGGTCACTGTGGTCACCTCTGATAGCGCAGACCGGCGATTGCGCCCAATGCGTTGGGGGTTCTTGCCGCATTGGTACAAGAGCCCGACAGACGGACCGCTGTTGATTAACGCGCGGTCTGAAACGCTCGCAGAGAAGCCCGCCTTCCGCGCTGCATGCCGCGAGCGTCGTTGCCTCATCCCGGCAACCGGTTTTTTCGAATGGACCAAGGATACCGAAGGCAAACGGCTGCCTTGGTACATCTACCGCGCCGACGGCGCGCCAATCGCATTTGCTGGTGTTTGGCAGGTCTGGGAGAAGGGTGAGGCGCCACTGGTGACCTGCGCGATTGTAACAACCCCGGCCAGCCAGACTCTGTCTCAAATTCATCATAGGATGCCGCTGACACTCGAGGCACCTGATTGGCCGCTTTGGCTGGGAGAGGCCGGTAAAGGCGCAGCACGGCTAATGAAGCCAGCGGAGGAAGCACGCTTAGTTTTTCATCGTGTGGACCCCAAGGTCAATTCAAACCGGGCCGCAGGTGAAGAGCTGATCCAGCCAATAGCCGCCTGAAAAAAAGGGCGCTGTCCATGAGGACGGCGCCAGTCACGAAGGGAAACTCACCGGGATATGGCGATCAACTTCGGGACCCCATATCCTGAGCATCATGCTAGACGCGCAATTGCGCAGACGCGATGGAACCAACATGGCGATTTTGTGGCAACTCTGCTCGAACTCGTCGACACGCGGCGAATGGGCGCTGCCTTGCTTCTCGCTTGACGCCCAAATCCGGGTGAAATATCCACCTATGGACCGGGCGGGTATGGTGAAATGGTATCACACGAGCCTTCCAAGCTCTTGGTGTCGGTTCGATTCCGACTACCCGCTCCAATTGACTGGTTGTCCTGTGCGCCGGGGTGGGCCGCAAGGTAACCTGCCTTGTGAATGTGAGCCCGCCTATGGCCCGAAAGCCAACTGCCGGAACGTCGGATAAGGAACGCGCAAAGTCCAAGAATATTGGGGCATTGCGCAGCTTGGTCCCGTTCATGGCACCGTATAAGTCCCTGATCATAGCGGCATCTATGGCACTTGTAGCGACGGCGTGCCTGTCACTGTTGTTACCGATGGCGGTGCGACGTGTCGTCGACGGGTTCGATGCCCGTGATACGGCGTTGCTCGACCAGTATTTTGCCGGTTCTATCTTGATTGCGGCGCTCTTGGCGATCGGGACAGGTCTTCGCTACTATCTTGTGACCCGTCTTGGAGAGCGGGTTGTCGCAGACATCCGCAAAGCCGTGTTCAACCGCACGCTGGGCATGAGTCCTCAGTTCTTCGAGAAGATCATGACCGGCGAGGTTCTGAGCCGACTGACAACAGACACGACGCTGATTCTCTCGGTGATCGGTTCGTCGGTCTCGGTGGCGCTCCGCAATATTCTCATTCTGATTGGCGGTCTGGCTCTGATGCTGCTGACGTCTGCCAAACTGACCGGACTTGTGTTGTTGCTTGTCCCGGCAGTGTTGATCCCGATCATCATCCTTGGCCGCCGGCTGCGAGTCCTAAGCCGTGAAAACCAGGATTGGATTGCGGCAAGCTCCGGGAACGCCTCAGAGGCCCTTCAGTCTGTCCAGACCGTACAGGCCTTCACGCACGAGAAAGAAAGCCGTGCAGAGTTCGGTGACGTCACCGAGAAGTCCTTTGACAGCGCCAAACGCCGGATTGGCGTGCGCGCCCTGATGACTGTGATTGTTATCTTCCTTATCTTCACCGGGATTGTCGGTGTGCTCTGGGTGGGGGCCCGTGATGTTCGGGGTGAGGTAATGACCCCCGGAGCGCTGGTGCAGTTCGTGATTTACGCTGTAATGGTGGCAGGGTCTGTGGCGGCCTTGTCCGAGATTTGGGGCGAACTCCAAAGGGCAGCGGGTGCAACCGAACGGTTGGTCGAGCTTTTGACCATGAAAGATACGGTTGAGGATCCGGCCACACCGGCCGCCCTGCCAGCGAATTGCGTCGGTCGGATCGAATTCGAGAACGTCAGTTTCATTTACCCGGCAAGACCGGATGTCTCGGTTCTGCGAGACATCTCGCTCGATATTAAGCCGGGAGAAACGGTTGCCCTGGTCGGCCCCTCCGGCGCGGGTAAGTCTACGATCCTCCAGTTGCTTTTGCGGTTCTTCGATCCGGTTTCCGGGGCGATACGGTTGGACGGGCAAGATCTGCGAGACTTGCAGCGGGACGCGTTCCGCCGGGAGATTGCTTTTGTTCCACAGGACGCGGTGATTTTTGCGGCAACTGCGCGCGAGAATATACGATTTGGTCGACCCGACGCGACTGATGCAGAAGTGATAGAAGCGGCAAAGGCGGCGGCAGCAGACGAGTTCTTGGCGCGCCTTCCGGATGGTTACGACACCTATGTTGGGGAGCGGGGCGTCATGCTGTCGGGTGGCCAGAAACAGCGTATTGCGCTGGCACGGGCCATCCTGCGGGATGCACCGGTGCTGCTACTGGACGAAGCCACCTCTGCGCTTGACGCCGAAAGCGAGCAGGCTGTGCAGCACGCGGTAGAGGCGCTGTCACAGGACCGGACGACTTTGATCGTGGCCCACCGGCTTGCGACCGTTAAGAAAGCAGACCGCATACTGGTGTTTGAAGATGGCCAGATCGTTGCTGAAGGTACTCATGATGCGCTGGTCGCCGAAGGCGGGCTTTATGCTCGGCTTGCGCGCTTGCAGTTCACGGCTGGCCTCGCGGCGGAGTAGCACTGTAATGATCGCCTTGCCTTTGAATGCGGCGCTTCCCACATCACATTAAACGTTGCGTCACAGATAGCGCAGCATTCTTGCGCCGAGTTTTCTGTGTAATAAACGTCACTGGCGGCGCGGGCCCGTAAGAGGCCGTGCAAAAAAGCGTAGAAATACCAACACTCCAGGGGGGAGCCATGGGCATCAGTATTGGCACACTTGCCGATAAATCGAAGATCGAAGCCGACCACCCGTGGGAGCAGGTGCAGCCTGCAGTCACGATTTACGAGTACCTGACGCGCGCGAAGTCCAAGTACGGCAACCGCCCAGCAGTGACGTTCACGCTCACCTCGGACCCCAAAGATGCTGGCGAAACCCTGACTTGGACGGAGTTGCACGGCAAGGCCACGCAAGCGGCAAACTTGTTCCGCAGCCTGGGTGTCGGTGAAAATGACGTCGTCGCATATATGATGCCAAATGCATCAGAGACCGTATGGACGCTGCTGGGTGGATCGACCGCGGGTATCGTGAACCCGATCAACCCGTTGCTCGAGCCTGAGCAGATCGGCTCAATACTTAACGAGACCGGCGCAAAAGTGCTCGTAACTCTGAAGAGCTTCCTGAAAACGGATGTCGCGCAGAAAGCGGCCGAAGCTGTCGCCATGGCGCCGGGCGTTACGCATGTGCTCGAGGTTGACCTGCTGCGCTATCTCAGCCCGCCAAAGAGCTGGATCGCGGGACTGCTACGTCCCAAGAACCCGGTTTCGCATTCCGCGAAGGTACTCGACTTCAATAATGAGCTTGCCAAGCATCGGAGTGACGGTCTCGATTTCGCAGATAGTTTCGGAGACCGTGTTGCCGGGTATTTTCACACCGGCGGAACTACCGGGATGCCGAAGGTCGCGCAGCACAAGTATTCGGGCATGATATATAACGGTTGGCTCGGCTCGGAGTTGATCTTTCAGGAAGATGACACCCTGATCTGCCCACTGCCTCTGTTCCACGTCTTTGCCTGTTATCCGATCATGATGTCGATCATCGGGGCCGGCAGCCATGTTGTCTTTCCGACACCACAGGGCTATCGCGGCGATGGGGTGTTCGACAACTTCTGGAAACTGATCGAGCGTTGGAACGTGACCTTTATGATCACTGTGCCGACCGCCTTGGCCGCGCTGATGCAGCGCCCCGTGGACGCTGATGTATCTTCTCTGCGCATCGCGATCTCTGGCTCTGCGCCACTGCCACTCGAGCTCTACAACCGGTTCAAGGAGGCAACTGGCGTAAACATTGCGGAAGGCTACGGGCTGACCGAAGCCACATGCCTTGTGTCCTGCAACCCGATTGACGGAAAGCAGAAGGTGGGCTCTGTCGGTATTCCGCTTCCACACACTGAAGTGCGAATACTGCATTGCGATGAGACCGGTAAGATCGACCGCGCGTGTGCGACCGATGAAATAGGAGAAATCTGCATTTCAAACCCGGGTGTCTTCGCGGGGTCAACCTACACGGAGAGCGACAAGAACCTAGACCTGTTTGCCGATGAGATATTCCTGCGCACCGGTGACCTTGGTCGGATCGATGAGGAAGGGTACCTCTGGATAACCGGGCGTGCGAAGGACCTGATTATTCGGTCTGGTCACAATATCGACCCGGCCATTATCGAAGAGACACTGATGGGACACCAGGCGGTTGCAATGGTCGGAGCAATTGGCCAACCCGATGCCTACGCTGGCGAATTGCCCGCTGCCTACGTGGAACTTGTCGCGGGAAAGTCTACAACGCCGGAGGCCCTTCTGGCTTTTGCAAAAGAGCAAATTCCAGAAAATGCCGCTATCCCAAAGCATATCGAGGTCCTATCCGAGATACCGAAAACGGCTGTCGGCAAGGTGTTCAAGCCGGACTTGCGGAAGTCGGCGATCACGCGCGTTTATACCGCTGCACTGGAAGAGGCAGGGCTCAACGCTGTTGTGGCCGAGGTGACCGAGGACAAGAAGCGCGGGCTTGTGGCGCGACTAGTGAAGACCGGGGACGTGACGGACGACGCTGTCGGCGACGTTCTGGGCAACTATACCCGGCCATGGGAATGGCGGGACTGAACATCTAAAACTTGAGCCGCTTTCTTAACGCGACTTCAAGACCAGTGTTTTAGGCTCCGTATTGTATGAGTTGGTGCGGAGCCTTTTTCATGATTTACGTTCTCTTTGGGCTATACCTTGGCGCAATCGCAGGCATGGCAACGTTGAATGCCGGTGGGGGCTTGGTTATGGCCTTCGGGTTGTTTTCGCTCTTCGGGGCCTTATCGCTTGTGGCGGGGTTCGCGCTTGCAGCGCTATGTGTCCTTCGCACAGAGCTTTTGGCGAGCCAAAGCAGCTAGTCCGCGCTCATTATATGGCCATTTCGGCGGCATCTGCCTAATTTTTGATCGAAATCCCGCCTCCTGAGCATGGCGCTTACTTCCAGTCTTGGTGGTTTGGGCACCGCCTGCCTATGCCAAAGGGGCAGGGCACTTAGGGTTCCGCCGCGTCGAGCGGGTCTGGTCCGAGAAGTGCCGCCCGACTGGCCAATTCCAGATGGGTACACGGCGGGCCAAAATCCCGGGAGGTTACTGCGCAGGTTTTGTCCGCGCTCATCCCATGTTCTGCCAGCGGACGCCTAAGTCTCCTCCGGCAGAACAGAGAGGGAGCGTTAACGTGCTGAAGCAAACCACCATCCTCACCGCAGCAGTGCTGGCCGGAGCTATGGCCCTGCCAGCAACGGCGCAGGAGAAAACAGAATTCAAGGTCGCTTGGTCGATTTATGTCGGCTGGATGCCTTGGGGGTATCTCGAAGACAGCGGCATCATGGACAAATGGGCCGACAAGTACGGCATCGACGTCGAGATCGTACAGATCAACGACTACATCGAATCTATCAACCAATACACCGCGGGCGCATTTGACGGCGTGTCCGCCACCAACATGGATACGCTCTCCATCCCTTCGGGTGGCGGCGTGGATACGACCGCGCTGATCGTGGGCGATTACTCCAACGGCAACGATGCAGTGATCCTGAAAGGCGAAGGAGAGTTGGCTGATTTGGCGGGAAAGCCTGTCAATCTCGTGGAACTGTCAGTCAGCCATTACCTGCTCGCGCGCGGGCTGGACAGTGTCGGTCTGTCGGAGGCGGATCTGGACGGTGTGATCAACACGTCCGACGCCGACATGATCGCAGCCTATGCCACTGATGACGTACAGGCTGTCGTGACGTGGAACCCGCTTGTTTCGACCATCATGGAAGAGCCGGGGGCAAATAAGCTTTTCGATAGCTCCGACATCCCCGGTGAAATTATTGACTTGATGGTGGTGAACACCGAAACGCTGGAAGCGAACCCCGACTTCGGTAAAGCTATGGTTGGCGCGTGGTATGAAGTTATGGCTCTTATGGCCGCCGGAGATGAAGCTGTTCTGACCGCCATGGCGGAAGCATCCGGCACCGATCTGGCCGGCTACAAGGCGCAATTGGCTTCGACCGAGATGTTCTACGATCCAGCCGATGCAGTAGCCTTTACCCAGTCGTCGGATCTGCCAACGACGATGGTCAGTGTGGCCGAGTTCCTGTTCGACAAGGGCATTTTGGGAGAGGGCGCGCCGAGCGCAGACTTCGTGGGGGTGGCATACCCAGACGGCTCGACCAGTGGAGATACCAGCAACGTCCAGTTCCGCTTTGACACCACCTACATGCAGATGGCCGCCGACGGCGCGCTGTAAGCGGGGGAGGCGGGTCGCCGGATCGTGCTCGCGGTCCGGCAACCCAACTCGAACGAGGAAGTTCGATGCGGCTTATCAACCGAAAACCGGGACGCGTGTTATCGCTGTTCCTGCTTCCTGTGCCATTCGCGTTGGTTCTCCTGGCCTACAAGCTGGGGTCCGATGCCCGATTGGCCGTGAACCCTCAGGACAAGTTGCTTCCAGCGCTCTCGACGTTGCTTGATACCGCGGGGCGTCTGACGACCGAGGGCAGTCGTCGCACCGGAGAGATCCTTTTCTGGAAAGACACATGGTCGAGCCTCACTCGCCTGGGACTCGGGGTCGGTATCGCCTCTCTGATAGGATTGATCGCGGGTCTCGCGATCGGTCTTTTGCCCTATGTGCGCGCCGGATTGGCAGGATTTGTTGCCGTTGTTTCAATGGTGCCACCACTCGCGGTCCTGCCAATCTTGTTTATCGTCTTTGGCCTTGGGGAGGTCAGCAAAGTCGCCCTGATCGTGATCGGAATTACACCGTTCCTGATCCGGGACCTGTCAGCGCGGACGATCGAACTTCCGGCGGAGCAGATTATCAAGGCGCAGACGCTCGGCGCGTCTTCGATGGCGATCGCCGTGCGCGTGGCGCTACCGCAAATCATGCCGCGGCTCATCCAAGCCGTGCGCCTGTCACTGGGGCCGGCCTGGCTCTTCCTGATCGCGGCTGAGGCCATCGCGTCTGAGGATGGACTCGGCTATCGCATCTTTCTCGTGCGGCGTTTCCTCGCGATGGATGTGATCCTCGTTTACGTCGTTTGGATCACAGTCCTTGCTTTCGCAATTGACTATGCGCTCAAAGTTCTGTCGCGCAAACTCTACCCCTGGACGGAGGCGGGCCTATGAGCTTCGTCGAGGTCCAGAACCTGTTTCAAAGCTACGGCAACCGCCCGATCCTCGAACGTATCAACATCAGTGCGGCGGAAGGCGAGTTCATCTCAATTGTCGGCGCGTCGGGCTGTGGCAAATCCACGTTTCTGCGCCTTCTGCTGGATCAGGAGCAACCCACCCGCGGCGACATTTTCGTGGACGGGGAACCTTTGTCCGGCGAACCCACGCAATCGCGGGGGATCGTGTTCCAGCGCTATTCGGTGTTCCCACATATGACGGTGCGTGAAAACCTGATTGCAGCAGAAGGGTTGGGCGCGAACCTTTTTGGGATTCTCAACCCTACTGCCAAACGCGAGGCCGGAGAGCGCGCAGATGAGGCGCTGAACCGGATTGGGCTGGCCCATGTCGGCCACCAGTACCCGGCAACCCTGTCGGGCGGTATGCAGCAACGGCTTGCCATTGGGCAAGCATTGGCGGCTAAACCGCGTATTCTGCTGCTGGACGAGCCCTTCGGAGCGCTTGACCCCGGCACACGGCTGCAAATGCATGCGTTCCTGATGGAGTTGCGGGCGGAGACGAACATGACTGTGTTTATGGTCACGCACGATCTGGAGGAAGGCTTCAAGCTTGGTGATCGGGTCTGGGTTTTCGACAAACCCCGATGGGATCCTCATGATCCGGAAGCCTTCGGGGCCACGATTACTTATGATTTTGACGCCCGCGATGGCGGCATTCCCTATCAGCGGATTGCCGAGGCACCGGGTCTGAGCGGAGCGGCGCAGGACACATCCGAAAAAACCCCTGTCGCCACATCCTGACATACCGAGGACGGAGGACACCCATGTTTCCATTTCGCGGCGAGCATACGCGTTCGCATCACCCTGCTGACCAGCGGCATGACGACCGTCGCTTTCACCATCCAGACCTGACCAAACTGCAAGGCTGGAAGGCAATGCAGGCCGAGGCAGGCATTCCGGAGGGCCGTTGGGATGAAGAACGGCGCTGGGCGCTGCGGATGGGCTTGACCGGGGCCGATACGATCGAGGACAAATCGATCCCGACTTTCGCGCGCGGAGAGCTTCCGCATTACGCGGGCATCAACACATTCCTGAAGGCGCCTTATGCCGAGGACGTTCTGGAGGTGGGTCATTATGATGCAACCGTTTTGGGCATCCCTTTCGACGGCGGCACCACCTACCGTCCCGGTACGCGGTTTGGCCCGCAGGGCGTGCGCAAGATCTCGGCGCTCTACACGCCTTATAACTACGAACTCGGCGTGGACTTGCGGGAGCAGATGACGCTCTGCGACGCCGGCGATGTGTTCACCATCCCGGCCAATCTTGAAAAAAGCTTCGACCAGATCAGCCGTGCTGTGAGCCATGTGTTCTCGTCCGGCTCTCTGCCCATCATGATCGGGGGCGATCACTCCATCGGCTTCCCCTGCGTGCGCGGGATCGCGGAATGCACGTCGAAGAAAATTGGCATCGTCCATTTCGACCGCCATGCCGACATTCAGGAAAAAGACCTCGACGAACGGATGCACACAACGCCGTGGTTCCACTCCACCAACCTGCCCAATGTTCCTGCCAAGAACCTCGTGCAGGTCGGTATCGGCGGCTGGCAGGTCCCGCGGGAGGCCGTCAAGGTTGCCCGCGAGCGGGAAACCAACATCATCACCATGTCGGACATGGAGCGGATGGGCGTCGATAAAACCGCCGAGATGGCGCTCGAGATGGCGTGGGACGGTGTCGACATGGTCTATATGTCCTTTGACATCGACAGCATCGACTGCGGGTTTGTGCCCGGCACCGGCTGGCCCGAGCCGGGTGGGTTCCTGCCGCGCGAAGCGCTGGCGCTGGCGTCGAAGGTCGCTGCCGAGGGCATCTGCGGGATGGAACTGGTCGAGGTCAGTCCGCCCTATGACACCTCCGACATCACAGCACTCATGGGTACCCGCGTGATCGTGGATGTTCTGGGGGCCATGGTCAGCGCGGGTAAGCTTGGCAAGCACAAAGCCCATATCGACAAGCCTGTGACCATCCCCCATGGTGATTTCGAAGGGAGGCGCTGGTCTAATGCCACATGACATCGTGAACGGACATATCGGCCATAACCACAGCCACGGTGACCATCTGCATTCCCATATCGACGAGGCCGACAAGGCCGCGGAATTGCAGGTCCTGACAGCGCAATTCATTGACGGGTTTCAGCAGGCGTCAGACAAAACTGCCTATCTGCGGCTTGCAGGCGTGCCGCTAGAGCGCCCCGGTAGTGCAGGGGCAACGGCGCAGAAGCTGGTGGACGTGAAGTTGACGACCGAATGGCAGGTCGGCACAGCGTCTCCGTCCTTCGGGTCACGCGAGCTGAGCTACCTGCCGTTCCCCGGCCCTATGGTGCAGGAGCGCACGAACATGCACTTCGTCTACGTCTCGATGGACGAAAAAACCGAGTGGGATATCCGAGATTTTCTTGCCGAGAAGCGCGATACACTCGGCGCTTAGCTATAGCCCTAACTGCCGGTAGTGGTCATTGATCGCGCCGGCAGTTGTGAACCACACCCGATCTCCGGCGTGATCCAGCATGTGGCGCAAAGCGCGTTCCAGATGCTTGAGCCGGTGAGGATGCCCCATCAGGTAGCCATGCAACGCGATGCCCATCACAAGCGGGCGCCGCGCACTTTCTTTCAGCATCACGTCAAAAGCGTCGATCATCATATCGCCGAACTCTGCCCCTTCGCGTTTGCGTCCCACGATCTGAGGAATGTCGTTGAGCTCCTGCGGATACGGCACTGACAAGATGCGGCCCCCGCTGCGCGTCGTCATCCATACCGGCTGGTCGTCCTGACACCAATCCAGCAGGTACTCATAACCTGCTTCTTCCAACAGATCTGGCGTGATCCGGCTCTGGCTGATCCAGGGGCCGAGCCATCCTTTCGGGGCCGATCCTGTCCGCGCGCGAAGTTCTGCAGTTGCCTCGGAGATCAACGCGGCCTCATCGGCCTCAGACATCACGCCTTGCCGCTCTGCATTGGTCCGTCCGTGTCCCGCGATTTCGTCGCCTCGGGCGGCGTAGGCTTCAGCAAGGCCCGGCGCTTCTGCATACAAGTAGGAGTTTACCAGCGCCGTGCAGGGCAGAGACAACTCGTCGAAAAGCTCGAGCATCCGCCAAGCACCCACGCGGTTTCCGTAGTCGCGCCACGCGTAGTTCAGGACATCCGGTTGCGGTCCGCCCGGCGCCAGCTCTGCGCCAAGTCCTTCTGCAAAGGAGAAACACTCAAGGTTCATCCCCAGATATACCGCCAGTCGCTTGCCCTCCGGCCAGTTGAAATCGGGCCGATCGGGGAGCGCGGAGTAGGTATACCGGCCATGATGGGGCAAACGCAGCTCTGTCATCCGTTGCACCCCCGGATGCTTAAAACCTGCTTCGAAGGCGACATTTTGTATACAGAACCTGCTGCTTTTTTCGGCATATGAAAAACCCTTCCATTTTTTGCCGGTTTTCTTCGCCCGCCAGATAGCCCGCGCGCGCGGGGCGCCTAGGTGGCGAGGTGCTGAAAAAACGACAACAACACTCACGAAGGGGAGTTCCGCCATGGATCGTCGAAAGTTTTTGACCTCTGCCGGGGTCGGTGTAGGGGCCACCGCGTTGGCCGCACCAAATATAGCGCGTGCCCAGAGCCTGCAGTGGAAAATGACCACCGCGTTTCCGCCGGGCCAGCCGTTTTACTCCACGGGCCCGGGCTCGCTAACCGATTTCGCGGATCGCGTACGGACCATGTCGCAAGGTGCTCTCGACATCACCGTCTACCATGGCGGCGAACTGGTGCCGGCCTTTGAAGGATTTGACGCTGTGCGCCAAGGCGTCGTTGAGATGAATGGCTGGGTCAGCTATTTCGGTGCAGGCAAAGTGCCGGCCGCGCAGTTCTTCGGCGCGGTCCCGTTCGGAATGTCCACCCAGGGCCAGAACGCATGGTTCTACCACGGCGGCGGTATCGATCTCTGGAACGAGATCTACGAACCGCTTGGCCTCGTCGCGATGCCCGTTGGCGCCACCGGCGTTCAGATGACCGGTTGGTTCAACAAAGAGATCAACTCGCTCGAAGACCTGCAGGGTCTGCGCATGCGTATTCCTGGCCTCGCGGGCCGTGCTTACTCTGCAGTTGGCGTGGACGTGAAGCTGCTTCCGGGCGGTGAGATCTTCCCTGCGCTGGAGCGTGGCGTGATTGACGCAGCAGAATGGGTGGGTCCTGCACAGGACAAGATCCTCGGTCTTAACACCGCAGCCAAGTATTACTATACCACTGGCTGGCACGAGCCGACCACGGTCACCGAACTGTCGATCAACAAGGCGGCATGGGACGGTCTGTCCCCAGAGTTGCAGTCGATCGTAGAGAACGCTGCAGCGGCCTGTAACGTCATCTCCCATTCCTGGGCAGAGGCGAACAACGCGGCGGCTCTGAAAGAGTTCGAAGCAAACGGTACCGAACTGCGCGTTCTGCCGGACGACGTTATCGCCGCGCTGAAAGAGGCCATGGGTCCAGTCTACGACGGCCTCGCCGATGACGATGCAGAGTTCAAGAAGGTGATGGACAGCTACTTCGCTTTCAAGGAAGAGCACGACATCTGGGCAGCAGCTTCTGAGGCCGTCTGGCACGCCAAACTGCGCGACGCATAAGCGCCCGCAGACGGACTGAAGAAAAGACCAGGCGGGCATCGCAGAACGCGGTGCCCGCCTGCATGTGGGGACGGGAACTTTCATGGATTATGCACTGAAGCTGGCCGATGGCATCGACCGGCTGACCAAGGGCGCTTCGCGGCTCGCGGCGGCTTTGTTACTGGCGCTTGTTGCGCTGGTTTTTTTCAACGTGTTCGGGCGGTACATCGTCGGCACCAGCCCTGTCTGGGCGCAGGAGCTGGAATGGCACCTGATGGCACCGATTGCGCTGCTCGGAATCACGGTTCTGATGCTCGAAAACGGGCATGTGCGGGTTGATATGGTTTATGACCGGTTGTCCGCGAAATGGCAGGCCTCGCTTGATCTCTTTTCCATGCTCTGCGGTGTGATCATCGCCTGCCTCTTCATCAAGTATTCCTGGGGGTTCGTCGATAATTCATGGTCGATCCGCGAGGGGTCCCCGGATCCCGGCGGATTGCCTGCCCGGTATATCGTCAAGGGGATGTTGCCGGTCGCCTTCGCGCTCTTCGCTCTGCAATGCGCGGCCAATGCGATCCGCCATGCGAACACCCTGCGGGAGATGCGCCATGGATGATCTGCTCGCGATCTACATGCTGCTCGGCTTCATGGCGTTCCTTCTCATCGGGATGCCTGTGGGGATCGGGATCGCCACGGCCGGCTTCATCTTTGGCTGGATCGGGTTCGGGGATTTCCTGTTTAATCTTGCGCCCTCGCGGATCTACGGCGTGGTCACCAAGTACGAATTCCTCGCCATCCCGCTGTTTGTCTACATGGGCGTAATGCTGGAGAAATCTCGCGTGGCCGAGGATATGCTGGAAGTGATCGGCAGGCTTTCAGGGCGCCTCAATGGCGGTATGGCAATCGCCCTGATCATCGTCGGCGTGCTTATGGGGGCTTCAACCGGGATCGTCGGCGCAACCGTTGTCACTTTGACTATGCTCACGATGCCGGTGCTGCTGCGCCGGGGGTATGACAAAGGTCTTTCGGCGGGCGCTATCTGTGCGTCCGGAACGCTGGGCCAGATCATTCCGCCTTCGCTGGTACTGATCCTGCTGGCGGATATTATGGGGGAAAGCGTCGGCACGCTGTTTGCCGCGTCGATGATCCCCGGCCTGATGCTCGCGGGTCTCTATATCGCGTTTCTACTGATCCTCGGGCAGCTGAAGCCCGAGATGATGCCGCCCATCCCGGCAGAAGAACGCGCGCAAATCGGCGGGTGGGAGCTTGCCAAGAAAGCCGTCATGGCGCTGGCCCCACCGCTTCTTCTGGTTGGTGGCGTACTGGGTACAATCATCGGCGGTCTGGCCGCCCCGACCGAGGCAGCCGGTGTGGGGGCCGCACTCTCGATCATGATTGCCGCGCTCTACCGCCGCCTGAATTTGACGATGATCTGGGAGGCTGCGCAATCGGCTCTGCGTATCTCGGCGATGATCTTCTTCATCCTGATCGCGGCGCAGGTCTTCTCCATCGCGTTCCGGGGTCTGCAGGGCGAAGACATCGTTAAGGACACGCTGGCGTTGATGCCGGGCGGCGAACTTGGGGCGCTGATTTTCCTTATGGTGCTGCTGTTCATCCTCGGGTTCTTCCTCGAATGGATCGAGATCAGCTATATCGCGCTGCCTTTGTTACTGCCGTTCTTCATGGAGGCAGGCGTGGACATGGTCTGGCTCGCGGCCCTCATCGCGCTGAACCTGCAAACGTCGTTCCTGACGCCGCCCTTCGGATGGGCGCTCTTCTTCCTGAAGGGGGCCGCGCCGCCCGAGGTCACAACCAGCGCGATCTATCGCGGCGTTATGCCCTTTATCGCCATTCAGGCCTTCGCGCTGGTGTTGCTCTTCAACTATCCGGGCATCGCCACATGGTTGCCCGAAGCCATCGGCTGGTAGTCAGACGCCAAGCAAACGGGCGGCCTCGTCGACGGACAATTCGTCGAGGTTGCCCGTCCACTCACTCTGCCCCCGGTCGAGGATCACCCCACGGTCTGCGATCCGCCTCAACTCTTTCAGGGATTTGTCGATCACAAGAATACTCAGGCCGGTCTCTGCGCGGACTGATGCAATTGCATCCCAAATCTCGGATCTTACGACCGGCGCCAACCCCTCCGTTGCTTCATCGAGGATCAACGCGCGCGGGTTGGTCATCAGCGCGCGACCGATGGCGAGCATCTGCTGTTCGCCCCCTGACAGGGATGCCGCCATCTGATCTTTCCGTTCTGCCAGTCGTGGGAACAGCTCCGTCACGCGCGCCATGTCCCATGATCCGATGCGCGCCGCAGCCACCAGGTTCTCGGCAACAGTCAGGTTCGGAAAGCACCGCCGCCCCTCTGGCACCAGCCCGATCCCCATGCGCGCGACTTTGTGCGCAGCAAGGCCCGCGATATCCGATCCGGCGACCTTCACCGTTCCGCCTCGCGCAGGCAATAGCCCGCAAAGCGCCCGCACGGTGGTCGTTTTGCCCATCCCGTTGCGCCCCATCAGAGCGACCGTTTCACCCTGGTCCACGCATAGATCGACGCCCTTCAGAACCTCGCCCGTGCCGTACCCTGCGTGCAGGTCAGAGATGTCGATCATGGTGCTCATGCCGGAGCCTCATCGCCGAGATACGCTTCGCGAACGCCTGCATCGGCCCGGATCGCATCCGGTGTGCCAGTCGCGATGATGCGGCCTGCGACCAACACGCTGATCCGGTCGGCCAGTTTGAAGACGGCGTCCATGTCATGTTCCACCAGCAGGATCGGCGCCTCCGCCCGCAGGCTATCCAGCAGCGTCGTCATCGCGGCTGTTCCTTCCATGCCCAGACCCGCCATGGGTTCATCCATCAGAAAGACCTTGGGATTGAGGGTTAGCGCCACCGCGACCTCTAACTGCCGTCGCTGCCCGTGGCTCAGCGCGGCCGTGACGGTGCCAGCGGCATCAGACAGGCCAACTCGATCCAAGGCGGCCTCTGCTTTTTCGCGTAACTCGCTATCGTCCAGTACGGAGCGGAACAGCGCCAAACGTCCTCCGCGCGCGCCCAACGCCCCAAGTACCGCGTTTTGCAGAACCGTGTGTTCCATCGCCAGAGCCGAGATCTGAAACGTCCGCGCCAGTCCAGCCTGCGCACGTGCCGCAGTGTCCAGCGCGGTTACATCCGCGCTATCCAACACCACGCGCCCCGCATCCGGGGTCAGCCCGCCCGCAATCTGGGCGATTAGCGTGGACTTGCCCGCACCGTTTGGCCCGATCAGCGCGTGGATCTCACCGGGACGCAAGTCGAGTGTAACCCCATCCGAAGCCACCAGCGCGCCGAAACGCTTGGTGACGCCGTCGATCTGGAGAACCGGCGCGCTCATTTCTGCCCCCGTGTGACCAGTCCGATCAACCCGCCGGGTGCGAATAGAACAACCGCAAGAAGCAATGCGCCCACCCAGATCAGCCAGTACTCCGAGACACCCCCGAGCCAATGTTCCAGCAGGATGAACAGCGCTGCACCCGCGACTGGGCCAAAAAGCCGCGCGACGCCGCCAAGGATTACAAAGATCATGATCTCCCCGGACATCTGCCAGCTGAACATCGTCGGGCTTACGAAGCGGTTGAGATCGGCGAACAGTGCACCGGCAAGTCCGGTAATCGCACCAGAGATCACGAAGACCGTCAGGCGCAGACGAAAGGGGCGCAGGCCGACGGTTTCCACGCGCTGCGGGGACTGCCGCGCCGACGTCAGCGCCAGACCGAAGGGAGAAGCCGCGATGCGCGCCGACAGGAACAGCGCCGCCAGCAACAGCACATAGGTGATGCCGAAAAACTCAATGGGGTTCAGCGTATTCAGACCGGGAAATTCATTGCGGACATAGATCGACAAGCCATCCTCGCCGCCATAGGCCGGCCAGGAGATCGCGAAGTAGTAAAACATTTGCCCGAAGGCGAGCGTGATCATGATGAAATAGACGCCGGAGGTGCGCAGGCTCAGCGCGCCGATCGCCAGTGCCGCGAGAGC
This sequence comes from Dinoroseobacter sp., assembly GCA_030066795.1. GTDB lineage: Bacteria > Pseudomonadota > Alphaproteobacteria > Rhodobacterales > Rhodobacteraceae > Dinoroseobacter. The sequence continues at coordinate 63,358 of JASJAW010000018.1, forward strand.
CGAAGAAACAACAGCCACCAGCCAGATCACCGGCATGGATTTCGTCCCTTCGATCAGGAAGGGCGCTTCCATGATCGGGTCAAAGGTCTGCGCGTGTTGAGCGAGAATGCCCATTGCGTAGCCGCCGATCCCGAAGAAGACCGCGTGCCCGAGGCTGACCAAACCGCCGAGCCCGAGCGCAAGGTTCAGGCCCACCCCTGCGAGTGCGAGGATTGCGACCTTGGTGGCCAGCGTGATGGTAAAGGGTTCATTCGCCCAAAGCGCCCAGAGCGGGACCAGCAGGAGCCCGAGCGCAATCACGGCATTGACGATCCCTTCGCGCGTCATCTCATACCCGCCCGAACAGGCCCGTGGGCCGGTAGATCAGTACAGCCGCCATCAGGATGTAGATCAGCATCGACGCCAGCGCCGACCCCACAGCCGTTGCCGCAGACGGGTCCATTACGGTGCCGAACAGCACAGGCAGGAAAGACCGACCCAGCGTATCGGTCAGCCCCAGCAGGATTGCCCCAATGAACGCGCCTTTGATGGACCCGATTCCCCCAATCACGATGACCACGAAGGCGAGGATCAGCACAGGCTCTCCCATGCCCACCTGCACCGATTGGATTGCGCCGACTAGTGCGCCAGCGAGACCGGCTAGCGCAGCCCCGAGGGCGAAGACCAGCGTGTAAAGCCGGTCGATATCAATGCCCAGGGCGGCGATCATCTCGCGGTCAGTCTCCCCAGCACGGATCTGAATGCCGATCCTTGTCCGCCCGATCATCCAGAACAGTCCCGCTGCGACGGCAAAGCCAACAACGATAATGGCAAGCCGGTAAGCGGGATATTCAATGCCGCCCGGGAGGGTGACAGGCCCGGAAAGCCAGTTTGGTACATCGAGGTAGAGGGGAAAGGATCCAAATACCCACCTTGTGCCTTCGGAAAAGATCAGGATCAGTGCAAAGGTCGCGAGCACCTGATCGAGGTGGTCCCTTTTGTAGAGCCGCCTGATGACAGTCAGTTCGACAATTGCGCCCATAGCTGCCGCAGCGGCGAGTGCAGAGATCAACCCGAGCAGAAATGACCCCGTTGCCCCTGCTACGGCCGCCGCCGCAAACGCTCCGATCATATAGAGCGAGCCATGCGCGAGGTTGATCAGTCCCATGACGCCAAAAATCAGGGTCAGCCCTGCTGCCATCAAAAACAGCATGACCCCGAATTGCAGGCCGTTCAGGACCTGCTCGATCACAAGCAGCAGCGACATGGGAAAAGTCCGGTAGGGCGGGCCGCTAAGCCCGCCCGATCTTGATTACATCTGGCACTCAGCCGCGTAGGCGTCGCTGTGATTGGTCAGCGCAGTGGCGATGATCTTGTTGGTAAAGACATCGCCCTCCTGAATGACTTCCCGAACGTAGATGTCCTGAATGGGATGGTTGTTTGGCCCGAAGCTGAAGTTGCCGCGGGTGGAGGCGAAATCGGCTTCTTTCAAGGCCGCCCGAAACGCGTCGGCATCCGAAACCGGGGCTTTCTCAAGTGCGCTCAGCAGCAGGTTCGCCGTGTCAAAGCCTTGGGACGCATAAAGCGACGGCAGACGGCCATACTCTTCTTGAAACGCCGCGACAAAAGCCGCGTTGGCTTCGTTGTCGATATCCTTATTCCACTGGCTGGTGTTCTTCACGCCAAGTGCTGCGTCACCGACGGCCTGCAGGATGCCCTGGTCAAAGCTGAAGGCCGGGCCGACGACCGGCAGATCCACGCCTGACGCCGCGTATTGTTTGAGAAAGGAAATCCCCATGCCACCCGGCAGAAAGAAGAACACGCTGTCCGCGCCAGAGGCACGGATTTGTGCGATTTCGGCCGCGTAGTCCGTCTGGCCGAGCTTGGTGTAAATCTCGCCCGCCAGCTCGCCTTCATAGAAACGTTTGTAGCCAGTCAGTGCGTCCTGCCCAGCCGGGTAGTTGGGTGCAAGAATAAAGGAGTTCGCAAAACCTGCCTCATTGGCATAGGCGCCCGCGGCCTCGTGCAGGTTGTCGTTCTGCCACGCCACGTTGAAGTAATTCGGATGACATCCCTTGCCCGCAAGCGCAGACGGACCCGCATTGGGCGACAGGTAGAACTTGCCCTGTGCGGTAGCTGCGGGCACCACGGCCATGGCGAGGTTCGACCAGATAATCCCGGTCATCACGTCGACCTGTTCGGACTGGATCATCTTATCCGCCAGCTGCACCGCGATCTCTGGCTTGCGCTGATCATCCTCGATCACCAACTCCACGTTTTCCGCACCAGCCATTTTCAGCGCAAGTTGGAATCCGTCCCGCACGTCGATGCCGAGGCCTGCGCCCCCGCCCGACAGCGTGGTGATCATTCCCACTTTGGCCGCATCGCTGTGTCCGCCGGCTAGTGCGGTCGTTCCAGTCAAAGCCGCGATGACTGCAGCCAATGCGAAGTTTTTAAGGATCATCTCCCGTCTCCCTGTTATTTTAGAACGCCTTGAAGGTCAGCGTTGTCAGCGTCCGCTCGATTCCGTCGATGTCGAGCAGGTTCTCATTGATGTATTTTCCGATATCCGCGTCTTCGGGGATGTAGAGCTTCAGCAGCAGGTCATACTCGCCGGAGGTGGAGTAAAGCTCGGAATGGATTTCCCGCAGGGTAATGGCGTCGGCAACCTGATAAGCTGTCGCTGGCCGGCACCGGATCTGGACAAAAACGCAGTTCATCTGGCTCCCCTTGCACAGAACTCACCCCGCGCACACTGGTCTGCTTTTTAAGCAGCTTCCAGCCCAAACGAATTTTTTTTCTCAAAACCGCTACTACCCCCGTGAATTTTGCACACGCATGCATAACTCATGATATCGTATTGCCTGCTATAACGCAGCAAAGTGTCGCCCCACCGGCACGCGCAACGGGAGAAATTTTCAATGATCAGTTTCACTCTGAACGGCCAGCCCGTCAGCGTGGAGGTTGAGGAGGATATGCCCCTTCTCTGGCTCCTGCGGGACGAGCTAAAAATGACGGGTACCAAATTTGGATGTGGTGTCGCCTCTTGTGGTGCCTGCACCGTGCATATTGACGGAGTCGCCAGCCGGGCCTGCCAGACCTGGGCCGCGGATGTCGAAGGCGCAGAAGTGACCACAATCGAAGGTGCAGACAGCAAGGCTGCTGCCGCGATTCAGCAGGCCTGGGTCGAGCTGCAGGTTCCGCAATGCGGCTATTGCCAGTCCGGGCAGGTTATGTCCGCCTCCGCGCTACTGTCTGAAACACCCAAGCCAACGGACGACGACATCGACATCGCAATGGAAGGAAACCTTTGCCGTTGCGCCACCTATGCGCGGATCCGCAAAGCGATCCATCGCGCAGCTGAGATCATGGAGGCGTAGACGATGTTGCATTATCTTGAACATGCGCTTTCCGCGCCGAAGCCTTCCCGTCGGTCCTTTCTCAAGATGTCGGCCGGTGCTGTGGGCGGTTTGCTGCTCGGCGCGCATATCCCGAAAGAAGCGTTGGCCCAGAACGGTGACGACGGTCTGATCCAACCTTTCGTGCATATTACACCGGACAACCGGGTGGTGGTGCTGTCCAAGCACCTCGACAAAGGGCAGGGGGCCGCGACTGGTCTTGCTACACTTGTGGCCGAGGAACTAGACGCTGACCCGACGCAGGTGTCGGTCGAGTTCGCGCCGTCCAACCCGCAGGTCTATGCCAACCTTCTGTTCGGTGTGCAGGGCACTGGCGGGTCGACCGCTATGGCCAATTCCTGGACCCAGTATCGCGAAGCTGGGGCCGCGGCACGCGACATGCTCGTCAAAGCCGCAGCAGAAACCTGGGGGGTCGGCGCAGAGGCTGTCTCTGTCGCCAACGGCACTCTGAGCGCTGGGAACAACTCCGCCACCTTTGGCGAAATGGCTGCGGCGGCTGCGGAACAAGCCGTGCCCGAGGGTGTGATCCTGAAATCGCCCGAACAATGGACCCTGATCGGCAGCGATATGGGCCGGGTAGAACTGCCGGCGAAGACTCAGGGTTCCGTGGGCATGTTCGCCATCGACTACCAGCCCGAGAATGCTCTGATCGCTGTAATGGCGCGCCCGCCGAGGTTTGGCGGAACCGTGGCGTCTGTCGATGCCACCGCCGCACTGGAGATGCCCGGTGTGGAGCAGGTACTGACCTTACCTGTCGGCGTTGCTGTTGTGGCCAACAATACCTGGCGCGCCGCGATGGCGAGAGATGCATTAAACATCGAATGGGACCTGAGCAACGCCGAAAGCCGCGGCAGCGATCAGTTGATCGAAGAGTATCGCGCGCTTCTGGACCAGCCGGGACTGCCCGCTGGCACGCGCGGTGACGGAGCAGCCAAGCTGGCTGATGCAGCGGAAGTGGTGGAGCTGGAATTCACCTTTCCTTTTCTGAACCACGCGCAGCTTGAGCCCCTAAACGTTACGGTCGAGTTCGATGGCACCAATGCCCGCTTCTGGTCGGGCTTCCAGATCCAGACCATTGACCACAACGTTGCGGCTGGTGTGTTGGGCATTCCGTTTGAGAATGTTCAGATCAACACCAAATGGGCAGGTGGCTCCTTTGGGCGTCGTGCGGTGCCAAATGGGCATTACGCTGCAGAAGCGGCGATGCTGGCGAAAGCCTGGCTGGATGCCACAGGTGGTGCCCGTCCAATCAAACTGACCTACACACGCGAGGACGACATGGCGTCGGGCTATTTCCGTCCGCTGCACATGCACCGTGTCCGGGCAGGTGTGGATGCAGAAGGTAACCTGAGCGGTTGGGAGCATCGCGTTGTCGGCCAGGGTATCATGATCGGGACGCCGTTCGAGGATTTCCTCGTGAAAGACGGGGTCGATGAGTCTTCGCTCGAAGGCACCAATGATACGCCTTACGCGATCCCGGACATGGTCGTCGACGTGCATCACCCGACTGTCGGTATCCCGGTACTCTGGTGGCGCTCGGTGGGTCATACCCATACGGCCTATGTGATGGAGGTCATGATGGACCGCCTGGCCGCAGCCGCCGGGCGCGACCCGGTCGAATTCCGCCTTGCACATCTGGAGGGCGAGCCGCGTTTGGCTGAAGCGCTGCGCAGAGCGGTGGCGTCTGCGGGCGACGTGCCCGAGGGAATGCATCGAGGCATTGCCGTACACAAGTCCTTCAACTCGTACATGGCCGAAGTCGCCGATGTGCGGATGCGGGACGATGGCACCGTGAAGGTCGAGAAGGTTGCCTGCGCCATCGATTGCGGGGTCGCTATCAACCCCGACAACATACGAGCACAGGTGGAAGGCGGTCTGGCCTACGGATTGTCTTCAATCCTTCGGGAGGAAATCACACTGACCGACGGTGAAGTCGATCAGTTGAACTATCCCGACTACATGCCTTTGCGGATCACTGACATGCCTGAAGTGACGGTAGAGATCATCGAAAGCGCCGAAGCGCCAACCGGTGTCGGAGAGCCGGGTACACCGCCTATCGGACCGGCGGTCGCCAACGCCGTTGCCAACGCGACAGGTCAGGTCATCACCGAGCTGCCGTTCTCAAAACACGGGCTTGCTTGACGACACAGACTAGGGGGCCTTCGGGCCCCCTTTTCCATTGCAGCCGATTTCTGCAATTGCCTCTTGCGTTCTGTTGCCGTGGGGTCAATCTTTTTCCCGTTCCCGGAAAGGCCTAGCCTGCGTCGCAGGCGCTGGGCCTGCCCGGCAAAATCGGTAGTGCGCGTGTAATTGTGCGCCAACGACCGGATACCGAACAGGGAGAGTTCAAATGAAAAAAACCATGCTTTTGCTGGCAACCTCGGCGCTCGTAGTGACGCCGCTTCTTGCCAGCGCCGAAACCCTGCGTTGGGCGCGTGCAGGCGACAGCCTGACGCTTGACCCCCATGCGCAGAACGAAGGCCCGACCCATGCGCTCGCGCATCAGATTTACGAGCCGCTGATCCTCCGGGATATGTTCGGCCAGTTCCAGCCAGCCCTCGCAACCGAATGGGCCCCCAAGGCAGACGATCCGAATGTCTGGGTTTTCAAGTTGCGTGAAGGCGTGACCTACCACGATGGTGCTGCCTTTACCGCTGAAGACGTTGTGTTCTCGTTCGAGCGCGCGAAGTCTGAAACTTCGGCAATGAAGGAATTGCTGACCTCGATCACCGAAATCCGGGCTGTGGATGATTTCACCGTTGAGTTTGTCACTGACGGGCCGAACCCGATCCTGCCGAATAACTTCACGAACTTGTTCATCATGGACAAGGACTGGACCGAAGCGAACGGCGTGACCAAAGTGCAGGATATCGCTAATGGAGAGACAACCTTCGCCGCCACCAATGCAAACGGGACTGGTGCCTACACACTCACCAGCCGTGAGCCGGACGTGCGAACGGTGATTACCATGAACGAAAACTATTGGGGCAAAGACGAGTTCCCGATGGCGGTGACCGAGGTGATCTATACTCCGATCCAGAATGCCGCGACCCGTGTGGCTGCGCTTCTGTCGGGCGAGGTTGATTTCATTCAGGATGTTCCCGTGCAAGACCTTGGCCGTGTGGCGGAAGCCGACGGGCTGGAAGTGCGCACGGCACCGCAGAACCGGGTCATCTTCTTCGGTATGAACTCTGGAGCGGACGATATCGACAGCGACAATGTCGACGGGGCAAACCCGCTGTCTGATGTGCGCGTGCGCAAGGCCATGAACATGGCGATCAACCGCGATGCGATCCAGCAGGTTGTAATGCGTGGCCAGTCGGCCCCTGCCGGCATGATCGCCCCGCCCTTTGTCAACGGCTGGACGGCAGAGATGGACGGTATGTCCTCGACGGATATCGACGCGGCCAAGGCGCTTATGGAAGAAGCAGGATATGGCGACGGGTTCTCGATCACGCTCGACTGCCCGAACGATCGCTACATTAACGATGAAGCGATCTGTCAGGCGGCTGTCGGCATGTTCGGCCAGATCGGGATCACGGTGAACCTCGATGCAAAGCCAAAGGCGCAGCACTTCCCACTGATCCAGAACGGCGAAACCAATTTCTACATGCTGGGTTGGGGTGTGCCGACATACGACTCTGAGTATATCTTCAATTTCCTTGTCCACACGCGCGGAGGGGATCGGGGCTCATGGAACAACACGGGTTTCACCAACGCTGACGTGGATACGAAGATCGTAAGCCTCGCTTCGGAAACCGATCTGGCAGCGCGCAACTCGACAATCGCCGACATCTGGAGCGTTGTACAAGAAGAGCAGCTCTATCTGCCGGTTCACCATCAGGTGTTGAACTGGGGTGCGAAGTCGAACGTGGTCTATCCAAACGTGTCGCCGGAAGATGATCCGAAGTTCAAATACTTCGAAATGAACTGATCCGGAAAGATGCTAGAAACGCCGGGCACGCTTGCCCGGCGTTTTTTTTTTGATTGGTTCCTTTCACAGCGCTGTGAGCCCCTCCTTTTCGCGTGACCCTGCTACAGTTTGGCGTCATGCTCCTGGGGTGCGCCTCGGCAGCGGCGCAATAGAATTATAGGGGGATTTCCATGCTTCGCCGTTTAACAGCAAGCGCAGTTGCCATCTGTGCCGCTCTACCCGTCATGGCGGAAGACTTCCGCTGGGCTTCCACCACCGATCCGCAAACGATGGACCCGCACGCGGTCAACTCCGCGCCGGTGCTGGGCTTTTTGAACAACGTCTACGAGGGCCTTGTGCGGCGAGGCCGTGACATGGCGGTGGAGCCCGCGCTCGCCACCGGATGGGAAGCCATTGGTAATGGCGAAGGCTGGCGCTTCACGCTCCGGCAGGGCGTGAAATTCCACGACGGGGCTGACTTCACTGCCGAGGATGTCCTGTTTTCGTACGAACGCGCCTCCTCGGAGGAAGCAGATACCAGAAGCTGGTTCGCGCCAGTCTCCGGGGTGACGGTGGTGGATGATTTCACCGTCGATATCATGACCTCAGCGCCCAATCCGATTTTCCCCGACAGCATCGCGAATTGGATGATCATGGACAGCGGCTGGGCTGAAGCAAATGACGCGACCCGGCCCGACAAGGAGCAAGGCAACTATGCCACTCTGAACGCCAATGGCACGGGGGCCTTCAAAGTAACCGCGCGTGAGCCCGGCTTGCGTACCGAGCTGCAGCCGCATGAGGGCTGGTGGGACACGGTTGATCATAACATAACTCGTGCCGAGTTCACTCCGATCCAAAATCCCGCGACTGCCGTTGCAGCGTTGCTCTCGGGTGATATCGACATGATCAACCCGGTTCCGATCCAGGATGCGGAACGGTTGTCAGGTCAGCCGGGCGTTCAGGTCATTCAGGGGATCGAAGCCCGCGTGATTATGCTTGGTTTCGCGCAGGAAGCCGATACGCTGAAATACGGCGAAAGCGACGGCGCGGCGAACCCGTTTCAGGACCCTGCCGTACGCCGCGCGGTGGCGCAGGCTGTGAACGTGCCTGCCATTCTGCAGACCACTATGCGCGGAAACGCCGAAGCGGCGAGCCAACTCGTCAGTCCGGCGATGCGGGGCTACTCCGAGCCAAACGCAGCCACGATCGCCTACGACCCCGACGCGGCGCGTGCCGCGCTGGCGGAAGCCGGTTATCCGGAGGGCTTTGGCTTTGGCCTGAAGTGCCCCAATGACCGCTATCTGAATGACGAAGCGGTTTGTCAGGCCGTGACCTCCATGCTGTCGCAGGTCGGATTGCGGCCTCAGCTGGAGACGATGCCTGTACGCGGATACTGGCCGCGCCTTCGGGAAGATGACTTTGATATGTACTTGCTTGGCTGGTCGCCGGGGACCTTTGACGCCGAACACCCCGTGCGCTTCCTCGCTTCCACACCGAATGAGGAGAAAAAACTCGGTAGCTGGAATTTCGGTGGATACTCCAATGCCCGCGTGGACGAGCTTCTTCCGATGATCCAGTCTGAGATCGATGAAACCAAACGCCAGGCGATGCTGGACGAGGTTGCCGCGATTCTGCAGGGTGAGACCGCCTATGTGCCCCTTTACGTACAACCACTCTTGTGGGGCGCGCGGGACAACATCTCGCTAACGCAAAGGCCTGATAATTTCTTTATCCTGCGCTGGGTAACGGTGAACTGATCTTGCGCATGACACCAGACCTGCGGCGCATGGCTTGCGCCGCGGAGCCTGACGCTACGCGACATTGCAGTGCGCTTGACGCGCGCTGCGCCGCGCGACACAAACCCGAAAGCAACGGTTAGGGGATGCCATGCTGGGCTACGTAATTCGCAGGGTTTTCCAATCCATCGTCGTGCTGTTGATCGTGGGTCTTGTGGCCTTTTCCATGTTCAGGTTTGTCGGTGATCCAATCGATAACCTGCTGGGGCAGGAACGTACGCTGGAGGATATCGAACGCCTGCGCACCCAGCTTGGCCTCGATGAGCCATTCCTCGTCCAGTACTGGAATTTCCTTGAACGCGCAGTGCAGGGCGATCTTGGCATTTCCTATCGCCAATCGCGCCCGGTGGCTGAAATTCTCCTGGAACGGGCTCCTGCCACGCTGGAACTTGCAGCAGTCTCGGGCCTGTTCGCGATCGTGTTCGGGATCATACTTGGGATCTTTACTGCGATCCGCCGCGATGGATGGGCCTCGAGCGTGATTATGACCGTATCGCTGATTGGCGTTTCCCTTCCGACCTTCCTGATAGGCATTCTGCTCATTTATGTTTTCGCCGTGGAACTTGGATGGCTGCCCAGTTTTGGGAGGGGCGAGGTTGTCGATCTCGGTGGTTGGACCACGGGTTTTTTGACTGCAAGCGGGCTTAAGGCGCTGATTTTGCCAGCGATCACGCTGGGGCTTTATCAGATGACCCTGATCATGCGACTGGTGCGATCTGAGATGCTGGAGGTCTTGCGTCAGGACTATATCCGTTTTGCCCGTGCGCGGGGATTACGGGACAAAGCGGTGAATTTCCGACACGCGCTCAAGAACACGCTGGTGCCGGTGATCACAGTCACCGGCTTGCAGTTAGGATCCATTATCGCGTTCGCGATCATCACCGAGACCGTCTTCCAATGGCCCGGTGTCGGACTGTTGTTCATTAACGCGATTCAGTTTGTCGACATCCCTGTTATGGCTGCGTACCTGATGCTGATTTCGGTCCTCTTCGTTGGGATCAACCTTGTCGTTGACCTGCTATACTTCGCCATTGACCCACGCCTGCGGGACGAACGCAGCGCTGCCGGAGGTAATTGATATGACCGATCTTCCGCAGGAGCCGACGCCTCTGGTTGCAGATGAGCGCGCGCGCTCGCGGCTCGCAATGGCGTGGGACAGTGATGTTGCCTATTCTTTTCGCAGGTCGCCTGTGGCGCTTATTTCGACAATCGTGGTTCTGATCCTCGTCCTCTCGGCGATCCTCGCGCCGGTGATTGCGCCCTACGATCCTTTCAATCCGGCTTCGCTGAACCTTATGAACGGGTTCTCAAAACCGATGGAGCCGAACGCGTTCACCGGGGACGTTTTCTGGCTTGGCACGGATGATCAGGGCAGGGACGTTTTCTCCACCATTCTTTACGGGATGCGTGTCTCGCTCTTTGTGGGCTTTGCCGCTGTAGGGTTTGCCATGACGCTGGGTGTCACTCTCGGGCTGATCGCAGGCTATGTCGGCGGCTGGGTTGAAACCATCATTATGCGTGTGGCCGATGTCCAGCTAACCTTCCCGGCAATCCTCGTCGCGATGCTCATTTTCGGCATCGCCAAAGGCGTCACTCCGGTTGAGTATCGCGATCAGATGGCGATCTGGGTGCTGATCCTTGCCATTGGCTTGTCCGATTGGGTTCAGTTTGCCCGGGTTGTGCGCGGTGCGACCCTCGTCGAGAAGAACAAGGAATACGTGCAGGCGGCGCGCATGATCGGGCGCAGTTCCGGCGCGATTATGATGCGCCACATCCTGCCCAATGTTCTGTCACCAGTGCTTGTGATTGCGACAATCTCTCTCGCGCTGGCCATCATCGCCGAGGCGACGCTTAGTTTCCTTGGTGTGGGTGCGCCGCCGACGCAACCTTCGCTTGGCACTCTGATCCGCATCGGGCAAGGCTTCCTGTTCTCAGGGGAGTGGTGGATCCTCTTCTTCCCGGCGGTCACATTGCTGGCCCTCGCATTGAGTGTGAACCTGCTTGGTGACTGGTTGCGCGATGCGTTAAACCCGAGGCTGCGGTAATGCCTTACTCAACGTCTCTGACGCCCGCTTTCGTGTCACGTCTGAGTGCGTCCGTGCACCACAGCGCGTCGTCCGTAATTGTCCAGACGGCGGCTTGTTCCGACGCATTGACCGTGATTTGCCCCGCCGTGGTGCTGATGATTGACGGGTCCAGAAGGTTCAGAAAAACCGCAAGCATTTCTGCTGTCATACACATGAGGGACGCTCCTTCATTTTGTCCTCAAAGGCGCCTGCGTCCTCCCACGCGGCGAGTTGGATTAAAGATAGCACCGCGGCCGCGACAGTTGCGTAGGAACTCAGTTGACCGTGCGGTGAAGAAACCCCAAAGCGCCCGGCAAATGTGCGGTGCAGGCGGGTGTCGCCGGACATGGGGGCGAACCGGGAACGGCATCCCCTCAAGTGCAAAGAAGTCTCTGATGACACGATCAGGTCGTTCGGATTGCCATGCTTTCGTGCGAGACGCGATGACAACTTATCAGTGGAAGTTCTCATGACGGATACCCTGCTTAGCATTTCTGGTTTGTCAGTGCATTTCCCGACCCGTCATCAGGTCTTTGTTGCCGTGGACGATGCCTCGCTTGCAGTGGAGCCTGGTCAAATCCATGGCCTGGTCGGAGAATCCGGAGCGGGAAAATCCACAATTGGAGCCGCGATCATGGGTCTACTGGACCCACCGGGTTTTATTTCAGGCGGAACAGTTCAGTTTCAGGGCGAGAAGATCAATGGGCGTGATGCCGAAAGCATGCGGGCCCTTCGCGGCGCGCGCATCTCAATGATTTTTCAGGATCCCCTTACGTCGCTCAACCCGCTTTTTACTGTTGAACAGCAGCTGGTTGAGACGATCCAATTACACCTCAAGATGTCGGAAGCTGAGTCAAAGAAACGAGCTGTCGAGCTTCTGGATCGCGTAGGAATTCCGAACCCGGCGGAACGTGTCAAACAATATCCCCACCAGTTCTCCGGTGGGATGCGTCAGCGTGTTGTGATTGCGTTGGCGCTTTGCTCCGATCCTGAGATCATCATCGCCGACGAACCTACCACAGCACTAGACGTCTCCATTCAGGCGCAAATCTTGGAGTTAATCAAAGAGCTCGCCCGCGAACGGCAGGTTGGCGTCATTTTGATTACACATGATATGGGCGTGATCGCGGACACCACTGACAGGGTGACCGTGATGTATCGAGGAAAAGTGGTCGAGACTGGAGCGACTGCGCAGGTACTCGGTGCGCCGCGCCACGAATACACGAAGTCGCTTATTGCTGCCGTCCCGCGTCCGACTTTGAAGGTCCACAGATTCCCGCAGCTTTCCTACGGAGGGCGGGAGATCGAGTTCAAGATTGAAGACCTGGCTCGCAACTGGCCAAAGCCCAAGACGTCTCAGTCCGGAACGCTCGTCAAGCTCGAAGGCGTTACCAAAAAGTTCGTCACCCGCGCCTCGATCTTACCGTCGCGGCGCAAGCTCTTCACCGCGGTCGACAATGTGAGTTTTGATATCAAAGAAGGCGAAGTTTTTGGCCTTGTTGGTGAGAGCGGGTCCGGCAAGTCGACTGTCGCGCGCATGATTGCGACTCTTTACGAGGTAAATGGCGGAAAGATCTTTTTTGATGATAACGAGATAACTGGGCTCAAAAGTGGTGCGGAGTTGCAAGCGTACCGTCGCCAGATCCAAATGATCTTTCAGGATCCGTTCTCGAGCCTCAATCCGCGCATGCGTGTCGACGAAATCATTGCGGAACCCGCCCGCCATCATCGCCTTCTGGAAGGCGATGCTCTGGGCGCGCGTGTATCAGAATTGCTCGAAAGGGTGGGTCTCAGCAAAGATGCGGGCCTCAAGTACCCACATGAGTTTTCAGGCGGTCAGCGACAACGCATTTCTATTGCGCGGGCATTGGCAACGCAGCCGCGTTTCCTGATCTGTGACGAGCCGACCTCCGCCTTGGACGTTTCTATTCAAGCCCAAATCTTGAACATCCTTAAAGATCTGCAGCAACATTTGGGTTTGACCATGCTCTTTATCAGTCACGATCTGCCTGTCGTGCGCCAGATGTGCGATCGCGTAGGGGTTATGCGTCACGGAAAACTTGTAGAGTTGGCCGAAACGGAGGAGCTGTTCGCAAATCCCCGTGACAGCTACACCAAAGAGCTCCTTGGGCTTATGCCGAAACTGGAAGGCCTGTCCATGGAGGGGATAGAGGCGCAAAGCGCCTGATCTATTCCGCAGCAGCGCGGGGGAGGTGGCCACCGATCCGGTCGGTGACTGCTGCCGCCGCCGCTGTGACCGCGGCCCCGAGTCCCGGCAGAGCTGTTGCTGAGAACCGTGCAGAGGGACCAGAGACTGAGATCCCCGCAACCGGTTCCCCATAACCGTCATAGATCACAGCGGCCACGCAACTCATGCCTTCAAACCTCTCTTCGTCATCAAAGGACCAGCCGCGCGCCCGTGTCTCCACGAGGTCCTCAAGTAATGCATCCGGAGAGGTGATCGTCTTTGGGGAATAGCTGTGCAGGCCAGTGCGTGTCAGAAGTTTTTCGACATCCACCTGTGGCATAGCGGCCAGAAGAGCCTTGCCGATCCCGCTTGCATGCATTGGACCGCGCGAGCCCGGGCGGTGAAAGGCCCGAATGGGGTTATGTGTTTCGACCTGACCGATGAAAACGACATGATCCGCGTCAAAGATGCCCATATTCGCAGTCTCGCCCGTCTCTTCCATCAGCGTCCGCATGGTTGAACGTCCAACCTCGAGAAGATTGGTGCGCTGCATGAACGCCGACCCCACCCGGAACGCTTCGAGCCCGACACGCCACGTCTGCGTTTCTTCGTCGATATCGACAAACCCGTGCTTTTCCAGCGTGGCGAGTACCCTGTGGGCGGTAGATGCGGGCATCCCGAGACGCATTGAAAGATCCGATAGCGTCCCGCCCCCGTCGCGCGCCAGAGCGCTCAGAACCGCAAGTCCACGATCCAATGCCTGAATCGTGCTGGCAGAACTGTCGGTAAACGCAGATTTCGGGCGTCCTCGTCCACGCCGCTTCGTGTTTGCTTGCTCGGTCATTCAGGTTCCTCCGGTCTCATATATGAGTATTGTCCGTTGGAAAATTTTTTCAATAAGTTTTGTGCTGATGAGTCTGAAAAAGATAAAATATAAATTTTTCAGTCTGTAAGGTGTATTTTCCCGAAAATAAAAAATATTTCCAAAAAAATTGGAAAATACTTGCGAAGGTGCTATCTACACCGTGAGAAGGAGGAAGGCTCATGTTTGAACAGAACCCGATTTTTATCCCCGGCCCGACCAATGTGCCTGACCGTCTGCGTCGTGCGATGGATCGCCAGACCGTGGATCATCGCTCACCGCAGTTCGCGGAAATGTTGCCACGTCTGAAGGCTGGCGTGCGAAAGGTGTTCAATACGAAGGACGCCGAGGTTCTGTTTTTCCCGGCTTCCGGTACAGGCGGTTGGGAGGCGGCGGTGACCAACACGCTTTCGCCCGGAGACAAAGTGCTGATCGCGCGATACGGCATGTTCAGCCATCGCTGGATTGATCTCTGTGAGCGCCACGGGCTGGACGTGCAGATAATCGAATGCGAGTGGGGTACCGGAGCGCCGGCGGACAAATTTGCTGAAGCCCTTGCGGCCGACACTGCGCACGAGATCAAAGCTGTTCTGGTTACGCACAACGAAACGGCAACAGGGGTTCGCTCTGATATCGGCGGTGTTCGCCGTGCGATGAACAGCGCCAATCACCCGGCCTTGCTGTTTGTCGACTGCGTGAGCTCTCTGGGATCAATGCCGTTCGACATGGATGGCTGGGGTGTCGATATCGCCATCACAGGAAGCCAGAAAGGGTTCATGCTGTTCACCGGCATGTGCATCGTCGCGATCAGCGATAAGGCATTGGCTGCACGCGAGGCGGCGAAACTGCCGCGCACCTTCCTGAGTTTTGACGACATGATCAACGCCAACGCTGGTGGCGGCTACCCCTACACGCCCCCGATCCAGCTGATGTTCGGCCTCGAAGAGAGCCTCAAGATGCTGGACGAGGAAGGGCTCGAAAATGTCTATGCTCGCCACTATCGACTCGCCGAAGGCGTCCGCCGCGCAGTAGACGCTTGGGGGCTGAAGCTCTGTGCCAAAAGCCCGGAGCTTTACTCCGACAGCGTCAGCGCCATCTATGTGCCTGAGGGGTTTGACAGCAATGCGCTGTGCGCGCATGCGCTTGAGAAGTACGATGTCAGTTTCGGGGTGGGTCTCGGCAAGATGAACGGCCTGGCCTTCCGCATCGGGCATCTCGGCGCACTGACGGACGTAACCGTGCTGTCCGGCCTCGCGACGATTGAGATGGCGATGGCCGATCTCGACTACCCGATCACATTGGGCTCCGGCGTGGCCGCCGCCCAGCAGTTCTATCGCACCACGGCTGGCGCAAGCCTTGCCAAAGCTGCCTGAGGAAAGATCATGAAAGACACGATCGAACCTGCCGTCATCCCGACCTACGACGACGTCGTAGCCGCGCATGAGCGGATCAAACCCTACATCCACAGGACGCCAGTTCTGACGTCGTCCTATTTTAACGACCTGGTTGGCGCGGAACTGTTCTTCAAGTGTGAGAACTTCCAGAAGGCCGGTGCCTTCAAGGTGCGTGGCGCCTCAAACGCAGTGTTTGGCCTTTCCGACGAAATGGCGGAACGTGGTGTTGCGACTCATTCATCGGGCAATCACGCGCTGTCACTAAGTTACGCAGCAGGTCGCCGTGGTATCCCGTGCAACGTGGTTATGCCGAGAACCGCACCGGAAGCGAAGAAAGCAGCTGTGCGGGGCTACGGAGGGATAATCACCGAGTGCGAGCCGTCAACGACCTCCCGCGAAGCGGTCTTTGCCGAAGTGCAGGAGCGCACTGGGGCAGAATTCGTCCATCCCTACAATGACCCGCGCGTCGTGGCGGGGCAGGGTACTTGTTCGCGCGAGTTCATGGAGCAGACCGACGGTCTCGACATGGTCATCGCGCCTATCGGTGGTGGCGGTATGATTTCCGGTTGCTGCCTGACGCTTTCCAACATCGCACCGGAGGTCGAGATCATCGCCGCCGAGCCAGAGCAGGCTGATGACGCCTATCGCAGCTTCAAAGCGGGTCACATCATTGCAGATGACGCGCCGGTCACGATTGCCGATGGCTTGAAAGTGCCGCTCAAAGACCTCACGTGGCATTTCGTGTCGAACCATGTGTCCGACATCCTGACCGCGTCCGAGCAGGAGATCATCGATGCGATGAAGATCACCTGGCAGCGCATGAAAATCGTGATGGAGCCGAGCTGCGCCGTGCCGCTCGCCACAATTCTGAAGAATAAAGAGAAATTCGCCGGCAAGCGCGTCGGTGTCATCGTTACGGGCGGCAATGTCGATCTCGACAAGCTGCCGTGGATCAAAGGTTAAGCGGGGAGAAGACCATGAACGCAGAAGCCAAATTTGCCGATCTCGAGGTGGGGTACAACATCCCTGCAGCCATCGGGATGGATGAGGCCGATATCCAGACACCGTGCCTTGTGCTGGATCTGGACGCGCTCGAGCGCAACGTCGTGAAGATGGGCCAGTTCGCCAAGGAAATGGGCGTCCGGCACCGGGTGCACGGCAAGATGCACAAATCCGTCGACGTTGCGAAAATGCAGATGGAACTTGGTGGTGCTATTGGCGTGTGCTGCCAGAAAGTGTCTGAAGCCGAAGCGTTCGCGCGCGGCGGCATCGACGATGTGCTGGTGTCCAACCAGGTGCGTGATCCGGCCAAGATCGATCGTCTTGCGCGTATCCCGCGTCTTGGTGCACGGGCCATCTGCTGTGTCGATGATATCGAGAATATCGTAGACCTGTCCGCGGCGGCGACCAAGCACGGCACCCAGATCGAGTGTCTGGTGGAGATCGATTGCGGCGCAGGCCGTTGCGGTGTGACCACTACGCCGGAAGTTGTCGCGATCGCCAAGGCAATCGACGCGGCCCCAGGCCTCAAGTTTGCCGGCCTTCAGGCGTACCAGGGCGCGATGCAGCACATGGACGACTACAACGACCGCAAAGCAAAGATCGACATCGCCGTGGCAATGGTCCGCGACGCGGTTGATACGCTGAAAGCGGAAGGTCTTGAGTGTGACATCGTCGGCGGTGGCGGCACCGGCTCCTACTACTTCGAGGGCAACTCGGGCGTCTATAACGAGCTTCAGTGCGGTTCCTACGCGTTTATGGATGCCGACTACGGCCGCATTCTCGACAAGGATGGCAAGCGCATCGATCAGGGCGAATGGGAAAACGCACTCTTCATCCTGACCTCGGTTATGAGCCACGCGAAAGCCGACAAGGCGATCTGCGACGCAGGCCTCAAAGCGCAGTCCGTCGACTCTGGCTTGCCAGTCATCTTTGGCCGCGATGATGTGGAATACGTTAAGTGTTCCGACGAGCATGGTGTGATCGCAGACCCCGACGGCAAGCTGAAGGTCAACGACAAGCTGAAGCTGGTTCCGGGCCACTGTGACCCGACTTGCAACGTGCACGACTGGTATGTGGGTGTGCGCGACGGGAAGGTCGAAGCGATCTGGCCCGTGACCGCACGCGGATTGGCCTATTGAGGCATGACAATCGAAGGGGGCGCACCGCCCCCTTCTTCTTGGAAGAAATACATCCGCAGGAGGCGTTTATTGCGTTCCGCGGCGCCACCATCTGAGGGGAGGGTGCGATGCTCAAGAAACTGGACACTGATGGTCTCGTGATCGTCACTGAGGAGGTCTGCGCGAAAGTCGTCGACCGCGCATTGGCTTTTAACGCTGTGCAGGACGTCTTCGGTGCGATGGCGAGGGGCGATGCGTATAATTTCCCGGTGATCCGTGAGGCGATTGGCCATGAAGATGCGCTTTATGGGTTCAAGTCTGGCTTCGACAAGGCAGGCATGGTGCTTGGCGTGAAAGCGGGTGGTTATTGGCCGAACAACATGGCCAAAGGGATAATTAACCACCAGTCGACCGTGTTCCTGTTCGATCCGGATACGGGAAAGCTCAAGGCGCTTGTCGGGGGCAACTACCTGACCGCGATCCGTACGGCCGCGTCCTCGGCTGTGTCGATTGCTCAACTATCGCGCAAGGACTCCAAAGTTCTGGGTATGGTTGGGGCTGGTCACCAGTCGACTTTCCAGCTCCGCGCCGCCGTAGAACAGCGCGACTTCGAGAAAGTCGTGTGTTGGAACCCGCATCCCGAGATGATCCCGAACCTTGCCAAAGTCGCAGATGAAATCGGCGTGCCTTTCGAGGCTGTTGAGCGCGAACAACTTGGCGCGGAAGCGGACGTAATCATCACTATTACTTCAGCCTTCGAGTCCTTGATTGAAGCGGATTGGATCAAGCCCGGCACGCATCTGGCTTGCATGGGCACCGACACGAAGGGCAAGCAGGAGGTTTCGTCCGAGCTTGTCGCCAAGGCCACCCTCTTCACAGATGAAGTGGCACAATCGACGACAATCGGTGAGACGCAACATGCTATCGCCGCCGGTCTCATAAGCGAGGCTGATGTTACGCCGATCGGAAAGGTCATCAATGGCGATCATGCGGGGCGGACCTCGGATGACGAGATCACGCTGTTCGACGGCACAGGCGTTGGGCTTCAGGATCTGGCTGTTGCAGCCGTAGCTGCGCAGCAAGCTGCGGCGACAGGCGAAGCCACGCAAGTCGCCCTCTGATTTAATAAGAGCAAAAAAAGACTTTTCACTGGCGCCTCGGAACTCCGGGGCGCTTTTCTATTCTGGCCAGAGCACGGTGCCTGGGTGAAATTGTGACCAGGCAAACCAAAAGGCCTGATGGCTGCCGAGATCCTCACCATCCGCGTCGATCGCGCGAATACCACCCGCGTCAAGGGCGAGGCGCACGTTCTCAAAGCCAATCTCTTCCCCGCGTTTCAATGCAATAAACGCTTTGCTGCGCTGAAATGCGACTGGTTGGCCAGATGCCGTGATCACCCCGATTATATCTTCATGCACGGGCAAGCGCGGGTCCACATCGCCCACAGGAAAGATTGGCCCGTTCGCATCCCGTGTATTTCGAAAATCCGGGTTGCGCCCAAGTGCATATCTCTCCGCTAGCACTGTCGTGTCCGGATGTGCGGCTTTCCAGCTTCCCCAGTCCGAGGTCACGACGGTAGCCTGCTCCAGCACGATCCCTTTTTCAGCCAGCGTGCCGGTGACGGCATTGCCGAGAAAGGTGTCGAAAACCGAGTAGGTTTCGAGGTCGTACATTACCTTGTTGGACCTGATCAGTAGTCCGGAGGTGCGCAGAATGGGGCGGGAGATACCTTCAGGCAAACCGTCTGTGAAGTAAGCCTGTGCTGCGCCGCAAAGCGTGCAATAGGGGATCCCCAGATCGCGCCCGCCGAGAGTGTCGTTGACCATTTCGCGCACTTCCATGATCTGGCGGGGGTAGGCGCGATATTCGCCGTTCACTTCGATTCCAAAGACGATGTTGTCGTCTCGCAGCCATGTGGCCGCCTCCGCGCTCGTTACCTCTGGGTTATCAGCGGCCGGGATGCAGTTGCATGGCTCGTCTGTCGTGTCGAACGGACGCGCATCGATCAGAACCCCACCCCAGGATACCATTCGCCAATCGATATCCCCCTCAACGAAAATCCTGTCCCACCCGGGGACGATGCCCGTGAAAATTGCGCGTTTAACCCGCAGGTAGTCTGGCGGTGCAGGGACATCCCACGCGATCAGATGATCCGTCACCGCGCCCCATGGGTTCGATGCCGGGATCGGTTTTCGCAGAAGCTTAGATGCAGCAGAAGCAAGAAAAGCTGTCAATTCCTGACTTGTGGTGAAGCGCATGAGGTCACTGATCAGCCAGACCAGTCGAGGGTCCTGCGCATCTGCGATTTCGAGGATCGCGCGGATCTGCTCCTCTCCCCAAACCCCCTTTTCAACGCTGTCAACGAACGCGGTTTGAACTGCGTCTTTCTGCAACTGGGAAAGGGGGGTGTCCGGAATGGCTGGGGGCGCGCCGAATTGTTCCAGTGTGTAGGAGTCCAGCTGGTCACTGCCTTCAGCAATCAGGATAGACGGCGCAGCAAGCCCGGCTACCAATAGCAGTGCAGCGTGCAAGCCATGCCACCTGAGCAATGCGACGTTCATTTTGCTCCCTCCCTCGTGTCCAAGTGCCAAGTAAGGCCGCGCGCTTTATATGGACGCCACGAGCCCTTACTCCGATGCATGTTTTATTCCATATGCAGTGGTTGTCGCGCTAATCACGACTAATCAGCAGCTGGTGAAGGCCCTAGCGGTTCATGGCATGACCTGTGTCGCCGGGCGCGGAACTGAGCAGGGTATAACCTACGGAAATCAGGGCGATCCGCGGGGCTAATA
Source organism: Dinoroseobacter sp. (assembly GCA_030066795.1). GTDB lineage: Bacteria > Pseudomonadota > Alphaproteobacteria > Rhodobacterales > Rhodobacteraceae > Dinoroseobacter. The sequence continues at coordinate 83,887 of JASJAW010000018.1, forward strand.
CTGCAGCAGGCAGAACGCTGGCGTACTGAAATACCTGTGGAAGGGTAAAGGCGGCAAAGAACATGCCTGCAACGACCATTAGCGCTCGCTCGCCAGCGCCGCGACAGCCGAAGAATTGCAATGCACAGCGACGACCATCGTGATGGCCAAAGCTCTCAGCAAAGTGGGGGGTATCGACGGATTTAAACCAACTGCGTTGATAAGTTTGGGTTAAAGCGCATAATCAAGCCCGCGTAACCAATCCTCGCGTTGCGCATCGATTAGCTCTTCGTTTCCTCCGGTAACTATTGGCGGAAGCAGCGGCGGCTCAAGGCGGGTCGTCAAAAAATGCGCATGTCGCTCTAAACGGGCTCCTGTCCTCCGCTCCCGTTCCGCACAAAACTTTTGCCCTATCGTCAACGCGCATCTCGGAGCCCTTGGGAGGGTTTTGTCTTGCTGCCAAGCAGGTCTCAATTCGACGGTGACCGTGCGTTCCATGCCAAAAAAGGGATGCCAGATCCCATACTTGGGCTTCTTCTAGCTCGCGGAATAACATGCCAAAAGATGGATGTGCACAGTGTGTATGCTACCAGAACGTGCGGTCGATCGCTCGGGCCAAGGCTTCGTTCCCCGAAAAAAAGCGCCAATCTCGAATACCAAGGCTTTGGCCAGTTGTGAGTGGATGCCAAAAGACAGAAATCTTCTTTGTCTTGATACGTCCCCGCCTCAGTGATTTTGTCACCGTCGCTCTCGTGAGATTGTGACAATGGTTTTCCTGTTGTTTTGGAGAACCGTTTTGATGAGACATCTAGAGCGCCTCGCCATCCTCGTTGCAGGAGCTGAGTGCGCCGCGCACCGCTTTCTGCAACCCTCGCTGTTAGGCACATCAAGTGGCTGGAGCGTCCGCGCGAACGGTGAACTGACGCAGAAAATGACGCAGACCCAAGGGTCAACTCCAAAATCTCCAGAACTTGAGTGGAACGCGCGGATTTCGCGTGTCGTACGGAGGATAACAAGATGACTCTAGACAGAAGACAGTTTCTAGCACTTGCCATGGGCACCGGTACAGCGGCCGTTGTTACCCCGGGTGCCGGAGGTGCCCCGGCTCAGTCGATAACAACATCCGCACGTATCATCATTATCGGAGCCGGTGCAGCGGGAACCGCGTTGGCAAACCGGTTGGTGCGCCGTCTCGATGGCGCACAGATCACGATCATCGATCCCAGACCCAATCACTTATATCAGCCTGGCCTGACGCTGGTCGCTGCTGGTTTGAAGCCGGCCAACTATGTTGTTTCAGAGAATACTGACTGGCTTCCAAAAGGTGTGTTTTTCGTAACCGATAAGGTTGCGGCGGTAGATGCTGAGAGCAAGACTGTTTCGACTGAAGGCGGCGAGAATCTCAGCTATGACTGGCTTGTCGTTGCGCCCGGGTTGATCCTTGACCATGACGCGATCGAAGGATTCAGCCTCGATATGGTGGGCGAGAATGGGATCGGGGCTCTTTATGCAGGCCCCGAATACGCGGCACGCACTTGGGCTGCGGCCAGTAGGTTTACTGAAGAAGGCGGCACCGGACTGTTTACGCGCCCAGCGACCGAGATGAAATGCGCCGGAGCACCACTCAAGCACACCTTTCTGATCGATGACATTGCGCGCCGGGCGGGCAATTCTGGAAAGATAAACATGGTTTATGCTGCCCCGCAGGGCTCGCTTTTTGGCGTTCCGATTGTAGCCGAGAAGGTACGCATGCTGTTTGGAGATCGCGGGATCGAGACACGAATGAAGCACACGCTGAAAGCCCTCGACGCGGATGCCAAAAAGGCAACCTTTGCAGATGCTGACGGCTTCGATGTGGAGATGGACTACGACTATATCCATGTCATCCCGCCCCAACGTGCTCCGGAATTCGTCGTCCAATCCGGTCTTGCCTGGGCCGATAAATGGACGGATCAGGGCTGGGTCGAGTGCGACAAAGCAACCATGCGGCACCTGCGTTATCCCGAGATTTTCGCGCTTGGCGACGTGGCGGGCGTGCCCAAGGGCAAAACCGCCGCAAGCGTGAAATGGCAGGTGCCGGTAGTGGAGGATCACCTGGTGGCCGCAATCGAAGGGCGCGAAGGTACGCAAGCGTACACAGGTTACACGTCCTGTCCTCTGATCACGAAAATCGGCAGCGCGATGCTGATCGAGTTTGACTACAACAACAACCTGGTCCCGTCTTTTCCTGGCGTCATCGCCCCGCTCGAAGAGCTATGGATCAGTTGGCTTATGAAAGAAGTGGCTCTGAAGGCAACGTATAATGCCATGCTGCGCGGTCGTGCGTAAGGAGACATCGCAATGAAAGAACTTACATTTGAAACACTGATAGCGGTCTTTGAACAGATCTTCGGACGCGGGCTATTCTGGCTTATGGCCGCAGCGGCTGCGCTGATCACACTGGGTTATGTCTACGTACTGATCCGGGACCGGGCGGTGAGTTGGAAGAAGTTCCTCTTTGCCCAGCTCTCCATGCCAATCGGGGCGGTGCTGGCCGTTTGGCTGGTGATGGTCATGACGGACTCGCATCTGAGTGATCTTGGTGGGCCAGTCGATGTTATCGTTTTTCTTGGCATAGCCGCCCTAGGTGCGGTTGGCATGGCGATCCTGATCTATACACTGGAGTCGCTGATGGGGTCGAAACGTACCACCGACATCAGCGACTGACGCAAAGATCGCGCTGCCGGTTCAATCCATGCCTGTGGCGTCGGAGCATGGAAAGACTGGCATGGAAGAAACTTGGATCGAGAAGTTCAAAGGCCTCAGCCGACTTCCCGATGACATACGAAAGGAGCTTGTCGAAGGCAGCAAGATCGTCACTGTGCCCGCCGGTACCGAGATTTTTGCGCCTGGACAAACAGCGGATAACCTGTGGCTGCTGCTCGATGGTACAGTAAGAGTACAGCAACGCTCCGAGACAGGACGGGAAGTGTTCCTGTATCGCGTCCATGCAGGCGAAAGCTGCGTGCTGACAACGGCCTGTATGCTCGCTTTTGAAGACTATTCAGCTGACGGCGTGGCCGAGACCGACGTCACGGCTGTTGCGATACCGCGTCAAACCTTCGACGACCTTGTGGGGAGGTCGTCAGTGTTCCGAGAGTTTGTGTTCACGGCTTATTCCCGGCGCATTACTGATCTGTTCACTTTGATAGATGATATTGTTTTTCAGCGCATGGATGTGCGCCTTGCATCCCGATTGCTGGAGCTTGCGGATAAGGATGATGTCGTGCGGGCAACCCATGCCGTCCTCGGCACCGAGCTTGGAACAGCCAGAGAGGTCATTTCGCGTACCCTCGCGGAATTCCAACGCCGCGGCTTTGTTGAACAAGCGCGTGGCGAAGTGCGCCTGGTCGGTCGAGAAGGGCTCGAGCGTATGGTGAAGGCGGCCGGGGCGCAGGTCTGACACTCCTCATTTATTTCCGGTGAACTAAGGTTTGGTGACCAAGTCACCAATGGCCTAGTTGCCCCTGTGGCATGGTGCTTCCATCGATTCTTGGTGGAGAAAAACATGACCACAAACATGGGAAAAATTGATCGAGGGGGGCGTCTCGCAATTGCCGTGCTTCTGCTTGTTCTGGCATTTGGAACAAGTGCTCTGGGCGGTGGGGTCCTCTTCTGGCTTGCACTTATCGTGGCCGCCGTCTTCACGCTGACCGCTTTTGTTGGAAACTGCCCGCTGTACAGCATTATCGGCCTCAAGACCTGCCGGGATTGCTGATGGTTGAAACTGCGTTCACACCATGGGCGTCGCTTGCGGGCGGCGTCCTGATCGGTATCGCGGCAACGCTTCTGATGCTGACTATTGGACGCGTTATGGGCGCGACCGGCGTTCTTGCGGGTTTGGTTCAGCCTGCCTCTGGTCAGGAGTTTGCCTGGCGTGCGGCGCTTTTGGCCGGGATGGTCACAGGGCCGGTAGTGGTCTGGCTGGTGTCCGGGGAAATGCCCGCTGTCGAGGTCCCGGTATCGACGCTCGCTTTGGTTTTGGGCGGCGTCATCGTCGGTGTCGGGGTGACGTATGGCTCTGGCTGCACCTCGGGCCACGGGGTTTGCGGCATGGCACGCCTGAGCCCGCGGTCCATCGCAGCCACGATCACGTTCATGATCACTACCGGTCTTACCGTCTATCTCATCCGTCACGTGATCGGAGGCTGAACTCATGAGACTTTTCTCAACGTACCTGATCGGACTGATATTCGGTGTCGGTATTTCGATCTCGGGCATGATAAATCCGGCTAAGGTGCTAAACTTTTTCGATATAGCAGGCACTTGGGACCCTTCGCTGATCTTCGTGATGGGTGGTGCGCTGGTCACGACGTTCGTCGGCTACAAGCTTGTCTTCGGACGTCAGGCGCCGGTCTTCGAGACAACTTTCAGCGTGCCGGCTTCGCGTACCATCGACGCCAAGCTTATCGGTGGTTCGGCGGTATTTGGTATCGGCTGGGGTATCGCGGGGTTTTGTCCCGGTGGCGCTCTGCCAGCGCTTGGTACCGGTAGGTGGGAAGTCTTCGCCTTCACTGCCGCCCTTATAGCGGGGATCTTCCTTGCCCGCTTCATCCAATCAAATTCAGACGCGCGCCGCGCCCCGGCGGCGTGATCCCGTCTTAGGAGGAGATAAGATATGAAAGACTACCCCGTGGACATAAACATCAAACCTGACGTTCAAGCCTTCTTTGATGAAGCCACTAATACGATCAGCTATATAGTTAAGGACCCGGCGTCGAACGCCTGCGCGATCGTCGACAGTGTGATGGACATCGATTACGCGGCTGGGCGGATCACCTTCGATCATGCCGATGAGTTGATCCGGCAGATCGAGGACCGGGGGCTCAAACTCGAGTGGATCATTGAAACCCATGTCCACGCAGATCACCTGAGTGCTGCTCCATACATCCAAGGAAAACTGGGCGGCAAGATCGGGGTCGGATCTAAGATCACGGTCGTGCAGGATGTTTTCGGCAAAGTGTTCAATGAAGGCACCGAGTTCCAGCGCGACGGCAGCCAGTTCGACGCACTTTTTGAAGATGGCGACACATACATGGTCGGCGAGATGCAGTGCTTTGCGATGTACACGCCCGGGCACACGCCCGCTTGCATGGTCCATGTGATGGGTGACGCGGCTTTCGTCGGCGATACGCTCTTCATGCCTGATGGTGGCTCCGCTCGCTGCGACTTTCCCGGGGGCAGCGCAGAGACGCTTTATGAAAGCATTCAGAAAGTTCTCGCGCTCCCGGACGAGACACGTTTGTTCATGTGCCACGACTATGGACCCGGCGGACGCGAGATACTCTGGGAAACCACCGTGGCGGAAGAGAAGGCAAAGAACATCCACGTAGGCCAAGGCAAGACAAAGGAAGAGTTTGTCAAATTCCGTACCGAGCGCGATGCGCAGCTCGACATGCCCAAGCTGATCATTCCGTCTCTGCAGGTGAACATGCGCGCGGGCGAAGTCCCCACCGACAAAGACGGCAATCCGATGCTCAAGGTGCCAGTGAACACGCTCTGACTACACAGGCCCGGAGGAGGGACAAGATGGAACTTAAAAAAATCTCGCCAAAGATCACTGTGAGTCCGCAGATCACGGTCGAAGACATCCCGGCCATTGCCGCTGAAGGCTTTCGCGCGATCATTTGCAACCGGCCGGATGGCGAAGGCGCCGACCAACCGACCTTCGAGGAAATCGAACGCGCCGCCAAAGCCGCGGGCATTGAAGCCCGGTATGTTCCGGTTCAGGCTGGTATGGTGAAAGACGCGGATGTCGAGGCTTTCGGCGACGCCCTGAAGGACTTGCAACGCCCTCTGCTGGCTTACTGTCGGACAGGGACCCGCTCGGCGACGCTTTGGTCGTTTCACGAGTCGCACAAACGTCCAATGTCCGAGATCTTGGGGGCGACGAAGGCTGCAGGCTATGACATGACGGGCGTGGCTCGTCGTATTGCCAATGGCGGAAAGACACCCACCGACACCGGGGACGCCCATTTTGAAGTCGTTGTCGTCGGTGGCGGTGCCGGTGGCATATCGGTGGCGGCCAGCCTTAAGTCCCGAAAGCCGGGCCTGAACATTGCCATCATCGACCCGGCCGACATCCACTATTACCAGCCCGGCTGGACCATGGTGGGCGGTGGCGTTTTCGACGCCCAGACGACCGCGAAGACCATGGGCAGCCTGATCCCACAGGGCGTCCACTGGATTAAGTCGGCTGTCGCGGCTTTTGAGCCGAAGAACAATGCGATCATTCTCGATGGATGCCGCGTTGTGAAATATGACCGCTTAGTCGTCTGCCCGGGTCTCAAATTAGACTGGAGCAAGATTGACGGACTGGAGGAAACGCTCGGCCGAAACGGCGTGACCTCCAACTATCGCTACGATCTGGCGCCCTACACTTGGCAGCTTGTCGAGTCGATGAAGGAAGGCCGGGCGATCTTTACCCAGCCGCCGATGCCGATCAAATGCGCGGGCGCACCGCAAAAGGCGATGTACCTGTCTGGCGACGCATGGCACCGCGCAGGTGTTTTGAAGGACATCGATATTCAGTTCATGAATGCGGGTGGCGTGCTCTTCGGTGTCAAGGACTACGTACCGGCCTTGATGAACTACGTGGAGAAATACGACGCGACACTGAATTTCTTTCACAACCTCGTTTCGATCGATGGTCCGTCGAAGAAAGCAACCTTCAAAATCGCGAAGCCCGACACCGATCCGACCGAGGTCACGGTCGAGTTCGATATGATCCATGTCTGCCCACCGCAAACTGCGCCGGATTTCATCCGTGTCAGCCCCCTGGCGGATTCCGCCGGCTGGGTCGACGTGGATCAGGCCACCTTGCGCCACAAGGAATTCGACAACATCTGGTCGTTGGGTGACGTGATGAACGCACCCAACGCTAAGACCGCCGCCGCCGCGCGTAAGCAGGCGCCAACCGTGGCCGACAATATTGTCGCTGATATCGCGGGGCGCTCTGCAGTGGCACAATACGATGGGTATGGGTCATGCCCGCTGACGGTCGAGCGCGGGAAAATTGTTCTGGCTGAATTCGGATATGGCGGGGCGCTGAAACCCTCGTTCCCGAGCTTCCTTCTGGACGGCACAAAGCCAACTCGCGCGGCATGGTTCCTGAAAGAGACCCTGCTTCCACCGGTCTACTGGAAGGCGATGCTCAAGGGTAAGGAGTGGATGGCCAAGCCCGAAAAACTGAAAATCGCGGCTGAATAGGCTGCGGATGTAATTGCGCATTCTCTCCCTAGATGCGCGATGACTGGCGGGCGAAGCGACAACGCTTTGTCCGCCCCTTGTTCCGGAAAACCATATGATTGATCGCCTCCGTCGCTACGTGCCCATTCTCGACTGGGGTCGCCACTATGATCGCAGGGCGTTCTCTAACGATTTGATTGCAGCTCTGATCGTGACGATCATGCTGATTCCACAGTCGTTGGCTTATGCGCTTCTCGCTGGCCTGCCGCCGGAAGTCGGCATCTATGCTTCGATAGCGCCGATTATCCTATACGCGGTTTTCGGGACCAGCCGTGCGCTCGCGGTGGGACCTGTAGCGGTTGTCTCGTTGTTGACCGCGTCGGCCCTTGGGCAAATAGCTGAACAAGGGACGGCGGGCTACGCGGTGGCCGCACTGACCTTGGCCTTTCTTTCTGGCGCATTTCTTGTGCTGATGGGGGTCTTGCGACTTGGGTTTCTTGCCAATTTTCTCAGCCATCCCGTAATAGCCGGCTTCATCACCGCCTCTGGTATTCTGATCGCCACAAGCCAACTCAAGCACATACTCGGTATCAGCGCACATGGGCATACGCTCCCCGAAATGGTTGGCTCACTCCTCTTGCATCTCAGCGAGGTCAACTGGATCACCCTTGTGATCGGCGCTTCCGCCACGGGATTTCTGTTTTGGGTGCGCAAGAACCTCAAGCCCACGCTGCGTAAACTGGGGGCATCGCCGCTTCTGGCCGATATCCTGACAAAGGCGGGACCCGTGGCCGCCGTGGTCGCGACGACGGTTGCAGTCTGGGGCCTTGGCTTGGCCGATAAAGGTGTGAAAATCGTGGGTGAGGTTCCCCAAAGCCTGCCGCCTTTGACGCTGCCCGGTTTCGCGCCGGACCTGCTAAATGCACTCTTGGTGCCAGCGGTCCTGATTTCGATCATAGGTTTCGTAGAGTCCGTCTCCGTCGCGCAAACGCTCGCCGCGAAAAAACGTCAGCGGATCGACCCGGATCAGGAACTGATCGGGTTAGGCGCAGCCAATCTCGGCGCGGCTTTCACGGGGGGCTACCCTGTGACCGGAGGGTTCGCGCGGTCGGTTGTGAACTTCGATGCTGGAGCGGAAACACCCGCGGCGGGCGCGTTTACCGCCATTGGGTTGGCCATTGCCGCCGTCGCATTGACACCGCTCGTGTACTACCTGCCAAACGCGACTCTGGCCGCGACCATCATCGTTGCAGTGCTAAGCCTTGTCGATCTGTCCATCCTCAACAAAACGTGGAGGTATTCGCGGGCGGACTTCATCGCGGTCGCCGTTACAGTTTTACTAACACTTGGATTGGGCGTCGAAGTTGGCGTTGCCTCGGGTGTGGCGATTTCGGTGTTGCTGCATCTGTACAAAACATCGCGGCCCCATGTTGCTGAGGTGGGCCTCGTGCCCGGTACCCAACACTTCCGCAACATACACCGGCATGCGGTCGAAACCGATCCTTCCCTTGTGACCTTGCGGGTCGATGAGAGCCTGTACTTCGTCAATGCCCGATTTCTTGAGGATTTCATCCAGAGTCGCGTAACAGACGGTACGGAGATTAAGCACGTCGTTTTGATGTTCTCGGCCGTAAACGAGGTTGATTTCTCGGCTCTCGAAAGTCTGGAGGCAATCAATCATCGTCTAACCGATATGGGGGTCGGGTTTCATCTGTCAGAAGTAAAGGGCCCGGTGATGGACCGCTTGAGACGGTCCCATTTTGTTGACGAGCTTAACGGTAAGGTCTTCTTGTCTCAATTCGATGCCTGGTCGTCGTTGTCGCCCGCAAAGCTGCAGTCCGCGGCAGAGTAAATAGCTCCCTTTCTCAGAATAATGCGCAGGCAGCGCTCCTATTCTTGAGGAACGACATAACCAAGAGACCTGTGCTTGTCAGAAGCCCACAGACCGGCACGATCAGGGGCAGGTTGAGGTGTTCTTTGTCTGTATGTCCAGCGCGCTTGAGCCTGATGAGCGAAAAATTCACAGCCATAAATACACTCAAAACGATCTGTGAGGTCCATTCTGCCAAGTCTCCGATCGGTAAGGCTAGAGCAAGAAGAAGAATTGCCCCGGCAACCAGAAGCGTAGCGACCACTGGTGTTTGTATGCGGGGCCACACAAACGCGATCGGTGCTGGCAATTGACCGCGATCAGCCAATCCATAAAGCACCATAGTGGCCATGATCATCTGGACCAGCACGCCGTTCACTGTCGCCACCACGGCGATCACTCCGAAGGTTCCCGGATCGCTTCACGGCCTCCGCAAAGCGGCGCGACCCGCCTTGCAGACGCTGGTGCGACCGAAATGGAACTCGCATCCTACCTTGCCCATTTGGATACAAAACAGGCTGCTGTTTACACGAAAAAGGCCAACCGAGCGCGTCTCCGGGACAGTGGACTTGCGAAGATGAACGCAGGAAAAATGTCCAACCTAACTGATGAGTTGGACGTAAAATTGGGAAAAGCCAATTGCCAATAATATGTTGGGCGGGGAAATGGCAGCCCGTAGGGGAATCGAACCCCTCTTTCCAGGTTGAAAACCTGGCGTCCTAACCGATAGACGAACGGGCCACGGGTGTGGTGGACGCGTATGTAGGAAAACAGGGCTTGCTCTGCAAGCGGAAAATGCGCACGGCCTTCAATGAAACCAGTGCTGGGTTCAAACTGAACTCGCAGCGTCCTCGAGGACGAGTTGAACGCTTTGCCGCCCACCCCAAGTATTGATCTCTAGCCTTCCGGCCAAATGAAAACGGCTGCTGCCTGCGTTCGCAAGGCGGTCGCCGAGGGGGCTCTCGAATGCGCCGAACGCAATCGCGTCGATCCGGCTGCCGTCAATTGCCTTGGCATTCAGCTTCAAATGCGATTCACCCACACGTTTGGCGTAGCCAATCGCCATATCGGGCAGCGCGAAGCGTGGGGCCGGAGCTGAAGCGCCAAATGGGCCCGCGGAGTCAATCTGGGCTATCAGGTCTGGTTGGACTGCGCCTGGCATTACAATCCCGTCGAGCCGGAGGTCACGCGGCCCCATCTTGTCGGCCCCCTGACGGGCCAGCAACGCGCCCAATCGCTCCATCGCTTCTTCAAGACGGTCTTTGGCAACCGTCAGTCCCGCTGCCATTTTATGGCCGCCGCCTTTCACCAACAGTCCTTCGGTCGCAAGGCGCTGCACAGAGGCGCCGAGATCGATACCGGCCACGGACCGCCCAGAGCCTTTCCCCTCATTTCCATCAAAGCCAATCACGACAGCAGGCCGGTTCGTGGCTTCTTTCAGCCGAGAGGCAACGATCCCTACAACACCGGGGTGCCAGCCCTCTCCGGCGGCCCAGACAAGAGGTCCATCGAGCCCGCGCGCCTCGGCTTGCTCCAATGCAGCAGCGCGTACCCGGGTTTCGATTTCGCGACGCTCTTCGTTCAAGACGCCTAGGCGTTCGGCGAGGGCACTGGCTTCGTGTTCGTCAGCAGTAGACAAGAGCCGCGCCCCGAGGTCTGCTTGCCCGATGCGGCCGCCGGCATTGATCCGTGGGCCAAGAACAAAGCCAAGATGATAGGACGAAGGGGCCGTGTCGAGCCGTGCTGCATCGGCCAGTGCGCGCAGCCCTGGCCGCGCCCGATATCCCATGATCTTGAGCCCTTGGCGGACGAGGGCCCGGTTGACGCCGATCAGAGGGGCCACATCGGCTACGGTCGCCAGTGCAACTAGGTCCAGAAGTTGCATCAGGTCTGGCGTCGACCGGCCCGCAGCGCGCAGCAGTGTGTTTGCCGCGACAAGTGTAAGAAACACCACCGACGCGGCGCAAAGGTGCGCTAGCTCTCCGCTTTCGTCCTGCCGGTTCGGATTCACGACCGCCAGCGCGTCAGGCAGTGTCTCGCTGCCAAGATGATGGTCCAGAATAACAACATCGCAGCCTTTGGCTGCTGCGATGGCTTCATGTGAGAGAGTGCCGCAGTCCACGCACAGGATTAGGTTATGGCCGGCCGCAAGGGCCTGCATGGCCGCTGGGTTCGGGCCGTATCCCTCGTCTATACGGTCCGGCACATAGATCGTGGCGCTGTGGTTTAGCGCACGAAGCCACCACTGCAGCAAGGCGGCTGACGCACCACCGTCCACGTCATAGTCCGCAAAGACCGCGATCCGCTCTTGCCGATTGACGGCGGACACAAGGCGCGCGCTGGCAGGCTCCATATCCAAAAGAGTCTGCGGGTTTGGAAGAGAGTCGCGCAGGGTGGGGGCGAGGAAGCTTTCTGCAGCGCCAGGCGCCACTCCACGGCGGGCGAGCACCCGACACAGGGCGTCCGGCAACCCCGTTTCTTGGAGCAAAGCCTCCGCCAGACGATCCTGTTCGGCGCTCAGGCCTGTCCAACGGCGCCCCGATAGCGACGTTTCAACACCAAGAAACGCAGCGGGCTTGCTCATCTCACATCGCGGAGACTGGGTTCCGGTAGATCATGCGACGAACAGATCCGGTCTTAGAGCGCATCAAGATCGTTTCAGTCGTGAAGTGGCTGACCTCCCGCTTGATACCGGACACAATCGAGCCGTCGGTCACGCCAGTCGCCGCGAAAATGACATCGTTTTGGACCATGTCGTCACGGGTGTAGACCCGGTCCAAATCCTCGATACCCGCTTTCCGGGCACGGCCGATTTCATCTTCGTTCCGGAACAGGAGCTTTCCGTACATCTGTCCGCCCATGCATTTTAGTGCGGCGGACGCCAGGACGCCCTCAGGTGCGCCGCCTGAGCCCATATACATGTCGATGCCGGTGATGTCCGCTTCTGCGCAGTGGATAACACCAGCCACGTCCCCGTCTGTAATGAGCCGAATGGCGGCGCCGGTGCTGCGGATCTCAGCGATAATGTCCTGATGGCGGGGACGCTCCAGCACACAAACAGTCACATCGGAGGGTTCCCCTCCTTTGGCTTTGGCCAGAGCACGCACACGTTCGGCCGGTGCCATGTCCATGGTCACTGTGCCCGGAGCGTAGCCAGGTCCAATCGCCAGCTTATCCATGTAGACATCAGGTGCATGCAGCATCGACCCGCGTGGCCCCATCGCAATCACCGTCAGTGCGTTTGGCATGTCCTTCGCCGTTAGGGTGGTTCCCTCCAAAGGGTCCAGCGCGATATCGACTTCTGGACCAGCGCCGGAACCGACCTCCTCGCCGATATAAAGCATCGGGGCTTCGTCCCGTTCGCCTTCTCCGATGACGACCACACCGCGTATCTCGAGTAGATTCAATTGATCCCGCATGGCATTCACAGCGGCTTGGTCGGCGGCTTTTTCATCCCCGCGACCGATAAGCTTTGCCGAGGCCAGTGCGGCCTGTTCGGCGACCCGGGCGAGCCCGAGAGACAGCATGCGATCATTGAAATCTATGGATTTGGTCATGGGGCACCTTGTGCGAAAACTCATGTCTTTGAATGGGCATACCTGCCCGTGTCACGAATGGGAAGCTTTGGAGCCGATGTTATCGTCGCCAAGCGGGATCCCGTTTAAATTACCTAAGTATCAGACCTGTTCGATGCGGATTGCGACCGGCTCGCCTGACAGAACCGCCGTACCCGGAAGGTTCTGCAACGCGTGATCAAGTGCGCTTCGGGCGGTCTTGTGTGTCACAATCAAAACAGGGGCGGAGGACTCCTCATGCGCGTATTGACGCATTCGGTCGATCGAAACGCCTGCTTCGCCAAGGACCGTCGCGACCTTGGCGAGCGCACCGGGCTTGTCCAGCAGCTCCATCCGCAGGTAGTAGCGCGCAGGGACTGCGGTCTGTGCACCGACTGCGGGTTCCAGCGCGTTGGCCGGCTGCCCGAAGGTGGAGATTCGGTCTCCGCGCGCAATGTCCATGATGTCGGACAGAACTGCAGATGCTGTAGGCCCTTCGCCCGCGCCCGGACCACGCAACACGATTTGACCGACGGCGTCGCCCTCTAGCACCACCATGTTCGTTCCCCCTTCCAACTGCCCAAGCGGAGAGTTGGCTGGCACAAGGCAAGGGGACATTCGTTGTTCGAGGCCGCGTCCCGTCATTTGTGCAACACCGAGCAACTTGATCCGGTACCCCATATCCGCTGCTTGCCTGATGTCGTCTATGGTGATGCGCTGGATGCCCTCGAGTTGCATCGCGTCGAAATTTACCTGCGTGCCAAAAGCGATGGAGGCAAGTATTGCCAGCTTGTGCCCCGCGTCGATGCCACCGACATCCAGCGTCGGGTCTGCTTCAAGATATCCGAGCGCATCCGCTTCGGCGAAGACCTCATCATAGGGCAGACCGGCGGTTTCCATGCGGGTTAGGATGTAATTGCATGTTCCGTTCATCACCCCCATGACCCGGGTGATCTGGTTGCCGGCAAGACCTTCAGTGAGGGCTTTAACCACCGGGATTCCACCGGCAACAGCCGCTTCAAATCGCAATGCGACACTGGCTTGTTCCGCAGCAGCGGCCAGTTCCTGGCCATGCAAAGCCAGCATGGCTTTGTTTGCCGTGACAACTTGCTTTCCCGCTGCGATTGCTGCTTCGGTTGCTTTCTTAGCTGCCCCTTCGGAACCGCCCATCAGTTCCACGAAGACGTCGATATCGTCCCGTGTTGCCAAAGTGACAGGGTCGCTTTCCCAGTCATAGCCCGACAAGTCGACGCCACGATCTTTGTCACGCGAGCGTGCCGACACTGCTGCGATCACAATCGGACGTCCAGTTCGCGCTGCTAATAGGTTTGACTTGGCCGCTACGATCTTGGCGACGCCTGCGCCCACGGTTCCAAGACCTGCGATCCCAAGGCGAAGAGGGGTGGTCATGAGTGGTCTCCGGACGGGTGATTGCAATATCGCTCCGACCTCCTAGCCAATTGAATGCTTGGGCGCAACGCGTGAAAACTGGCTCACTGGGAGCGCCCAACCCTTGCCTCTGTGGCGCGGGCGCGCGCCAGTAGAGCCTCTGCATCTTCCGCGCTGAGACGCGTTTCTGGCGCTTGCAGTAAATCGTCGAGTGGCGCGATTTCCGGAGGAGGTACCTCCAGTGCTTCGGCGGAGATAGCCTCGTCGAGTTCCGCAGGTGCACACCCCATAAGAAACGTGCACACTACCGGTCCGAGGGTGAAAAGGGCTTTGATCATGCTCAGTCCTAGCGTGGGCTTGCTTGTGCGGGCAATCCGTAAAGCGACGAATTTGCTCTAGGAATTGAACGTACGTTCACCTAACTTGCCACTATGGCAAGAAAGACCGGGTCTCATTCCGATATCACCGGACCGCGTGTCCGCTCGGCGGCGCGCAGCCTAATCGCGCGCCATGGGTTTGCGGCCGTTACCATGCGACAGATCGCTCGTGAGGTCGGTGTGCAAGCGGGAGCCTTGTATCTTTATACGCCGGACAAGCAAACGCTGCTGTTCGATTTGATGAAGTCGCATATGGACGAATTGCTGGAGGCTGTTTCGAGTGTGGACCTATCCGGTCCTCCTGAACGCGCATTGGAGGCGTTCGCTAGATTTCATATAGCCTTCCATCTCGATCGGGCGGAGGCTGTTTTTGTTGCGTACATGGAACTCCGTAATCTGACGGAGGATAATTTCGCAGTGATCGAGGACCAGCGCAAAACCTACGAGAATCTGCTGGAGCGAATTCTCCAACGCGGTCGTGCATCCGGTGTATTTGCAGTTCACGACACTAAGCTGGCCACGATGGCATTGATTGCGATGTTGACCGGATTGACGACCTGGTATCGCGAAGGGGGCCGCCTTGACCGGGGCGATATACAAGACATGTACTGGGATATGGTGCGTAAAGCTGTGGGTGCCGATGCAGCGTTGTCCGCTTGAGTGATCCCGGCGCGCGGGCTTCTCACACCCCAGATCCCGAGGAAGAAATGTCAGATACAAACGGGCAATCCCCCGTAATCTATCTCAGGCCGGTTCCAGCCAAACGGTACGCGGTGCTAATCATGCTCTACCTGCTCGCCGGAATTCTGGCTTGGGTTGCGGTCTTCCAAGCGCCTGAATCCCTGTTCTGGGTGGTTTTTCTGTGGACTTTCGCCCTTTGTATCCTGCTTCTGGCGAACGCTGCCGGGAAGGCAACAGCGAGTGGTCTCCAACTGCGGGATATGGCGCTCTATACCGATGCGGGTGAACTTCTTGTGCGCCTCGAGGATGTCCGCAAGATCGATCGCGGCGTCTTTGCAATAAAGCCATCGAACGGGTTTCTGCTCCGCCTGAAGGCGCGTCAGCCGGGCGGATGGGCGCCGGGGATGTGGTGGCGGCTTGGGCGCGTGATGGGGATCGGTGGAGTGACCAGCAAGATCCAAGCAGAGATCATGGCAGAAACAATCGCTGCTCTTCTGGAGCGCGACACACAGCGCTGATTAACTGCCTGCGAGCGTGCCGTCTTCGAACTCATACTCCAGACGGGGCGTAAAGCGCGGCGATGTCACCATGAAGTTGCTAAACTCAAGCCCATCCTTCACACCGACAGCAAAGAGCGTGTTATAGATCGAGCTGCTTTCCACCAGGATTACGTGCTCCCCGTCGGACAGTACGGGTAACTTGTCTCTGATATCGGGCAGATCGCCATTGGTCAGCTTTTGCTTAGTCCCGGTGGCGTAAGACCAGTGGATTTCGTACTGACCCGGATCGTCGACCCATTTGATCGAGGTGTAACGAAGCTGTGGGATACTGCCGTACTTGATCGTGTATTCGTAAAGGCCCTTGAGCCCATCGAGGTAATCTTTATCGACCGGGAACATCTGACGGGAGAGGATGTCGCCAACTGTGTAAGTGGCCTTGATAGACGCGTTGTACTGACGGAAGCCATCAAAGAACGCAAAAGCAGCCACGTACCACCAGCAAAGCCAGCACATCGCAAATAGGAACTCCGCGATCACTGCGCCCTTTTCTTCGCGGGCGAAGTTTCGAAACAAGGGCTTTAGGCGAAACGATTTCATAACACACTCTCTCGCTTACGGCTCGGCAACGAAGGCGGAGACGGACGTCATCTGGAAGAGGCCGGAGTCATCTTTCGAAAGCGCCATCCCAAGGCCCGTCAAAGGGAACCAGGGATCAACCAGCGCGCAGGCGCGGACCAGCACCAGTTTGTTCGCGGTGGCCTGCGTGAAATTTACGACCGGCAGGGTTCCGACACCGCGATTGGCACAGGTCGCAGAGGTTGCGGGCCAGCTCCAGTTCGGCGGCACGATGTCAGTCATTTCGATTACCAGCTCAGAGTGGCAATCCTTGATCAAGAGCGTGCGGTCGCAAACAGCATTGCGCACATCCTGTGCCGACAGGGGGTTGCCTGAACTTAGTCTGACGTCGCGCATGGTCTGGTCCAGTGCACGATCCAGCATCGTGAACTTTGCGGTCAGCATTGCCAGCTCAAACGTGGACATAAACACTGCCATAATCAGCGGGAACACGATCACGAATTCCACTGTCGCGGTGCCGTCCTCCTCTTTGGACCAGAACTTCTTCAGACGAGAGATCATAGAGCCAGTCTCAGCTGTTGAATGGTGTTGGCAATCGAGCTGAACGCCTCGGAAATCTCGACGCCGTTCACGTCATAGTAGTGGCTCGGCGATGTGGCGCAGGCCCGCATGAGATCCTGCCCGCGCTGCGGCGCTTCGAACCCGATGGTGAAGATCTGAACCTTCTGAGCTTTCAGCAATGTGCAAAGGCTCTTGGTATAATTGTCGGCGCTCGTGTTGCCCGCATAGGTGTGCCACGCGTAACGGTACTGGTTTCGAATATCGCTCTGAGAGTCACTTTGGACGCGGAAGAAGTACTCGGACACGTAGCGTACGCTGTATCTCGAGAAGAGTTCAGCGTGGGAAAGCTGTACCGCGTCCTTTCTGGGATTCTTCGGAATGCGCTTACGCCAGCGGCCAAGCTCTTCGTCATTTCCGTTTTCATCTGCCTGCGGTTTGCGGCCCGGATCCCACCAGGCTTTCTGGCCTGCATTGTCCCGATTCTCGAAGTATACGTAGTATTTGTCCGTGTCTGCAGAATACCAAACCGGCGACATCGTGCCTTTGAACTGTGATTTCAGGTCATACTGAGAGGTGTTGGCACCGTCAGTCATCAGTACGATCACCTTGATCGTCTCTGGGTCATTGTAGGCCTCAGGGCGGCCGGCCAGTCGTGAGTCCAGGCGATTGTCGCCGACAAGATTGTTCACCATTGTGCGGGAACCCGGGTCCAGCAATGCTGCGGCCCATTTCATGCCAAGATCCGTCGCTGTATTGCCTTCGGCACCGAGCGAGCTGATTTTGCTTTGCAGGTCACTCAGGCTGGTCGATAGCGGAAGAATGTCTTCAACTCCGCTGGTCGGGCACCACGGGCGTGCGATGAAATTGACGCCGCCGGACCGGTTCAAGTAGCTGTTGTTGCGGTCAAAATGCGATAGCCGGTCAATTTGAGCCGTTGTGCTGAGCGACAAGCGGTTGAAGTCGCTGGACGCAAAGCGCGCGCAGCGCGAGAACGTCTGGTGCGTTTTAACGTTGTATTCGTTCAGCAAATAATTTGGCGCGCTCACCGACGCGTTGTAGGGAATAACGGAGATCGCCGCGAGGCCAGTTCCGTCGGAGGCGAGGTTCTCGTTGGCTTCCATGATCGTTTCGGCAAAGTCATTTGCAGCGTCGATCATGTTGGCGTTTTTTGTCCCGCGCATCGAACCTGAGATGTCGAGCACCAGCGAGATTTCAATATTCTGAATCCGCTCTTCCGCTTTGCTCGCCGCAACCGCGTCCAGGTCATAAATGCCTGACATGTTCATGAACCATGTTGGAATGGTTGCTGAAACTTCAGCGGTGACTTCCTTGTAGTTCAGTCCCTTGTCCACGACCACGTCGTCCAGGTAATCAGCCATACCTGCCTTCGCGAAGTAGTCTTCTACAACCGCTTTTGCGTCGAGCGTGTTGTCGAGGTCGGCGGCCGCAAGCACAGCGCGGTCTGTCGTGGATTGAAGACGTGTCCGCACGGCTTCATACCGCATAAGGTCGATGGTGAGACCGCAGATCATAATCATCGCGATAAATATATATAGAGAGAAGGCAGTCAGAGTGCCGGCCTCGGAATCGCGAAACCGTCGCAGCGCGCTGGCGGCTGAGGGCTTGGTCTTGCTGCTGTGGTTCAGTTTCTCTGTCATATCAATCACGCTCCCATCGACGACGATTACGGAGTCTGTCCATAGATCAGGGAACGTTTTCCCAAATGAATCGGGCGATTGTTTGACTAATTGGGCTCAAAGCCGGGAATCCGCTGCGATGCGTTAAAAGTGAATGAATACAGTTGGTTATTATTGGACGTTCACAAAAGGCTAACCCGCGCTTAATTCCAATTAAAACAATATGTTAGCGCCATTCGTCGCGCAGGTCATAACGGAGTGTTTCGAAAAAAGCCAAAGTGGGCCAGGACAAGCGTTTCGCATTTGCCGTCCGTGCTCTTGGATCAATTTCACTGGAAAGGCGCCTATCTTGACGGCACCGGAAACAATGCGGAGTTCCGCCGACCCCATGCCCCTCGACTCTGCTGCCATACTCTTGCCTCATTCATGGGGAACAGGGCCGATCCCATGGCGATATCACGTCGAAAACCAGTCAAAGTGCGACGTTTTCGGGTGGCGTTCCCCCCTGTTTCCACTGCTAGATTAAGAAGAACACGGCGGGAGATTGCATGCGATACTCTGGATTGGAGGTGTTGCGCCAAGGGCTGCTTGGGAACAAAGCTTGGCCGCCGATGTGGCGCTCTCCGAGCCCAAAACCGTCCTATGATGCGGTAATCATCGGCGGCGGAGGACACGGTCTTGCGACGGCCTATTACCTCGCGCGCAACCATGGGATCACAAATGTAGCTGTTCTCGAAAAAGGGGTTCTCGGGCAGGGCAATATCGGGCGCAATACTACAATCGTCAGAGCAAACTATCTGCTTCCAGGGAATTCGGAGTTCTACTCCCACTCGCTGAAGCTATGGGAGGGGCTGGAGGCCGAACTCAACTACAACGTCATGCATTCCCAGCGCGGCATTATCAACTTGTGCCATTCGGACGGTCAGCGCGACGCGTTTGCGCGGCGCGGAAACGCAATGATCAACCAGGGCGATGATGCGATCCTGCTCGACCGCAAGGGCGTGCGAGACCTGCTGCCTTATCTGGATTTCGAGAATACAAGATTTCCGATTTACGGCGGATTGTATCACCCGCGCGGCGGGACGGCGCGGCATGATGCGGTTGCGTGGGGATATGCACGCGCGGCCGATCGGCTTGGTGTCGACCTGATCCAGAATTGCGAAGTGACAGGGTTCTTGATCGAGAATGGCGTTGTTGCCGGTGTCGAGACTTCTCGCGGTACTATCCGAGCTCCCAAGGTCGGTATGGTCGTCGCCGGCCGCTCCGGCCAGCTTGCCGAGCGCGCCGGTCTGCGTCTGCCGATCGAAAGCCACGTGCTGCAGGCTTTTGTAACTGAAGGCCTGAAGCCCGTACTGGACCACGTTGTCACCTACGGTCGCGGACATTTCTATATCAGTCAGTCAGACAAGGGAGGCTTGGTGTTTGGCGGAGACCTCGATTTCTACGCCTCCTACGCGCAGCGTGGAAATCTGCCGATGGCCGAACATGTGATGGAGGCCGCGATGACCCTCATGCCCATGATCGGGAAAGCGCGTGTGCTGCGCAGTTGGGGCGGGATTATGGACATGACAGCGGATGGTTCCCCAATCATCGACCGCTCGCCAATTAACGGGCTCTATGTGAATGCCGGCTGGTGTTACGGCGGGTTCAAAGCGGTGCCGGCCTCCGGGTGGTGTATGGCGCACTTGATGGCAACCGATACACCGCACGAAGTCGCCGCTCGTTACCGGCTGGATCGGTTTGCAACTGGACATATGCTCGATGAGGAAGCGTCCGGCAGCCAGCACAATTTGCACTAGGGCAGCACTGTAAGCCAACCGGCCGTGGTCAGGATACACAAGGCCGTTCCGATCAGCACGGACGTCGCAGCGACCCGTTTCGCTACGCCATACATGTTCGCAAAAACGTATGTGTTCACGCCGGGCGCCATGGCCGAAACGACCACAGCCGCGCGCAACTCACTGGTTTCGAGCGAGAACACCCCTCGCGCCATACCCCAAACGATGAGAGGCTGCAGGACGAGAGCGGTCAGACAGACGAACGCAACCTCCCGCAAGTCCCCTTCTGGCTTGTACCGATACAGTACGCCGCCAAGGCCAAACAGGGCGGCCGGTAGCCCTGCACGCGCAATCAGGTCGATCGCCTCCATTGCTACGCCGGGCATTGCCAGCCCGAGCAAGTTGACTGCAAATCCCAGAAAAATCCCGATCATGATCCCGTTATGGGTGATCTGCTTCACGATCTCCCAAAGCGTACGGAGTGCTCCTTTACCGGTGCTGCGCACGGTTTCCATAGCCGTAATGCCCAATAGGTAGCCGATAGGGGCGTGCAGAGAGATGATCGCAAAAACGGGGCCGAGAGAGTCTTGCCCGTAAGCCCGTTCCATAATCGGCAAGCCGAGCAGAAGCGTATTTGCAAAGAAGCAGCAAAAGCCAATCGCAACGGCATCGACCATGGGGCGACCGAAAACGACCCGCGCCCCAAGCGCACCAATCAGGAAGCTGGCGACCGAGCCGCTGTAGTAGCTGACAAGCAATTGCCAGTCGAACACCGCTTGCAAGTCCAGTCTGGAAATCGCTGCAAAGAGCAGGCAGGGGATAGCGAAGCTCTGCGTAAACTTCATCAACGCGTCGACATGATTGTCGGAGAACAGTCCGCGCCAGTTAGCCACATAGCCTGCGGTGAGAACCAGAAAGACCGGCAGCGTGACTTCTAGCAGATCGCTCATCGATGGCTCACGGTATGGGGCGCCGGATGACCATCCCATCATAGGCGGGAGTTACGTTGGCGGGTGTTTCCGCCTCCACTGTGGCATAGTCGAGATCGTTGTGCATATTGGTCAGAACCGCTTCTGACGGTGCGATATCTTCGATCCAGTTGAGCGTCTGTGCGAGATGCGAATGAGTCGGGTGTGGGTCACGACGGAGCGCGTCGACGATCCAGACCCCTAGGTTTTCCAGCGCTGCGCGTGCTTCTTCCGTCAGTTCCGAAACATCTGGCAAATAGGCTACGTCACCAATGCGGAACCCGAGCGAGTCGATCGCGCCGTGGGCCACCTCAAAAGGGTGAAGGTGAATAGCTCCGCCGGGTCCGTCGATCTCGATTGTCCCGTCAATGGTGTGCATGTCGAGAATAGGCGGGTAGGGGCTGCCGGACGGTTGGACAAAAGCATAGCCGAACCTTGCCATAAGGCTGGTCTGGGTCGCGCTGTTCGCCCAAACATCAAGACGTTTGCGCATGTTGAACACAATCATTCGAAGGTCATCGAGCCCGTGTGTGTGGTCTGCATGCTCGTGCGTGAAGACCACTGCATCCAGTGTTCCGACATCTGCAGCGAGCAGTTGCGCGCGCATATCCGGCGAGGTGTCG
Source organism: Dinoroseobacter sp. (assembly GCA_030066795.1). Taxonomy (GTDB): domain Bacteria; phylum Pseudomonadota; class Alphaproteobacteria; order Rhodobacterales; family Rhodobacteraceae; genus Dinoroseobacter. Next base: position 105,607 of record JASJAW010000018.1, read on the forward strand.
ATGAGAACGCGCGTACAGCCTTCGTCGGTGGCACGTTCGACAAGCAAAGAACAGCGTGTGCGTTGGTTGCGCGGGTTTTGCGGGTCACAGGCTCCCCACAATCCTCCGAGGCGGGGCACACCACCTGATGATCCACACCCGAGAATTGTGAATTTGAGTTCTGCCATCTCAGGCAGCCCCTTTGGCAGGGGTCCACTGGGCCGCTTTCGCAAACAACCTGTTGAAATTCTCCGTTGTTTGCGCGGCAAACGCATCTGGGCTCAGATCATATAGATCTGCGCCAACCTGCGCGGTTAACGTGACATACGCCGGTTCATTACGTTTGCCTCGATGTGGCGGCGGCGCAAGATAGGGTGCGTCCGTCTCGACCAAGACCCGATCAACTGGCGCTTCGGCAAAGATTTCGCGCAATTCCACGCTCCTCTTGAACGCTGCGATGCCGGACATGGACAGGTAGAAACCAAGCTCCAACGCCGTCTTTGCCAGAGCTGGCCCCGACGAGAAACAGTGCATCACGCAGGAGTATGCACCTGCTGCGTACTCTTCTCTGAGGATGCGTGTCATGTCGTCATCCGCAGCGCGAGCGTGAATAATGAGCGGCAGCCCTGTTTGCCGAGCGGCTTCGATATGAATGCGCAGGCTGTCCTGTTGTACTCCTGCACTTTCGGAGGTGTAGTGGTAGTCCAACCCGGTCTCACCGATGCCGACAAATTTCGGGTGCTGGCTGAGGCTGACCAGGTTTTCTACTGTCGCAAGCGGCTCGTCTGCTGCACTCATCGGATGCGTCCCGGCCGCATAGAATACTGGGTCGTAGGCGTCCGAAATCGCGCGCACTTCTGGCTCAAGCCGGAGTTTGGTGCAAATCGTGACCATCCGAGTGACGCCTGCAGACCGAGCACGCGCAATGACGTCAGGAAGCTCATCAGCAAAATCTGGAAAATCGAGATGGCAATGGCTGTCTACAAGGGCGGCGGGCGGCATCGCGTTCTTTCAAAATATGTGCTGGGCCGCGCGTTGGAAGGATTAAGCCGCTGCAGGGCCTGAAGCGGTCATTTGCAACCCGAGGAACATATCGATGAGAAGGGCAGAAGGGTCAAGGTTGACGGCATACCCTCGCCGCGCCCGGGGCAATAAATCCGCACTCGCATCCGCCCACGCGCGTGCATGCTCAGGCGTTGGGCACAAGCGGCTCAACAGGGCCGCCTCGCCGTTAACGGCTTCATCCGGCGGATATCCAGTTGCCCCGGTCTGCGCCAGCCTGTGCAAGAAGAATTCCGTGAGCGCCAGAAGCAATGCAAACCTGTCTTCGCTTCCGCGGCCGCTGGCGCTGTCAGCAAGTTTGACCAACGCCGGACGATCGAGCCTCGGCAGATCTGATAAGAACGAAACGAGGGCGCCGTAGGCCTCTGGCCCACCAGCATCCTGAAGCTCCACAGCTCGTCCTACAGATCCATTGGATAAAGCGCTCAAGACCGAAATCTCCGCCGGGTCTGTCGACACTATCCTGCCGAGTGCTTCGACCATCTCCGGAGTGTCCAGCGGTCGGAGTTTAAGGGTTCTGCAGCGAGAGCGTATTGTCGGTAGCAAACGCGATGGGGAATGGCTCACCAGCAACAATACAGTGTCCCTCGGCGGCTCTTCCAAGACTTTTAAAAGCGCGTTCGCAGCAGCTGTGTTCAGATCGTCGGCTGCATCGACAATGACAACACGTCGCCCACCATCAACCGCCGAGAAATGAAAGAACGACTTCAAGCGCCGTACTTCGTCTACGGGTATGTCCTGTTTGAACCGGCCTCGATCACTGTCCCACGGACGGCGCAAAAGGAACAGTCGTGGCTCCGAAAGAGCTGCAATTCGACGCGCGACAGGGTGCTCGCTCGGCGTATCGAGCGTTTCGGGCAAAGTGGATGCGAGAGTGTCTCCGAACAATCCCTCGGTCTCGTTTCCTTCAGACACGGGCTGCGACAGCAAGAACCGTGCGATCCGCCAAGCCAGTGTGGCTTTCCCTATGCCTTCCGGCCCGGCGATCAGCCATGCATGGTGTAAACGACCCGAGTTAAAGGCCTGCAGAAAACCAATTTCAGCTTTCGCCTGGCCGACCAGTACCGATGTATGGCGCGGATGCGGGGCGTCAGCCGTTCGGTCCGACTCCGGCGCGGGCGCGTCCTCGTGCACATCCATGGCTCAGCCTGCCTTTTGAAGCGTATCCAGTACATCCTGGGCCACGGCGTCCTCCGCGCGGTTCCCATCGATTACCACGCATCTTTCCGGGTATTCCTCTGCAAGTGCAAGGAATCCCGCACGCAGGCGCATCTGGAAGTCGAGTCCAAACTCTTCAAAACGGTCCTCTCCAGATCCCCGGGCGAGTCCACGGCGTAGCGCTTCGGTTGGGTCCATATCAATAATGAGTGTCAGGTCTGGCTCAGTGCCAATTACCTGCAAATGCAATGCGTCTACTAACCCACGGAGGTCACCCCGTGTGACACCCTGATAGACGCGTGTGCTGTCTGCAAAGCGGTCGGTGATAACATCACGATCTTCCGCAAGCGCCGGAGCGATGGTCCGCTCCAGATGGTCGCGGCGTGCTGCAGTGAACAGCAGGATTTCGGTTTCTGGTGACCAGCGATCGGTGGCCCCGGAAACAAGTAAGGCGCGGATGTCCTCCGCGCCGGGCGAACCGCCGGGTTCGCGGGTCAACAAGGGGCGCCGTCCTGAACGTTCAAGTGCAGATGCCAACAGGGCGGACTGTGTCGACTTTCCGGACCCGTCAATACCTTCAAAACTTATGAAACGCCCCGGCACAGTAGGTTTACTGGGTTTCAACCTGCGGCGTGTCGTTGGCAAGAACCTCCCGCAAGAGAACCTGCGCTGCGGCCTGCATTCTCACCAAGGCTCCACCTTTTTCGACATCGCTTTCGGCTACGAGCGGAAACCGCTGTGGTTCCATCTCAGGGCCACGCACGACTAGGGTTGCGATCTCCTCTCCGGCTGCGATTGGCGCTTCGAGCGGTGTATTGGTTTCGATTTCGGTTTCCAGAGAGCCCGTCGCCAAGAGAGGGACAAGCGGTGCAATTGTATCGGGCGCAACAGCACCAACCGTTGATTGAGAGCCCACCCAAACCGGCAAATCGGCAATCTTGGTGCCTCCGGTTGCAAGCTGACGCTGCACATACTGCCGGAAAGCCCAGCCAACAATACGTTCGGACTCTTCCGCGCGGTCACGCTCCGATTCCAGTCCGGTGACTACGAAAACGATCCGGCGTGCGCCCTGTTGCGCAGATCCGACCAGTCCATAGCCGGCCTCCTGCGTGTGGCCGGTCTTTAGTCCGTCGGCTCCGATACCCAGCCCAAGAAGGGGGTTACGGTTGTACCGGTTCTTGGGCGCGCGTTCGTCGAAGCCCCATTCTTCAAGCGCGAAGTATCCGTAATACTGCGGGTAGTCTTCGATGATCCGCTCGGTCACGATGGCGAGATCTCTCATGCTCATCCGGTGACGCGGGTCAGGCCAACCAGAGGAATTCGCAAACGTAGATTGCGTCATGCCCAGGGCCTGGGCTTTCTCTGTCATAAGCCGCGCGAACGCTTCCTCCGACCCGGCAAGGCCCTCCGCCACAACAACTGTCGCGTCGTTTCCGGATTGCACGACGATCCCTTTGATCAACTCCTCTACCGTGGGGCGGTCACGCTCGTTCAGGAACATCGTGGAGCCGCCCTTTGCCTTGGCTCGGGAGGAAACGCCGAACCGTGTATCGAGAGTGACGGACGGGTTCTTCTCGAGCGCCTCGAATAGCATATAAAGCGTCATGAGCTTGGACATAGAAGCGGGCGGCAACGGGACGTCGGCGTTCTTGGACAAAAGCACCGTGTCTGTTGTCAGGTCGATGACATAGGCCGCACTAGCCCGCGTCTCAAAGGCGGCATAGGCTGGGGTCAGTCCTGCGACGCACAGCGCGAACAGAGCAAATATCACGTTTCTCATGGGACGAGCCTTTTAGTTCGTGACGAAGTAAGCGTCTGTGAAGCCAAGTGCGCGTACACTGGAGAGAGCCTGCGCACGCGTGTCGAAGTTCGGTGCCGGGCCCACGATGACCCTGTAGAACTGTTTACCTTGCGATTCTTGCTCGAGTGTTTCGACTGCCAGACCTGCCTCGGCAATTTGCTCGGCAGTACGGCGGGCGTTATCTTTCTCGTTGAAAATGCCGATCTGGATGTAGGGCTTTTCAAGCGACGAGGCCGCAGGCGCGGCGGTGGGTACTTGTTCCAGTGTTTGACTTTCGACGGGGCCAGAACCTGCTCCCGCAGCCGGTAGCGCGCTGTTGAAGTCAACTTCGCGCCCCTCGGCTTGGGCTAGCGCAGCAGCTGCAATTTCTGCAGGGTCGACACCGGGTGCCGGCTCTGCGGCCGGTTGTGGTGCCGCTTCTGCAACTACAGGTGCTGTTTCTTCCGTTTGCTGTGGTTCCACTGCCGCCACCGCAGAAGCTGCCTCTTCGGCTTCCTGTTCCGCCGCTTCGGTGACCACCCTGCGCAGAGCAACAACCTCGAGTTCCGTTGGTTGGCCCGCAAGAATGTTCAACGCTTCCGCCGCGTCCGAGGATACCTGGAAGCGCGGTCCCGGATTATCCCGTTCGCGCCGGAACAGGGCACCGATGACGAAAGACCCGTTGGCTTGGTTGCGGATGACCACACGTTCCGGGTCCGCGACGTCAGGATAGGCCACCCAGACACCACCGAGAGACGGCCGTCCATCCCACAGACCGGTATCTGACACGCCAAATACGTCTGGCGCTTCGGCTTCAACAGCCTGACCGCCAGCTTGCGAGGCTGGGGTCTGCGAAGCGTCATCCCCTGTTGAAGTTGCGTTTAGCAGGTCAAATGCGTCCTGGCCCTCGCACGCCGCTAGACCCACGCAAAGCGCTCCGACAAGCAGTGCACGTCCTGCTTTGTGCTTACCCATGACCTGCTCCCGCAGTATGCCTCGTCTTAGATGGACTGAGAAGTGGTCCATCACGGCTATTCCGCCTTCTTTGCGCCTAGTCTTACCGGTTTGTTTCCAACTTGCAAAGACAACAGCGACTTTGTTGCAACCTTCTGCCGAGAAATTGCGGCAGATTTATCTTGTTCCCGAAATTCATGAAGGGTACCAACGCGCCAAGACGGAGAGGTGGCAGAGTGGTCGAATGCGGCGGTCTTGAAAACCGTTGACCGTGAGAGCGGTCCCAGGGTTCGAATCCCTGTCTCTCCGCCAAAAGCCGCTGCTTACCTCAGAAAACAGCAACTCCAGGTGCGCGGCCTCGAAAAGGTGGCTTCTTGTCCCTGCGGGTTGACTGGTTGCCGAGACAGCCAAAACCAAAGTCTCGAGTGCCTTCCCAGCCGATACCAGTTTTTGAAATGGGAAATTAGAGAATGCCGATAAACTAAAGCGGTTTTGTGATCTTGGACATGCCCAGCGAGGCTTCGCCACCGGTCTCGGGTTGCAGGGTGTCGCATTGCAGACCCGTGTCGCTCAGACCGCACGCTATGTTGCGGCGATGGATATACCCGCCGTCACTACATGCCAGATTGTCTGCTTCGATAATCTGTAAGCGTCCTTGCGGGGTATACCCCGCGCGCACTGGTCCCGAACATTCTGACCCGTCGCTTCCGCGCATAATCTGACGCCCTTCGCCAAGGCCGTCGAAGCACATCTGCCATGTGCCATAGGTGATAACTTCGTCAGTATCGACATCCCGTGTGGCATATGTGCTTTCCAGTGCCCAGCACCCATAAAGAGCCGTCAGTTCGCGCGCTCTCCAAACCTCGGGATCGAACGGCGCGTAAGGATCGGCCGGGGCCGCGATGCACTGAATGCGGGCCAACTCACGCTCAGCGGCAGCTATTTGCGCTTTCAGATCGGCAGACCGCGCATCTTGCACAAGAAGCTCTGAGCGCGCCGCTTCAATATCATCACCGGGGCAGGCATTGGGCAGGAAAGGCGCACGAACAGCACAGGCCTGCAGCGCTAATGCCGCCCACGCGGCAGACGCGCTGACCAACCCAAGGCTTAAACAAATTACCAGCACTTTCGAGGGCATCTTTTGTCCTATCCTCGGTTGCAGAGCGCAGGAGTATGTTTGCTCGTCTTGCGGATCAGGTCAAATCCTATTGGGAAAGCGCTGGTTTGGCCTTGCCTGATCAGAAAGCGTCTGTAGCCTGTTAAACGGAAATTTTCACCGAGAGTTTGTTATGTCCTTCTTGCGTTTCATTCTATTTGTCAGTGTGCTGTCGTTTGCGGGCGGCCGTCTGAGCGCTGAACCTATTAACGTTCTATTCTTCAACGGCTCCTATGAGCACCGCACCTATCCGTCAGCCTTGCGGCAAGCGATGTCTGACTGGCTGAGCGGCGCAAAGAACGGCACGGCATTCCGATCTATCTATGTGCGGTCCGAGCGCCAAGGTGCGTTGGCATCCGCGTTAATGGAAAACCCGAACACAGATGTCCTGATCCTTGACCTCACAAGCCGCAGGTCTGCCATTGGTGATGGGGATCGCGAAGCTCTTCGCGGATTCTACAGCGCGGGTAACAACGCGATTATGCTTGACGGCTCTTTCGGTATCCGTTCCATGCGGGTCAGTGGTGTGCCTCAGGTGAAGTTTCCAGGTGCCGAAAACTCCAGTGCTGCGCTGCTGGCCAATCAGGTGGCTTCAATCGCTAAGGCTGGCGGTGGCGTGTTGATCGGAACGGATCATAGTGGATGGCAAGTCGGCGCCAACGCAGCTTTACGCGGTTTGCTGCCGGATGCGCAGTTCCGCGGAACGACCAACCCTTCAACTGATGGACAGTTTTTGGGCGAAGCTTTGCTGACAACTTTTATGCCAGTGAAGCCTATAGTGTTGCTGCGACATTGGGAGTCCGTTCCAAACCAGGGCGAGGCGCCAGTTGGGCAGTTTACGACGTTCTCCGGAGCACAAATCCAACTCTATTCCCTCGTAGAAGCTGCCGATAAACCCGGCGGTGGACGCAAACGTCCTTATATCTCAGCGAGCTTCGATCCCGGCGACGCTCGTTTCGATATCGACAGCGAGGTCGCGCCAGAGCCGCAACTGCCGGACAACATGCCGACGCGCAAAAGCCCACCGCTTTGATCTTCAGCCGGTAATGGCCAAATCGAGCAGTTCTTCAAGGGACATATCGGGCTGGTCGACGTAGACATCTAGGTCGCTCCAGAACTGCGTTAGTGGGGTCAGAAGAACTGTCTGCCCTGCTTCTGACAGTTCGGTGGTTAATGCCTCGTAGGCCGCGGTGCGGGTCGCCTCAGGGAAATCGGTGCTCAGGGTTTCAAGCATGGCACGGTAAGACAAGAGAAATGTTTCTTGCTCGGCGCGCAGGGAGGTCAAACGCTCAACCGCAGCCCGAAAGGACAACATCAGCTGATCGCGCTGTGGCCCGACCGAGACCGCAACGCGGTCGCGTAATACGCGGGCATTTCTGTCAAGTTCGCTGATTTGCACGGTATCGGTTACCAACGTTTCAACGAAGGCCGCACCACTCAGCAGCGATGACTTGGCCGCCTGCTTCAAAGACAGTTCAGTGCTTTCCTGAAACACGCGAAACTCAAGCTGGACCTCGGACAAAGCCTGCTTGCGCCGTGGGTCCAGCTCGTCGCGGGTCAACCGGTCGAGCGCGGCAAGCGGGTCGACCGTCTGTTCGTCCCCTGTGCCGCTTTCGGCTTGCGCGATCCATCCGTCGCGAATTGCGTCGAAACTCGCCTCGGATACGATGTGCGAAGCGATTACCGGACGCAGCCCGAAAAACTGACCCGCCAGCGCAACGGCGGACCGGGGGCTGAACATCGGGTACTCGCGCCGTTGCGCAGTGTAAATCTGGCTTTCCTCCGCATCGATGGCGCCGCCGCGGGTCACTAGCCCGCCGACCTGGCCATGTGCGCGCCCAATTGCATTCATGCGAAACGGCTCGAGCATGAGTTCTTCTGCGTTACCGTATACATCAAAAAGTCCAAGCGGGTTCGGTTGGCGCAAACCCACCGGGCGCAGGCTGTCGGCGGCACGACCGCCAGACTGAAAATGCGCGTACTCGCTAAGGTCCCCCGTGGCAAAAAAACGTCGTCCAGGAAATAGCGTGGCGTCGATGCGGGCTCCGCCGCGCACTGCAAACTCCCACTCGGGTTCTGTCGGTAAACGCAGAAAGCCACGCCGCTCTGCTTGGGAAGGAAGCGCATCGGGCTCATTCTTGAGCAACCATTCTGTATAGCGCCGAGTAACGTCGACCGCCTCAAACCAGCTTAGATCGCCTTTGGCAAAGCTATCACGGGGTCCGAACGGGGCATCGCAGTCCCCGCGCAGAGCGCGGTATTGCGCAACCGTCAGCTCGTATCTGGCGATGAAATAATAGGAATATCCAGCATCCTGTTCGGCAAAGGCTCCACGCAAGTAAGCCTGGCTGAGGTAGTCGGCAAAACCGGTACGGGCCTCGGACTGGCCCATGCGAAATCGTCGATCATCCAGAGGGTTTTCAAGGTCTACCGGCACGGCGATCTTTTGAAACGCCATCCCGCCGCCGCAGGGCATGGGCAGAATAAGATCCGCTGGCGCTGCGCCGACCCGAACGGTTCCGGGATCAACCAGATCTGCGCCCCAAGCAGTGGTTTCTGAAGCTTCCGTCTGGTCCTGAATGGGGAGGTCGAGGGGGGCGACGGCATCCTGTGAGAGAGCCGCACTGGCGGCCCAGCACAGCATTCCGGTTAGCACACGGACCCAGCTCATGCTGCGCCCTCCCGTAACACTATTGCAGGATCGGCGCGCGCCGCGGCGCGCGCTGCAAACAGAGCGGTCGCTGCGACGAAAGCGAGAACGCTGGCGCAGATCACCAGTGTTTCGGAAATCGACAAAGAGACCAATGCCTGCCCGGCTGGCATACCGCTGGCAAAGAGCGCAGTCGCAACCTGCGCTGCCACCGCATAGAGAGCGAAGGATACCAGCAACCCGAGCCCGCCACAGGCAAGGGCCTGAACCAACGGAAACACCCACAAGCTACGTGCGCTTAGTCCCATAAGGGCCAATGTTGCCAGAACACGGCGTTTGCGCGCAACCTCCGACCAGAACCCAAAAACAAGTGCTGCAGCAAGGCCGACAGCCGCAACGCAGGCTGTCAGTACGAGTGCGAGGTCAAGGTTTCGGCCAAGGTTCAAAACCCCCTCTACCTCAGCTGTTCTGGCCTCAGTGCGTGTGTTGAAGCGTTGCTCGATCCGGGTCTGAAGCTGCGCGAGCTGTGTCAGGTCGGAGGCGAAGACCCGCATTCCTTCGAACTCGGCCGCGCGTTGCGCGAGATTACGCCCTTCGCTGATGCCGTACTCCGGAAGGGCATAAGCGTCATAGAAGGCCTCTATCAAATCCAACACCGATAACTCGGCCAGAACCGCTCTCCCGCCCATCGACTCGGTCGGCAGTATCGCTGCGACGCTTAAAGAAACCGCCAGTTGGCGAGGTCGGTCCTCGGCCTGTGTGATCACTTGGATCTCAGCGCCCTTGTTAAGGTTGAGTTGTTCTGCCAGCGATGCACTGAGAACTGCTTGCCCTTCCTTTAGGGCAATGCCCCCAAGCGTTGGATCGCCCGTTCCCGACGGAACAAGGATAGCGTCGCGTTTCCCGCGCCCGCCGACCTCGCGAACATTAACAAAATCGAACAGAGACCGCGTTTTCAGCGTGACAAAGCCGCTTTCGGGCCAACTACGCACCTCGTCGGCGTCCTGAAACGTGAAGCGCTGATTACCTGACGTGTCGATCTGCAAGGCGGCGGGGTCGGACAGTAGTCGCCCGATCAGCGCGTCGTAGACGCCGTTCTTCACGCCAAGCAGTACCAACAACGGCACAAGGACACCTGCCAGAACCGCTACATTACAGACAAGCTGCATCCGGTCGCGGACCAGGTCTTTCAGTGCAAGCCCGACCACCAGTCTCATGCTGCGACACCGGGTCGGGCCAAGGGCGCGAGCACCGAATGCGCACGCTCAGGTTTGCTGTCGGGGGCCATAGATAAGTGCCAGCGCTGCATCGGAAACTGATCCAACAATCCGAGATCGTGCGATGAGATGATGACTGCCGAGCCACCCAGATCAGCCGCTTCGATAAGCAGCCCCATAGCCGCACGTGCCGCATCAGGGTCCAATGCCGCGGTCGGCTCATCTGCGATCACGAATACCGGTTTGTGTGCCAACGCGCGCGCGATGGATACCCTCTGGCGCTGACCGATTGATAGTGCCGAGGGCGACAGCTGTTGCAGGCCGTCAAGTCCAAGCCGATCGACCAATGCTTCCAGCAAGGAGGGTTCAAGGGTGCCTGCGATATTCTGGCTTAGCGCAATGTTCTCGGCCACCGACAGAAAAGGTAAAAGCCCCCCCGTTTGAGGGACGAAACCAAAATATTGACCGCGAAGTCGCGCGGTTCTAGCAGCGCTTGCGCCTTTCGCCAGATCAAGCCTGTCTTCGGATGTTTGTAGCGCAAAGACAGAGCCCTCGTCGGGCGTCCGCAGCAATCCGAGAACCTCTAGCAACAGGGTTTTGCCAGTGCCCGACTCTCCCGACAGACCCAGCACACCCCCGGCCTCCAGTCTCAGCTCGTCCGTCGACATCCGAAAGGTGCGGTTGCCGTCCGTCAGAGTGACGGAGAGGTTTTCCAGTGAGAGGTAGGCGGCACCTGTACGATCCGTCACGGCAGAACGTCGAACGGCATGGCATACACAAGTTCACCGTCCGGGGCCCCTTCATAAAGAGCCGTCCAGACAGTGGGATCGAATAGCCACTTTCGATACTGCGCTAGTTTCTGCCGCATGCCATCAATTACTGAGCGACGTAGCATCGCAGACTGGCCCCAGCGTTCCTCGGTCATTTGCAGAAGCTGGCTTTGATAGGGCAGTCTCTCAAGGTACTCCAACGCGCCGCCCAAGGTCTCGGTGTCCGGGTTGACCAATCTGTCCGGGTTCTGGGCCATGTCAGCGATTACGCCGCGGACCTGGCCGAAAAACGTATACGCGTCCTGCGTGTCGCGGGATTGCTCGCCCAAGCGGACCAGATTGTCGAGCAGTTCCGCCATCGTCGCGAGCTCGTTTTTGGTAACGAGTAAACGCGGTTCAATCACAGTTTCGCGGGGGGCCTCCACTGCCTTGTCGGACACCCACCCCTCGATGACCGCGGGTGCCTGCGTGCCGCGTGTCGACCCGAGATAGGCAAGGCGCATGGCGCGACCGAGCGCAGCAAGATCCTCACCGGTTTCGGTGTCACTCAGAACTGTCTCTTCGCCTCGTGCAATACGGACATGGTCTGTCAGTGCTGTAACCAGGCGCTGCGCGGTTGCCGCAAAAGCCTCCTCAGATCCTCCTTCGATGGGAAAATAGAACTCTCGTTCAGCAAAGTTGGACAGCGTCCGGTAACGGCTGGCCGCATAGTCATGGTTGCCGTTCGCCCCCGCTGGGGTTTTCAGATGCAGTGTCATGACCACGATATTGCGGCCCTCGGCATCGGCCTGCAATTCCGCCACGCCAATTTCCGAGCGCGCGTTGGGATCCCGTGGGTCTTTTGGGCCGGCATCAGTTACAAGGATCACGTACCGGGCATCGATCGGGTCTCCGGCCCCCAACTGATCCCAATCGATCTCATCTATGGCATCCTCGACCCCAGCAAGACTGTCTTCGTTGAATCCGGGAGAATTCGCGCGCGCCACCTGCGTAGCCGAGGCGATGGCCTGAATAACGGGAGCCTGATCAGTGCGACGCGAAAGCGGAATCAATGTCCGAGTGCGGTATTCGAGTTCTGGCACTGCGTCCGTACTGTCGCGAAACCCGATCGCGCCGAAATTTACCAGCTCGCCAATCTCCGTGCCGCTAATCTCGCGTACAGTCTGTTGCAGGACTGCTTGCGTGGCAGCGATATAGGGCTCCATCGACTGGGTCGTATCGAGAACGAACACGATCCCGACGTCGAATTCACCTCCAGTGCCTTTTTTCTGCGGACTTTCCGGTTTCTCGGCCTGCTTCGGGACCGAAGCCACCTTCATCAACAGAACATCCTCGTAGTTTACCGGATGCAAATCCTCGACGAAGTCGAGGATAGGCATAAGGTACAGTTCCTCGCGTATGTTGACGAACTCCTCGGGTTCTATGGCAACCACGCCCTCGGCGCCTTCAATGATCCCGGCCTCCGCTTGTGCCAGCAACCGTTCCTGCACCTGCAAAAGGGCCTCGTGCGCCATCAACCATCGTAGCTGGTCTTCACTTTCGAAGAAGAACTGGCGTTCGCGTCCGGCCCGGTTGGTAAACGCGCCGACGATGTTCTGACGCCAGTCGACAGCTTCCGACGCGCGGATCCAGCCGTTTGGACCGCCTGCGTTGCTATTGGCGACGGCCAGCCAACCATCCTGCCGTTGGTAAACATAGAGAGGTTGGAATGCGTGCAGCTCAGCCGCCGCTTGCCCGTCTGGCGTAGTGCGTAATACCGCGCCCGGTTTGGTGACTACCCGTTGAAATACGGTTTGCGTCCCCTCGAGCAGCAGCGGCCGCTGCGTCTGCCCGCGTGCGTCCATCGATCCGGCAAACAGAAGAACAACCGGCAACAGGAGATATAGAACACGCAGCATGTTTTGGGTCTCCTTATTCCGCACAGTAGTCTTCCAGTGCCCCGACACTAAGAGTGTCGCTGCGCAACATCAGCGAGCGGCAGACACCGGCCAACAGTGCTTCCGCCTCGGACGATCCGGCATCGCGTGCACGGGCATAATACTCGGCCGCACGGGCTGGATTGTCGCCAAGGGTCAGTCCGATCTGTTCCTCTATGACTGGATCTGTCTGTCCGGTATCATAAAGCGTGCCAAAGAAAGCCAGTGCGGCCGCGTCCCCTTCGGCCACCGCTTTTTCGATCAGGTCAAGCGCCGTGTCCGGGCCGACGGATCCGCCGCAATTTCTCAACGCTCCGGTCAGGGCCTCAAAGCCGTCGCTGGAAACGGCGGCCAATTCCGCATCGGAACACGGGTCTGGCGCAGCGGCCACCGGTGGCGGGTTCGCTGCTAAGGGCGCTTCCGGCTCGGCAACGGGCTCCGTTCGTGGGTCACGGTCCTGCAACAAGAAGAACGCGAGCCCTGCAAGTGCGAGAATACCCGCCACCGCCCCAAAGATGAGAGATTTTGAGTGGCCCGAAGGTTCCTCTTCCTCTTGCATGGGCTGCGGCGTCTCGTCGACCTCATCTGCAACATCCTCCGCGCCGATAGAAACTTCGGGCACTTGTTCCACAGGCTCAGGATCGGGATCGGACACTTGATCCTTCATCTTGATCGGGGCGGCGGGTGCGGCGGCTGCTAGGCCAGAGCCTACCTTTATCGCGTTGTCCGATGTGGCGGCGTTAGGTGCATGCACGATGTCGTCAGGCCAACTGATCTCAGCGCTAACTGCGCCGATCGTGAGCCGCAGCGCAGCAAATTCCTCGATCTGGTCGACGACTTCGGGTCCGATCACAAGAGACGCCCCGTGTGCGGACATCACAACGGGGTAGGGGCCAAAGGCGTGCTTTTCGGGCTGCCATCCCTTGGGTCCCAGGAAGCGTTCGTTGTACAGGTCGAAGACCTCAAGGGGCGCAGCATTGTCGGTCAGGGAACTACCGTCGAAACTTAGCACCGCATAGCCGCCACGTGGGTGTTTGGGGTCCGGCCGAACGTCAATCATGTCGTCTCCTCGACCGCATCACCGGTTAAACCGCGCAGGATGCGACCAAGCTTTCTGTTCTGCTCCTGATTTATTTCACCCGCATCAGTATCTCCCGCGTTTCCAACGAACAGGGTTTCCAGCATATACACCCAATCGGTCCACGTCTCTTCGGCAGAAGCCCGAGGTATTTCCGGTAAGCCGTCAAGCTTGTCTGGTGCGGGGCGTGGTGTGAATGCGTGTCGGGTCAAACCGTCGGCTGTTTCGATCTGCGGGCGCGCTTCTTCGGGCAGTCTTTGCGCGCCGAGTTGGTGAACGAAGTGGTTGATGGCCTCGGCGCAAACTATGGCAGCCGGTGCAGCTTGCTGATCTACCGTATTGCCATAAGCAATGGCGCGCAGTTCTTCGAGCATGGCGTCGCGCACGCCAGTGCGCCGTAGCCCGTGCACAAGTTCCGCCACCAAGGTCGAAGCGGCCTCGGGGGTAAGCGCGAGTGTTTCGAGCAAGCGCTCGTCCTCGCGAAAAGTATTCAGACCCTCGACCCAAAGCTCGATCGCGGTATCGGCCTGGAACTGTTCCGGTGTCATGGTGCGTATCTTGGGTGGCGCATCGGCCGTCGCTTCCTCGGCGACGGCTGGTCCGGCCGAGGCGGGTCCGGGGCGCCCAGGACGGCCCGGGCGACCGGGGCGCGACGGGCTTGCGGCGCCGGCAGCAACAACGGCCGGTCTGTCCACGACTGAGCTTACGGCGCTCGAGATCCGAATTGAACTCGGTACCCTAGAAAGCCGGTCTTGCACGATGTCCTGCTCGACACAGAGCGCCGCAAGAAAGGCCCCAAACCTATGGTTCTGAAGTGTGATCTCGAGACAATCCATGATTTCGTAGGCCGCTTTTCTCTTTTCAGCCTCGCGCTGTTCGAAATCGTCCGAAACATAGAAACCTGTCAGTTCAAGCTCCATGTCGCGTGCTATTTTCTCGGTCTGCGAACTGATCTGCCGGTATTTGCTGTTGGGTTTGCAAACCTTGGTCAGTTCAGCGGTCAGATAGCCGACACCACCGTCGTTCAGCTTGAGTGCGGCGTCCCACGCGACCTCGGGTTCTTTGAAATGGCGCTGTACCGAGGGCGCTTCGAGGCACCCCGCCTTAAGCTCCGCGACGCGTGAGGCCTTTTCAGCCCGTATGGCGACCTCACGCTGGTTTTCGTCGTATTCAAGCAGGCCTTCGACAAAGTAGTTCGGGTTGCGCAGCCAATAGCAATTCTGGAAAGGCGCGTTCGGTGTCCATTGGTTGACCCAGCTATCGTCGATCTTGCCTCCAAATCCGTCCAGAAGGCTGGCTTTCATGCGCAATTGAAAGCGTGAGGACTCTCCGCCGCCTGCAGCGCTTTCGCCAAGGTGCTTGTCAAATTTCGTCATCACGAAGAACAATATGCAGTCAGTTTCTGCACGCTGTTGTGGCCGCGCGCCGTGCGTCAACGAAATCCAGTTGTCGACGAGGCCGGGTAGATCAAGTGTTTCCATGTTGCTATCCGGCACACAGAGTAGCATCGAGGTGATTTCTTGGTTTTCTACATAGCGATCAAAAAGATAGGCTACCTTCCCGCGCAACAATAGCTGGCTGACCGTTTCTTCAGGTTTAGCTAGGGTCTTGGACAAAGGCTGTTCAAATCGGTTCCGCGCGCCGGGAAAGTCCAACAAATCCGTTTCGGCAAAGAGCGGGCTCGGCTGCGTTTCCATTGGAAAGACAAGCTCCGCTGCCAAGGCGCATACAACTGCACGCGGTACATCCACTTCTTTGCCGTCGGGCGTGCGCACCTTCAGCAGATCGGCGGCGCTCCCTTCAAATAACCCATGCAAGGTTTTCACATCAATGATCGACGTTTCGCGCGGTGTCAGTGCATCCAGGCCTGCAAACACCTCGGGCGCATTGCCGATCCGTTGAAGAGCTTCGGCGAGTTGCAGGTAGAGCGCAGTCAGCGGTTCATGACCGCCCCATAGGATCGAAAGGAATTTGGCTCGGTCGGCGACTGCCATTTTCGGAGCCATTTCCGCAGCTTCTTCCCAGAAGGTGCGCAGCGCAGCGGCGTAGGCTGCCTTGCCGAAGGTGGCCGCGAAATAATCCCCGATTTCATAAATCTCATCCTCGGACAAGCCGGGTACAACGGCATTCCCGACACGCCCGCGATAGGCGTCAAAATGAGCCGCAAGGTCCTCGGGTTCCGGCGCAGGTTCGGATTGATCGCCGTCGTTGAAGAACGAGTTGGCGATTGTACGCGCCAGATCCGCCTCGGACAGCAGCAACAGCTTGATCGGAAAGCCGTCCGGGGTGGGGTCCTTGGACATCGTAAAGCGCGTTACCAGTCCGGTGGACTCGCCTTCTCCTTCAGGGTTGATTTCGCGGATGTAGTCGAGCTTTCCCTGCGGGCCGTTGAAATCAGCGACGAGGCGTCCATCTGCGGGACGAGCGAGGACCGAGACAAGAAAGGACTTCCCAGCTTGCGAGGGGCCAAACACACTGACCGACATGCGCGTGCGCGCCGAATTCGCCAGCTTGCTGGCCCTGCGACGGGACTTCCGCATCAACTGCGTGAGCGTCTTGGCTCGGCGATCCACCGTATCGGCATTTTCGGGATCATTGATCCATCCCAGCGCATCCTGCGAAAGCTCTGCAACCTTCAGGCAGCGATCTGCGAGGGTATTTGCATCAGCCATCTGTTGTTCCCCTCAATTCAGATCCGAAACACGCCTGTGTCGAGCCAGTACTTGTCCTCGAAGCCAAGCGTGTGCAGTGATAGGATCACGTCATCGTTCTTCATCATCGTGCCTTCGGCGTCCTCGACCGCATCTATGCGGAAAACCTCCCGCACCCGCTCGCGACGCAGTTTTTCCAGTGAGGTTTCAGCCTCATCCACATCGTCATCTTCGCGCACCAACTCCACCTTTATCGGTTTCTTGCGCCCTTCGATTGAAGAGTTCGCAAAATCAAGGCGATAGAGAGGCGTTGTGGTCCAGCGTTCCAGCGGCAATTGGCGGGAGCCAATGAACACCGGTGAATACATCTTCACCACCGCAATCGGATCCTGCGCCGTTTTCTTGGCATCCAGATCGATGTCCGAGAACAAGATGCGATGCGCGGGGATCTGGCCGTTGGTGTCCATCTCACCAACGAAGCGCGCCGTCGATTTCATCTGGAACGCTCCGGTCGTGACCTTAAAGTTGGGTATTCGGCTTTCGGAAAGGGCAATCAGCATGCCGCCGACCGCAACGGTTGATTTCGGGTCGCCAACGCGTTGCGAAACTGGATCTCGGAAAGGATACCAATTCCCGGTTTTGTAGCGATGCATAGAGATCAAACGGTGCGGCGGTACGACCAGCATCTCTTCGATAATCGAACGAACAGCGGGCAAACGCGACGGACGCCCAGTCAGAAGAACGACATCACAGCCGAGATGGTCAATCACCTCACACATGTTGCCCAACACCTTCTGAAACACTTCACGCGCTATCGCGTCCAGATCCTCGCGGCTGAAGGCTAAGTTTACGTCGGCAAGTCGCCAACCTTGCGCGCCAAGCTGGGCTGCGGATTTCTCGAGATAGTCGAGAATATCATCCGTTACCTTGGGTTTAACCTGTGGTGGCTCTTCTTCCGCTGGCTCTGTGTCGGCTTCGTCCCCGGTATCTGGCCTACGTGTTGGCACAAGGCCTAGAACGTCGGCCGCCTGGACCTCTATCCTGTCGGCCTCTTCCACGTCCTCGCACAGGGATAAGATCGCCTCGGCTAGAGGCACCAGCACCCGCACTGAAAACTGGCGTCTTCGCTGAACCGTCTGCTGTTCCTGCCCGCCGATATCGCCGCCGAACAGCTCACGCATGCGTTCGGCCACGAAACGACCACCTGCCTCTGTGATAGAGTCCTGAAGTCGCGGCAGTACAATCGCGCTGATGACACGATGCACGAGATCGTCACCCGCGACGCGGAAACCTTCGCGGAACGTCTGTTCCGGGTGTAACACTCGGTTGTCTTCGCCTCGGTAGGTGGTGACCATCAGGTCGGTTGTGCCGCCCCCAACGTCGATACAGGCCAGTCGCAGCGACGGTACGGTGTCGCCTGCGGGGCTTGGACGTTTCTGCCCTTTCAGCTGTAAGAACGTATCGATCCTACCATCGAATTTTTGGGTCAGTTCCGAGTAAAGATAAACCAGTTGCGTGCAGCTGGCTTCATCCCAATCCACGAGCAATTCAGGTTTGTTTTCAACCGCGATTGTGCTTGAGCCGTCTTTGATCCCTAACATCTCTTTTACGAGGATCATGGCACCTTGAACACGCGACCGTATCATCGCCTGCTCCTGCACCGAGGTGGCCGTTGGCAGGCTCAGGATCACGCGGTTTAAAAGTCGTGGCAGGTCTGATTGCGGACGGCGCGAGCGTGAAGCCGGATCGTTAATCTGGACCATGGCATGGGCGATTACCTCAGACAGCATAAATCCAAAGAGAGAGGAGCGGGAAAACCGCGGCCGGATCGCAGGCGTCATGGGCGTGCTCTTGCGCGGCTTGCGCAGTTTATCGCTGATTTCCTGCTTGATTTGGACCAGCACGTCGCCAGCTTCATTCAAGTGGCGCATCGCGGCGCGGACGGGGCGCGGCAGATTATTGGGGTCGAAGTGGTTGTGAAAACGCCAATCCTGCAGAACGGCGGTTTCGTCCCACAAGTAGCGTTTGGGCGATGACAAGCCCGAGACCGTCTCAGTGCCTTCTTCTGCCTGAACAAGTCGCATCGCCTCGGGCCCCATGCGCACAAAGCTGGGCCACATGAACGCGTTGCGACGCCCGGACCGCGACGCGTATCGCTCATCTCCGAAGCGCAGGTCCGCAAATTCGACCCGGCTCTCAAATAACCCAGAATAATGGTACTCAGGGCGCGATAGATCACGAATTTCCAGCGGGAACGACCGGGCGAGATCTACACGGGTGTCCCCCGGAAACCGCTCGATCAGAATGCCACAGGTTCGGGAATTTCCTATGTCGAGAACAAGATCGACTTCAACAGGTGTCACCGCATCTCGTTGCGCTACGGTATTGGCAAAGCGCATCTTCGGCGGCGCAACAGCTTTTTGGATCAGCTTCAAGTACGACAGGTAGCGTGCCCAGTGCTCAAACATGTAGGGCAGGTTTTCTTCCGAGATCGCGCGCCCGGGCCGCTCGGCCCGCTTGAACTCCAGAAACATCTCTTTCAGCCAGTCCGAAACCCACAACTGTAGATCAAGTGCGTTGCCGTCCTCATCTGCCTCGAGGCGCTGTAGAAACCAACTCATGGCTGCGGGATCTGACACAAGACGGAATTCCCGTGGCTTTTCGCTGTCCGCGCGTTCCGGGGCGACGTAGTGTTGGCTCTGATCCTGATCTGTCAGGGCGGTATCGAGTGCGAGTTGCACCCGGTGCGTGTGACCTGTTTCAGGGTCCGGCTCGGGTAGTTCAACCGTGCGCATCCGCGCCCAACTGGACGGCCCGGCGTCGTAAACCTCTTCACCTGCTGCTCCGCGCTGGTTCTTCAATCGCAACACGGGAACCGGAACCCACTTTTCCAGAAAAGGTTCCAACGCCGCAACAGGTCGGATTGAATACTCATTGTCGTCGGAGGTCGCGCCAGACAGTATCTTAGCGTCCGCTTCGGCCTCGCCCGACAAGGGATAAAGCGTTCGGTGCGCTTCCGTCGCGCCGGCTTCAGGCCGTTCGATGAAGCTGAACGACCGGATATCCAGCGCATTCACATCGAACCCGAAATCAAGGAGCTGAATACCGGAATACGGAACCAGCGTAATCTCTTCGCCCAGATTGACCAGCTTTCGAAGCCGCTTGGCGCGGTCTTGCAGCATTATTGTCCCCCAAAAGTAAAGGAATGCGTCCAATCGCGTGACTGACCTGAAACGATCCCGGTCAGGTTTTCAACCCTGTCTCCCGAGCGTATCTGCACAGTAAACGGTGTTTCACCGCCTCCCGTTCGCGACGCATACAAGTTGACCCTGACGGAGTAAGTACCCGCCAGCGGGTCGGTAAAAAACGTATTCTCGACAGGCTCGGGGGCAGGTGCTCCGACATTACTGTCAACGTCGAGCTGGCCGTTGCAGGCGAGCCGCTGCTGATGCCAGACTGTCACCCCAGCGGGACAAGTCACATAAAGATCCATGTCGTCGGTAGTATCCCAGGCAAGCGTGATGGTCAGGTCACCCAGTTCCGCGCCAGCCTGTTCGCGGCGCGCGTCTATATCCGGCAAGGCGGCTGGCAGAGTCTGTGCAGGAAATGGCGGAATCACCGCCTGTCGCATCGGATCTGGCTGACAGGATCTATCCATGATGCCGATCTCGCGCTCCAATGCCGCGATCTGGTTTTGAAGCTCGGCTGTTCGGCGCTGTTCTTCGCTAGCCTCTGCCTGACTTGCGCAATGAGAGATGAAAAACGGGGTCCGCAGTCCACATGCTGGAACAAGCAGCCACAGGATCGCAGCCAGCAATAGGGCCAAGATCAGCCACCCCAGCCAGAAGAGCCATATCGGCAGGACCCGCGGTTCTTGGCGGGCCACGGCCGTTGGTCTGGCGGAAGCGCTTCCGGGCTCTGTTTCCGCGCCGGCCGATTTTGGCGTTGGCCGTGTATCCGGCGCTGTGAGCGTGCCCGTGACAGTGGCCTGACGGTCCGACACCCATGCCCAATTTACCAGAACGGGTTGCAGGTCGCCGGGCGCTGTCTCAACCGCATAGACCCACTCCGATCCCGGGTAGCTCAAAGCGTTCGAAAGCGCTTCTCCCAATCGCTGTTCCTCGGCCAGATCCGACGATGCGTAGGTGTTTGCGATCTCTCGAATATCATGGCTCAGCGTCTCTAACCGGCGTTGCACCGCGGCCTGTTCAGCTTCATCGAGTTGGGAGAACGCGTGGGCCTTCCCTTCGATGGCGGGATACCAATCGAAACGATCCCCGAACTGCGTGGCAACCGGTTCTGCAAACAGAGCGCTGTGCGCCTCGCTCAGTTGCGTTCGCACGGTGCCAGTGATCAATTCATAGGACCGCTGCGGCGGAGTGCCCAGTGGACTCAATCCCTCGATGGAACTGTTCGTGCGTAATGCGTCCGCCATCAAGTCGCTCTATTCCGACGGGGGTGTCAGCCCCGGCAGAGCTGGGATTTGCAGGCCCTCTTGCTCGACCGGAGGCGTAGTGGCTTCGGGTGCCGCAACCGCAACCTCGGCCGCCGGGGGGGCGACGGGGCGGGCAACCTGAGGGCGGCAGGGTTGCGAAACCACATTTGGCAGCGCCCCAGCGGCCTGGAGAAAATCTAGCAGTTCGGCGCTGGCCAGCGCGAAATTGAGATTGCGCAACGGCCCCTGCACGACAAACGTATTCACCCCAACTACGCGCCCACACGTATCGATCAGAGGCCCGCCCGAGTTACCAGTCGAAATCGGTGCCGAATGAACGACCACATCGGTTGACCGAGGAGCCATGGTTTGTTCGACGCTGACCGACCCATCTGTCACCGCTAGCTCTGGTACCGCGCCCAGATCGCCACGGCGCAATTCCTGAAACTCCGCATCGGTGCGCAATAAGTCGCCGGGATAGCCTGCTGCGATCACGGATTGAAGGCGCAGGCTTTCGGTGGGGCGCAAGATGTCGAAGGCGGGCGAGGACGCTCCCGGAACGCGCAGCAATGCGAAATCACCCCCTGCGCTTTCTAGCGGTCCGAGCGCACTTAGCACCTGCGCAGGGCTTAACTCACCGAGTTGCTTGTTGGTTACAAAAATACCGTCCGCACCAGCGTCTTCGATCACGTGGTAATTTGTGACCAGCAAGTCGGGCGCTATGAAGAAGCCCGTGCCAACGCCCAAATCGGACGGCGACGCTGCAATGACCAGAGCCGTGCGTTCTTCGATAAGCGCCAGAAGGTTGGCCATATCAAGGCCTGCCTCTGTCACTCCCGGTGGTGCTACCCGCTGCGGCTCGGGTGGCAGGATTGGGGTCGGGGCGGCAGGCCTTATCGCCCCAGCGCGATCGTTAGGGTCTCTCGGGTCGGGAGGTAACAATCCTTCGATCGTGAAACCATCCGGCATCAGGAGCGTGCCGTCGGCTCTGCATTGTGCTCCGTCGATGGCGTTTCTCAAAGTGGCAAGGCGTTCTTCCAGCGCGATATTAACATCCCTTGCCAGTGCCGCCGCGGCCTCGTCCGAGATTGCCTGTTCCTTGGTATCCTGAGGGAAGATCCGGGTGCCGGGCAGCAATAGCCAGACCAATACCGCCACTGCGAGGACCGTCAAAACCGCAAGTGGCACCCACCCGCGGGGTCCTACTCCGCGCTTTGGTTCGTCCCCATTCTTTGTGTCTCCGCCGCCCGAGTTCCTGACGCCGGCCGCCGCTGCTGTTAAACCCGACGTCGCAGCGGATGGGGACGATACATTCGGTGGACCCTTTTCCGGTTGGGCCTCGACGGATGCGCTCGGTGCCGCGGCGTCGCCCGCTAACTTGTCGGCAAAGCTGCGGGCCTCGGACGGCCCAAGCGGTGGCGGGGCCGGCATGTCGATAATAGAGCCAAGGGTTTCCGAAAAATGAGTCGCGCGCGCGCTCCGATCGCGCTCCAAACCCTGTGGCAGCATTCCCCAATTCAGGATGACGGGTTGCCCTGAAACCGATGTGATCGAGTCGGTGTTGAGTGTGTAAAGCGCCCGCGAGATCAGAGCCCCGTCCACTGGATCATCAAGGTGTTCGATCAGTGGTGACAGGTTAGTGGTCAGGCGGTTCACAACATTTGCGCGTGCCGCTCCGTCAAGACGATCTATCGGTACCGGCTTGCCATCCGCAT
Source organism: Dinoroseobacter sp. (assembly GCA_030066795.1). Taxonomy (GTDB): domain Bacteria; phylum Pseudomonadota; class Alphaproteobacteria; order Rhodobacterales; family Rhodobacteraceae; genus Dinoroseobacter. Next base: position 128,128 of record JASJAW010000018.1, read on the forward strand.
CAGCATACCAAGAGACCGAGGCCGCGGCTTGATCATTTCCGCGACTGATCAGCGGTTCCGCAAAAAGCGTCTCGGCTCCAGGCGAGAGGCGCGCGAGCGTCTCTGTGAGCAAAGAATACTGGTCTAGAACGAGTTGCCCGTCATGCGACAGACAGTTCTCCATATTGAGGGGGGTCTTGGTGAGGAAAAAATCAGCCATGGTGCGGTCTGAGATTTCGCATATGACCCAAGGTATCGAGACGCATCTGGTCCCTGCACCGTTTTCTCGCTGCCGCGTGCTGGATGATCACAATTGCTGTCCGGTTTGTTGTTTCGGCGGTTCCGAGGTTAGGAACCGCCTGACGCGCCGGGCCGATGAAGACACCGCCCCGACCATACACTACTGGGGCAGAGTTGGCAGGGCGGGTATGGCGCCGCCCGCGGGCACCACCGCCGGAAGTCCGGGTGTAGCGCCAGCTTGAAGCCGTCCGGACTTGAGAGCCGCCCGCATGACTGCGACGCGATCGGCCGATTGCGATGGCAGGAATGCCGGTTCCGCGTTCTGTTCCAACGCGCTGAGCGCGGTATCATACCAGATGATTGAGCCCTGAGGATTGGCTGCCAGGCCGAACCCTTCGCGCAGGTGGTGGCCCATGACTTCGCCATAGGGCATTTGCCCGATAGAGAAGGCCAAAAGAGCGCCCGACAACGCCATGTCTGCATCATCCTGGCGGTAACCGATGCCGAGGCACAGCTGCCCGTAGGCGCCCGCGTTTGCGGGGTCGCCAAGCCCGATTGACTGACCAATTTCGGTCACCTTGGCGGACACGGCCTGGACTTCGGAGCTCCCAAGCATGTCGCGAGCGGGTGCTAATGCGTCAGCGATTTGACCACAGGTGCTGAGCAACTGCTCATCACTAACGCGCAGCTGCGCTGCGTAGCTCTGTGCGACCGAAATCGCATAGCCACGCGCCTCGCAGAACTTCTCGCTTAGCGCCTGGTCGGGATCGCTCATGGATACCGCCTTGATTGTTCCCTGGTTGGTTTGGGTCATCAAGGTTACCAGTTCACAGCGTTCCGCCATGCTCTTCTCGATCTCACCCAACGGGTTGAGCGGCGGGATAGCCAGAGGCGGCAGGGACGCCGTGTCAGTGGCAGGCGCTGTCGTTGTCGGTGGGATCGCGTTGGGGATATTAGTCCCCCCCTGTACGCCCACCGTGCCCGGGTTCCCGTACTGGCCGGGTACCTGCGCGCCCCGCGCAACCTGCGGGTTCGGATAATTGGTGGCGCCATACTGAGCCGCCCATTGAGGGTCCCGGAACGCTTTCAACAGTCCCTTTGTGCCCTCTTGCGCGACTACCTGCGGATAAGCCTGACCGCCGCCGCCCCTGTAGCGATTGTGCGACTCCAGAAGCATTCCCCGCTCCTGATCGGTCAGATAGCCCGTCCGCGGATAGCCCATATATTGTTGATAGTCACTGATGGCACCACGTGATCTTGGGCCCAGTGCCCCGTCCACCGTGCCTACTGGAAACCCAAAATCGTTCAAAGCCGTCTGAACGTCGCGGTTTTGTTGACGCTGCACTTGTGAGACGCCGCCGCCACCTTGGGTTCCGGACCGAGAACCTTTCTGGTTTTGCGACGCGATCGCCCCAAGGATGCCAAGTCCGATGATCGCACCATGGATATCGGCTTTCGCGACCGGTGTCGCGGCCAAAGTCAATGCGCAGGCCGTAGCAACTGCATTCCTAATACGCATATCAAACCCCCAAAAACCAATTGCTATAAGTATTTGGGCAGATTCGGGATTCGTCTAGGTTTTTAATTACAAAAGACGGTTGAGACCTCTGCGGGTATGGTTTTCCTTACCGCAAATCTGAAGAGCCCGGATCATTAAAATGTTCTAGCGACAATAGTCTGTAGCCGGGCTGCATCGAAGTCCCTTGGGAAACGCACGAAGTGGCAAAGTGACTCCGAACGGGCCGTCACCTGCCGCGTCGCGTCTTTTCTTTTGGTACTGAACGCGCTGGGCAAGTTAAAGAAACGGCAAGTGCGCGGTTGGCACTAAAATGAGTAGAAAACTCATGTGCTCTGCTCAGACGTTTAGGAGGGGCCACAGAAGCTTCATTTGCATACGAAAGCGTCGGAAAAGGGCCGCAGTTCAGACCTTGAGCGACGACGGCTAGCTTGGTTCCCGCTTGCACCAGCACAAAATCCTTCGAGTACCGCGTGCTGAGACCTGCTGACAGGACGAGTCCGATACCTTTCGGAAACGCGCTGGAACTGGATAGGCGACACCATTGTTAGAGATCCCGTCCGGACAGGGGCATGTCGCCTGATGCCGCCCTGCGCAACATGGCCGTCGAGAAAACCCAAAGGTAATATGGCCTTCTGCCTGGCCTCGCTGGTTTGCACAACAAACCATTCGGTCGAAAGTCACCAATGGTGGCCAATGGCGATTTCGATCTACTACAGCGTTGTGACTCTCAACGGAGCCAACGGCTCATTGGGGGAACACTTGCGGTTACTGAACGTTGCCCTGAGGTTTACGAAAAACTGCGGTAAAGGTTTTCTTCCGATACGCTGCAGGCGGAAAAAGAACTTCAGAAATCCTTGATACCTGGAAGTTGCGTATCGGATGGATTTCTATGCTCGGTGTAGGCGATCTAGTCGCGCAAGGTCGCCCTGTCGAAGACCTTTTCCCATTGGCTAAGAATAGTTTCGGGATCAAAACGTCTGGTATTTCGCTCACGGGCCGAGACTGACAGACTCTGTTGCAGGTCAGGGTCATCCAAAAGCTTGACTATGGTTTTCCCAAGTGCCTGAATGTCTTCAGCGGGAACCAAAAGACCGGTCTCGCCATCATCTATGATTTCGTTGGGGCCGAACGCGCAGTCAAATGAGATACTGGGCAGCCCTGCGACGGTTGCTTCTGCCAAGGCGTTACCGAAACCTTCGTGGCGCGAAGAGAAAACGAAAACATCGCCGTGTTCCACCCATGCGCCGTTCTTTTCGGTCACCCCGGGCATGCGAACAGACGCGCCGAGGCTCAATTCCTCAACCAAGGTCTCCAGCGCGCGCCGTTCCTTTCCTTCGCCGAAGATCGTGAGCGTTGCATCGGGATGCTCAGTTAGGACTGTTTTGAAGGCCTGAAGCAGGAGGTCGAAACCCTTTTGGCGATCAAGCCGACCGACGGCAATGACCCTTTTTTGCCCTGTATTCTTGTAGTGAAATTGCTCCCAAGGAACGCAAGGCACGTAAACCACGTCGGCCTTATTGCGCAATGCTGCAGGCATCTCCGCCTTCGCCTGATGTGTGAGCAACACGATGCGGTCTGACAGTCGAAGCGCCACTTGGTTTAGATGGCGCCAGAGAAAGTTGTTCTTTTGTAGAAGCGGATTGTTCCGCTCTGAGACAACAACAGGAAAAGAACGAAAGGGCTGAGCCAGAACAGTAAGGACGTTAATTTTCGTGAGGAATGAGATGGCGAGGTCCGGCGCCAGGTGAAGCAGGGACTGGCGTATGAAGAGAAAGCTTCGCAGGATCCGTGGGACGCGTGTTTTCGTGTCCGCGGGCATGACGTGAAGCGTTACCTGTTCGGGGAATGAAAAATAAGCCCCATCCTTTGGGGTGTTCATGGCCAGAACATGAACGTCGTGCCCGGCGTCCGAGAGATGGCGGGCCAAGAACGCGATGTTCTTTTCGGCGCCACCGGCTCCAAGGCCGGCTTGAATAAAGACAATTTTCAATCCCAAGTCTCCAAGACCACATGTCGCTCATCTAAGCCCGTCGTCGTAACCCAATTTCGCCATCATCGGTTCGGCGCGACTCCAGAAGAGGTCCAACTCTGACGGGCTGAGCTTATCCTTCCACTTTCCTCTGGAATCGTAGATGGGCTTGGCGGTTTGCTCGGCGCGTTGTCCCATGGTTTGGCCTTGAATCCAGCCGTAACCGCTGTCTGACCCCGACAGCATGTCTGGCGCAAAGGTAAGGCCAAGAGCCTCGCAAATGCGCCTAACTTCCGCCTCTGGCTCTGTAACCAGCGCCTCATAGCTGGTCATGATCAAGTTCTCCAACGAACTGGCGGCAAGGATGGCCGCATTATCATCAATCCACCGCTGCACAGCGAATTCGGGCGTAAATCCGCGGGACAAAAACGAGGCCATAACATCACGCCCATCCCGAACGATTGCTATGAACCGGGCCTGGGGCACAACGCGACGAATGCGTGAGAGGCAGTGGACGTGCTTTGGGGTCTTTTCTACGAAGCCACGATAGCCGAGCTGTAAGCTGATGTTTTGCCAAGACTTCGTTACTTCTTTCGACGAAGCCAAGCCGCGCATTGGGAAAAAGGCTCCGCTTTCGTAACCGACTAAGAGGAGCTCTCGGGATCTCCCCAGAACGGTCGCAAGTAGCGATGTCCCGCTGTGACCGCAACCAACGACAAATATTGCCTGCGTGTCTTGAGGCTCCAACGGTCGGATCGCTCTGTCGAAGGGCCACGCATAGATGATTTTTGCCCGCGCTGCGACGCGATCGCGAAGCGTTTGCGTCCCATCTGTGTCAAATAATCCGACTTTAAGAGTCATTGTTCTGAAACGGTAATCTAAACCTAACGGAGCGTTTGTATCTGGCTCCGGACCTTCGAACAACCGCCATGTTTGAAAATGATTTGCCTACGGAAGCAGCTTCTCGCGCCCTGCAGACTAGTCAAGCGGCGCCAACATTTTTCTACAAAGAGCCATCTTCGGTTTGGCGCGGCCGCGACGGTCGTACGGCAATGCCTAATGGCACATATTGGCTGGGGAAGTCGTGCTCAACCCTTGGTGCAGCAGACGGCTGCCGAACAGGGTACGGGCCCGGGCAGTGAAGAGGGATCTGAGCTTTGGGGAGGCCGTCTCAAGTGAGCCAGTTTGCCTAGATCAAGAGGCCAATAGACTTTGGCTTCTACCCCGAATGGGCCTCTACACCGGGTTCGATGATCGCCTCGGTCGTGGCGCCGTCAACCCCGCAAACCTCTCTAACCCCTCGCGAATATTGCGGCGACCTGATGGACCCCCCCGTTTCTTGTCCGCAAATCGAAGCATGCGCGCGCCAAAGCAGAGCGCGGTAACTATTTCAAAGAAATCCCGGTGTCTTACTCAGCCCCTGGACGATTCAACGTTCTGTCGCGGCCTCGAGGATCGGGAGTGCGACCTGAACAAGCGCACCCATCTCATCCTCGGACCAGGTCGGGTCGACGAGAAAAGCAAGGCTCGTTTCTCCGAGCTCGCGAGCCACGGGCAATCTGGCTTGCCGTCCGATCTTCCCGGAGAAGACGGACTCAAGATAGATTTCGGGGCAACTTCCAGAGAAAACAGGGAAGCCTGCAGCTTGGACCTCGGTCATGATCCTGTCGCGGCTCCAGCCTGAAGCGAGCCTCTCTGGCCGCACGTAGGTGTAGAAGCGATACCAGGCATGGGTAAGGTCTGCGTCAGGCAAGGGTGTGCGGAGGACCGGGCAGTCCCTAAACGCCCGTACGAGGATATCTGCATTGCGCGCCCGATCCGAGTGCCATTCGGGCAGACGCCGAAGTTGGATTCGGCCAAGAGCGGCAGACATACCGGTCATTCTTAGATTGGTGCCGAGGTGCGCGTGAAGCCAGCGGAACCCCGGAGGGTGTTCGGTAGCAAAGACCCTGTCATAGTCCTTGCCATGATCTTTATAACTCCAAGCGAACTTCCAAAGCGCCGTGTCGTTGGTGACTAGAAGCCCGCCCTCGCCACCGGTGGTCAGGATCTTGTCCTGACAGAACGAGAAAGACCCGAAATCGCCAAAGGTACCCACGGGGCGTCCGTCAATCATAGCGCCGTGGGCCTGGGCACAGTCTTCTACGACCCAGAGTTCGTGGGCCGCGGCAATCTCCATGATCCCTGTCATGTCGCAGGGCCAGCCGCCCAAATGGACGGGAATTATACCCTTGGTTTTCGGCGTGATACACGCAGCAATCGTCTCTGATGTAAGGTTGCCGCTGTCGGGGTCAATGTCGGCGAAAACAGGTGTCGCGCCGAACAGGAGGACGCAGGATGCCGAGGCGACGAAGCTGCGTGGAGTAACGATGACTTCGTCACCCGGGGCCAGGCCGAGAGCAGCGAGCGCCGTGTTCAGCGAGACGCTGCCGTTAGCGAATGCGATGGCATGGGATACATCCAAAGCTGCTGCATACTCTTCCTCAAATGCGCGAACTTCAGACCCGGTCCATGCATTGACCTTGCCGGAACGGAGCAATGCTGCAACCGCTTCAACCTGAGCGTCGTCGAAATGTGGCCAGCGTTGTTGGGAAGGTGTGGACATCGGTACTCCGTAAAATGGCAAAATCAAATGGCATGGCGGATGAGGACGAAAGCCTCACAGGCGGATCGGTGGACTGTAGCGCCCCGAAGCGTAGCCAGCGCTTTAAGGCTTTTGATAGAACGCTCGTGTGGCTCTGCTTTGACCTGGCTTTCGAACATAGCGAAGGCGTCGAGCTTGCGTTGTAGGGTGGTTGTTATGTCTGCAAAGACATTGGGTAGGAACGCGGGCGAGAGATAAGGCGCGTTCCAGTTGGTCTCGGAGAGAGTTTCGTAGGCTAGGATTGTTCCGGGAAAATCGTTTGAGTGCGGGCGCGCAGCTACAAGGGACGAAAGAAAAATCTGCTGATGGTCAAGATGGATGTCGCCAATATGGGGCACAAGAAGCACGTTCGGATCGATCTGACGCACGAGCGCGCCGATCCCGGAATTAAGCTCGGAATGAGGTAATTCGGATAATTGCGCAGCCGGAAAGTCGAGCCAGTGGGTTTCAGTGACGCCCAGATGGGCGTGTGCGCGTTGGGCTTCAGCGCGGACGGTCTCCGTGAATTGCTCAGAAAAGTTGGGCGGCATTCCACGCGTGACCACCGCGACGTGCACCTCTCGCCCCTCGTCGCTTAATTTCGCGATGGTGCCGCCAGCGCCCAAGACCTCATCATCTGGATGCGGCGCCATCACCAGAACCGGGCCCTCAGTTCCAAAGACTGTCGACATATTTCCTATCCCTCGCAGAGCTTGGCATGCAGCACTGGCGTCCAACTATCAGAGGCCCAGTCGGTGATCTCGAGGCATCCGCCGTCACCGCACATCACCGTAAAGCAATTTCCTTGGACCGCTTGAATCTGACCGGTCACGCCGATGAAACGTCCGCTGCGTGGATCGGGTCGCGCGGCGGTGATGGTAACCTGAGTGTCGGGTCCAGCCTCAAAATACGCGCCCGGATACGGTGGGCCCACTGCACGGATTAACCGGTGAATATCTGTCATGGGTCGGGCCCAGTTTATGTGTCCGTCGGAGCGGCGACGCCTTGCGCACCACGTGCTCTGGTCGTGGTCCTGAGGGATACGCGGGACGTCGCCCGCGCTGATGCGATCCAAGAGTGGCGGCAGCATGCCTGTCAAAGCTGTTGTCTGCTTATCATAGAGGCCGCGCGCCGTTTCACGTTCCGGATCGATCGGGAACCTGGACTGAGCAGCGATGTCACCTGTATCGACGCCTTCGTCCATCCAAAACAGTGTTCCTCCGGACTGATCCTCGCCAGTGAGAATTGTCCACGGAATCACCGCACGTCCACGCAGCCGCGGTAGGGCTGAGGGGTGAAAACCGAGGCAGCCAAGCCGCGGTATATTGCGAAAGGCGGGACCGCAGATCTGCGACCAGCCGATCACTAAGACCAGGTCAGGCGCTAGTGCGGTGAGCACTTGTAGGGTTTCGGGGCCATCAGACTTTTCAGTGCGATGAATCGGGATGCCTTCAGAAGTTGCCATCGAGGCAAGATCGACGAAGTCTGAGTGTCGGCGACTGAACTCCAAAGGCAGCGTCACAAGCAGGTCCGGCGTATGGCCGCTTTCGACCATGGCTGCGAGTGCTGTGGCGGTACTTTCTACCGCTCCGACGAGGACGACCTTCATAGCTCGGATGCTATCGGATTGGCGCAAAGCCAGGAACGTGCCTGGGCCAGACGACCGCTGTGGGGGCGTTCGCCGACCACCAGCACCTTAACGGTCTCCGCCAGAATGCGAAGGTCGAGCCACGTATTGCGATGGGCGACATACCAGAGGTCGAGCGTCAGTTTGTCTTCTTCGCTCAGGGCGGTATTGCCGCTGATCTGCGCCCAGCCGGTTATACCCGGTCGCACCGTGCAGCGCCGCACGCCGATCAATCCATGTCGTGCAATACTTTCATACAGCAGTGGTCGCGGCCCGACGAAGGCCATGTCGCCTTTGAGAATTGTTAGGAGCTGTGGCGTCTCATCCAGACGGCTGCGGCGCAACAATCGAGTCACCGGTGTTTGGCGTACTGCGTCGGGCAAAAGCTCGCCCTTGGCGTCGCGTGCATCAATCATTGAGCGAAATTTCAGTATTTCCAGGGGTCGTCCGTCCTTGCCGCACCGAAGCTGGGAGAACATTAGCGGGCGCCCGAGGCTCGCCCAGACTACCAACGCCGTAATGGCCATCGGTAAAGCCGAGAGAGCCAGAACGATACTAACGAGCGCCAATTCCAAGAACCTTACCATGGGTTGTCGCTCCTTCGCGCAGGTGCGCAGAAAAACCTTTTAAAAGCTCGCAATAAATTGTCGCGGCCGCGGGCCGCGTTAAAAACGACGTTGCTTGGCAGCATTGTTAACTAACTCACTCTTTCCGCAACACATGGACATATGGTACCGATTCGACCGAGAGTGTGTACAGATAAGGCGGGTAGTTCTATTCCTATTTATTGGTGGAAACATTTTTCGCGTCCCGGACAAGCCGCGTCGTTGGTATTGGATTCATAGGTTTCGACGTGAACAAGATGCAATCAGAACGCGAAGTGGCAACTTGGACGCCAGCGGCACCTTCTGGCCGGATATCTAAGTCTGGACCGGGCGCGCGCTTGGGTCTTCAAGACCTGTGGGGTCTGGTTAAACGCAACTTTTTCTCACTATTCTTGTTCGTTGCGCTTGGTATGACAATCGTCACGGCCTTGGTGTTCTCAATGCAGGAGCGGTATTCTGCCACTGCAGTTATCGTGCTCGAGCCCGGCAATACTGCCTTCGATACCGTAAGTGCCCGCCTGCGCGCGGTCGATCCGAGTGTCGCGCAGACGGAGGTCGAAGTACTGCGTTCCCGTCAGTTTGCCGAATCTATTGCTGAGCGGATGGCGCTATTTCAGGACGAGAGCTTTGTGCCGTCATTGGATGAAGATGTATCGATTTTCAGTCGATTGTTTCGAATCCTGCAACTCGGGTGGCATAACACTTTTGGAGAGGTTGAGGCTCTTGGTGCGACCACGCCAGCGCCTGAGGCTCTTGCAGCCAAGCAGAGCGAAACAGAGGGGCCGAACGCCGCGGATGACACGGAGGTTCTGAGCGAAGCGGAACTCATCGCTCAAAACGAAGCTCTTTTGCGCGAGGCGGTGATCGATAAGCTTCTTGGGATCTATTCGGTACGTTATCCCGGCCAGGGCTTGGCGATCCGCATCCAGTCCACGCATGCTGATCCCGACTTCGCTGCGCGGGTCAGCAACGTTGTTGCAAGGACTTATATTGAAGAGGGACTTCGTCGACAGCGTGCCGGGATCGATAACGCAATCGAGTTTCTGCGTGAACGGTCTGTAGTTGCCATCGGTCAACTCACAACCCGGCAAGCAGAACTCGCGGCCCTGATCCGGTTGAACGCGCTTGATGACAGCAACCGCACAGAAGCTATGCTGGCCGAGCTTGAGAGCCTACGCGCTATCGCCGATCTCGAAGGGCAGGGCGATGCATCTGAGATTTCGCGCCAGATCGAACAGCGAACCGCAGCCCTGCGTCAGCGCACGCAAGCTGAGTTGGAACGGGCGCAGCTTGAGCTCGCCCTGGAGATCGACCAGCAACGTTATCAGTCAATTTCCGAGCGCTTGAGCGAGTACGAGGCGCAGCGCGACTCGCTCACACCGACAGCGCGTCACATCACAGTTGCGCAGCCACCAAGAGAGCCTTCTGAGCCGCGGCGCAATGTGGCCTTAGCCGTCGCCTTCGTTGTGTTATGCTGTTTTGCGTTTATCTTTGTTCTCTTCCGAGAACAGCTAGACACGCGCATTTGGACGGCAGCCAGTACGGAGATGGCGAGCGGTTTGCCCCATTTGGGGACCATTCCGCCGCTTCCGCGTGCCGGAATCACCGCAAGCGATGGTTTGCTTACCCATCTTTCTGAGGCTCCTTATTCCCCTTTTGGTCGGGCGGCCAGGTCGTTGATCGTTTCGGCGTCGGCCAAGGTGGACACGGACAAATGCGTTACTTTGATGGTGCTCAGTGGCCTACCTAACGAGGGTAAGTCCACGGTTTCAGTGGCCCTTAGTGTCTGTGCCGCGCAGGATGGATTACGGGTGTTGCTTGTCGATCTGGACATACGGGATTGGGGCGCCAGCCGGATGCTAAAAGTGCCAACGTCTAAACGTACCTTTCAGTCGGCAATCCATGACTTCGAAGTGTTTAAAACGGAAATTCGCACCTGCCCGAACCATTGGGATCTGGACGTGATCAATTTCGGTCCGCAGTCGCATTTCGGGTCAAAGCTCTGGGCGAACCGCGACGAAGAGGCCCTGGTTGAGGACTATGTGCGCTCAACCTACGATCTCGTGGTGATTGATACGCCGTCTTATCAGATGTTCGAAGATGCCAACCGGCTCGCAGAATTTGCCGACGCCGGTGTTCTGCTTGCTCGGTGCGGTCAGACAAAAGAAGAGTCGCTCAGCGAAACAAGCGACGCCATGCTCTTCAATAAGATCCCGCTCGTGGGATCGGCCCTTAACGTTGTCGACAAGAGATATGCCAAGCGGTCGAGCAGTCGGCCGTATCCCGGTTCCCAAGGCCACAAGAATGAATTTCCTGTTTAGCGCAGTGATGCGCTTTTGGCTTTTGTTTGCGTCCTTCGTGATCGGAGCAGCCGGGATAGGCCAGGCCGAGCAAGTAGCTTTTCCCGGAGCTATTGGCTACGGCGCAAATGCCCATGGGTGGCGTGGCGGTGATGTTATTACAGTCCAAACGCTTGAGGATAGTGGCGAGGGCAGCTTGCGCGCCTGTGTCGAGCGCGAGGGGCCGCGTATTTGCGTTTTTCAGATCAGCGGAACTATAGAGCTTGACAGTGAACTTAGGGTGGCGTCCGACGTTTACATTGCTGGCCAGACCGCGCCTGGAGACGGGATACAGCTAAAACTGCGCAACAGCATACGTTCGCCGATCCTGATCAAAAATGCGAATGACGTGGTCATCCGTTATCTCAAAGTGCGACCCGGTCCCAGTGTCGAGGAAAGCTCCACGGTCGATGGAATTACTATCGAGAATGCAGAACGGGTTTATATCGACCATGTGTCGGTGATGTTTGCCACGGATGAGAACCTTAACGTCCACGTTAGTGGGGGCACTTCAGCCGATATCACTATCGCAAACAGTATTCTCGCTTTCGGCCTGGAAAAAGCAAACCACCCCAAGGGTCGGCATTCCAAGGGTGCGCTGATCTGCTCGCACGAGGGCGAGAACAACGATTGCGGACGCATAACGCTGGCGAGAAACCTCTTCGCTCACAACCGCGATCGCAATCCTGATCTCAAAGCGACAGACCTTGGCCCGATTGAGGTCATCAACAACGTCTTTTACAATGCCGGCAGTCAAATTGGAGAGTTCTATAACAACCTCGGAACTGCTCGCATCAACTACATTGGCAACGTTGCTGTGGCTGGCCCAAACACCCGAAAGGAACCTCGTTTTGCTGTAGAAGCGTTTCTGCTGGACGAGGCTAATCCGCTGAAAATCTTTGCCGACGATAACCTTGCCTTCAGTTGCAAGCGGAAGACTCCCTTTTCGATACTTGACCCTGTGGCCGAGAACCAGCAGCTCGATGCGCCTGCCCCTTTAAGCGCTACGCCTCGTTTTGCTGGAAACGCCACTAGACTGCGTGTTCTGGAAACAGTCGGTGATCAAATTCGAGATAGACGGAAGTCTGACGCTCTTGACGCGCTCGTGCTTCACCATGTGCGTGAATGTGGCGGACGTATCATAGACGATCCAAGTTCAGATTTAGGGGGATGGCCAGAGGTGCCGATTGGCATGGGTTTGCCAGATGGTGACCAGGATGGCCTCCCTGATATTTGGGAAGTGCGTCGACCTTGGCTTGACCCTAATGATCCCGATGACTCGAAGTTGAATGTGCCTGATAGCCACATGTCAAATCTGGAGTACTACCTGGCTGTGTTGGCTGCCGATATCTAGCCAGATAAGAAGCCGCGGGCCCAAGCATCGGTGCTTCTGGCCTCCGAAATAAGAAACTATCCAAAAATATGTACCGATCACTTTAACTCGTGCGAACTACACGACCTTGTGATCGCTTCGAGTCGCGTTGTTGCGAGGACCGTGCTCAATCGGATTTTGACGTTGGTATTGTTTCCAAAACAGCATCAATTATGGGGTGGATAGGCGGTTTGTAACCAACCTTCGGTACTTCGCGACAAATTGTTTGCGGACATCGCAGCGACCTCATACTCTGAGTCTGAGGTGTGGTGTTTAATGATTTCCAGCGGAAACGCGTTTGTCTGATTTTGAGTGTTGTTACTTGAAGGTATTCTGGTTTGAAAGCTGTTCCGAGTAGGGGTTTTAACTCTGACTTTCCAAGCACATTGCGGCGAATTTGTGGCGAAGTTACGTCGCATAAAAGGCTTTTTCTGACAGATCTGTTCGTGGTTGCTGCGGCCTTCGCAGCGGCGTCGTTCCTGCATGCTGGATTCTCAACTGTTCCAGCGGATCCCGGAAGCCTTCTGGGCCTTATGTCGATTGGCGTTCTTTCGGCGATTGTGGTCTTTCCCCTTGCAGGAATGTATCGTCGACATCCTGACACAGCATCTATCCGGGACGTGTTTATTGTTCTGGCGGCCACCTCGTTGGTCGTGCTGACCGTGGCAATCTTGAGAGCGCTGGGTTTAGCAGCGTCTCAAGTCCCCACAGAGGTCTTGGTGATCGCTCTGTTTGTTGCGCCGCCGTTTCTGAGTGGGACTCGACTGGCCCGGCGGATCAATGGCAACATCGTCGGCACACTTTTGGGCAGCAGCCAAGGTGCGCGCCCGTTGTCAGCTGAACCTGTCCTGCTTGTTGGAACGGGCACAGCTTGTGATCTTTTTCTGCGAGCTGTCCGTAATATGCCCAACCCGCCGTATCAGCCGATTGGAATCGTCGATGGTGTCGCGGATACCCGAGGCATGGTATTTCATGATGTGCCGATCGTTGGATCAGTTCTAGATATAGAAGCGGTCAAAGGTTGGTTTGCGACGCGGCCACTGCCTCGCCATATTGTCATGACCGAACCGGCGGCCCAGTTTAACGAGGATGAGGTCCGTAAGCTTTTGTCTTGGGCCGAAAGCCAGGGCGTTGGGGTACGGCGCCTTCCTGGCATTTGCGATTTGCACGGTTTGGACGATTCCGTTGCACTCAAGACCGAACAAGTGCATCCAAACGACCTGCTCCAACGCCCGGCGCATATAGGCGATCGCGAGCGTTTGGCGCGCCTGGTGTCTGGCCGAAGAATTGCAGTCACTGGAGCTGGAGGCAGCATTGGCGGAGAGCTCGTGCGGCAGATCGCGGCCAATGAGCCAGAGAGCATGCTGTTGATCGACAACTCTGAGTTCAATCTTTATTCGATCGGCCAGGACCTGGACAACCACCTCGCGTCTGTCCGGAAGAGGTGTGAGATCTGTGACGTTCGGGACCGAACACGTGTGCTAGATCTTTTTAGCACCTACCGCCCGGACTTGGTGTTCCACGCTGCCGCACTCAAACATGTGCCCATTGTTGAGGCCAACCCGAGCGAAGGTATTCTGACCAACGCGATCGGTACACGCAATGTGGCAGATGCGGCGCGCCAGTCCGGCGCGAAAGCCATGGTGCAGATTTCTACGGACAAGGCGGTCAATGCAACTTCGGTCATGGGAGCCACTAAGCGCGTAGCGGAATTCTACTGTGGTGCACTAGATCGCGAGGCTGAACGGGAAGGAACAGGAACGCGGTTCATGACCGTACGGTTCGGTAATGTTCTCGGCTCCTCTGGCTCTTTGATTCCGCTTTTCAAAGAGCAGATTGCCAGCGGTGGACCATTAACCGTGACCGATCCGCGAATGGAACGGTTCTTCATGACCATCCGCGAAGCCGTGGAGCTGACACTTATGGCGTCGGCCCATGGAATTGAGCAGAAAACAGAGCGGGGCGCCATCTTTGTCCTCGACATGGGCGAGCCGGTGCGAATCCTCGATATCGCGGAAAGAATGATCCGCTTGTCAGGATTGGAGCCTGGCGTGGACATTGGAATCGAGTTTATCGGGATGAGGCCCGGTGAGAAGCTGTTCGAGGAGTTGTTCGACGTACTCGAAACCCGTGCACCGAGTGGGCTCGACGGCGTTCTCTTGGCGACTTCGGCAGAGGTATCGATAGCGGACGCTAGGTCGTGGATGAGTCGGCTGGAGGCGTTCGCAAAGCTAAACGACGTTGCAATGATCATCGACACTTTGCACCAGATCGTTCCACGCTATGGTGGAGAAGATGCGGGCGTGGTCCACGAGATACCTGTCGTGCCGCCGCGCCGTGTCTTGCTCGAGCCAGAAAGCGAAAACATCGAGATTCTGAAAGCCGAGGAACTCGCCAGCAGTACTATTGTTAATATGTCTGGTTTGCTTCAACGGCGGCATGGCGCTTTGGTTGCGCTCTCAGAAAGTTTTGAAAAGCAGTAAATTGCGCGCTTCGCACTTAGTTTCGGCAGGCCGCGCATCTGGGTTAAAGGTTGAAACGTCCCGCGGTCCGAAGCGCCGCAGCACTCGGCTAGAAGTGAAATCAGCGGCTTAAGCCTTAATTGGGTCGGCCACCTAGAGGTACCGAGATGAAGGTTCTCCATTGCATTACCAGCACTGGGTTTGGGGGCGCTCAGATCATGCTCTTGCGATACTTGCGCGCGCTCGGTCCGCGCGCATGCGACCACTCGGTGCTTTCGCTGATGCCTCAGGACGCCATTGGTCAAGAAATCGCCTCGCTTGGTGTGCCTGTCCATACAATAGGGATGCGTCAGGGAGGTTTTTCCATTCCGGCGCTGTTGCGCCTTCGGCGTCAAATCAAGCATCTAAGTCCAGACCTAATCCACGGCTGGATGTACCACGGTAATCTCGCGGCACGCTTGGCAACGCTCGGCATTGGAGGCGGCCCTGCGGTTGTCTGGGCCGTTCACCACTCGCTGCAGGATATCCGGAATGAACGGCTTTCGAGCCGTTTGGTAATGCGCGCTTGCGCGGCCCTTTCTGGCGGTGTTTCTGGTATTTCTTATTGCGCGCGCGTAGCCGCTTCGCAACATGAGGCCATTGGCTTTGCTTCCGAGCAGGCGGTAGTCATCCCAAACGCGATCGACACCGATGAGTTCCACCCTGAGACAGAGGCACGGGGGCTCCTAGGCGCACTTTTGGAGATTCCGGAAGGTCGGGTGATCATAGGCAATGTGGGGCGCGACCATCCTATGAAAGACCAGGCGCGCATGGTTGCGGCAATCGCAGGCCTGCTTGAAAGAGGCTATGATGTTCAGGGCATCCTGATAGGTACGGGGCAGGAAGCGGGAAGCGCGCGCCGCGCCGCTGAATCACTCGGGATATCGGATCGCATCAGCACCATGAGCGAGCGAAGTGACATCGCGGGGATTGTAAGTGGCTTCGACATCTTTCTGCTGCCCTCTGCTTGGGGCGAAGCATTTCCGCTTGCTTTGTGCGAGGCCATGGCGTGCGGCGTCCCCTCTGTCGTGACCGATGTAGGTGACAGCCGTTGGATCGTTGACAAGACTGGGTTTGTCGTTCCGCCTGCCGATACCGATGCTCAAGTTGACGCATTGGCTCGTATGGTGGACCTCGGCCCGCAAGGCCGTCAGGCAATGGGCGCCGAAGCTAGGAACCGGATTTGCCAAAAGTTTTCGATGTCTCGCTACATTGATGCCCACGATGCTTGGTACCGATCAGCAGCGTCGCGCAGCCAGGAAGGGGCTTTGAGTCTCGCCGTCTCATCGAAGGCAGGAGTTCAGAAATGACAGGCAAAGTCGCGCCGAAGCGAGTGGCTTTGGTAAGCAGCTATGCGCCGAGTCTTACACGATTTCGTTTTGATCTGATCCGGGCTCTGATTGCTGAAGGGCACCACGTCACAGCCTTCGCACCAGAGAACGATCAAGCCGTGGCCAACGCACTCTCGGAAATCGGATGTGCCTTTGAGGTTATCCCTATGGCGCGTACCGGTACGAATCCGTTTGCAGATGCCGCGCTGCTGTTGCGAATGATACGTGCGTTCCGACGCTTGCGCCCCGAAGTCGTCATAACCTACACGATGAAACCTGTGATCTACGGCGGTATCGCCGCACGTCTGACGGGCGTGCCGGAGCGCCATGCGTTGATGACGGGT
>JASJAW010000048.1 GCA_030066795.1 Dinoroseobacter sp.
TAATGCCCAACAGAACCTGCGTGGCGGCATTGCCTATCTGGATTGGCTTCTGAACCGGTTTGGCGGCGACCCCGTATTGGCCCTCGCAGGATACAATGCCGGCGAGCGCGCCGTTGAGCGTGCGCAGGACGGGGCAGGGGGCGTTCCGGATTATCCGGAGACCCGTGAATATGTCGTAAAGGTTCTCTCGGCGTGGCGGGTTGCGCGCGGTTTATGCCTAACCCCGCCAACGCTCGCATCAGACGGATGTGTGTTCGCTCCAATCGCTGCGAACTGATAGTGTCAGGTCTGAAACAGATCCGCCCACTCGGGGTGCTTGCGGCGCTCGGCGTTCACGAACGGGCAGAGAGGAATGATTTTGAAGCCGTCCGCGCGCGCGTCCGCGATGAGCCGGGACACCAGCGCTTTGCCGGCGCCGGTGCCGCGCATGGCGTCTGGTACTCCGGTATGGTCTGCAATCACAAGCGTCGCAGAGCTAATCGTATAGGTTAACTCCGCTTCGGCCCCACCTTCGCGCAGGACATAGCGCCCTTTGGATCCTTCAATCTCGCGCTCGATAACTCGTTCAGACAACAGTCGCCGCCGTCTTCTCGCGAATCTCGTCCTCGGTGACACCCTCGGCCGTTTCCACGATCTTCAGTCCGCCTTCGACGACGTCGAGCACGCCCAGATTGGTGATGATGCGGTCCACTACCCCCTGGCCCGTCAGTGGCAGGGTGCATTCAGTAAGCAGCTTGGTCTCGCCCTTCTTGTTGGTGTGGTCCATGACCACAACCACGCGGCCAACGCCGGCAACAAGGTCCATCGCACCGCCCATGCCCTTAATGAGCTTGCCGGGGATCATCCAATTGGCCAGGTCGCCGTTCTCAGCCACTTCCATCGCGCCGAGGATCGCCATGGCGATCTTTCCGCCCCGGATCATCCCAAAACTCTGGGC
Source organism: Dinoroseobacter sp. (assembly GCA_030066795.1). Taxonomy (GTDB): domain Bacteria; phylum Pseudomonadota; class Alphaproteobacteria; order Rhodobacterales; family Rhodobacteraceae; genus Dinoroseobacter. The sequence continues at coordinate 938 of JASJAW010000048.1, forward strand.
GCTGTCGAAATAAGCTGTCTGGGGCAGTTCTGTAATCGTTTGCTTGCCTGCGTTGATCAGGTCCGCGTCAACTTCGTTCTCTGTGGGGAAGGGGCCCATGCCGAGCATGCCGTTCTCGGACTGGAGCGTTACGCTCACGCCTTCGGGGATATAGTTGGACACAAGGGTCGGAATCCCGATCCCAAGGTTCACATACATCCCGTCTTCAAGCTCCTGTGCCGCGCGTGCGGCCATCTGGTTGCGATCCCAAGGCATACGTCTGCCGGTCCCCTCTGTTCGTTCAAGCCCCCGCGGGCACGTCAATTATCACCACGGTGCCAGCAGCGCCGCGGTTCACATTAATTGTTCCCTCAAGTCCTTCGACCAGCTCGCTCACGACTCTTCCGCCCAGAGTGTCATCGTTCGGCCAGTCGAGCTGTCTTGGAATGCCGATACCGTCATCGGAAACCTCGAGGCGACACCCGCCTTCGGTCAATTCAGAAACCTGTAGTCGCACAGTTCCGGCGTCGAGGCCATGAAATGCATGTGTAAACGCATTCGTCAGCACTTCCGACAGGATCAGCCCAACGCGCAGCGCGGTTTCCAAGCCGCCTTCGAAGCGCGCGCAATCCACAGTGAAGGCGACACCGGGCTTGCCGTCGGCATGGCCGATCGCATTCGCCACCCGCGTCAAGTAACTGGCCATCGGAATTCCGTCTTTGTGCGCATCCCGGTCGGACAAGCGCATCTCTTCATAAAGAAGCTGCAAGCATTCGATCCGTCGCGCCAGCGCCTGAAACCCTTCCTCAGTATTCATGGCATTCGATTTCTCGCGGATAATATCGATCAGCATCGACAGATCCTGCCGCACGCGCCGCTGAACAGCCGAGAGCTTCTTTTCCAGGCTGACGGTCGACTGATCCAGATCGCGCCCTGACATCGCTTTCTGAATGCCAATAAAATAATGGCACTTGCCGTCATCGGATTTGACGGGCGCAATGATGAGGCGGTTCAGGAATGGCTCACCACTGGCGCGGTAGTTGAGGATATCGACAGTGACATCCTCCTCGCGTTCAATCGCGTGGCGGAGTTTTACAACATCCGCCTCGTCCGTGCCTGAGCCTTGTAGGAAGCGGCAGTTTCGGCCGATAGCCGCCGTCTTCGAATATCCTGTCACCCGTTCAAACGCATCGTTCACGTAGACGATGGGATTGTCCTTAATATTAGGGTTTGTCAGAACGATTGCGACGCGTGCGCGTGAGAAGCCCGCGAGGGCGTCGCGGTCGTCCAGAACAGAACCTAAGGTGCGGGGTTTCATGGTCGTCCTCCCAGCTCCCCTCAGGCAGTGCGGACAGTGCGTTGCTCGATCCGCTTTTCGTGCTCACCTTGAATCAGCCGGTGCACATAGATGCCCGGCAGATGGATGTGATCGGGGTCTAGAGACCCTGTGGGGACGATCTCTTCAACCTCGACAACACAGACCTTACCACACATTGCAGCAGGTGGGTTGAAATTACGAGCAGTTTTGCGGAACACCAGATTCCCGGTTGCGTCCGCCTTCCAGGCTTTGACGATGGAGAGGTCGGCGAAGATGCCTTCTTCGAGAATATAAGTCTCCCCTTTGAAGTCTTTATGTTCCTTGCCTTCCGCGATCACGGTGCCCACGCCGGTCTTGGTATAGAAGCCCGGAATGCCGCAACCGCCGGCTCGCATGCGCTCGGCCAGGGTGCCTTGTGGATTGAATTCGATTTCCAACTCACCGGAGAGGTACTGCTGCATGAAGAGGTCGTTTTCGCCCACGTAAGAGGACATCATTTTTTTGACCTGCTTGGTCTGAAGCAGCAGGCCAAGGCCGAAATCGTCCACTCCGGCGTTGTTGGAGGCTACGGTCAACCCGGTAATACCACTGTCCTGGATGGCCTGAATCAAAAGCTCCGGGATGCCGCAGAGGCCAAAGCCCCCGGCTGCGATGAGCATGTCATCTGAAAGCAACCCGTCCAGCGCTTCGGCTGCGGTCCCGTAGATTTTGTTCATGTGGAACTTCCCCTAACAGTCGTCGCATGGTTTGTGACGCTGCACTACAAAACTGTCAATGGAAGGAGGCGCCGGTGCCGCCGTCACGCCGTTTTTTTCTTAGCTCCTGCCGCTTTAGTAGACTTCTTGCGAGTGGTCGTGCGCTTCTTGCCGCCTTTGGCGGCTTTCTCGGCAACAAGCTGGACGGCCAATTCCATTGTGACGTCCGCAGGTTCGGTGCCCTTCGGCAGGGTTGCGTTGACCTTGCCCCACTTCACATACGGCCCATACCGCCCATCCATAACGTTGACAGGGCCACCTTCCTGTGGGTGCTCGCCCAGTTCCCGCAAGGCTTTGGCGGCAGCGCCGCGTCCGCCCCTGGACGCTTTTTGCGCCAGAAGCTCAACTGCCCGGTTCATCCCAACCGTAAAGACCTCATCGACCTCGGGCAGGTTCGCATAAACACGTCCGTGCTTTACGTAAGGCCCGTAGCGCCCGATCCCGGCTTCGACCGTTTCGCCGTCTTCGGGATGCGCGCCAATCTCGCGTGGCAGGCTGAGAAGCATAAGGGCCTTCTCGATATCCAGTTCGTCGGCTGACCAGCCCTTCGGCAAGGAGGCGCGGGGCGGTTTCGGGTCGTCCTCAGTTGCGTCACCTAACTGCACGTACGGGCCGAACCGTCCCTTACGCAGGGTCACTGGCAAGCTCGTATTTGGATCGACACCAAGCATCTTGCCGTCGGGGCCGATCTCGTTGTCTCCCTCCCCGGGCGGTGCGAAGGCGCGGGTGTAGCGACACTCGGGATAGTTCGAACACCCAATAAAGGCGCCGCCCGAGCGGGCTGTGCGCATCGAGAGCCGCCCGGCACCACAATTGGGGCAGAGCCGCGGATCTGACCCATCCTCCTTGGCGGGGAAGAGATGGGGCTCCAGTACCTCATTGATCTTTTCCAGAACGTCCGTGATCCGCAACTCGGAGGTTTCTGCAATGGCAGCTGAGAAATCACGCCAGAAGCGTTCAAGCACCTCTTTATAGTTCCGATCCCCGGCGCTCACCTCGTCGAGTTGGTTTTCTAGATCGGCTGTGAAGTCGTAGCCGACGTATCTGCGGAAGTAATTGGTCAGGAAGATTGTGACCAGCCGCCCCTTGTCTTCGGGGATCAGCCGATTCTTTTCCTTCACCACATAGCCGCGATCCTGGATCGTTGTGACGATGGACGCGTAGGTCGACGGACGACCGATCCCGAGCTCTTCCATCCGCTTGACCAGCGTCGCCTCAGTGTAGCGCGGCGGGGGCTGGGTGTGGTGCTGCTGCCCAAAAACTGCGCCTGTCTCCGACAACAAGCCTCCGGGGTGGCGACGCAGTCCGCCTGCTGCGCTGATCTGACTTTCGCTCTCGGCGGCCTTTACGAAGGCCGCTTCGAGCCCGGTGGCGGCCAGCCTGGCGGGCTCGCCCTCAGCCACCTGTGGCAGACGCTTGTCATCATCGTCCAGCACATCATCGTCCAGGCCTTCGGTATAGACTTTCATAAAGCCGTCAAACACGATGACCTGCCCGGTGGCGCGGAGCGTGACCTGACCGTCTTCCGACCCGATGTCGACCGTTGTCCGTTCCAGCCGTGCTGCGGCCATTTGTGAGGCAATCGTGCGTTTCCATATCAGATCATAGAGCTTGCGCTGGTCCGCATCGGTTAACTTCAACTTGTCGGGCGCGCGAGACATATCCGTTGGCCGGATACATTCATGTGCTTCCTGCGCGTTTTTGGCTTTGTTCTTGTACATCCGAGGCGAGTTGGGGAGGTAGGTATCTCCAAATCGGTCCTTGATCGCGTCGCGGGCCGACATCACCGCTTCAGGCGCCATGTCGATCCCGTCGGTTCGCATATAGGTAATGTAACCAGCTTCGTAGAGACGCTGAGCCGTGCTCATAGTCTGGCGCGCGCCCATGCCGAATTTGCGAGAGGCTTCCTGCTGAAGCGTCGAGGTCATGAATGGTGCAGACGGGTTGCGCGTTCCAGGCTTGGCTTCTACCGAGTGGATGCTCAGGTCGCGGGACGAGACCGCATTGACCGCAAGTTCTGCGGCCTCGGAGGTTGCAATATCGAACTTGTCGAGTTTCTTGCCTGCCAGATGGGTCAGACGCGCCTCGAATGTCTGGCCCCGAGGGGACTCCAGCATCGCGCGTATGGACCAATACTCCTGCGGATCGAAGGCCTCGATCTCCATTTCGCGTTCGACGATCAGACGCAGGCACACCGACTGCACGCGGCCCGCGGACTTGGATCCCGGAAGTTTGCGCCACAGCACGGGCGACAGGTTGAACCCCACGAGGTAGTCCAAGGCGCGCCGGGCGAGGTAGGCCTCGACCAATTCCATATCCACTTCACGCGGGTTTTGCATTGCGTCGGTGACAGCGGATTTGGTGATCGCGTTAAACACCACGCGGCTCACATCTGTGGACTTCTTAATCGCGCGCCGCTTTGTCAGCGTCTCCATCAGGTGCCAGCTGATTGCCTCGCCCTCGCGGTCGGGGTCCGTGGCAAGGATGAGAGCATCATCGTCTTTGAGCGCGTCGGCGATTGCTTTGACGTGTTTTTTGCTGTCGGACGCAACCTCCCAAAGCATTTCGAATCCTTGCTCCGGATCGACCGAGCCATCTTTGGGAGGCAAATCGCGCACATGACCGTAAGACGCTAGAACGGTATAATTATCACCCAAATATTTGTTGATTGTCTTGGCCTTGGCCGGAGATTCGACGACAACAACGGGCATGCTTAATCCTAATTGAGCGGGGTGTAACGTGGCGCGCAAGATGTGGAGGGATGTCGGAAAATGTCAATGCCACCACGCGAGAAGGCAGCAAAACAAATACCGCAATGGCAGGGATAGGCGGGAAATTCTGGCGCGCCTGACATTTGCGTGAACCGCCTAGCCCGCGCGCGAGAGAGCGCCTCCCGGATGGCGGATGATCCGCCCTGTCATCTCGAGCTCGACAAGCGCCGACGTTACGGACGCGGCGGGCAAGCCCAGCTCCCGGATCAATTGATCCTCGGGCACGGGCGACGCTCCGATGTGGGCAAGAAGTCGTGCCCGAACTTGATCGGCGGGCGGCGTGCCGACCGTAGACTGGGGGGGCGGTTCGGCAGTCTGGCTCGCAGGCGTGTCTTGTGTTTTCGAAATCGTGATCGGGTTCAGAGCTTCCAGAACGTCCCGCGCGTTGCGCACAAGTGTTGCGCCGTCGCGCAGCAGTTGATTGCACCCGGCCGCACGTGCGTCGAAGGGATGGCCGGGCACCGCCATAACCTCGCGTCCTTCCGCGACCGCATCGCGCGCGGTGATCAAGCTTCCCGATTTTGTGGCCGCCTCGGGGATCACAAGACCAAGTGACAGTCCTGCAATGATCCTGTTGCGGCGCGGGAAGTGCCGTGCCTGCGGCTGAAGGCCAAGCGGATTCTCTGAAACAAGCAGGCCTGCGTTGCGCATCTGGCCGTAGATTTCGCGATTCTCCTGCGGATAAATCACATCGACGCCCCCCGCGAGCACACCGATCGAACCTGTGTTGAGAGCAGCTTCATGAGCAACTTTGTCGATTCCGCGTGCCATGCCCGAGACCACCACCGCTCCTTCTGCGCCTAGGCCCTTCGCCAATGCGCGTGTCAGTCGCATTCCGAGCGCAGAGGCATTGCGTGCGCCCGCAATTGAAACACATGACTTGTTGAGCAAATCGAGGTTCCCCAGACACCACAGGAGCGGTGGCGGATCACCGATTTGGGCCAGAAGTGACGAATAGCGCCTGGAGCCAAGCGCGATCAGGTGAGCCCCGGCCTTTTTGCCAGCTTCATATTCCTCCTGTGCCACTGCGGCGGTAGCTGGTTCATAATCTCGCAGCCCGACCTCCCCGGCGCGACTGGGAAGCGCTTCCAATGCGGCGCGCGCGGTTTTGTACTCGCGCAGAAGCTTGAGGAACGTGACGGGGCCGATGCGGGGGCTGCGGATTAAGCGCAGCCAGTCGAGCGCGTCAGCCTCTGATGCCGGTGGCAAAAATCCAGGGCACTCGGGCGGAGCGTCTTCCTGTGCAAACGAACTTAAGACATGTTGCGGGGCGTCGTCTCGGGCCATCTTGATCCTCTCGCCCGCCGTGTCGTCGGCAATGGTGTGGCTCAGGGTTGGATCAGGCAGGATGCGGAAGGGGACGTTTGCGCCTCAAGTCTGAGGTGGTGCGAGGGTGGGTGGGGTCGACAGAGACCACAAACACCCGCACCCCGCCTGATCTGAGTGCAGGTTGCGCTTGTAAACCTTAATGGCCTGTAAAAATTCCCAAGAAAAACAGGCTTTAGCGGCTTTTTCTATGCTGCTGCGCCTCCGACGGTCAGCCCGCCGATTAGAAGCGTCGGCTGCCCGACGCCCACGGGCACCCATTGGCCGGCCTTGCCGCAATTGCCCATTCCCGGATCAAGTGCCATATCGTTGCCAATGGCCCGGATCTGCTGCAAAGCTGTTGGCCCATCACCGATCAGCGTCGCGCCTTTGACCGGCGCCCCGACCTTGCCGTTCTGGACGCGATAGGCCTCGGTACAGCTGAAAACAAACTTGCCGTTGGTGATATCCACCTGACCGCCGCCAAAGCCTACGGCGTAAATTCCGTCCTTAACATCTGCCACGATATCGTCTGGTGTTGCAGATCCGCCCAGCATGTAGGTGTTGGTCATGCGCGGCATTGGGATATGCGCGTAGCTCTGCCGGCGCCCATTGCCTGTGGCTGCAGACGCCATCAGGCGGGCGTTCTGACGGTCTTGCATATACCCAACCAATATCCCGTCTTCGATCAAGACGTTTTTGCCCGATGGCGTGCCTTCGTCATCGACTGTAAGGGAGCCGCGCCGGTCTGGGATTGTACCGTCATCGAGTACGGTTACGCCCCGCGCCGCTACCCGTTGTCCCATCAGTCCGGCAAAGGCAGAGGATTTCTTGCGGTTGAAATCCGCCTCCAACCCATGCCCGACGGCCTCATGCAGGAGGATACCTGGCCAGCCATTCCCAAGGGCAACGTCCATCACCCCGGCCGGGGCTGGCACAGAGGACAGGTTCACCACTGCAATTCGCAGCGCTTCCTGAGCAACAGACTGCCAATGCTCCGGGGTCATCAGGCTGGTCAGCCCAAACCTTCCGCCGCCGCCCGCTGATCCGCTTTCGCGGCGTCCGTTTTCTTCTACGATGATAGAGATATTGAGCCGGGTCATAGGGCGGATATCGGATACACGAAGGCCTTCCGGGCGCAGGATCTCGACCTCTTGTATCGACGCGGCAAGAGAAGCAGACACCTGCACAACACGGGAGTCGAGCGCGCGGGCAAAGGCATCGATCTCGCGTAGAGTGTCGATCTTGACGCCGAATGCGGCAGCGTCCATCGGGTTCTGATCGGTATAAAGTTTCAAGTTTGTGGCCTTCGGAGGCGGCGCCATTTGTCCGCCGCCGTCGCCGACTGCCAGTCGGGCTGTCTCAGCTGCCCGCGCAATCGCGCTCTCTGAAATTTCCGTTGCGTGTGCATACCCGGCGGTTTCGCCCAAGACCGCGCGCAGCCCGAACCCCTGAGAGGCGTCGTAGCTCGCATTCTTTATACGGCCGTCGTCGAGGACAATTGCTTCTGACCGGCGACGCTCGAAAAAGAGTTCACCGTCATCGGCGCCAGCAACAGCGTTTCGCAGCAGTGCGAGCGCCTTACTTTCATCGACAAAAGCCTCGAAAGGCCGAAATGGGGCGTCACTCATCGGGAGTTTCCTTGATCTGTATCAAATCGCGACACGAGGGCGCAGGTCACCTTCTTGTGCGGTCTTGTAGAATATGGTTCACACGGGCGCAGGACACAACGGCATACAAATGCGCAGATCGCGTGCTTGACAGCCCACCGACCAGACATAGCGGCGGAAACGCCGAAGGCGAACAGGGGCGGCATCGGTGCCGCGCGACAACGGGAAACGACACATGGCGAACAGCAACCGGATCACCGGCTTACTTGCGGCGGCACTTGGCGCGTTCAGCGCTTCGACAGCGGTCGCGGATAACCTTGAAGGGCTTGAGATCATTGGACAGCCCGTGCCAAACGGGACAGGGTTCCAGCCTGCCGCTACGCAGCTGGCACGCGAGTTGCAGTGGCTCGACGGTCTCTTGCTGGTGATTATCACTGCTATTTGCCTGTTTGTGACCGCCCTGATTGCTTGGACGATCCTGCGCCACAATGCGAAGGCCAACCCGACACCGGCGCGCTTCAGCCACAACACGCCAATCGAAATCACCTGGACCGTGGTGCCGATCCTGATCCTCGTGTTTATCGGGGCATTCTCACTGCCCGTTCTGTTCAAGCAGCAGGAAATTCCTGCAGCCGAAGTGACCATCAAGGCGACCGGATACCAGTGGTACTGGGGCTATGAGTATCCCGAGCACGGGATCGAGTTCGAAAGCTTCATGCTGGCCAAGGAAGAGCTGGCAGATTTCGGGTATGCAGACGAGCAGTATCTTCTGGCCACCGACACTGCGATGGTCGTGCCCGTCGACACCACCGTTGTTGTGCAGGTCACCGCGGCCGACGTGATTCACTCCTGGACGATCCCTGCCTTCGGTGTGAAGCAGGACGGCATTCCAGGCCGTCTGGCCGAGCTCTGGTTCTCGGCCGAGAAAGAGGGCATTTATTTCGGCCAGTGCTCCGAGCTATGCGGCAAGGACCATGCCTACATGCCGATCACTGTAAAAGTCGTCTCCAAAGAAGCCTATGAAGAGTGGGTCGGACAGCAGGTCGCTGCGCTGAACGGAGAGGAAGACGCAATTCAGGTCGCATCCCGGTAATCCGGGTGCCTGAGGGCGGTGCCACCCGGTGCCGCGCGAGTTAGGTTCGAGGAGGCAGCATGAGCGACCTGAGCTTCGAGACACGCCAGACACCCACGATCCAAAGCGGGGAAGGCAGCTTCGGCGACTACTTTGCGCTGATGAAGCCGCGGGTGATGTCGCTTGTGATCTTCACCGCTTTGGTCGGATTGCTGGTTGCGCCGGTTCCGGTGCACCCCATGGTCGGCTTCTGCGCGATCCTGTTCATCGCGATCGGGGCAGGCGCCTCGGGTGCGCTGAATATGTGGTGGGACGCCGATATTGACCAGGTGATGCGGCGTACCCGGAAGCGGCCAATCCCGGCGGGCAAGGTTGCCCCGGGCGAAGCGCTGGCGCTGGGCCTCGGACTATCGGGCCTGTCGGTGGTGATGCTTGCGCTGGCCACCAACCTGCTGGCCGGTTTCCTGCTGGCCTTCACCATCTTCTTCTACGCGGTTGTCTATTCGATGTGGCTCAAGAGGTCGACACCGCAGAACATCGTCATCGGTGGCGCGGCTGGTGCGTTCCCTCCAATGATCGGCTGGGTGGCGGCGACCGGATCCATCAGTCTCGAAGCGGCTTTGATGTTCGCGCTGATCTTCATGTGGACGCCGCCGCATTTCTGGGCGCTCGCGCTCTTTATGAAGTCGGACTATAACGATGCGGGCGTACCGATGCTGACGGTGACACACGGGCGTCGTGAAACCCGCCGTCAGATCCTGATCTATACAATCCTCCTTGCACCTGTTGCGCTGGGTCTTGCCCTGACGCCCGTGGCTGGGCCGCTCTACATCGCCACCGCGCTGGTATTGAACGCGATCTTTCTGAAAGGTGCTTGGGACATCTGGCGTCGGGACGAGACGATGGCGGAAGCCGACAATTACGCGGTTGAGAAGAAAGTCTTCAAATTCTCAATTCTCTACCTATTCCTGCACTTCGGTGTTTTGCTGAGTGAAGCGACACTGACCCGCGCAGGCATCACTCTGATCGGAGGCTAAGGCGATGGCATTTGGCAAGGATCACGAACTTCATACCCGCCGCTCTGGCCGGAACTTCGGCGTGGCGGGCTTGCTGATCGGCTTTGCCGCCATTGTGTTTGGCCTGACCATCGCAAAAGTGTCCGAGGACGGCCCCATCCAGGGATTTGATCACGTAGCGCGCCCCGAACTCATAGAGCGAGGACAGCAATGAGCGAAGAGATCGCGGACCAGGGCAAGGCGGCGCCCAGCCACCGCAAGACGGTGCTGCAATTGGTGGGCGTTGTCGTCACAATGGGGGCGCTCGCTTGGGCTGCCGTGCCGTTTTACGACTGGTTCTGCCGCGTCACGGGGTTCGGAGGCACGACGACCACCGCCGAGGCCGGGTCCGACGTAATCCTCGACCAGACGATTCTTATCAAGTTTGACGCCTCGCTCGAACGCGATATGCCGTGGACCTTCAAGCCGGTGGAACACGAGGTGGAGATCCGCATTGGCGAGACCGGACTGGCCTTTTATGAGGCTCATAACCCAACTGATGTGCCCATTGCCGGATCGGCCAGCTACAACGTCGCGCCCTTCAATGCAGGTGCATACTTCACAAAAATTGACTGCTTCTGTTTCGAGGAGCAGGTGCTGATGCCCGGTGAGACCGTAATGATGCCGGTCACTTTTTTCGTCGACCCAGAACTGGTGGAAGACGAAGAAGCAAAGTTCAACAGTCACATCACCCTGTCCTACACCTTCTATCAGATCGACATGCCCGAAGGGGCAGAGCCACAAACGCAAGCCAGCCTGACAGACGAAGCTGGCGAGACTCAAAGCTATAACTAAAAGCGCGAGGGACCCAATGGCACACGCGAAGAACCACGACTATCACATTCTGCCGCCCTCGGTCTGGCCCTTTGTGGGCGCCGTGTCCGGCTTCATCATGCTGTTCGGGGCTGTGCTCTGGATGAAGGGGCTGACCCCGGCGATGTTCGCCGTCGGATTCCTCGGCGTTATCCTCACCATGATCGGCTGGTGGACCGAGGTGATCCGCGAAAGCAAAGTGGGCGACCACACACCGGTGGTGATCATCGGCCTGCGTTACGGCTTCATCTTTTTCATCATGTCCGAGGTGATGTTCTTCCTCGCGTGGTTCTGGTCCTTCTTCAAGCACGCGCTCTATCCGATGGATCCGGGCGGCATGAGCCCTGCTGTTGATGGCGTTTGGCCGCCGGTAGGCATCGAGACCTTCGATCCGTGGCATTTGCCGCTGATCAACACGCTGATCCTGCTTTGCTCGGGCGCAGCAGCCACTTGGGCCCACCACGCGCTGGTGCACGAGAACAATCGCAAAGATATGGCCACGGGCCTCGCGCTGGCGATCATCCTTGGTGTGATCTTTACCGCCTTCCAGATCTACGAATATACGCACGCAGGCTTCGGGTTTGCCGGAAACATCTACGGTGCGAACTTCTTTATGGCGACGGGTTTCCACGGTGCGCACGTGATCATCGGAACCATCTTCCTGTTCGTGTGCTACATGCGCCTCCGGGCCGGGCACTTCACGCAGGAAAAGCATGTCGGCTTCGAGGCGGCTGCGTGGTACTGGCACTTCGTGGACGTGGTCTGGCTGTTCCTGTTTGCTGCGATCTACGTGTGGGGCAGCTAACCCTAAAGCCATAGGATTTCAGACGGCCGGACTTCGTTCCGGCCGTTTCACGTAAAGGACCCTTCCCATGCGTCTGGCAATCCCTTTGGCTTTCGGAGTGAGCGGAACGCTGATCCTTCTGGCGCTTGGAAACTGGCAGGTAAACCGGCTCGCCGAAAAGGAAGCGTATCTTGCCGCGATCGACACGCGTATCACGCAAGCGCCGGTCGCTCTCCCCGCGGAGCCGAATCCTGAGAGGGATAGGTTTCTGTCTGTTACCACCACCGGCGCGTTCACGGACGACCATATAGACGTGCTGGCCTCCGCAAAGGGAGTTGGCGCAGCCTATCGTGTGATCACGGCTTTTAAGACCGAGGATGGGCGCCGGATACTGGTCGACCGCGGTTTTCTACCCGTGGCGGAGCGTGGCGTACTCCGCACCAGTGGGCCCGCTACCTTGACCGGAAACCTGCATTGGCCCGAGGAGGTCGACAGCTTCACGCCCGACCCGGACCCCTCGGACAAACTGTGGTTTGCGCGTGAGGTACCCGAGCTAGCGGCCGAACTTGGTACAGAACAGGTTTTGCTCGTTTTGCGAGAGACGTCGGAGTCCAGCCCGTTTGCTCGCCCGTTTCCTGTCGACACCTCAGGTATTCCGAACGATCACCTGGAATACGCAGTGACCTGGTTTTCACTCGCCGCTGTCTGGTTCGGGATGACTCTCTATTTCGTCTGGCGTATGAGGCGGTCAAAGACGCCGGACTGATCCCCAGAAGGCATGAAAGACATGCAGTATATCTCCACCCGCGGGCAGGCGCCTGCGCTGTCCTTTCACGAAGCGATGCTCACGGGCCTTGCGCGCGACGGCGGGCTTTACGTCCCCGAAACTGTGCCCCAGATGAGTTTCGCTGAAATCGCTGCTCTGCGCGGGCTGCCCTACGAGGAGATCGCCTACCGCGTGATGCGGCCCTTTATCGGTGACAGTTTCACAGACGACGAGTTTCGAGCAGATATCGAAGCCGCCTATGCGAACTTCGGCCATGCCGCACGCGCGCCACTGGTCCAGCTCGGGCCGAACCATTTCTTATGCGAGCTGTTCCACGGGCCGACGCTGGCCTTCAAGGATTTCGCGATGCAGCTGATTGGGCAGCTGTTCCAGCGTGAACTGACCCGGCGCGACAGCCGGGTGACCATTGTGGGGGCGACCTCGGGCGATACTGGCTCGGCAGCGATCGAGGCGTTCCGCGGTCTCGATGCAGTGGACGTGTTTATCCTGTTCCCGCACGGGCGCGTCTCGGAGGTGCAGCGCCGACAGATGACGACGCCCTCCGAGGCCAATGTCCACGCGCTGGCACTGGAGGGGCATTTCGACGACTGCCAAGCGCGGCTCAAGGACATGTTTAATGACCATGCCTTCCGGGACGGTGTGCGACTTGCGGGCGTGAACTCGATCAACTGGGCGCGTGTGCTGGCGCAGGTTGTTTATTTCTTCTCGGCCGCCACGGCACTGGGTGCCCCCGACCGCACTGTGAGCTTCACGGTGCCCACAGGTAATTTTGGCGATATCTTCGCCGGATACATCGCGAAACGGATGGGTCTTCCTATCGACAAGCTGGTGATTGCAACCAACCAGAACGACATCCTGCACCGCTGCTTGACCACCGGCGCCTACGTCACCGATCAGGTGATTCCATCGATCAGCCCGTCGATGGACATTCAAGTGAGTTCGAACTTCGAGCGCCTGCTGTTCGATATCTATGACCGGGACGGGGCAGCGGTTGCGCAATTGATGGACGAACTCAAAGGCGAGGGCGGGTTCCACCTCAGCCAGGGAGCGCTCGAGCGACTTCGCACCGACTTTGCATCGGGCCGCGTGTCCGAGGACGAAACCGCGGCTCGGATCAAGTCCGCCTTTGCCGATATGGGCGAACTGCTTTGCCCGCATTCGGCCGTTGGGGTCGAGGTTGCAGAGGCGTATTTGGGGGATAGTCCCATGGTCACCCTCGCAACGGCACACCCGGCGAAGTTTCCGACAGCGGTGGAAGCTGCGACCGGAATTCATCCACCGCTTCCCGAACGCATGAAAGACCTGTATGACCGATCAGAACGGATGACGCGGGTTGATAATGACCTCGCGGCGCTCGAAACCCTGATACGCGACCGGATTGCTGCATGACGAGTGATATGACGGCCCAGCCCGAACCCCGTCTGACCACACTTTCAAACGGCTTTCGAGTCGTGTCAGAGGCCATGCCAGGACTGAAATCAGCAGCAGTCGGAATTTGGGTGCAGGCCGGCGGACGACATGAGCGCGCCGACGAAAACGGCATTGCGCATTTCCTCGAACATATGGCGTTCAAGGGCACGGCTCGTCGCTCCACCTTACAGATTGCCGAGGCGATCGAGGATGTGGGCGGGTACATCAACGCCTATACCTCGCGCGAGGTAACGGCCTACTACGCACGAGTTCTGGAAGACGATGTCACGCTCGCCGTCGATGTGATTGCCGACATTCTGCGCAATCCGGTGTTCGATCCGGCGGAGATCGAGGTGGAGCGCGGCGTGATCCTGCAGGAGATCGGGCAGGCGCTCGATACGCCCGACGATGTGGTGTTCGATTGGTTGCAGGAAAAAGCATTCGGAGGTCAGGCCCTGGGGCGCACGATCCTTGGCCCGGCTGAACGAGTGCGAAGTTTCGCGCGGGGCGATTTTTTCGATTTTGTCCAAACACACTACAACCCGCAGAAGATGGTTCTGGCGGCGGCAGGTGCCGTCGACCACGATGCGCTCGTGCAATTGGCCGAAGGCCTCTTCGGTGATATGGCCGCGCGCCCTGCGGCCAATGTCGATCAAGCCGAGTTCACATGCGGCGAAGCACGGGTCATCAAGCCGCTGGAACAAGTGCATTTCACCCTTGCGCTTCCGGGGCAAGGTTATCGCGATGAGGGCGTCTATACGGGTCAAGTCTATGCCACGGCGCTGGGTGGCGGCATGTCCTCGCGACTGTTTCAGGAGATTCGCGAGAAACGCGGGCTGTGCTATTCGATATTCGCGCAAGCGGGATCTTGGGAGGAGACCGGACTCCTGACGATCTATGCGGGCACTTCCTCTAGTGAGATTGGCGAACTAGTCGACATTACTTTGCAGGAGTTGCGTCGCTCGGCGGAGGATATGTCCGAGGACGAAATTGCACGGGCCCGTGCTCAGATGAAATCGGGGCTTCTGATGGGACTTGAAAGCCCCTCGTCGCGGGCTGAACGGCTGGCCCGGCTGGTGGGTATCTGGGACCGAGTGCCACCTTTGGAGGAGACTCTGTCGCGGATCGACGGCGTAACGACAGACGCTGTGCGTGCTTATGCCGAAGAGATCTGTACGAAGGGGCAGGCAGCCACAGCTGTCTACGGGCCTGCAGATGCGGCGCCTTGTCTGGCTGATATGCGGGAGCACCTGGCAGCCTGATGCTTCTGACAAAGGTGGCTGTGCGGATCGAGACGGAGCGGATGACCCTGCGCCCGCCTCAGCATGCCGACTTCCGGGCGTGGACGGGACTACGTTCTGAAAGCCGCGACTTTCTCGTGAAATGGGAGCCGACGTGGTCGCATGACCATTTGAGCCGTAAGAGCTTCACCAATCGCGTCTATTGGGCAACGCGGTCGATCAAGAGCGGTACAGCTTTGCCGCTGTTTCTGATCCGCCGCGGAGACCGGGCGCTTCTTGGCGCGATCACTCTGGACAATATCCGCCGCGGGCCCGCCCAGGCCGGAACGCTCGGCTATTGGATCGGTGCAGCCCATGCCCGGCAGGGGTTCATGCGCGAAGCGATAACTGCGCTGACCCATTATGCTCAAGCAGAGATGGATCTGAGCCGGATTGAGGCGGCTTGCCTACCTGAAAACGCAGCCTCTCGCGGCGTTCTGGAAAGATGCGGGTTCAAATACGAGGGAGTCGCGCAAAGCTATCTTCAGATCAATGGGCGCTGGCGCAATCACGTGCTTTATGCACATTTGCGTGGTGATCGCCGGGGTCGTACAGAGGCAGGATAGGCGGCGCGGCACGTCGGGAAGTCAAGCGTTGGCATGCGGTGAATGTCACCAATGGGTATAATTCCACATTAGACTGAGCCTTGGCGTGACCCGTCCATCTTGGGCGCTAGCTTTTGCGTAAGGGCCTCGTTGCGCGTCAGGAGTCTACCGCCCCATGAAACAATTCCTTTTCGTCCTTGGCATGCTTCTTGCGGCGATCCCCGCTGCTGCTCAGGAGCGTAAGCCCAGCCATTGTATCGCCATAGCGGATGCCAGCCCTGAGTTTCGGTACATACGGAACGCCAGCTTTGGTAAACCTTTGGAACAGTTCACAGTGAGGCTGAGTTACGTCGCCCATGCAAGCTTTCTTCTGGAGGGGCCTCAAGGGTTTACCGCGGTTACAGATTATACCGGCTTCCTCGGCGACACCGCGTTTTTTCCGACAGTCGCAACCATGAACAAGGCACACACCACCCATTGGACGCCAAATCCAGACCCCCGTATTCCCCACGTTTTGCCGGGCTGGGCACCGGACGGGAATAACCCGGTGGAGCACTACCTGGAGTTGGGCGAGGTCCTTGTGCGCAACGTGCCCACTGATATCCGTTCAGGCTTCGGGACCGTCAGCGAGCCTCTGGCCAACTCGATTTTTGTCTTCGAGATCGAGGGGCTGTGCATCGGTCACCTCGGGCATCTGCATCATGACCTCAGCGACAGCCAGATCGCAGCTCTCGGGCGGCTTGATGTGGTGATGGCGCCGGTCGATGGTGGCTATACCCTGCCATTGCCGAATATGATCGCGCTGCTCAAGCGGTTGCGCTCTTCGGTGATCCTGCCGATGCACTGGTTTGGCGATTTCACATTGCAATCCTTCGTGGCCGGCATGGAAGAGGAGTTCCGGGTAGAGTGGCGCACCGACAGTCATATCGAGGTAAGTCTGCGCACGTTGCCCTCCGAGCCGACCGTCGTCGTTCTGCGCCCCGCGTGGCTGCGAGATGTTGACAACAACTGAGCCCGCTCTTGCGAGATGCGAGGCCCCATGATCCTTATACTTCTATGACACAGCTTGCCCGCATCCCCGCCCCGCTGGAAGCCGCCTTGCGCGCCGCCTTGCCGGATGTCGCGTTTCCAGACCTGACGGACGGATATCTGCAGGAACCGCGCGGACGGTATCGGGGGACTGGCGGCTGTCTCGTGGCGCCGGAGAGCACAGAACAGGTCGCGCAGATCGTCAGATCTGCAGCCGAGGCCGGCGTTGGGATTGTTCCCTTTTCTGGCGGCACGGGCCTTGTGGGCGGTCAGATTGCGTCTGATGGGCCGCCTCCCATCATTCTATCGATGCACCGCATGGCCCGCATCCGAGAGGTATTCGCCGAGGAAAATGTCATCGTTGCCGAAGCAGGCGTTATTCTGGCTGATCTGCAGGCGGCAGCCGCTGACGCCGGGCGCCTTTTTCCCTTGTCCTTGGCCTCCGAAGGGTCGGCCCGGATTGGTGGACTCCTCGCCACGAATGCGGGCGGCGTAAATGTGCTGCGCTGGGGCAACGCCAGGGACCTCACGCTTGGTATCGAGGCTGTGCTGCCCTCGGGCGAGGTGCTCAACGGCCTCACGCGGCTGCGCAAGAACAACACGGGCTACGACCTGCGGCACTTGTTGGTGGGAGCAGAGGGCACGCTTGGAATCATTACCGCGGCCGCCCTGAAGCTTGTCCCACGCCCGACACGAACCGGTGTGGCCATGCTCGTGGTGCGCGACCCCGAGGCGGCGTTGGAGCTGCTGGGAATTGCCGGCAAGGTGGCAGGAGACACATTGTCAGCCTTCGAGTTGATCGGCGGGATGGGGTTCCATTTCCTCGCGGAGACCATGCCACAGGTGCGTCTGCCGTTTTCTGAGCCGCCGGCGTGGACGGTTTTGCTCGATCTGGGCGGGGGTGACGGGTTCGACCCCGATGCCGCTTTGGGCGCGATATACGAACGCGGAGCAGAGACGGGGCTTGTCTCTGACGGGGTCATTGCCCAATCCGCGGCGCAAGCGGCGTCCTTGTGGGCGGTGCGCGAGTCGATACCTGAAGCGAACCGGCATATCGGTTCGGTTAGCTCCCACGATATCTCCGTGCCGCTTTCGGCGATCCCGAAGTTTATTCCGAGGGCGACCCAGGCACTGGCCCGGATAGGGGACTATCGCATCAACTGCTTTGGCCATCTGGGCGATGGCAACCTGCATTATAATGTTTTCCCGCAGCCGGGGCGCAGCCGTGCAGACCACGAAGAAGAGCGCCCGGCGATCAAACGCTGCGTGCATGATATCGTGCACGATATGGGAGGGTCGGTGTCGGCAGAGCACGGGGTCGGGCGGCTCAAGGTCGAAGATTTGGAACGGTACTCCGATCCCGCGAAGCTTGCCGCGATGCGGGCGATCAAGTCCGCGCTTGATCCCAAAGGCATCATGAACCCAGGCGTCATTCTTCGCGATTCGGACAGTCGACAGTCAACGATCTAAGAAGAACAACCGGTAATCCGCTGGTTTCCCATCGAGTTTGCAACCGAAAAAAACGTGATTTGCGTGGTTCGAAACCCCATGTCACGCTCCGGAAGATCACTCTGGGGTGCTTGAACATGCTGAAACTGACCCGTCCCTTGACCGGATGCCTGACCGTTTGCGCCCTGCTTTCGGGCGCATCGGCGTGGGCGGAGGCTGTCAAATCGCCCGGGGGGGCAGGTCCAAGCGCCGCGCTTTCAGCTTACTACGCCAAGATGCAACAAACCTTTCAGGAACGTGGGCTCCTCAAGACAATCCGCACCGTGCCATCGTCGTCGATGGAGGCCACGAGCCTTAAACGCGATTTCCTGGAGATCGCAATGCATTCAGAATACGGCACCGGTCTCTCGGTTTCTGGATCGCGGGCGGCAAAGCCGCTCTTGCGCTGGGAAGAACCTGTCCGTCTGCAAGTCATGTTCGGAGCATCTGTGCCCAAGGACCGCCGGATTCAGGATCTCAAGGCTATTTCGAATTACACCAATACGCTGGCGCGGCTCACACGCCACCCGATGACAGTGAATCCGAACAAGCCAAATTTTTACGTGCTTGTGGTGAATGAAGCCGAGCGGAAGAGCCTGGCGAAGACCCTCCCCAAACTTGTGCCGGGTGTGTCGAAATCCATCGTGCGCAATATCGCGCGTATGCAACCCAATCATCTTTGCATGGTAGTGGCTGAACCGCATGCGGACCGGTCGCGTGGTTTCAAACAGGCGGTCGCCATCGTGCGAGCAGAGCATCCAGACGTCATGCGGGCTTCCTGTATTCAGGAAGAACTCGCGCAGGGGCTAGGCCTCTCCAATGATTGTCGGGAGGCATGGCCGTCGATCTTTAACGACGATCAGGAATTTGCCTACCTGACCCGTCGCGACGAGGTTCTGCTGCGAATGCTCTATGATCCCGCGCTTAAATCCGGGATGTCGACCAAGGAAGTCGCTCCCCGACTGCCAGAAATCACTAAACGCGCCATGTAATTTCGCTTTTTGGCGGCTGGGTCCGGCCGGTTTTCTGACGGATTTCGGGCTGTTCGGGCGCTGTCCCTGGTTTTTTGCTGCTCACGAAAGATGTGAAGTGCGCGAGGTGTGTATGCGGTTGTACG
>JASJAW010000049.1 GCA_030066795.1 Dinoroseobacter sp.
ATCTATTGCAAGCGCACGTATAGACTGCTCAACATCAACCCGCGTGGTCTGAAACGGGTCGTAGTGGACGGTAAGCGACCTGAAGGTTGGCGCCACATCTACAATACCGGGCAATACACCTGCGTTGCGCGCTTGCATGATAGCCCGATCATAGAAGATCACCGCTCGACGCGCGTTCGCATCAAACCCGGAAGCGAATTCAACGGTCAACGCACGATCGCCCAATGACAGAATACGCATTAACAGCCTCGTGGCCAAAAGCAGATCGCAATTTCGGTAGCGATGGAACTGGAGACCTGTGTGGGCGGCTCTGATTTCAACTGCTCACCCATCACCCAAAACCTGAGACGGATGAAACGCATGACATCGGACGCCGTCCGGAATAACTGCGTTGCTTGTACTTTCAGCCAAGCGCCACCGCCTGTGCTTCTTCCGAGTGGGAACCAAGTGCATACACCTGCGCACGATCTCCAAGCGGTAAAAACATATCCGGACCAGTTCCGGTCATCCAGCACTGAGTCCTCAGCGCGCAAATCTCATCATAAAGGATGGCTTGGCGTTCCGCATCCAGATGCGCGGCAACTTCATCGAGCAAGACAATGGGCGCGGCACCAGTTTGAGACTTAAGGGCCCGCGCATTGGCGAGGATCAAAGAAATGAGAAGGGCTTTCTGCTCTCCGGTGGAACACTCGCGCGCGGGCGCGTCTTTAGCCACATAGTGTCCTTCGAGGTCAGCGCGATGCGGCCCGAATAAAGTTCTTCCGGCAGCCAGATCCAGCTGCCGGGTTTCGGCCCAGACATGCGCAAGTTCCTCGGCTCCTTGCGGTTCAGGAGCGCCTTTCGGCGACACCAGAGCCAGACGTGCGTTGGGGAATTTGGATCCCCCCTCATTCTGAGCAGCAGTGATACGTTGAAGCGCGTCCTTCCGGTTTTGCTGAATGTGCTCCGCTGCAGTTGCCATATTGATTTCGAGTGCGCGGTACCAATGTTCATCATTGACGGCATCTTTCAGCAACCGGTTTCGATCCCGCATCGCTTTCTCATAGTTCAATGTCGCTTCCGCGTGATCTGGGGAAAAGCTAAGAGTCATCCGGTCAAGAAACCGTCGTCTCCCCTCTGCCCCTTCAATCCAGAGCCGGTCCATTGAGGGGATCAACCAAACCATCCGCACAAGGGATGCGAGCTTGGTCTGCGGCGACGGCTTGTCGTCAATCATTACACGCCGTGCGGCACCCTTCTCGCTGTACGTCTGAACTTCGTGTTGGGCATCCGGCGTCGACAACAGCGCTTTGACCTTCCAGCCCACGGCTTCCTGCCTGCGCGACATTTCTTCGGCCGATGCACGCCGCAGGCCGCGACCTGGGGACAGTAGGCTCACAGCTTCAAGGATGTTGGTTTTACCAGCCCCGTTTGGACCATAGAGCACGACGGGGCGCTCATCGAGGTCCAATTCAAGCCGTCGATGCGATCGAAACTGTGACAGGCGAAGCTGCGTGACCGCTGTTGAGGTCACACGCGCATCGGCATCACGACATAGACCGCCGAGGTGTCGCCGCCTTCGCGCATCATCGTCGGATCGGCTGCAGAATTAAACATGAAGACGGCGTTCTCGCGATCGACCTGGCTTGCGATTTCGAGAAGATACTTAGCGTTAAACCCAATCTCCAAGCGTTCGTCACCATAGGCCACCGCAAGTTCTTCTTCCGCGGCGCCGCTGTCGGGCGCGTTGACTGACAAAATGAGCCTGTCCTCATCCAGCGCAAGTTTCACCGCGCGCGAACGCTCCGAGCTGACCGTTGCAACGCGATCAACTGCTTTGGCAAACTCTGACGCGTCCACCTCCAGCTTCCGGGCGTTGGCCGTTGGAATGACGCGCGTATAGTCCGGAAAGGTCCCGTCGATGACTTTGGAGGTCAAGGTGATCTCGGGCGTCGCAAATCGAACTTTTGTATCTGAAACGGATACAGCGATCGTTGCATCGTCATCGTCCAGAAGTTTGCGCAATTCGCCCACGGTTTTACGCGGAACAATTACACCGGGCATCGTTTCAGCTCCGTCCGGCATTTCCGCGTCGATCCGCGCAAGACGATGCCCATCTGTGGCAACGCAGCGCAGTGTTCGGCCGTCTTCAGCCTCTGCGATGTGCATGTACACACCGTTCAGATAGTATCTTGTTTCTTCGGTGGAAATCGCAAATTTCGACTTATCGAAGAGACGGCGAAGGATGGTCGCCGGCGCAGCAAAATTGCAACTGTACTCCGCCGCAGTCATCACAGGAAAGTCTTCTTTCGGCAAGGTAGCCAATGAGAAGTTCGACCGACCCGCGACAACCTGCAATCGCCCCTTTGCCGTGTCGTCAATGAGTTGGACCAAGGCTCCGTCAGGTAGCTTCCGCACTATCTCGTGAAGTGTGACGGCGGCGACGGTTGTCGCTCCCGCCCGCTCCACCTGAGCAGGCACCTTGTCGACCACTTCGATATCCAAATCGGTCGCGCGAAAACTGACTGTGTCGCCATCAGCTTCTATCAGGACGTTCGCTAGGATCGGAATGGTATTCCGACGTTCGACCACGGATTGCGCCTGGCTGACAGCCTTCAGCAGCGTTGCGCGTTCAATGCTGATTTTCATGGACTAATTCCTGTTCCCCCGGGCCGTCGACATTAGCCGCCCGCACGCAGTGCACAAGCGTTATTTGAACTTTCCCGGGTTTCGCCGAAGCGTCAAGGCCCGCCGGGGTAATCGGCGGGCCTTGTGTCTATGTTAACAATCAAGCTGTTCCGGCGAAGCCGCTAACCTTCAAGCGATCGCGTCAGGATCGTAATATCCTCTGCAATCTGAGGATCGTCGTCGCGCAACGCTTCAACCTTCTTCACGGCGTGGATAACTGTAGTATGATCCCGCCCCCCAAAACGTCGGCCAATCTCTGGCAAAGAGCGGGTCGTGAGTGTTTTCGCAAGGTACATCGCAACCTGACGTGGACGCGCGATTGTCCGGGTCCTGCGCGGACCTAACAAATCAGACATACGCAAATTGTAGTGCTTCACGACTGCTTGCATGATTTCGTCCACGGTGATCCGGCGATCACTGGCACGGATCATATCTGACAGGGCCTCGTGCGCGACATCCACTGTGATGTGATCGCCGGCGAGCGATGAAAATGCGAAGAGCCTGTTCAAGGCCCCTTCCAAAACACGCACGTTGGACGAAATACGTTGCGCCAGAAACTCCAACACACCGTCGTCAATAATCACAGTCTCACCAGCCGCGAGGTGATCCTGCAGACGTTGCTGTAGAATCCCCAGGCGGAGTTCATAGTCAGTTGGGTGTAGGTCAACGACCAGCCCCCAACTAAGCCGCGACTTGATCCGATCTTCTAACCCGTCGATTTCGCCAGGCGCGCGGTCCGCAGAAATGATGATCTGCTTCTGCTGATCGACCAGTGCGTTGAACGTATGGAAAAACTCGTCCTGCGTGCTGTCCTTGCCCGCAATAAACTGGACGTCGTCGACCATCAGGAGGTCGACAGACCGGAACATCTCCTTGAATCCCATAGTGTTCTTTTCGCGCAGCGCGCGAACGAAGCGGTACATGAACTGCTCGGCAGATAGATAAAGAGTTTTCAACCCTGGGTTGCGCTTTTTTGCCTCCCAAGCTATCGCGTGCATCAGATGGGTTTTGCCTAGCCCAACGCCGCCGTACAAGAACAGAGGGTTAAAGGTGACAGGGCCACCTTCAGCCACTCGCCGCGCGGAGGCGTGTGCTAGCTCGTTCGGCTTTCCAACCACGAAGTTATCGAAAGTAAGTCGCGGATCTAGCGGTGAGCTGTGTACGGACGATGCAGGGATAGCGTGTGTAGCTTCGTTTTCTGCCCGTTTGATCACAGTATTAACGGCAGGTTGTGCTGCATCCCTAGATGACGCAGAGGACAAAAAGCGGCTGACGTCGAACTCGATGCGTTTCACGTTCGCGCCAGCCGAGATCAGGTGGCGCAATATATCCTCGCTGTAGTTACGCTCGACCCAATTACCAACAAAGTTCGACGGCACTTCGAAGCGTGCAACGCCTGCTTCGCATGTCGCAAATCGAAGAGGTTCTATCCATGTTACGTAGTTGTTTTGCCCGACAGTTTTAAGCAGATCATTTTGAACACTCCCCCAAGTGTCTTCGTTCATTTTTGGCCCTTTTCAGTTATTTAGGACTGCCTCCACGGCAAGCCCCGCGCCTTCCAACCGGAAAGCGTGCCCCTATGTTTTTTTGCGTCCAAATCGCCCTCGAACCCTTCGGCGACGTTCACGCACGTCACCGCTTGCCCTGTTTGGGCAAAGGATTGCGCCACCGCCTTCGCGGCGCTTAGAGACCGTCCCCCGGATCTACACAAAAACAGCAGAGTGGGCGGAGCAGACTCGCCCAATTGCTGCGACAACTCGTTAAGGAAACCCGGGTTCTCTTCCATCCCCGGGAACACTTTCCATTCGATCTGAATGGTGTCTTTCCCAAGGCGGTCGAGATCTGGCAGGCCGACAAATGCCCACTCTGCCTTTGACCGAACATCGATGAGCACCGCTGAGTGGTCGTTCTCGAGAAGCTCCCAAGCATCCTTTGGCCCTACCTCAGAAATACTCGGGATATTTCCCGTGCTCATCAACTCCCCCGCACAAAATGAATCGCATGCCATGGGTAGCAAGTGAGCGGAGAGAGTCGCAACACATCTTCTCTGTTGACTCCCGGCAAAAGCTTCATCGAATCTTTACACAACCAAAGGTTGCATAATTAACAGCCTAAAATCGTTCACAAAAAGACAAAAAAACGCCCCGAAAACGGGGCGCTTGAAAAGTCGCAAAGCGGTGCCTCAGACGCTCAACCCTTTTACCCGCTTGGAAAGACGCGACATCTTCCGTGCAGCCGTGTTTTTGTGAAGAATTCCCTTAGTAACACCGCGCATCAGCTCAGGCTGAGCGGCTTTCAAAGCCTCTGCTGCAGCAGCCTGATCACCGGATGCAATGGCTTCCTCGACTCTGCGCAGATAAGTGCGAATACGGGACCGACGCGCTTTGTTCACTTCGTAACGGCGCTCGTTCTGGCGTGCGCGTTTCTTTGCCTGGGGCGAATTTGCCATGTGCTTGATCCCTTTCCCGGGTTTCATTTTCTCATTTCGAAAACGCACAAGGCCCCAAAGGGATCTCCGGGTTCACTACCGGGGATTCTGGCCTCTGCGGGCCTCACACGCATGTCTGGCGGGCGTACTAGAGGAAAAGGCCCAAGAAGGAAACCCCTTTCTGCCTAAGCAAGCCTCCGATTCATTTGTCTCGGAACTGCGGTTCGCGTTTCTCAAGGAACGCCGACATCCCTTCGGTCTGGTCTTCTGTCGCGAACATCGCGTGGAACAAGCGGCGTTCGTATAGAAGACCTTCACGCAATGTGGTTTCGTAGGACCGATTGACCGCTTCCTTGACAGCCATCGCGGTGAGCTGAGACTTCTCTGCGATCTTGTGTGCGGCGGTTGTCGCCTCTTCCATCAATTTCTTGGCCGGAACAACGCGGCTGACTAGACCAGACCGCTCCGCTTCTTCGGCGTCCATGAACCTGCCGGTCAGGTGCATATCCATCGCCTTCGACTTGCCGACAAATCGTGTAAGCCGCTGAGTACCGCCGATACCAGCGACAACTCCGAGATTGATCTCTGGCTGTCCAAATTTCGCTGAATCCGCGGCAATGATGAAATCGCACATCATCGCCAATTCGCAGCCACCGCCCAGCGCGTAACCGGACACCGCAGCGATGATCGGTTTGCGGCATCCGAGGAGCCGTTCAACTTCAGGTCCAAACAAGTCAGAACCAAAGACCTCCACAAAGGTCTTCTCGCTCATCTCCTTGATGTCGGCGCCCGCTGCGAAGGCTTTCTCTGACCCTGTCAGGACGATGCAGCGAACCTTTTCATTCTCTTCGGCTGCGCTCAGCGCTTTTGCCAATTCGCCTAGCAGTTCGCCGTTTAGTGCGTTCATGGCGTCCGGACGGTTCAACTTGATTACCGCCACATGATCCTCGATCTCGACGATCAACGTGTTATAGGCCATCCAGTGGCTCCTGATATCCCCAATCCCCGGCAGGGTTACCAACTAGAGCGCGGGGCGCAAGCTATCTTTGACAGGTCGGGCAGTAGAAAGACGATCTTCCCGACTGAACGATCCGACGCACAACATCTGGACAATCAGGGGTGCGACACGGCTCTCCCTCTCGTCCGTAAACCCGGAATCGGTGCTGGAAATAGCCCAGATCGCCATCGGCTTGACGGTAATCCCGCAAGGACGATCCACCTGCTTCAATAGCCTCCGACAGAACATCTCGGATTATCGGGACAAGGCCGGCGACCCGAGTTGACGAAATGCGCCCCGCCTTGCGGGCCGGATGAATGCCCGCGCGATACAACGCTTCGCAGACGTAGATGTTACCCAACCCAGCCACCAGTTTCTGGTCCAGCAGAGCGGACTTCATCGGGGTCATTTTGCCCTTCAGGCGCGCAACTAAGTAGTCTTCGTTGAACGCGTTGGAGAATGGCTCTGGCCCCAAAACAGCAATCAATGGATGCGCTTCTGCATTTGCTGTGTCCAACAAGTCCATAGCCCCAAAACGTCGAGCATCGTTAAACACGATGCGGGTACCATTCTCCATCTGAAGAATGACGTGATCATGTTTGCCCGGAGCACTTTGCTCGTGATGGAACGTCCCGACCGGCGCGCCCTCGATGATCATCCGCCCGGACATACCGAGGTGGATCAACAGGGTTTCCCCGGTATCGAGATCGACGAGGATGTATTTTGATCGCCTGCGCAACTGGTCCACACGCGCTCCCTTAAGCCGTTCCGACATCCGGGCCGGGAACGGCCAGCGCAGATCAGGCCGCCGGATATCAGCCCGCGTAATCCGCACGCCAGACATCACCGGTTCAAGCCCGCGGCGCACAGTTTCAACCTCTGGAAGTTCAGGCATTTCGGCTTTGACCTCTGCGTCGCGTTGTAACCGCTGATCTGCGACCTATAAGGAAGGGCATGACTGACCATCGACAAGGCCCCAGATGAGCGAAGCGGACGATAAGACAACCCACTTCGGGTATCAAACGGTACCGGAAGCGGAAAAGGCAGGCTTAGTGCAAGGGGTCTTTACCAACGTCGCATCGAAATACGACGTGATGAACGATCTCATGTCCGGGGGCCTGCACCGTGTATGGAAAGACGCTATGATGGATTGGCTCGCCCCGAGGGACGGCCAACGTCTTCTGGATGTTGCAGGAGGGACTGGGGATATCTCTTTCCGTTTCCTGAAACGAGCACCGGGCGCGTCTGCGGTTGTCCTTGATCTGACGGAATCTATGCTGATCGAAGGCAGACGCCGCGCGGATGCCGAGGCGCTTGGCGATAGATTAGACTGGCTGGTCGGGGACGCGATGGCCCTCCCCTTCGAAAGCAACAGCTTCGACACCTATACGATAAGCTTCGGCATAAGGAACGTGACCCGCATAGAGGACGCCCTTAGCGAGGCCTTCCGCGTTTTGCGCCCAGGTGGGCGTTTGATGGTTCTGGAGTTCAGCCAGTTGCCGAATCCCGGTCTCCAATGGGCCTACGACCGCTATTCATTCAACGTCATTCCGCCCTTGGGCCAGGTGGTGGCTAATGACCGCGAGAGCTATCAATACCTCGTAGAGTCGATTCGCCGTTTTCCGGACCAGGAGAGATTTGCCGCAATGATCCGGGCCGCGGGCTTCGAACAAGTGAAATACCGTAATCTGACCTTCGGTGTCGCGGCACTGCATTCGGGCTGGAAACTCTAGACATGCGTGGCCCGCACAATTTCTTGCGCCTGATCAGAACAGGCGCAACATTCGAGCGGACAGGAGCAATGGCCGTTGCCCTTGAAGCAATGGATGCCCCAAAATCTCTCAGGATTGCCGCGCGGGTTCTTGGCTGGCCATTCCAGTGGTTGGGCATGAAAGGAGATCCATCATTCCCACCGGTGACCCGTGCTTTGAACGCGCTCGGCCCGGCATACATAAAATTTGGCCAAATTCTCTCGACACGCCCCGACGTCGTCGGACCGGAACTCGCAACCCAACTTCAGGTCCTGCAGGACAAGCTTCCTCCATTTTCGGTGACCGAAGCAAAGCGCGCTGTACAGAAAGAGTTCGAGCGCCCGCTGGAAGAGATCTTTTCTGATTTCAGCGCACCGGTTGCAGCGGCATCCATCGCTCAAGTTCACAGCGCCCGTCTTGCCTCAACTAACGAACGTGTCGCCGTGAAGATCCTGCGCCCTGGCATCGAGCGGGCCTTTCGCAAAGATATCGATGCGTTTTACCTGATCGCTCGGGTCGTTGAACTATTTGCGCCCTCGGCCCGGCGGTTGAGACCGATGGATGTTATCGCGCATTTCGAGGGCGTTGTGAACGGCGAGTTGGACTTGCGCATGGAAGCATCGGCAGCCGGCGAGTTTGCTGCCAATACAGTCGACGATGCTGGCTTTCTGGTGCCACCAGTGCACTGGGACCTCTCGGGACGCAGGGTAATGACCCTCGGCTGGGTCGAAGGCATCCCGCTCAACGAAGTCGACGCCCTAAAGCAAGCGGGCTTCGACACAGATGCGCTTGGCCACCGTGTGCTGGAGTTGTTCCTGAGCCATGCGTTACGGGATGGGTATTTCCACGCGGACATGCACCAAGGTAACCTGAAAGTGGGCCCCTCAGGCGACATCATTGCCTTGGATTTCGGCATCATGGGGCGGATCGATCAGTATACACGCCGGGTCTATGCCGAGATCCTCATGGGCTTTATCCGCAAGGATTACAAACGCGTTGCGGAAGTACACTTCGAAGCCGGCTACGTTCCTGCCGATCAGGATGTCGATGCGTTCGCACAAGCACTTCGGTCGGTTGGTGAGCCGATTTTTGGAATGGATGCGTCCCGTATATCTATGGGCCGATTGCTAGCCTATTTGTTTGAAGTTACGGAGCGGTTTGGGATGGAAACGCGAACTGAACTGATTCTGTTGCAGCGAACGATGGTGGTTGTGGAAGGCGTTGCTCGGTCCTTGAACCCTCATATCAATATTTGGGAAGTGGCTCAGCCAATTGTCAGCCGATACATTGCGGAGAATGTAGGCCCAAAGGCGCTCCTACGTGATCTAAGCGCAACGGTCCGGGTTCTTTCAAAGTTTGGACCGAAACTGCCTCTACTCGCAGAAGCGGCCCTGATCCGGCAGGCTGCACTGGAAACACCCGAACCGCCACAAGGCACGCGGTCCAAATGGGGTTGGTTTGCACTAGGCGCTGCGTCAGTTGCCGCCGTTTCAATGGCTATTCAGGCGTTCTAGGGCTTCCGCCTCCATCTCCATACCTTTCTGGTAGATCTGATTGCCGCGGGTGACTTGCCACGCGCAGTAACAAACCATGCGCCACCGATAAATCGGGAGAAGATGCAAAGCACGCTCCATCAACTTGTTGCTACCGTAGTGAATTAAAACCTCATACGACGAAAACGGACGCGGAGATCCATAAACATGCGCCATCGCCGGAGAAGTCGCATGCGCAATGTCCTCCAAAGGGTCCCCACGCGCAGGGCATTGCCAATCGATGAGCAGGGGCACGTCACATGCATCTGAGACGATGTTGCTGGCGATTGGATCGCGATGCACCAAGGTCAACTCGGTGAGCGGTGGCGCCTGTGATACCGAAGGACGCAGTTTGGCTATTTGCGATGGTAGACCCGAAGCGCCGAGGCTGTCTGCTTGCGCCATCAGATTCTCTGGTGCAGTCGGCCGCGAAGGCAGTGCAAAGCGGACATCGTGCGTATGGATCTTTTTTAGTAGGGTTGCCAGCGCGTTCGGTGTGCGCGCGCCCATGCTGCCCTGAAAAAACTGGTAGCCTAAGAGGTGCTGACCGTTCGCAAGTGACAGTCGCCCTACAGGCATAGGCGCCAGTCCACTAGGAGATAATTCAGTTAAAATGCGCCATTCGTCCAGCGGACGGTTGTCGAAAAGCGGGGTGTACTCTCCGATCTGCGAGATTTTGACAACCAGGGAGACAAGGCGACCAGGCGGCTTGGCCAGAAAAACCGAGCTAGTGCGCCCACCAGTTAATCGGGTTATTTGTGACGCGTCTGTCCCCCCACCGATCAACTGTAAGAATTGCACGACCTGACTGAGGAGGTCTTTTTCGTTTCGTTCAATCAGCATTGCCGGCCAGCTTACTTAGGAATCTCGCGGTGGAAACCTCCATCCCCGACAGATTTAGTCTCTCCTCAGCGCGCGGACCTCTTCCGATAGAATTTTTTCTCCGCCTTGCGCGATTAACTGCGTTTCACCACTCTCCATCCGCACCTCGGCGATATTGCGATATGCAGTGACTTGTTCTGATGTAAGAGGCTGGCCTGCGCGCGAAGCTTCGACTTCAAATCGATAAAGACCTAAGGGAAAATCAACACCGCGTTCAGACTTACCGCTCCACACGAAAGACTTTGCAGTGTCGTCGATTGGCGCGCGTTCGACCGCGGCACCAGAGCTATTGTAGACAACCAGTTCGGCCTTATCAGCCAAGGGCGGCACAGCAATCTCCAGCTCTATCGGGTTGCCGACAAAACCAATCGGTCCCGGTGCCAGTACGTCCATGCCTACCCAGCTTCCAAGCTGGGCAAGATTAGAAACACTTGATTGCTGCAGCATGTCAGAAAGCAAATCGTTGGTAAGCGTTTGCTGTTCAACACCGGAGAATGTAGCAAGTTGCACGGCCAAGTCATCGGCGTCGGCTGGATCTGTGGGGTCCTGGTTTTCAAGCTGGGTCGTAAGCATCAGCAGAAAGGTTTCGTAGTCAGACGAGACGCGCACAGGCGTGGCTGGCTCTGTTGGCTGCACCGGCGCTCCAACGGATGGGATTGGGGATATCGATTCCAAATCATTCGCTCCTACAACCTGAGGTCCAACCGACCCTGCATAGACGCTCGGAAAACGCTTCTGGAACGGTTTTCCGCGGTCGGTTCGGCGTCTTGCAAGCCTTGCTCAGAGCAGATGAAAAACTCCTCCGCATGAAACTCGTGCTCAGATTGGCTATCAAAAGTGCCGAGAAAATCGGTCTCCGCCATTCCACAGCCCGCATCTTCAAGTTCGGTGCGCAGAAGATCCAGGTTTCTACGGATCAAATCTAGGGTGTCGGCTCGTTCAACCTGAACAGACACCAGTTGAGGGCTTTCCCCCGCCGAGAACGTAAATCGGACGCGCCCGAGTTCCTCTGGGCTCAGCCGTACTTCAGTCAGCCGTTCTTTGGACGATAGAATAATGTCGCGAACCTGTGCGATGACACCGCGGGAAGTTTCCGCATCCACCCGCGCGGACAATGAAGAGTGCGCTCGAATCGCGTGATCGCCTCTTTCGCGCGACAGAGACTCCATCTCTGGATGAGAAGTGCTTGTCGGAACCTCTGGGTCAAAAAGTGCGGCGGCAGCGTGATCTGGCGCGCCTCTGAAAGGCAGTGTTGATGAACCGGACTGCAACGCGCCTTTGTTCGCTGGTGGGCCGCCGGGCTCAATGACGGGCTGAGGCACGTCAACAACTCCGCTCACTCGCTGCGGAGCGTCAGCAAAAAGTGACTGGTCTCGTACCGGTGCTGCACTCATAAGAAACACATTATCGGGTTTCACTGCAGTCACTTGGCTATGAGTTGCGACCCGTCGCTCGAGCCGAAGCTCAATCGCGTTTCCCGCACTTGTTGATAATGAACCCGACGCCTTAGCCATTGGCTGCGTTTGCTCAGGAATGGGCCCGTGCGGCGGTTTCTCAGCCCGCGATTGCATAATGATTTCTGTCTGTCCTTCACCCGCCTGTGACGCGGCCCTCGACTCGCCGGACTTATTGCCAGAGAAGATCGCCAACATGGCTTCTTGTTTCTCGCCGAACAGATCGTAAGCGGATTTGGAAGGCGTTTCTGCTGGCAGCGTCGAGCGAACGTGATCCGCCGCCAGTGCCGGCGTTGCCGTCTTGCCACTGCGGCTGGTCGCGAGGGAGGCATCCTCAGGGATTTGAGGCTCTGGGACCGCCATCGCTTCTTGTTGAGCAGCGCTACGTGAAAGCTCTGTCAAACCGCTCGATTGTACCAAGTCCGGCTGAGAATTAACTACTGCTTCACTGTTTTCTAGGTGGAGCACTATGTCTGACTTCACCGGACGGGACTTAAGCGCTGACTGAGAGTTGGAGGGATCTGGCAAAACCTCCGAAAGTTCGTCTAGTCCGGGCCGCTGGTCGACATCACGGCGCTGTCCATGTTCTGGATCAGCCTGATGGCCAGTGTGAACATCGAATGCGTTCTCCAGATCACTCAGAGGCTGTGATCGAAATGTCGGGGAGTGCGTTGCGACAGTCAGAGCTGTCCGGTTTTCTGCGGTCCGCTTCTGTCCGGTAGCAAGATCAGCCTGTGTTGCGACCTCACTAGTCCCTCCCGGTTGGTCGGACTTCTTTTCAGCATCGCGGAGCTCGTCCAAAGCCTTCTCTGACCGAGAAATTGTTTGCAGTTGGCTTTCTCCGCCAACCAACGGAGGGGCTCCAACGAGCTTACCCCTTACAGAGAGCAAAGCCGCGAATTCATCAACAGAAGGAGTGTCGGAACTATCCATACTGCTTTTTTGAGGGTTTTCGACACTATTTTTCGAGAGCACAGTAAGCGCCGGAATTTCTATGCCAGCCAAAAGCGAAGCGCTTTTATCAGTTTGATCCAACATGCTACGGCCATAGACCACTCTTCCTTACAAATTATTTACGAAACTACTTCAAACAAAGAAAAAGAGGACGAAATCATGGATCCAATCAGCCTCACGCCCAAATCGCCCCCCAACCCCAAAACTATGCAATTGCGCGAGGCTTCAGAAAGGCTTGAAGCCGCCTTTCTTTCTGAGATGCTAAAATCTGCCGGAATAGGCCGACCTACTTCACTAATGGGAGGGGGAGTTGGCGAGGAACAATATAGCTCATTCCTGCGAGATGAATACGCCAAAGCACTAGCTCGATCCTCCGATTTAGGCCTTGCCGAGATGATATTCAATTCAATTTCAGAGCATGAGACTTAAGATGAGAAATAAAGGTATAGAAAGCATAAAAATAGCCCTTTTAGAACAGAGAAAGGCCATTTTTGCAGCTGACACAAAAAAACTAAATCAACTTTTCATTGAAATGAAAAGAAATATAGAAAGCATTGAGAGCATTAATTTCGAAATTGAGACCGCTAAAGAAATTAGTTCTCTCGCTAGCCGCAATGCTCAACTTATAGAAGCGTCACTTTTGGGAATACGCAGGGTACAAGAATGCTTAAATGAACTGAGTTCCCCCTCTAAAGGATTTAGTTTTTACAATGTTAATCAAAACTACAAATAGATCATACTTTGGAAAATTTAAGATATAATTGAAAGTGACTGCCCCGAACAGCTTAATCACTTGTTATAATAACCGCACGATATTTCTACTATCCAAACTTGCCACGACTCCACTCGTGGAAGACGTCAGAAAGGCGTTTCAACAGATCTTGATAGGATCAATAGAAACCCGACGCAAAACGCGTAACTGAAAGGACGAAGAGTATGTCCAGCATTCTGACAAATAATAGCGCCATGGTTGCGCTTCAGACACTTCAATCAATCAATCGCGATCTAGCCAAAACTCAGGACGAGATCTCGACGGGGAAATCAGTCGCATCAGCAAAAGATAATGCAGCTGTTTGGGCGATCTCAAAGGTTATGGAAGCTGATGTAAACGGCTTCAAAGGCATTTCAGAAAGTCTTTCGCTTGGCGAGTCGACCGTTGCAGTGGCTCGTAACGCATCTGAGACGGTCACAGATCTGCTAACAGATATCAAAGGTAAGATTGTTGCAGCCCAAGAGGAAAATGTTGATCGAACTAAGATCCAGACTGATATCGATGCGTTGAGAGACCAGATTAACTCTGTCCTGAGTGCCGCACAATTTAACGGAAAGAACTTGGTGAATAGCTATGACGAGAGTTCAATCCTTTCGTCTCTCGATCGGGATTCGTCTGGAGATGTCTCTGCTAGCTATATCAGCTTCACTGGCCAGAACCTGACATCTGACAGCGGCACCTTGGAAACCTCATCTGCTCTAAACCGAATAGGGAGCGTTGATGATGCTGGAGCTTATACGGTCGGGAGCGGGGCCACACTTTCCAATGCTGCGAACAACGCGACGATCACACTAGCAACTTCGCTCGCAGATGGAGAGACACTGACAATCGACTTCGCTGACCAGCAGTTCACTTATACAAATAATTCCGGGTCCGCCCTAGCGGTCGGCACGCTTGATGACATAGTTGCTGCCGGGCTGGCAAATCTGGGTGTAGAGGGTGTGACAACTTCGGTATCAGGCACTGGTGTCATTACCGTATCCTCGACCAACAAGTTTGAAGCAATAACGATTCAGGGCAGTTCACCATCCACCACTGTCGATGTTGACCCGGATGCAGCGGGCTCACAGTCTGCAGCAGGCGCAGGCAATGCTGCGACGCTTGTCTCGAGAGCTGAGACCATCTCGCTCGGTGGCGCTGGCAACACTGGTGGTGTTGTAAGCGACGGCGACGGATTTCAGGTCTCATTAGACGGGAAGACATTCAACTACATTGCTAAAGAAGGTGATACACTCAATGACGTTGCCACAGGGCTAAAACGGGTTATTGACGCTGGTGGTGTCGAGGGAATTTCCGTAAAGGTAACCCTGTCAGAAGACCCAGCTACGTCGCCACCCAGCCTACAGATCGACAATGACAACGCCAGCGCTGTGACACTTACGGTAGATGACGGTGCCGACGGCGTTGCCTCCGGCGGACTTGTCGGTCTTGAAGGTATTGATGTAACAACCACGGATGGTGCAAAGAACGCGCTCGCGAATATTGAAAGCCTTATCCAGACCTCGATAGATGCGGCAGCCGAGTTCGGTTCAATTCAGAGTCGGGTCGAGACACAGGCAGAGTTCATTGGCAAATTGACAGATGCGCTGAAGTCAGGGATCGGCGCTTTAGTCGACGCTGATATGGAAGCTGCTTCAGCGCGCTTGCAGGCGCTCCAGGTGCAACAGCAGCTCGGCACACAGTCCCTGACAATCGCAAATCAGGCGCCACAAAACATCCTGACGCTATTCCGATAAGGTCTAAGGCGCCGGCCTTTTGGACGGCGCCAGTCTCTTGAACTGCGACACAAAAAGCTAACGAGGCGTTTCTTTCATGTACTCAAATGCTGCGGTAAAAACCGCATATGCTATGAATGCGCGATCTGGCGGTACCCCGCAAGACCAGGAATGTGCGATCATTGAGCAGATTACTTCAACGTTATTGTTTTGCGCAAAGAACAAGGCTGAAGACTATGTTGCGTTCGTGGAAGCGATTGCAAGAAACCGAAAACTCTGGAGAGTATTGGGGGCGGATGTTGCCGAACCCGGCAACAAACTCCCTGCTCCTCTCAAAGCGCAAATCTTTTACTTGTCCGAGTTTGTAGATCATCACTCCAGACTGGTCCTCAACAAACGAGAGACTGAAGACGCCCTCATCGAGATAAACCAGATGATAGTGGCTGGCCTTCAAAACCAGTGTGCCGGGCTATGAGTGGCCTCGTTTTAAAGTTGGCTCCTAAGGAACGCGTACTCATTAATGGCGCAGTTATCGAAAATGGAGAGCGGCGCGTCAGGCTGAGTATCAAATCTCCGAACGCGTTTATCTTGCGGCTAAAAGATGCAATTCACCCGAATGAGGTCACGACCCCTGTGCGGAGGGTTTGCTATGCGCTTCAGCTGGTCCTCTCCGGAGATGTAAAAGAAGACGATATGAAGATGCAGATCCTGCGAGGTATTGAACAACTCAGTCAAGTTTTGCGGGATGATGACAGCCGCTCAGCTCTTGAGACTGCCACAAAGCAGATGCTCGAGCGAAATTTCTACCAAGCACTCAAATCCCTCAGAACGCTTCTTCCACGCGAAGAACGGCTGCTCGCTGCCAGAAGATGACATATTCCGTTTCGGTCCCAATGGTTGGTCTCGCCGGTTGGCAATTCCTGAAATCAACGGAAGCCCGCCAGAAGGATGCTATCGCAGAGGCCGCGCCGCAAAAACGAGACATTGCCTATTTCCGTGACAAGATGCCGACGATCCAGTCTGTGGGCGAGTTCGTAAACGACCCTCGCTTGATGCGCATCGCGCTAGGAGCCTTCGGCTTGGAGGGAGACGCTCTCAATCGAGCTTTTATAGAACGGATTATCACGGATGGAACCAGCGAACCCGAAGCGCTTGCAAATCGCTTGGCGGATAAGACCTATCTGGCTTTCGCTGAAGCGTTTCCTATTTCGAAGCTCAATGGCAGCGATCCTTTGCAATCGGATGAACTTGACGCAATCATCTCGAGTTACAATACACGTCGCTACGAGTCATCTGTGGGTGTATCCAGTGAAGATTTGCGTGTCGCACTATATCTGGAACGCGGTCTCAGCGACTTAATCGCCTCTACTGCCAATGATGAAACGATGTATTTCAGGGTACTCGGCGATCCCCCCTTGCGACTCGCCTTTGAGACAGCCTTTGGTTTGCCAGGAACCTTCGCTTCTATCGACATCGACCAGCAAGCCGAGACGCTCGCAAATGCCGTATCACGCCGTTTTGGAACAAGCTCGCTTGCTCAGTTTGAAGAGCAAGAACAGCGTGACAGGCTGATTCAGCTATTCCTCGTACGCGCAAGCGTTCCCGAAACATCGTCCAAAAGCATTGCAGCACAGACCGCGTTGGCCCTTCTTACATCCTAGGTTCAGTGCACTATCCGGTTCGGGCGGAGCTAGGCGGTTATTTTAGAGAGCCTACGAAAACTCTCCTCAATGCTGTGCGTTTCCACCCGCGCTAGAAAGAGCTCCATTTCCTCATGTGTGAGCACAGCTCGGTCAAGGCTTGGGTTTGCTCCAGACTTGTACAAACCAGCGTCGATCATGATACGGGATTGTTCATACATGGCGATGAGGTTTCGCGCCTTGGCTAGAAGCTCATTTTCCTCCGAGGTTGCTGCGTCCGGCAAACTGCGCGAGGCCGAGAGCAGTACATCGACGGCAGGAAACCGCCCGCGAGCGGC
Organism: Dinoroseobacter sp.; assembly: GCA_030066795.1. Classification (GTDB taxonomy): domain Bacteria; phylum Pseudomonadota; class Alphaproteobacteria; order Rhodobacterales; family Rhodobacteraceae; genus Dinoroseobacter. Next base: position 17,131 of record JASJAW010000049.1, read on the forward strand.
TATTTCACGGTCAAGAATGACATGTCCGTCAAGAACGCCACGCATAAGGTCGGAAATTGGTTCGTCGAAATCCGATCCCGCCACGAGGACACTAAACAGCGCGGTTATGTCCCCAGCGCCCTCCGGTCCTGGTCCCGCACGCTCCGCAAGTTCCATGACTAACCTGGTTGTTGACGCAGGATAACCGCGCACAGTTGGAAACTCCCCTATCGCAGCAGCAACGTCGCGATGCGCTTCTGCAAAGCGCGTGATCGAATCCACTGCCATCAACACGTGTGCCCCATCATCGCGAAAGCATTCTGCGATCGCCATTCCCGTGTACGCTGCGCGCCTTTTTATGGTGGCAGGCTGGTCAGATGTTGCGGCCACAACGATGCATCTTTTCATTGCATCCTTCCCAAGCACCGCATTGACGAACTCCTGAACCTCGCGCCCACGCTCGCCCACCAGCACAAGAACGACAATGTCCGCCGACACCGAACGCAGAAGTTTGCCCAGAAGAGTAGTCTTGCCCACACCCGAACCGGCAAAAATGCCAAGACGTTGCCCTCGAACAATCGGCAGGAACGTGTTGAAAATCGACAAACCGGTTTCCAGTCGAGGCCCAAGCGCCTTGCGGGACGTGGCCTCCGGCGGTGCACCTTGGAGACTGTAGCTACGCGCGCCCACTGGAAGCTGGCCACCATTGAATGAGTCCCCAAAGGCATTGAGTACATGACCGATCCAGCCTGGATGAGGCGCTATTGAGGACGGTCCCAAATAGACGGCAGGATCACCCAGTGCAAATCCTTCTGTCCGGCCTTCTGGCAGAACGCACACACGCCCGCGTTCCAGAAGCACGGCCTCCGAGCCGACTGTGCGACCGGAGGCATCCTTAAGCATAACCCGATCTCCTAGCCGCAGGACTCGAGACAACCCTTCTACCTCGACAAGTGCTTCGCCCACTGTCTTGATCCGACCGGACACTCTAAGGCTATTAAAGCCAGCTACTCTGTGGCAAAGGGCGGTGAAATCCGGCGAATTTTGCATGGTCTGCTTTCGTGAGACGACTTACGGATTCTTAAACGAATCGAGGTTAAGCCTAGGTTGAAACGATCGAGGGAGAAGCCCCGATGATTAACAACCTATCGCTATTGAGACTTGCTGGTAGTCTCTCCTCTCATACCGCTTATCGGCATAATGTGATTGCTGAGAATATCGCAAACTCCGACACTCCTGGTTACAAAGCGAGGGATGTCTCAGATTTCTCGAAGTCTATTGAACCACGTTTCTCAGAGGATTTGAGAACAACACGAGCTCGTCACATGGTATCCAGCGATGTGAGGGCTACTCTCAAGTCCTATCCGGATTCATTTCAGACAACTTCTCCAAACGGAAACTCTGTTTCGATTGAAACAGAAATGCTTCGTATGGCGGTAAATCGACAGGATTTCGATCGCGCCCTGACGACCTACAAATCCGCATTAAGTATTCTTCGGACAAGTGTTGGAAGGGTTTAAAATGTCAAACCTTATGAGTTCCCTCTCTAGTTCTGCTGCAGGTTTAAGCGCGCAGGCAGAGCGAATAAGTGTTATTTCTCAGAACATTGCGAACGCCGATACTCCCGGATATCGGCGCAAACAGATTGCTTTTGGAGAAGTATTAGATCACAAGAACCATGCAACGATCACCGTCGATTACATATCCCTCGACAATAGCTCCCTAAAGAAAATCTTTAACCCTGCACATCCTCTTTCAGGCGTTGATGGGTTTTATGAGGGGTCGAACGTAAATCTCCTTATGGAAATGGCAGATTCCCGTGAAGCACAACGTTCCTATGAAGCAAACTTACGTAGTTTTGACATGGCTCGGCAAATGTCAAAGTCACTTCTAGACTTACTACGTCGATAAGAGTTCAGAAATGACCATTCCAACTTCGACAAGTGTCTCGAACGCTTATTCGGCAGCCAGAGACATTTCAAACCTTTCGCGAAATTCTGAGCAAGGGAATACGCTCCAGGATGCTGCAAGGGACTTTACGAAGCTTCTGTACAAAAATGAAGAGAAAATAGCGACGAGTCTAATCTCAGGTGCAGATCCGGAAATCTTGGTCCAGGCAATTGCAGAAACGGAACTCGCGATCGAAACCACAGTGGCTTTGCGAAACAAAGTCGTTGAAGCGTATCAGGAAATACTAAGGATGCCAGTATAATGACTGAGAGTGAGCTCTACGATATCCTCCGGGAAAGCCTATGGACTGCAGTCCTTATTTCGGCACCAACACTTTCTTCAGCATTGATTGTTGGCCTCCTAATTGGTCTCTTGCAAGCTCTCACATCAATTCAGGAGATGACATTAACGTTTGTGCCAAAACTACTCGCTATGGTTTGCGTCCTGTGGGTAACAATTAATCCAATGACCCAACTCCTCGTCTCCTTTTTCCAAAATATACTAATTCCTAAGGCGAGTGGAATCTAGACTATGGATCAAGCTATTTATACATCTCTGTCGCGGGCGACAACGCTGAAGACAGAGCTGTCTTTAATCGCGAATAATATAGCGAACCTGTCAACGACCGGATATCGACAGGAGTCACTAATATTTAGTGAGTATATTTCTGGGTTAACCTCCAACAATACGTCGGTTTCAATGACCGATTCAGGCGCTAGGGTAATTCGCGATGTACAGGGATCTCTGAGCAAAACAGACGGTACACTTGATTTCGCAATCGACGGAAAGGGCTTCTTTCAGCTCGAAAGCCCTTCAGGATTACTTATATCACGCGCTGGCCATTTCTCTCTTAATTCCGCTG
>JASJAW010000019.1 GCA_030066795.1 Dinoroseobacter sp.
CGGGCGTCTGCTGCGTGTCTGTGACGTCCCCATTGATGTTGTAGGTACGTTTCAAATGGAAACGCTGCACCGTGTAGGCAGGGTCCAAGGTCAGCAGGAGGTGTTGTTCGATGCCTTCGTCTTCAAGGTCCTCGTTGTCTTCGTGCAAGCGGAGCATTGTGAGGCGTTGCTGCCCGTCCACGAGTTGTTCGCGGTAATCCAGAATGTGCTCGGCATCGAAGGTCGAAATGAAAGGGGCGGACGCGGGCGATTGTGCCTCTTGGGGATAATCCAGAAGCATCGCATAGCGCCCGATTGACAAGACTTCGCGCAGACAATCGTCGAGCAACACGGTCATGCTGTTGCCTTCGAAAGTCGCATTCTCGCGCATGGGTTCGAGTCGGGGCGGCAGTTCAAGAACAGGTTCATTCCGGGTCACCGCCCCGACCATGCCTCGCAGCGTCCGCTCTGCTGTGGCATAGAACGACGCGCCCCAGAGGTAGCGCGTGTATTGCTGTTGGCTTTGCCCTTCGGGTTTCGGGAGGTACAAGGTTGCTTGCTCGTGCAGTCGATCCTCGCCGTCCAGAACGTCGCGAATTTTGTCATACTGCCGACGCAGCCGTTGATAGGTGCGGTGATAGATTTTCGCCATTATTCGAAAAGCCTTTTGCAGATTGAACGCCAAGGCAGGTCAAACCATCCGCGATTGTGCTCGATGCGCACACCGTCCGCTCGCTGGGTTGCGTGGACGTCGCCGACAGAGACGCGGGGGCTGACTTCAGGAGCACGTGCCGCCGCTCGGATCATCTCGGTGAGTGTTTCAGGGTCGATTAGGAACTGCATCTCCGTGCAGGGACGGTCGTTCATGTCGAGGCCGATGACCATTGAGCCGTCGGCGTGTTCTTTGATCTGGAAGTCTTTCAGCATGTGAGGCGTGCCTTTGGTTGTTGTCCGCAGGCTGCGAGCAAGGGAAAGTACCACCATTACCTGCTCGGCGCGGTCAACCTGCGGACGGAGATAATGCGCGCGCGAGAACAATACGTGAACGCGCAGGGCAATGAGACAAGAGAATGAGGTCTTTTGATCGAAAACACGTTGGCCGCACGGACGGTGCGGTCATGGGTCGATGGCGACGCGGTCAGAGCGCGGCACAGCTCGACGCTGACTCGGTTTGTTCGGTTGTTTGGTATGCTTGCAGGGGGATGGCATTGAACCGCCTTAGACGGGCGTTTTGTGCGGGGCGTGAGATTTTGGGAAATAGTATCTTCCAAATCTGCCCGGGGGCGCGTTCGCGCGTGTCAGAAAGGGGGGTGTCGAGGCATTGCAAGGCATATTGCAAGGGCGTGCGTCACCATTGGTCAATGATTGCAATGCGTTAGGCGCTTAGAGCAGGTGATTGATCATGATTGCTCGCGGAAGAGGACGGAATTCTGCGGGGAGACAGGCCCAGAACACTGCGCAACTACGTGTACACGCGCGCGTGCATAAAAATATTATTGTGTTCAGAATGCCGGAACCAAACATAATAATTTTTTTGTGCACACGCGTGCGCGCGCGAATATGTGCATGGCGGCAAACGAACCTGCCACCTATCAGCCAGTTATGGCCACCTGATTAAGCAATCGGATACTGACTCCTCGCTGTGCTAAACAATTCCGCACGCGTTGCATTGCAACGACTGAGCAATAACGGAGATCCGACCATGCCCTTCGACATGATGCCCGAACCAATGACCACAAAAGCAATCGCCCGCGCTCGCGATATGCGCGCCTCTGACGTGCCTTACTCGGTCATCAACGTATCACTGCGCCAGATGCGCCTTGACCAACGTCAGCGACGCGCTGTGCTGGATTATGTCGCCCGTGAAGAACGTTAGTAGTCGTTGATTGCCCTACGCAGTTCAGCATCACGCTCAGCGACCTTTTCCTCAAGACCGTCAACCTTGCGTTCGTCCCACCCTTCATCTTCAAGTGCATTCTGCGCGGCCCTCAACGCCTGTTCAGCCCTGTCGACCTCACGGGTGTACTCGTTATCCGTAGACTTAAACGCATCGAGCGCGCGGATGTAGTCGTCAAACCCGCTATTCCACCCCTCGCGTTCGCGTTCAGTAGGTTCGCGCCACTCCTGACCGTCAGACACAGCGACAACCTCGCGAGTGTGATCCACCCGCCTTGCGCGTGCGTTCCAGAAGTACGTCGTGACCTCGCGATAGTGCAAACGATACAGCTCGCGGTTCACGTCAACAGGCCCCTCCTCTGACCGACGATCTGGCCACTGTGCCTCGCGCATTTCGGGTTCTGGTATATTAGGCACCTCCTTGGACACGGCGTAACAGAAGTCACGTTCGACAAGCCGCGCAAGTAAACGGTCCGCGTAGTGGTAATCTGGTTCGAATGGCTGCACGTCAAACGAGGGATTGTTGAGGTCGATCATTTGCGGTGTGTTCGCCCACATGAACCCGAGTTCTTGGGCCAGCGGTTCACGCATGTCCTCAACTGAACAATCCAGGTCTTTGCAGAACGTGTCCCACGTTTCAATCGCCCGGAGGTCGCGGTCATAGAGGTGATTGCCAACCTCGTACCTGTCTCGCGTCTCCGCCATCGAAACACGTTCCGCAATGCCAACCGCCTCTTGCAGCCTGTCCCACCACGCTTCGACCTGTTCACGAACATCTGGCCGCTCGCGTTTGCCTCGTCCTGAGAACCACGCGTTCAGTGTGCTCTGCGTCATGTCGAGATCGAGCACGTCATACCAGAACGTTGCCTTTCCGATCTGCGACATCCACGCGACCAAATCCTCCCTTGGACCCTCGTCGGGTAGGAAGTCGGACGGGCGAGCGATCTGACTATCTCGCAGGCCGGTCAATTCGTCCACAATCGCCTTGTAGGTTTCGAACCCGTCCAACGCGCGATGGAATGACGAGTACGCTTTTACGCCTTCAAGCGGGTCGTCTTCAAAGACCTCGTTGACGAGATCGACGATGCGCTTTTTGGTCAGGTTGAACTTAAGGAGGTCGTCCTTCACACTACTTGGCAATGTGTCGAGTTCGGCGTTTGCATTGCGTGTTTTAACCATTTTGATGCTCCCGCAGCCAATCAATGACGTCTGATCGCAGGTAGCGAACGATGCGAGAATTCGGCTGGGAATAGGGAGGGCCAAATCCATCCTTACGCCAGCGGACGAGCGTTTCGTCTGACACATCCATGAACGCCGCACACTCGCGGCTCGTCATGATTTCGGGTGGATTGGAACGCACCAAATCTTGGCGCAAAGCGGAGATAGAGTCGTGAATTTGGTCAAGGGTCATGTCTGGTTCCTGTGATGAAACCTATGACCGCGCCGCTACCTGTTCCCTGATCGATCGGTTGCCCGTCGTCGTCTGCGCACGCAGCCTACTGCACCAGCCAGGTCGTTACGCGCTGGTGAGGAGGCAAGTGATAGTTAGATTAGGCACTCGTTCGGTGTAATTCAATAACCCTTTGAGATCCTGTCCCCATTTCCGTGTTCAAGCGCGCGGCAATCGCGTTCGCAGCGCGTCGCTGTTCCTCAACCGTCGGTTCGCCGTAATGCCCGAGCATGCGCAGGTCGGATGCCGTCAACGACTGCTGACCAAGCCACCTGTGAACGTGCAAAGGGGCGACCTCACGTGCGGCTGTCATCCAGTAATGCCTCAAATCGCCAATCGACGTCTTTGCCAATCTGTCCGGATGATCAATGTGCCCGACCTCTTTGACGCGTGACGGGAACACATGCTCGGTCGATTGATCGAGTGACGCGATCAGGCGTCGTGCGTCGTCGCCCAATGCGATTTTGCGCCCCTTGCTTTGCTTTTTCAGCTTGGTGAAGTCGATCACGCCCTCGTCCATGTCGATCTCGTCCCACGTCAACGACCTGAACCCGACGCCACGGAAGCCCGTGTAAAGCGTCAGCATCCAGAACGTGCGGATTACGTCGTTCTGAATACACATGATCTCAGGCAGGCGGTCGGCGAGCGAAACCGACATATCGAGTTTGCCCGTCTCGACGCGCGACCGCATCTTGGTTGACTCTATCAGTTTGGGGATGGGCAGCATTTCCATATAAAGGGCGTTGACGTGCTTCAACGTGACGCCGACGCAGACGGACGCCTGATGCGCGGCGTGCGGCTTCGTGCTTTGCAAAGTGTTCAGGTAGACGTTCATCTGCTTGAACGGAAGTTGGTCGCAGGGAATGTGTCCCCATTGCGCGAGATGGTTTTTGAAAGAGTTGCGATAGTCGAGCGCTGTCTTCTCGGTCATGGGTTCGCGGCGTGATGCGCGCTGCGACGTGCGGTGCGTGATCAACATCTCAAACGCATCCCCGAAAGTCGGCAGGTCGCCCGACAATTCCTGCTCTGCTTTCGTCTTCACGTCACCCGCAACGATGTCTGCGGCTTTCGATCCTGCCTGCGTCCGCGCCCATCGCGTGTGATACTTCTTGTCTGCGAACGGGCCGAGTTTCACGCGCCGCGTCTTCTGGGCGGTTGGGTCCCATTTGTTCACGTACCAAGTTTTGACCCCGTTGGCCGTGACGCAGAGTTGCAGTCCTTTTGCGTCCGTGTCGCTATACCAAGTCGTCTTGTCGACCGACTTCGACTTGATCCAGCCGTCTGTTAGTTTTTGCTTGGGCATGTCGTTTCCTTGCAATGGCGGTTTTGTTGCAAGGTTCACGTTACGTTCTAACGCCGGTCAAACCCAACCGAGAAACGTGTAAGCACCTAATTTTATTGAGTTTTTACGCTGAAACACCACCGAGGATCATGTCGTTCCAGTCATTTGTAATCAGTAGGTCCGCGGTTCGAGTCCGTGTGGGGGCACCATCAGAACCTATCAGTGATCGCATCCATGGTCGCATAGATAGGTGGGCGCTGAGCTGGGTTATCATCCACGGCAAAAGGCAACGATGAAGTCCCGCTGCCGCCGCCTTACTCACGAAAGCCCCTATGGCTATAAGCTTCCCGCCCCGCTCGGTACAAGTCTCCCCGCGGAAGGCTTCGAACTGCTTTGTGGTGCTCCTTGGAACAGACATCCGGTCGTTTTCGTCAGCTGACAGCGTTGGGCAAAACCCGCACTTCAGTCCGCGCACGGAACATCGTAGTTCAACAAGCAATCGCAACGAGGCAGAAACAGCCTTCCTCCCGCTCCATCGGAACAGGCGAGGCCCTTTGCTCCCTGAGGGTTTGGGATCACTCAGAAACGAGTTGCCAGCGCGCCCATAAGACGGCAACCTGTTTGAAAAATCCCCTCACATGGGAGGCTCCTCTTGAAAAAATCTGTTGCTGTCATGGCGATTTCAGCTGGACTGTTTCTCGCTGGATGTGAAGCGCCAACCGCTAACGGAACCAATGCCGGCACGGAACAGTTGCGGTCCGTACTGACGCCTTCGATGCGTAGGGCGGGCTTATCGGAAGAGTGCATTCAAAGCCTGTCGCCTTCAGCGTTGGCGTCGGTCAAGAGCGCGGCGAATGCCGGTCCAAGGCCGCGTGTCACAGCGGGGAACGTTGGTTTGGGCAATCCGAGACGTCGAGAAGAGGGGCGTATCCAGGCGATCGCTCGTCGGGAGTGCCCAGATTTCTGATACGGGGAAAGCTCGCTTTGCGGCGATTGCGATGCGCATAAGGGCCTCCCAATCCGCCCGTTTCTCTATTAATACACTTGGGCGTTCGCTGGCAGTTTGTGAAACCGCTCGTTATGTCTTTCAGATGAGAGCCTTAATGTCGGTAATGATGTCCCACGGTAGATGTTCGTTGGACGTACGAACTGCCTGAACGTCCTTTTTCGCGAGCGGGGTCGATTTTCACGTCAGGCATTCTTGCCGGAGCGCAAAGCAGTGCGGATTTCCGCTACGCGGGCCAATTCCCCGCCCGCAGCTTCTATTTGTCTCCGCGCCTCACTGACCCAAGCGTGGTTCGACGAGGTGCTGCCAAAGGGTGCATCTTCGAGGCCGACGCGTACGTGGCCACCAGCCGCTACCGTTGCCGGAATCAGATTTTTAATGTCCACATGTAAGCCTGCAATCATCCAAGGGGCTTGTGGTGCAAAGTCGTTGAGAAGTTGCACATAGGCTTCCAAAGCGTAGGGCCTCGGAGGGAACCCGAAGGTAAACCCGTCCGAGAACATCAAGCGGTAAATCGGATCAGGGAGACCGGGCCGTTCTTCAGCCAGTGCTGCCCCCAGACGTAAAAAGCCCGGCTCGTAGATAGCGTAACTTGGGTGAACGCCGAAGGTCGCAGCGACGTCGAGGCCATGCTGAATGTGCTCTTGCGGATTTAAGTAGGTAAATCCAGTTATTTGCGAGGCAATTTGGTCATACCGCGTGAGCTGCGCAGAGCCGGGATCGACCACCGCCCATTCGATGAGCCCGGCGCGGGCGAGTGCTTCCATTGTTGCGAACCGTTCCGTGGGCGACATCGCGCCCGGCGCATCCGGGCTGCCTGAAAGCGGAAGGGTCGGGTAGACAATCACATCCTCGACCGCTCGAATGCCCTCAATAACAGCGCGGTATGCCTCGAAGTTCTCGTACTGGCGGCCGGTTTCGGGGTCATAGACGTGCAGGTGGATCACAGCGGCGCCTTCGCGGGCGCACGCAATCCCATCAGAGATCAGTTCGTCGACAGTGATCGGCATATTGGGCTGCAGATCGCGAGACCATGGGCCGTTGAGAGCTACCTCGAGAATTGTCCCGTCCAAGCCTGTTCCTTTGAGTTTGTACATTTTGAAGCACGTTTCATCGCCGACTTTCGCATTCTGTAGCAAAACCGGGCAGGGCGGGAAAACAGACCTTTTTGCGAACCATTCGCAAAATTCTGCTTTACTTTTTGCGAACGGTTCTCATATCGAGCGATAGACGCAACTGGCCCCGTTCTGGAGACTGAACTGAGATGCTCAAGACGCTGTTTGCTGCAACTGCTTTGACCGGTCTGATGACCACGACTGCGCTTGCCGATGACAAGTTTACTGCTGCGACCACCTTCACGGTGATCGCCGACATGGCGCAGAACGTGGCGGGGGACGCCGCTGATGTGGTGTCGATTACCAAGCCGGGCGCGGAAATTCATGGCTACCAGCCCACGCCGCGCGATCTGTTGCGCGCGCAGGACGCCGATCTGATCCTCTGGAACGGGCTGAACCTGGAACTGTGGTTTGAGCAGTTCTTCGGGAACCTGCGGGACGTCCCCGCCGCAATCCTGACAGACGGGATTGATCCGTTGCCGATTGCGACCGGCAGCTATGAAGGCAAGCCGAACCCGCACGCGTGGATGTCGCTCGATAATGCGCTTGTTTACGTCGACAACATCCGCGATGCGTTTGTTGAACATGACCCGGACAACGCGGAAACCTATCGCGCGAATGCGGAGGCCTACAAATCCGAGATTACCGCGGCGATTGCCCCGCTGCGCGCCCGTGTGCAGGAAGTGCCTGCCGCGCAGCGATGGCTTGTGAGCTGCGAAGGCGCTTTCAGCTATCTCGCACGCGATTTCGGAATGCAGGAGCTGTATCTCTGGCCGATGAACGCCGACGAAACCGGCACGCCGCAGCAGGTGCGCAAGGTGATCGACGGTGTTCGGGAAAACAACATTCCGGCCGTCTTCTGCGAAAGCACGGTAAACAACGACCCGGCCTATCAGGTGGCGCGGGAGACCGAGGCGGAATTTGGCGGCGTACTCTATGTCGACAGCCTGACCGAAGCGGACGGGCCGGTGCCAACCTATCTCGACCTTTTGCGCGTGACCTCTGAAACGCTGGCAACAGGACTGACCCCAACGGTGAACTGACGATGCGTGATCTGGCCCCGGACACCTTTCCCCAAGACGCAGGGCTTTTCGCCCAGAACGTGACCGTTACCTACAAGAACGGTCTGACGGCTTTGACCGATGCGAGCTTTGATGTCCCGCGCGGGTCCATCACGGCGCTTGTGGGGGTCAACGGGGCCGGGAAATCCACGCTGTTCAAGGCGATTATGGGGTTTGTGCCCGTGGCGCGTGGCCAGATCGAAGTCATGGGCATGACCGTGCAACAGGCGCTGCGCAAGAACCTTGTCGCCTACGTGCCGCAGGCCGAGGAAGTCGACTGGGCCTTTCCGGTGCTGGTCGAAGACGTGGTGATGATGGGGCGGTATGGGCATATGGGCCTGCTACGCCGTCCGAAGGCCGCTGACCACGCCGCTGTGGCCGACGCGCTGGAGCGGGTCGGTATGTCCGCCTATCGGACGCGTCAGATAGGCGAGCTTTCGGGCGGCCAGCGCAAGCGCGTGTTCCTTGCCCGTGCGCTGGCGCAGGAAGGTCAGGTCATTCTGCTGGACGAGCCCTTCACCGGCGTTGATGTCCAGACCGAGGAAGCGATCATCGCGCTTCTGCGCGAGTTGCGGGAGGAGGGGCGCGTGATGCTCGTTTCCACCCACAACCTCGGCTCTGTGCCGGAGTTCTGCGACCGCACGATCCTCGTGAAGGGCACGGTGCTGGGCTACGGGCCGACCGAAACGACCTTCACGCAGGACAATCTGGAACGTGCCTTCGGGGGTGTGCTGCGCCACTTCGTTCTGGAAGGCTCCGACTTGCACGATGACGACGACGCGCGGAAGGTCGTCATCTTCACCGACGATGAGCGTCCGCTCGTGACCTATGACGAGGTCACGCAGACCACGTCGCCCACGCCTGATCAGCAGGCCAAGAAACCCGGAGAGGACGGATGAGCGTCCTGCTGGAGCCCTTCACCTATGGCTATATGACCAACGCCATCTGGGTCAGTGCGCTTGTCGGGGCGGTCTGCGCGTTTCTGTCGGCGTATTTAATGCTGAAGGGCTGGTCGCTTATTGGTGACGCGTTGAGCCACGCGATCGTGCCGGGCGTGGCGGGCGCCTATATGCTCGGGCTGCCGTTTGCGCTTGGCGCGTTTCTGGCCGGCGGGCTCGCTGCGGGCACGATGCTGTTTCTGAACCAACGCTCTGGGCTTAAGGAAGACGCGATCATCGGATTGATTTTCACGGCGTTCTTCGGGCTGGGGCTTTTCATGGTTTCGGTCAGTCCGGTGCAGATTGATGTGCAGACAATCCTTCTCGGGAACATTCTGGCGATCAGCCCGACCGACACGCTGCAACTGGTGATCATTGGTGTGGTGTCGATGGGGGTGCTGCTGGTCCTTTGGAAGGATCTGATGGTGGCGTTCTTCGACGAGAACCATGCACGGTCCATCGGGTTGCGGCCCGGTTTGCTGAAGTTCGTGTTCTTCGTTTTGCTGGCAGCCTGCACCGTGGCCGCGTTGCAGACGGTGGGGGCATTTCTGGTGATCGCGATGGTGGTGACGCCGGGCGCGACCGCCTATCTGCTGACCGACCGCTTTCCGCGTCTGCTGGCGATCTCCGTGGCGATCGGCGCAGGGACGGCGGCGGTGGGCGCGTATCTCAGCTATTTCCTCGATGGCGCGACGGGCGGGGTGATCATCACACTGCAGACGGCCTTGTTCCTGCTCGCGTTCTTTTTTGCGCCCAAGCATGGAAAACTGGCGGCGAACCGCCGGGCGGCTGAGGCGCTGCGGAAGGAGGTGGCGTAATGGATATGCTGCTTGCACCCTTCCTGTTTCCCTTCATGCAGAATGCGTTTCTGATCTCGGTTCTGATTGGCATTCCTTGTGCGATCCTGAGCTGTTTCGTGGTGCTGAAGGGCTGGAGCCTGATGGGCGACGCTATCAGCCATGCGGTGTTGCCGGGGATCGTGCTGGCCTATGTCATGGGCATTCCGCTGGTGATTGGGGCATTTGCCGCGGGCATGTTCTGCGCGTTGGCGGTGGGCTATCTGGGCGCGAACAGCCGGGTGAAGCAGGACACCGTGATGGGTGTGGTGTTTTCGGGCATGTTTGGTGTGGGGCTTGTGATCTACACCAAGATCGAAACCTCGATCCATCTGGATCATATCCTTCTGGGCAACATGCTGGGTGTGGGGACATCGGACCTCTGGACCGCTGGGATCATTGGCGGGATCGTGTGTCTGGTGATGGCCGTGAAATGGCGGGACTTTCTGCTGCACGCGTTTGACCCGGCGCAAGCGCACGCGATGGGGCTGCGGACAAGCTGGCTGCATTACGGGATGCTGGCGATGATCTCGCTGACGGTGGTCGCAGTGCTGAAGGCCGTCGGGATCGTTCTGGCCATCGGTCTGTTGATCGCGCCGGGGGCGATAGCATTCCTGATCACCAAGCGGTTCGAACGGATGCTGGTCTGGGCTGTGGGGTTAACGGTGCTTGCGGGGATTGCCGGGGTCTATGCGAGCTTCTGGCTCGACAGCGCGCCCGCGCCAACGATGATCCTGATCCTGACGGTTATGTTTGTTGTGGCGTTTGTGCGCCGTCTCTGGCTCAACCACCGGACCGAGCGGACTGAAGCCGCGTCGTCTCAGGCAGTGGAACTACCGGCCCCTTGATCTGAGCCCTGAGCGAGATAGGCCGCGCAGCCAGTCAGCGCGGCGAAGTCATCTTCCAGAAGCCACACCGGGAACTGTCGCATGAAATCGGCGAACCGGCCTTTGTTGGCGAATGCTTCGGCAAATCCGTGTGCGGTAAGGTAAGGGCCCATCGCCCGGGCCACGCCGCCGACAAAATAAACGCCACCGAAGGGCAGGTGAATCAGGGACAGATTGCCAGCCACCGTGCCCATCAGGCCGATGAACAGCTCTAACGTATCCAGGGCATGACGGTCGCCGTTTTTTGCAGCTTCCATGATTTGCGCCGCATGAGGTCGTTGGCTGCGGTCGGGATTTGAATCCAGGAAGGCATGAACCCGCTCCAACCCGCGCCCTGACAACACGTCTTCGATGGCAGGGAAACCGTGGGCGGTTTCGACGAAGCGGCACAGACGCAGTTCCCGTTCGGTGCGCACCGGCAGGTTTGCGTGGCCGGCTTCCGACGGCATGACCATCAACCCGCTCGCGGTCGTGTGTACGGCGGCCGCGTTGAACCCGGTTCCGATCCCGATCATCAGCCGGGTTTCACCGGGGCGCGGTTCGGGGCGTGAAACGACGGAGGTCAGATCGCGCGCAGCCACGTTGTTCAAAGCGTAACCTTGGGCCACCAGATCGTTAAGCAGCGCCACATGATTGGCGCCCGTCGCCTCGCGCAGCAGTGCCTCGTCCATCCGCCAGTCGAGGTTGGTTAGTCCCCCCACGCCGTTGCGCGTCGGACCCGCGAGCGCCACACAAGCGCCGGTGACCTGAATGGATTTTTCATCAAGATAAGTTCGTAACACCCTGTCAAGGCTTGGGTATTCGGCATTTCGATACTTCGTGACTGTTTCTTGTCGAACCGCGACGCCGTCGGCCAGCGCGACACGCGTATTTGTACCGCCGATATCGGCAACAAGAACGGGCGCTGTCTCAGGATGTGGCATGAAGGCTCCGAAGAATCGGGGGTGTTTGCGCTAACGGTGTAACGCCTTTGCAAGCGCGTCGAAAGAGGCTTTGGGGCGACGTTCCAGTGTTTCAAAGTCCACTTCCACCAGACCAAAGCGTTTTCCGTAGCCCAGTGCCCATTCGAAATTGTCCAGAAGCGACCACACGAAGTACCCCGCCAGGGGGACGCCGTCCGCCAGAGCGGCACAGGCTGCGTCCAGATGCTGAGCGAGATAGGCGATACGATCGGCGTCCTCAGTTCCGCTGCGAGACGCCATCCCGTTTTCGGTCACGTAGAGCGGTAAATTGCCGGTGAACTCGGACGCGACCCATGTCAGGAAATGGCGCAATCCGTCTGGATAAACCTCCCAGCCCATATCCGTTTTCGGCAGCGGACCGTCCACCTCCCGAAGAGCAGGCCACGGCCCGGGCGCGGCGGCGATCCGTTTGCAGGTGTAATAGTTGAGACCCAGCCAATCGAGCGGGGCGGAAATCACATCCATATCCGCCTCCCACCCCGCGGGCAGATGGGCGCCGAGGCCTTCCAGCGCTTCTTCGGGGTAGCTGCCTTTGGTCAGCCCCTGAAGGTAGAAGCGGTTATAGAAGGCCTCATACCGCTCCGCAGCGAGGCGGTCATTGAGCTTGTCCGTGGCCGGGTGGGCAAATTCCAAATTGCAGACCGCGCCAAGGTTCTGCTGTCCACGTGCACGCATCGCGGCGGTGGCCGTACCATGGGCCAGCAGGATGTGATGCATGGCGCGGGCGGTTGCACGGATATCGCGCAGGCCCGGTGCGTGGTCACCGGTGAAATGCCCCAGCCAACCGACGCAGAATGGCTCGTTGATCGGCGCAACGGACCAGATGCGATCGCCGATCCTGTCGAGCAGAACTTCGGTGTAATCCGCAAACCACCCGGCAATGTCGCGGTTCCGCCAGCCACCAAGATCGGCAAGCGCCGATGGCAATTCCCAATGATAGAGTGTCAGCGCGGGCTTGATCCCGCGGGCCACGAGGCCGTCCACAAGACGGTCGTAAAAATCCAGCCCGGTTTCGTTGGCTGCGCCGCGCCCTTCTGGCAGGACCCGCGCCCAGGAGGTCGAAAAGCGGTAAACGTCCACACCCAGTTGGCCCAACAGGTCCAGGTCTTCGTCCATCCGGTTCAAGTGGTCACATGCCACAGCACCGTCTTCTGCATTGACCACATTGCCAGGCGTGGCTGCGAAGTCGTCCCAGTGGGTGCGCCCGGCGCCGCCTTGTGCATGGCCTTCGATTTGATAGGCGGAGGTTGCGGCGCCGAAAAGGAAGCCGTCGGGGAAAGCGGCGCGCTGCGGAAGATCGGTCATGGCAATATCAGGTTCGAGCGAGTTCGGTGGCCGGGCCGGTCGACGCGCCAAGGGTCAGGTCGCATTCCCATAACTCCTGTACGGTATCGGCCATCGGGTCAGCGATCTGCCCCAGCAGCAATTCCGCGGTGCGCCGACCGGCTTCGCGGACCGAGGACCGCGTGGCCGTGAAAACCGGCTCGGTATCGCCATTCTTGAGGTAGCTGATCTCGTCATCATGGGTGACGACAGAGACTTCCCGGCCCATACGCAGCCCCTTGGCGGCAATCGCCCTTCGCGCCCCGATTGCCATTATGATCGACGAGACAAGAAATGCTGTGGGTGGCTCTGGCAAATCCAGCATCCGGCTGGCAGTTTCGAACCCAAATGACTCAGTCATTTCGCCCGCGGCAAGCCAGTCGGGCCGGATGTCTTGTCCGGCGGCCTCCATCGCGTTCACGAACCCTCGGCGCCTGCGCAGGGCAAAGTCCATTGTCTCGTCGCCATTGATGAGCGCGATATTGCGATGGCCGAGATCACACAGCAGTTTGGTCGCGCGTTCAAAAGCGCGGGTATTGTTGATGTCGAGCCAGCTGTAGCTTTTGTCCTCGATCGGTGCGCGGCCATGAAAAACGAAGGGCAACTCCAGCTCGCGCAACAAGTCGACCCGCGGGTCGTTGAGGCGAGGTGCGTGCACGATTACCCCATCCACCGCGCATCGTGCGGCAAGGTCGCGATACGCGTGCAGTTCGTTTTCACGGTGCACCGTAGACAGCATCATGTCGTATCCGGCCGCGGCATAGGTTTCGCCGGCGCCTGCAATGAAATCCCCGAAAATCGGGTTCACCATTTCCGTCGCGCCCGAGGTCGGGATTACATGGCCGATGGTCATCGAGCGCCCGGTTGCAAGCGATTTGGCCCGCGCCGAGGGAGAGTAATTGTATTCCTTTGCTGCGGCGAGAATCCGCATGCGGGTGGTCTCGGACACCTCTGGATACCCGTTAATTGCCCGACTCACCGTGGTTGGGGAAAGCCCGAGTTTTTCCGAAAGCTGCTTAAGGTTCATTGGATTCTAAAGCGGTTAGGAGCGCATTTAGGCACCTTAGGACGTCAGGGAGCGGTTCGTCAAAAGCATAAAATGCAGGCACGGGACGACTTTGGGGCCTCAAAGCCGCAAAAGAACTAGGCAGGCTTTGGTTTTGTATGATTGACTTGTGAAGTGGCTTCGAGGAACCTACAGGCATCCAAAGCGCTTTGAATCCAGCTGGGGCCTCTGAGCGCGTAGTGAAAGCCGGCGTGACTTCATGCGCCGCGAGGGAGGATACAAATGAAAAATTCGCTTCTGGCGGGGGCTGCGGCGCTCGCCCTGACTGCACCATTTGCGCAGGCCGGGGGGCATTTGCCCTTTGCCGAGGGGGAGGGCGCGTTTGATTGGGACAGCTACAAGGCCTATGGCGACGCCACCGACCTTGCGGGTCAGGATCTGGCGATCTTTGGCCCGTGGCTGGCGGGAGAGGCCGACGCGTTCAGCGCGCTTGTGAACTATTTCAACGAGGCCACGGGCGCGAACGCCACCTACGTCGGCTCTGACAGTCTGGAGCAACAGATCGTTATCGACGCCGAAGCGGGCTCCGCGCCTGACCTGACCGTGTTTCCGCAGCCCGGACTGGCGGCGACGATGGCCAATCGTGGGTTCCTGACGCCGCTGCCGGATGGCATGGGTGACTGGATTGGCGAAAACTATGCCGCAGGGCAGTCCTGGATTGATCTGGGCACCTACGCGGACGGATCCGGCGCCGATCAGCTCTATGGTTTCTTCTTCAACGTGAACGTTAAGTCACTGGTCTGGTACATTCCGGAGAATTTCGAGGATTTCGAGTATGAAATTCCGGAAACTATGGAAGAGTTCAAGGCGCTTATGGACCAGATGGTTGCCGACGGGCAGACGCCGCTTTGCGTGGGTCTCGGATCCGGTGGCGCCACTGGCTGGCCCGCGACAGACTGGGTCGAGGATCTGATGCTGCGCACACAGCCGCCCGAGGTCTATGACGACTGGGTCAGCAACGACATGCCCTTTGACGATCCGCGCGTCGTTGCCACGATCGAGGAGTATGGCAGCTTCACCCGGAACGATGCCTATGTCGTGGGGGCGGCCAACGACACTGCGGCCATCGACTTCCGCGACAGTCCGAAGGGGCTGTTCGATGCGCCACCGGCTTGCATGATGCACCGTCAGGCCAGCTTCATACCGGCCTATTTCCCGGAAGGAACGGAGCTTGGAGAAGATGCCGACTTCTTCTATTTCCCGGCCTTTTCCGAAAAGGATCTGGGGCGCCCGGTGCTGGGCGCGGGGACGCTTTTTGCGATCACGAATGACAACCCGGCCGCCGGGGCGTTTCTGGAATTCCTGAAAACGCCTTTCGCGCATGAAGTGATGATGGCGCAGGGGGGGTTCCTGACCCCGCATAAGACGGCTGATCTTGAAACTTACGCCTCGGACACCGCGCGCAAGCAGGGCGAGATCTTGCTGAATGCCACGACGTTCCGGTTCGACGGGTCTGACCTGATGCCGGGCGGCGTCGGGGCTGGCACGTTCTGGACGGGCATGGTGGATTACTCGTCCGGTGCGAAAACGGCTGCCGAGGTGGCAGCGGAAATTCAATCCTCCTGGGATGCGCTGAAATAAGCGCGCCTATGCGCCGCCCGGGCGGATCCGGGCGGCGCACACCCCAGTCCAACACGCGGGGAGAGGGACAATGCATCCGGCCATTCAGGGCATCCTAACCATCGTGATCGGCGTCGGCGCCTGCGTGGGGTATTTCTACTTCGCGAACCAGTTTCTGGACAAAGTGCTGTTCCCGGCCAAAGGGCCCAATGCAGGGCGCAACATCAATCGCGCGAACCAGATCCGGCCCTGGATTTTCCTGTTTCCGGCACTGTTCGTGTTGTTCCTCTATCTCGGCTATCCGGTGGTCGAAACGCTTCGCCTTTCCCTGACGGAACGTGTCCCGGGCGGCGGGTACGACTTTGTTGGGTTTGAGAACTACGCGCAGATGGCCTCGGAGCCCAAATTTTGGGAAGCCATGCGCAACAACATGTTTTGGCTGATCGTGGTGCCTGCGATGTCCACGGCCTTCGGGTTGCTGGCGGCGCAACTGACCGACCGTATCAAATGGGGCAATGTCGCGAAGTCGATCATCTTTATGCCCATGGCGATCAGCTTCGTCGGCGCATCTGTGATCTGGAAACTGGTCTATGACGGGCGCCCCATTGAGCAGGAGCAGATCGGCATCCTGAACGCGATCATCGTGGCCTTGGGCGGGGACCCGGTCACGTTCCTGACGATCCCGTTCTGGAACAACTTCTTCCTGATGATCGTGCTGGTCTGGGTGCAAACGGGGTTTGCCATGGTCATCCTGTCCGCCGCGCTGCGTGGCATTCCGGAGGAAACCGTGGAAGCGGCGATTATCGATGGCGCGTCTCCGTGGCAGATCTTCTTCAAGATCAAGGTGCCGCAGATCATGCCAACGGTGGTGGTGGTCTGGACGACGATCACCCTCGTTGTGCTGAAAGTTTTCGACATCGTCTTCGCCATGACCAACGGGCAGTGGGAGACGCAGGTGCTGGCCAATTACATGTTCGACAAGCTGTTCCGCGCGAACGACTGGGGTGTCGGTTCGGCCTCGGCGATGGTCATCATGCTCCTCGTCACGCCCATCCTGATCTGGAACATCCGCTCCGCGCGGAAAGAAATGCGCTGAGGAGGAAGAGACATGGACAATATCGCAGGCTCAAAATCCTCGCTCACATGGGCAGTGCATATCTCGGTCATTGCACTGGTCGTGCTCTGGCTGCTGCCGACGCTGGGTCTTTTTGTGTCGTCGTTCCGGACCGTGGAACAGATCTCCGCCTCGGGCTGGTGGAAGGCGATGGTGGCCTCGGAACAGAACATCACTATGCGTGCGGCGGACCCTGACGACTTCCGTGTCGCGCAGGGCGATCTCTTCGTGGTGGACGGCAATCTGTTCGAGGAGGCCGGCATCAGCGGCGCGGATATTTCCGTTTGGGGCACGTCCAGTAGAAGTATCTCTGCCTACACCGCTGGGGACACAGCAGATCTCGGCGACGGAGAAACGATAACGGTTCAGGCAGATGGGTCCTATGTCTGGTCTGGGAATGACGAGCAAATGAGCGGACGTGGACAACGCGTCTTCGTGACGGCGACGACGCCACCCGAGTTCACCCTCGACAATTACCGGAATATGCTCTTCGATCCCTCGAATTCCGAAGGCATGGCCAAGGCGTTTTTCAACACGCTGACGGTGACGATCCCTGCAACTATCATCCCGATCCTTGTTGCGGCCTTTGCCGCTTACGCGCTGGCTTGGATGGAGTTTCCGGGGCGTGCGCTGCTGATCGCCGCCATCGTCGGTTTGCTGGTGGTGCCGCTTCAATTGGCGCTGATCCCGCTTCTGAAACTGCACAACGATATCGGGATCGGGAAAGGATATCTGGGGGTCTGGCTGGCCCATACAGGCTTTGGAATGCCGCTCGCGATCTACCTGCTTCGAAATTACATGGTTGGGTTGCCGCGAGATATCATTGAGAACGCCAAAGTCGACGGGGCGACGGACTTCCAGATCTTCACCAAGATCATTCTGCCGCTGAGTTTCCCGGCACTGGCCTCCTTCGCGATCTTCCAGTTCTTGTGGACGTGGAACGATCTGCTGGTCGCCAAGGTGTTCCTGATTGACGCGACGGGGCAGACCACGGTGATGACAAATCACATTGTCGAACTGCTCGGCACCCGTGGCGGCAATTGGGAAATCCTCGCCACAGCGGCCTTCGTCTCGATCGCGGTTCCGCTCTTGGTGTTTTTCGCAATGCAACGCTATCTGGTGCGCGGCCTGCTGGCCGGCTCCGTCAAATAAGGACATGACCTCCGTGAATGCAGTGGCTGACATGCGGCAGGGCAAAGGGCTTGCCTCGGACCCCGACTGGTGGCGGGGTGCGGTGATCTATCAGATCTATCCGCGCAGTTTTCAGGATGCCAATGGCGATGGGATCGGCGATCTTCTGGGGATTGTCGAGCGGATGCCGTATATCGCCTCGCTTGGGGTAGACGCGATCTGGATCAGCCCTTTCTTCACCTCACCCATGAAGGATTTCGGGTACGATGTCAGCGATTATTGCGATGTCGATCCGATGTTCGGGACGCTTGCCGATTTCGATGTGCTGATCGACACAGCGCACCGTTTCGGGCTGCGGGTGATGATCGATCTGGTACTCAGCCATACCTCGGACCAGCATCCCTGGTTTGAGCAGAGCCGCGCAAGTCGCACAAACGATAAGGCGGACTGGTATGTCTGGGCCGACCCGAAGCCCGACGGCACCGTTCCGAACAACTGGCTGTCGGTGTTTGGCGGCTCGGCCTGGCACTGGGATGCCCGCCGCGAGCAGTACTACCTGCACAATTTTCTGATCTCGCAGCCGGATCTGAACTTCCACAACCCGGATGTGCAGGACGCGCTCTGCGATGTGGCACGCTTCTGGTTGGATCGGGGGGTCGATGGGTTCCGCCTCGATACGATCAACTTCTACGTCCATGACGCACAATTGCGGGATAACCCGGCCTTGCCGCCCGAGGACCGGAACGAAAGCATCGCGCCGCGGGTGAACCCCTATAACCACCAACTGCACCTCTATTCTAAAAACCAGCCGGACAACCTGGCCTTCCTTGCGAAGTTCCGCGCGGTCATGGAGCAATACGACAGCATCGCAGCGGTCGGCGAGGTGGGAGATGCACAGCTGGGGCTGGAAATTCTTGGGCAGTACACGCGGGGCGACGCGGGCGTGCACATGTGCTACGCGTTCGAATTTCTCGCCAAGGAGAAGCTGACCGCCGCGCGCGTGGGCGAAGTGCTGAGCAAGGTCGACGAGGTTGCTGCCGAGGGCTGGGCCTGCTGGGCATTCTCCAACCATGACGTCATGCGCCATGTTACGCGCTGGGGGCTGACGCCTGCCGCACAGCGCGCGGTAGTAACACTGATCATGTGCCTGCGCGGCTCGGTCTGCCTTTATCAGGGCGAGGAACTTGGTCTGGCCGAGGCCGATGTGGACTTCGAGGACTTGCAGGATCCATACGGCATCGAATTCTGGCCCGAATTCAAAGGTCGTGATGGGTGCCGTACGCCCATGGTCTGGCAGAGCGATAACCTGAACGGCGGGTTCTCTAACGCGCGGCCCTGGTTGCCGGTCTCGACCGACCATCTGCACCACAGTGTCGAGGCGCAGGAGCACGCGCCCGAAGCGCTGCTGCATCATTACCGCCGCGCAATTGCCTTCCGGGAAACGCACAAAGCCTTGGCCAAGGGCGCGCTGGAAGGTCTGCGTGTGAACGGGGATGTCGTCAGTTTCCGTCGTGTTCAGGAAGGCCAGGAGATTTTCTTTGCGCTGAACATGAGCGAGGCGCCCGGCGTCGCAGACTGGCCGGATGGGAGCTGGGTGCAGATCGGCGCGGAACTGAACTCTGCCGGTCCTGGTCTGGACGGGCATGTGCATTTGGGGCCGTGGCAGCCCGCGATTGCGCTGAAAACATAAAACGGGACGGGGGAGGACGCACCGGTGGCAAGTCTAAAGCTCAGGGATGTGGAGAAGGCCTATGGGGATGTCAGTGTCCTGTCCAACATCAACCTCGACATAGAGACAGGGGAGCTGATCGTTTTCGTCGGGCCGTCGGGGTGCGGAAAGTCTACGCTTTTACGAATGATCGCAGGGCTAGAGAGGATTACCGGAGGGACGCTGGAGATCGACGATGTGGTCGTGAACGATGTGCCTCCGGCCCAGCGTGGGATCGCGATGGTGTTCCAGTCCTACGCGCTCTATCCGCATATGACAGTGCGCGAAAACATGTCATTCGCTTTGAAAATCGCCAAAATGTCCCAGGCCGAGATCGACAAGGCGGTGGAGGCAGCGGCAGAGAAGCTGCAGCTTGGACAGTATCTTGACCGGCTGCCGAAGGCGCTGTCGGGCGGGCAGCGGCAGCGTGTGGCGATTGGCCGGTCGATCGTGCGGGATCCGAAGGTCTATCTGTTCGACGAGCCGCTCTCGAACCTCGATGCTGCGCTGCGTGTGGCGACCCGGCTGGAGATTGCCCAGCTGAAAGAGGCGATGCCGGAGTCGACGATGATCTACGTGACCCACGACCAGGTCGAGGCGATGACGCTCGCAAGCCGGATCGTCGTCCTTGCGGGGGGCGGCGTGGCGCAGGTCGGGAGCCCGCTGGAGCTCTACGAAAAGCCGGAGAACGAATTCGTCGCGCAGTTCATCGGATCGCCGAAAATGAACTTGTTGCCGGGGACAATCGTCGGAACCGGAGAGGCGACGACAGTCGAGATGGCGGGAGGCGGGCAGGTGGTCTCGCACTATCCGTCCGACGCCGGTTTGATGGGCGCGCAGGTCAATGTAGGCGTGCGGCCGGAGGATATGGTCGCTGTCCCGGAGGGCGGGGCCTTTCTATATGAGGGCAAAGTCGGGATCACCGAAGCGCTTGGTGAGGTTACATTGCTGTACTTCGATGCGGCGCCGGGCGCGGAGCCGGTGATTGCCAAACTACCGGGCATTCATAAGGAGTTGAAAGGGCAGGTGACCCGGCTGAGGGCGGAGCCTGAGAAAGTGCACGTGTTTAAGGATGGCGTGTCGCTGCTCTATCCCGAAGGCAAGCAGGTGACCTTCGAACCGCATTAACCGATCAGGCCCGGCAGGAAGAGAACGATGCCGGGGAACGCGATCAGGACTGCGACCGTGGCGACATCCGCGACAAAGAAAGGCGAAGCACCACGGAAGACATCCTGCACGGTGATGGGCATCTTGCTGTCCTGTGCCACACCGGCGACGACGAAACAGTTGAGGCCGATGGGCGGCGTGATGAGACACAGCTCGGCCATCTTCACCACGATGATGCCGAACCAGATTGCCACCTCCTCGGACGTCATGCCGAACGCGGCGGCCTCGCGGGTGACATCCGGTCCGCCATTCAGGGCGACCACGGCGGGGAAGGCCACCGGCAAGGTGAGGATCAGCATCCCGATGGCGTCCATGAACATGCCAAGGATCACGTAGACACCCAGGATCAGGAGCAGGATCAGGTAGGGCGAATACTCCAGCCCGCCGATCCAGCCCGCGAAGGTTTCGGGCAGTTTCGCAAAGCCCAGGAAACGCACATAGATCAGCACGCCCCAGATCATCGTGAAGATCATGACCGACAGCTTCGCGGCCTCCATCAAAGCGCCCTTGAGCTGGCCCCAGCGCATCCCTTGCCAGAGCGCCATGATCAGAACCACGAAAGCGCCGAGTGCCCCGGCCTCGGTGGGCGTGGCCCAGCCGAAATAGATCGAATAGACAATGATGAAGACGACAAACAAAATCGGCAGCGCTCCCGGGAGCGACTGAAACCGCTCGCTCCAGCTGTATCCCTTCACCGGGGGGCCGAGATCCTTGCGGTATTTTGCAAGGCCGATCACGAGGCCCGCGTAGATTAACGCAGACACCAGTCCGGGCAGGAAGCCCGCGAGCAACAGTTTGCCCACCGATTGCTCGACGATGATGGCGTAGATCACGAGGATCGCAGAAGGCGGGATCAGCGAGGCGAGCGTGCCGCCTGCGGCGACCACACCGGCGGCGAAGCGTTTGTCGTAGCCGACCTTCAGCATCTCGGGGATTGCGATGCGCGCAAAGACGGCGGAGGTCGCCACGGAGGCGCCAGAGACCGCCGCGAACCCAGCGGTCGCAAACACTGTCGCTACGCCGAGGCCCCCGGGGAGCCAGCCCACCCATCTCTTTGCCGCTTCAAACAGGTAGCGGGTGAGGCCCGCGTAATACGCGAGATATCCGATCAGGATGAAAGTTGGGATGAGCGACAGGCTGTAGGTTGTTGATTTCGAATGCGGAACCTGGCCCGCGAGTTTCATTGCCGTGACCAGCCCACGATCGAAGCCCTGCTTTTCCATGAAGAAGATGCACAGGCCCAGAAACCCGATGAATGCGGTGGCGAAGGCGACGCGCACGCCAATCAGTACGAGGATGACCAGCAGCCCTGATAGCCATAGCGACACGTTAAAGATGTCGATGCCGTCGAGCAGCGCCTTCATGTCGATCAGGTTATCCATCGACGGTCTGTGCTTCCTTGTTGGCCTGAGTGGCCGCGTCTTCGATCAGTGGCACCGCGACAGGGGCCGTCTGATTGCGCCGAAATGCGCGCCCATATCCCCAGATCTGCAAGGCCAGCCGGACCCAGAGCACGGCGAGCGAGACCGGCACTATCAGTTTCGCTGGCCAGAGCGGCAGGGCGATGTCGATAGAGCTGTCGGTAGACCAGAGCGGCGCATTCCAGTCGAAGCTGCGTTCGAAATGAAACCACGTGCCATAGATCAGCGCTGTGGTCAGCAGAAGCATGAACACGCAGGAGATCCATTCCGCCGCCCAGAGCATCCGGCCGCGAAACTGTCCAACCAGGATGTCCATGCGGATATGGCCGCCCTCCCGCTGGCAGAACGCGAGGCCAAGAAAGGCAAAGGTGGCCATGAATTGTTCGGTCCAGTCGACATAGCCAGGCACTGGCGCGTTAAAGAGCTTACGTCCGACCACGTTATAGACGGCCAGAAGAACCAGCGCGAAGATCACCACGCCTGCGATGAGGTTCATCGCGGCTTCAAGCTTCAGAAAGGTCCTATCCGCCCGAGACAGCGAACTGTCGTCGGCCAGAACCGAAGAAGTCGACATGGGTCCCCTCGCACGTGATCGGGCCCCAGAAATGAGGCCCGATACACTTTCTTATCAGTTACCTGCGCGCGTTTCTTCCAGCGTCGCCTGAACAAGATCGTAGAGTTCCTGACCTGGCAGACCCTGCGAGGTCATGGTCTCGATCCACTCCTGATGCAGCGGCAGCGCCACCTCGCGGAACTTCGCGATTTCCTCTTCCGGCACGCTGACCTTCGCGACCTCTTTCTCGGCCAGTGTGGTTTCCCACTTGTCGAGCAGTTCGCCGTAGTTCGCGAGATAGTAATCCACCGCTTCCGGCACGCTTTCGTCGAAGATGGCGCGGTGCGCATCGCTCAGATCGTTATAGGCGTCGATATTCACCACGACCGGGCAGTTCACTGTTCCGGGGTTGAGGTTCTCGGTCCACCAGTCCGCGATGTCGATGGTGCGGAACGCCAGATGCGCGTGCTGGGCAAACGCAACCGTATCCACAACGCCGGATTCCATCGCGTTGTAGGCTTCGGACGAGGTCACGGACGTTGGCACGCCGCCGACTTTCTCGAAGGCCTGACCAAGGCCACCTGTGGCCCGCACGCGCATCCCGTCGAAGGCGTCCAGCGTCGTGCGTGGGTCGCCGGTTCCGACCAGATTGTACTGCGGCATCGGCGAGGTCATCACCAGCTTCGCGTTCCACTGGGCCATTTCCTCGGCCACCGCGGGGTGATCGTACACAGCATGCGAGACAGCAACCTCTTCGTCGAGGTTGGCAACCCCAAGGAACGGGAGCTCCAGCACGGTGATCGCGCGGTTCTTGTCGCGGTGGTATCCGGCGCAGAACTGGGCCATCTCGAACGCGCCGATGGAGATGCCATCGAGGTTTTCGCGGTTCTTCGACAGGCCACCGTAAGAGATATTCATGGTGAACTCGCCACCGGATTTCTCGGCCACAAGGTCGGCCAGCTGGTGGATATGCTCAGTGAAGGCGCGGCGCACGCCCCAGACAGAAACGTTCCACTCAGTTGCGAGCGCTTCGCCCACAAACGTCAGCGACAGCACCGATGCAACGGTACCCTTCAGCAGTGTCTTCATGTTTTATAGTCCTCCCAGACATGCAAATTCTGTGATCTGCTGCACGCGACCCTAGCCGGTATGGCGGCGAGGTCCAGAGCAAAAACGGAGGAGGTCGACTTGGCGGCACCGGAAAACGAGTTGAAACAGGAACTTGCCAAAGGTGAGGTCCAGATGGGGATTTGGCTGGCCTTTGGTTCGGATGCTGTCGCAGAGCAGGCCAGCGCCTGCGGATTCGACTGGTGTCTTGTAGACAGCGAGCACAGTCCAAACGATCCGGCGCAGGTGCTCGGACAATTGCGCGCGCTCGGCGGTCGGACAAATGCAGTGATGCGCGTGCCCATCGGGGAAGACTGGGTGATCAAGCGCGCCCTCGATCTGGGTGTGCAGTCGATCATGGTGCCCATGGTGGAAACGGTGGCACAGGCGGAGGCAGCGGTGCGCGCGATGCGATACCCGCCAGACGGTGTGCGTGGCATGGGACCGACACAGGCACGGGCCACGCGCTATGGCACGATCTCAGATTATGTTGGTACCGCCAACGCGCAGATCTGCTGCATCTTGCAGGTCGAATCCGCTGCTGCCCTTGCCGCGGCGCCCGAGATTGCAGCCGTGGACGGTGTGGATTGCGTTTTCATCGGGCCTGCGGACTTGTCCGCGGATATGGGATTTCCGGGCCAGGCGGATCATCCGGAGGTCGAGGCGGCGATTGCCACGGCGCTGCCAGCCATCGCGGCAGCGGGCGCAGCGCCCGGCATACTCGCCTTCAATGAAGAGGCTGCAGCGCGCTATCTGTCCTACGGCGCTCAGTTTCTTGGGGTCGGAGCGGATGTAAGCAGCCTGCGCGGCGCGCTTTTAAGGCTGGCGGCAAACTCACGTGCAATGATCGCGGGGTCTTGAGGCGGCACGGGGTTGCCGCCGCCGCGCTTCCATGCAACAGGGAAGCGCCAAACGAAGCCCCTGCCGGAGGACCGCATGCAGATTCGCGAGGCGCTCACATTCGATGACGTTCTACTTGTACCGGCCGAGAGCACTGTGTTGCCCTCCGACGCGGATACGCGCACCAAGGTTACAAAGTCGATTCACCTGAATATCCCTTTGCTGAGCTCGGCCATGGACACGGTGACCGAAGCCCGGATGGCGATCGCGATGGCGCAGGCGGGCGGCATGGGAGTGCTGCACCGAAACCTCAGCGTGGACGAACAGCAAAAGCAGGTTCGGCAGGTCAAGCGCTTCGAGTCCGGTGTGGTCTATAACCCGGTCACGTTGCGCGCGGACCAGACGCTCGCGGATGCCAAGGCGCTGATGGAGCGCTACAAGATCACCGGGTTTCCGGTGATCGACGACAACCGGCAGATCGTGGGCATAGTGACAAACCGCGACATGCGGTTTGCCACCGATAACAGCACGCCGGTGTCGGTGATGATGACCTCGAACGATCTGGCGGTGCTGCAGGAGCCGGCCGACCTAGAAGAAGCGCGCTCGCTGATGAGCGCACGTCGGATCGAGAAGCTGCTGATCGTCGACAAAGCCGGCAAGCTCACCGGGCTTCTGACCATTAAGGATATCGAACAGGCTGTGCTCAACCCGCAGGCCTGCAAGGATGAGCTGGGCCGCTTGCGCGTGGCCGCAGCGACCACCGTGGGGGATGCCGGTTTCGAGCGGACAGAGGCGTTGGTCGATGCGGGCGTAGACCTGGTGGTCATCGACACCGCCCATGGCCATTCTGAAGGCGTTGCGCGCGCGGTCGAGCGGGTGAAGAAGCTGTCCAACACGGTGCAGGTCGTGGCGGGCAATGTGGCAACGGGCGAGGCGACGCGCGCCCTAATTGGTGCCGGGGCAGACGCTGTGAAGGTCGGGATCGGGCCGGGCTCTATCTGTACCACCCGGATCGTGGCCGGTGTCGGCGTCCCCCAGCTGACGGCGATTATGGACTGTGCTGAGGCGGCCCTGGCAACCGAGACCCCGGTGATTGCCGACGGTGGCATCAAGTATTCCGGCGATTTCGCAAAAGCCATCGCAGCGGGCGCGCATTGCGCGATGGTCGGCTCGATGATCGCTGGCACCGATGAAAGCCCCGGCGAAGTGATCCTGTATCAGGGGCGATCGTTCAAATCCTATCGTGGAATGGGCTCGCTCGGCGCGATGGCGCGCGGCTCCGCAGATCGGTATTTCCAGAAGGACGCGGCCTCGGACAAGCTCGTGCCTGAAGGGATCGAAGGGCAAGTGCCCTATAAAGGCTCCGCCGGTACGGTGATCCATCAGCTTGTGGGCGGCCTGCGCGCGGCAATGGGCTATACCGGGGCAGCCACGGTCGAGGCAATGCGGACCAACGCGAATTTCGTGCGCATCACTGGCTCGGGCCTGAAGGAAAGCCATGTCCATGACGTGCAAATTACCCGCGAGAGCCCGAACTATCGTCTTGGATAACGCGAGATGACACCCGCTGCGCGGGTGCAGGCCGCAATAGAGATCCTTGACCGGATCCGCGACGGGGAGCCCGCAGAACGCGCTCTGACCCGCTGGGCGCGTGCAAGTCGATTTGCCGGGTCTAAGGACCGCGCTGCGGTCCGCGATCATGTCTTTGATGCGTTGCGACGCCGTGAAAGTTACGCATGGGTCGGAGGCGCGAATACCGGGCGAGGGCTTATGATCGGGGCCGCGCGCTCGGGCGAATTCGATCTGGCTGAGGTGTTTTCTGGCAGTGCCTACGGGCCGGCCTCGTTGACTGATGCCGAGCTTGCGGCGGGCTCGCCTCTCAGTGCTGCACCAGAAGAAGTGCAACTGGACTTTCCAAAGTGGCTCGCGCCCCATTTTTGTGACGGGTCCCGCGAGTTTCTGGAAGCATCTCGTGAGCGCGCGCCCTTAGATCTTCGCGTGAACCTGCTGAAGGCGGATCTCGCCTCGGCCGCTGCGGCGCTTGCCACGGAGGGAATCCTAACGCAGCCGGTTCCCGAGGTTTCAACGGCGCTGCGGGTGATCGAGGGTGCGCGCAAGGTGGCGCGCGCAAGCGCATATCTCGACGGGTTGGTGGAAATCCAGGATGCCTCCAGTCAGGCTGCGGTAGTGACAGCCGCGCCTGAACAGGGGGACACGGTGCTGGACTTCTGTGCCGGCGGCGGCGGCAAGGCGCTGGCGCTTGCCGCACTGACTGCCGCGCCCGTCTACGTTCATGACGTCGACCCGGCACGAATGAAGGATATCGCCCCGAGAGCCGTACGCGCCGGAGCGCAATGCCCGGTTTGGGACGGCAGCGGGAGGTTCGATCTGGTCTTCGTAGACGCGCCATGTTCGGGCAGCGGCACGTGGCGGCGCGCGCCCGAAGCCAAATGGCGCCTCACACCGGAGCGTCTGGAGGAACTGTGCCGCGTGCAGGCGCAGGTCCTGCGTAGCGCGGCGGCGCATGTTGCACCGAATGGGCGTCTGGTCTACGCGACCTGCTCGGTTCTGGAGTGCGAGAACGGCGATCAGGTTCGCGCCTTCGTGGCAGAGACATCCGACTGGCAGATCCGTGAGATGGACCGATTTGATCCGAAAACGGCTGGAGATGGCTTCTTTTTCGCGATTTTGGAACGTTCGCGCGCGCGTTAACAACTTACAGTTGAAATTCATCGCATGTTAATCCACGATTAAGTGGAACGCGGTTTTGTGTAGGTAGGTTGAGTGCGGAGTGCGCATTGGCACGCTGGAATCAAAAAAAAAGAGCTGAAGCGATTTTGGGGCTGTTGCAGCAGCATCCGATCGTTTCCCTGTGCACTGGCGCTGTGCTCTTGGCCGGCTTGTCTACAGTCGTGCTGTCGGGGTTCGCCGAAGTCGCGACGCTTTCCGCGTGTCTGTCGGTCCTGGCTGCGGTTGCCCTGAAATGCGCAATCGATTGGGGAAAAGGTCGAAGCCGCGATCCATCACTTGATGCGGTGATGGACTTCTTGTCCGACGATCCTGTGCCGGCCATGTGCTTCGATCCCGACGGGTTTGTCATTTGGGCCAACCCGGCGGCGGAGGCGGCTTATCCGGGTCTTCAGGCAGACGGACCGGCGCGTGCTATGGCAGCGCTGAGCAAGGAAATCGCACCACTACTGCGTCGCCTCAAACGTACCAGCCTAGATGGACACACCGCGAGCGAGATCCTGTCGACGCGACTGGGACATGTCCGGCTGAGTATGCGCGGATTTGCCAGGGGGCGGTTTCTTTTGCGCGTTGAACCGGTCCCGACGCGCGATGACGGCGCAATGGCACACGGCCCTGTTCCGATGCTCTGTGTCAGTCGCACCGGAACTGTTCTTGCCATGAACGAGGCGTTGCGACGTGAGCTGGGAGGGCGGGCGCGCCGGGTCGAGGATGTATTCGTAAGCCCCCCGGATGCGCAGCAACTCTCTGCCGTTTTGCGTGCTGATGCGGGGGACGTTCCGGTGCTTGTGCATCAGCGCAACCTGAGTGCCGGACGCCGCGAGATTTCGCTGATCCCGATACCGCCCCAAGGCGTCGAGGTGTCCGCGCAGGGGCTGGAGACCTTACCGGTAGCGGTGGTGCAGCTTTCAAAGGAGGGGAGGATCGTCGACAGCAATCGTGCGGCACGCCAGCTTCTTGATATTGCACCGGGGACAGATGTCGTGAATTTCACCGATTGTGTCACCGGGCTGGGTCGGTCCGTGTCCGGCTGGCTAAAGGATGCATACCAGGCCCATCAGCCGCTTCAGCCCGAAGTGATGCGGCTCCGCAATGCAGATCGGGAAAGCTTTCTTCAGGTAACACTCAGCCGCACCGACGGCGCTTTGGGTGGTGGGTTAATGGCGGTTCTGCAAGACGCCACAGAGCTCAAGACCCTTGAAGCCCAATTCGTTCAAAGCCAGAAGATGCAGGCAATTGGCCAGCTTGCCGGCGGCGTGGCGCATGATTTCAATAATTTGCTGACGGCGATTTCCGGGCACTGCGATTTGCTCCTGCTGCGCCACGATCAGGGGGATCAGGACTACAGCGACCTGCTGCAGATCAATCAAAACGCCAACCGCGCGGCGAGCCTTGTCGGCCAGCTTCTGGCCTATTCACGCAAACAGACTTTGCAACCGGAAGTGTTGGATATCCGGGATACGCTGTCGGAATTGACACATCTTCTGAACCGGCTGGTGGGCGAAAAAGTACAGCTGACCTTACTCAATGATCCCGATCTTGCGCATCTGCGCGCTGACAAGCGGCAGTTGGAACAGGTTTTGATGAACCTTGTCGTGAATGCGCGCGATGCAATGCCCGACGGCGGGGAGATCGTCGTCGAGACAAAGTCTGTTCATCTTGACGCGCCACTTGTGCGCGGACGGGTCACGCTACCTTTGGGTGACTATATCTGTGTGACGGTTACCGATCAGGGCGTAGGCATCCCGAAGGACAAGATCGGTAAGATTTTCGAACCCTTCTTTACAACCAAGCGGACCGGAGAAGGAACCGGGTTGGGCCTGTCCACAGCCTACGGGATCGTCAAACAGTCCGGCGGCTTCATCTTCGCCGAAAGCGTTCTCGGTAAGGGCACGGCATTTGATCTGTATTTTCCCGCCCATCATCCGGTGGTGCGCGAGGTACCCGCGCCTCAGTCGGCGGACGAGGTCAAGCCCACAGAAACCGGCGAGGGTGTCATCCTGTTGGTGGAAGATGAAGCGCCCGTTCGGGCTTTTGCCGCGCGTGCTTTGCGGCTCAACGGCTTTACCGTTCTGGAAGCAGAAAACGGCGAGGTGGCACTCAGTCTGCTCGAGAACCCCAGCCTCGTCGTCGATCTTTTTGTCACAGATGTGGTCATGCCCGGGCTCGACGGTCCCACCTGGGTACAGCAGGCACTAGAGTATCGCGCCGGAACGCCCGTGGTGTTCATGTCTGGTTATGCTGAGGACCTGCTGCTTGGCTCAGAGTCAGCCATGCCTTGCGCGTCTTTCCTCCAGAAACCATTCTCGCTCAAGCAGCTTACGGCGGCGGTTCACACCCGGCTGGCAACGGCGCAAGTCGTCCCGCAAGAGCCGGAGCCGCCGCGTCCGTCCGTAGTGGCCTGAGTTGGTCACGGTACAGGCTGCTGCGCACTAACGTCCTGTTAATCAAGGCTTGCAACTGTCACAGGGGCCGCCCGAAAGGATCGGGTGGACTTAACTCTTGCAATGTTCTTGTTTTGATCTCATAAAGCGAGAACAAGGCAAGAACAAAGCAGCATTTGCCGGGCGTATCCGGACGTGAAATAAGGGGCTGGACATGGCTATAGCGAGTCTTCTCGACGTGACTGACAAACGCAATTCCGACAAGCAGAAAGCGCTGGACAGCGCTTTGGCGCAGATCGAACGGCAGTTCGGCAAGGGCTCCATTATGAAGCTTGGCGCCGACAGCCCTGTGGCTGAGATTGAGGCCACATCCACCGGCTCGCTCGGGCTTGATATCGCGCTTGGGATCGGGGGACTGCCGAAAGGACGGATAGTCGAAATCTACGGACCGGAAAGCTCCGGCAAAACCACCTTAACGCTGCATTGCGTGGCGGAAGAGCAGAAGAAGGGCGGCGTGTGCGCTTTCGTGGACGCCGAACACGCGCTGGATCCGCAATACGCACGCAAACTGGGCGTCGATCTGGACGAGTTGCTGATCTCCCAGCCTGACACGGGGGAACAGGCCCTGGAGATTACAGATACGCTGGTGCGTTCCGGTGCCGTAAGCATGGTGGTCGTGGACTCGGTCGCCGCCCTTACGCCGAAGTCAGAACTGGAAGGCGATATGGGGGACGCGCAGGTGGGCGCGCAGGCGCGCCTGATGAGCCAGGCCATGCGCAAGCTCACGGGCTCCATCGCGCGCTCGAACTGCATGGTCATTTTCATCAACCAGATCAGGATGAAAATCGGCGTCATGTTCGGTTCGCCGGAAACCACGACGGGGGGCAACGCCCTGAAATTCTATTCTTCCGTGCGGCTCGACATCCGCCGGATCGGAGCGATCAAGGACCGTGACGAGGTTGTCGGCAACACCACGCGCGTCAAGGTCGTGAAGAACAAGGTTGCGCCCCCGTTCAAACAAATCGAATTCGACATCATGTATGGCGAAGGCATCTCTAAGATGGGCGAACTGATCGACCTCGGGGTCAAGGCCGGGATCGTCGAGAAATCCGGATCGTGGTTTTCTTACGGCGACGAACGGATCGGGCAGGGACGCAACAACGCCAAGGATTTCCTGCGCGAGAACACAGCTGTCGCGTTGGAGATCGAGGACAAGATCCGCGCCGCTCACGGGCTCGATTTCTCCATGCCCGAAAGCGCTGCGGAGGACGATGACGACGGATTGGTCGACGTTTAACAGCGCAATTTCGACTTTCAGGATAACGGGCGCACCGCAGGCCGCGGCGCGCCCTTTTTTCGTCTGCTCTGGCGGTGGACAGCGATTTGAAGCAGGGCTACACCGGGTCAACCCAAGACAGCCCGGATAGCCCGATGCCCAGCCTGAACGACATTCGCACCACGTTTCTTGAATATTTCCGCAGCAACGATCACGCGGTGATCGACAGCTCGCCACTGGTTCCGCGTAACGATCCGACGCTGATGTTCACGAATGCCGGCATGGTTCAGTTCAAGAACGTTTTCACCGGCTTGGAAAAACGCGACTACACCCGTGCCTCGACCAGCCAGAAATGCGTCCGCGCGGGCGGTAAACACAACGATCTGGACAATGTCGGATATACCGCACGGCATCACACCTTCTTCGAGATGCTGGGGAATTTCAGCTTCGGGGATTACTTCAAGGAAGACGCGATCCCTTACGCATGGGACCTGATCACCAAGGAGTTCGGGATCAACAAGGACCGCTTGCTGGTCACTGTCTATCACACCGATGACGAGGCCGCCGAGATCTGGAAGAAACACGCGGGCCTGCCGGATGACCGGATCATCCGCATTCCCACGAATGACAATTTCTGGATGATGGGTCCGACCGGGCCCTGCGGGCCCTGCACCGAGATCTTCTATGATCATGGCGATCACATCTGGGGCGGACCACCGGGCAGCCCGGAGGAGGACGGCGACCGGTTTATCGAGATCTGGAACCTCGTCTTCATGCAGTTTGAGCAATTCGAGGACGGCTCCCGGCAGGGCCTTCCCAAACCCTCCATCGACACAGGCATGGGCCTGGAACGGATCGCGGCGCTGCTGCAGGGCAGTCATGACAATTACGACACCGACCTGTTCAAGTCGCTGATCGAAGCATCGGCTCATGCCACGTCGGTCGACCCCTATGGTGACAAGAATGTTCATCACCGCGTGATTGCGGACCATCTGCGATCCACCTCGTTCCTGATCGCGGACGGGGTGATGCCCTCGAACGAAGGTCGTGGTTATGTTCTGCGTCGGATCATGCGGCGGGCGATGCGCCATGCCCATCTGCTGGGCGCGAAAGACCCGCTGATGCACCGGCTCGTGCCCGCGCTGGTGGGGCAAATGGGACAGGCCTACCCGGAACTGGGGCGGGCGCAGGCGCTTATTGAAGAAACGCTTCTGCTGGAAGAAACGCGGTTCCGCCAGACCCTCGATCGCGGGTTGAAGCTGCTTGACGAAGAACTTGCGCAGCTCCCCGGAGAGGCGGCTTTGCCGGGCGAGACAGCGTTCAAGCTCTATGACACGTACGGGTTCCCCCTTGATCTGACGCAGGATGCCCTGCGCGAGAAGGGGCGCGGCGTCGACACAGACGGGTTCGACGCCGCGATGGAGGAGCAAAAGGCCAAAGCGCGCGCAGCCTGGGCCGGGTCGGGCGAGGCGGCGGATGCAACCGTATGGTTCGACATCCAGGACGCGCATGGACCCACCGAGTTTTTGGGTTACGACACAGAGGTCGCCGAAGGGCAAATCCTGACATTGGTGAAGGACGGCGCGGAGGTGCCTGCCCTGGCAGCGGGCGAAGAGGGGTGGGTGGTGTTGAACCAGACGCCTTTCTACGCCGAAAGCGGCGGTCAGGTGGGCGACAGCGGCAGTTACCTGACGACTGAAGACAGCGGCGCAATCGCGGACACGCTGAAAATGGGGGGCGGTGTGTTCGCCCATAAAGTGATCCCTGGCGAAAAGGGTCTCAGCAACGGCGACGTTTTGGAGTTGCGCGTGGACCACGACCGCCGCGCCACTATTCGCGCCAACCACTCGGCGACGCATTTGCTGCACGAGGCGCTGCGTCAGACGCTGGGCGATCATGTGGCACAGCGCGGCTCGCTTAATGCGCCGGACCGGTTGCGGTTCGATTTCAGCCATTCCAAGGCGCTGTCGCTGGAAGAACTGGCGCAGGTTGAGGCGGATGTGAATGCGTTTATCCGTCAGAACGCGCCGGTTGAGACCCGGATCATGACCCCGGACGATGCGCGCGAACTCGGCGCGCAGGCACTGTTTGGCGAGAAATACGGGGATGAAGTGCGTGTGGTGTCCATGGGCCGGCAGGCCAATTCAGGCAAAGGCGTCGGAGGCGATACCTATTCACTGGAGCTTTGCGGCGGTACCCATGTCAATCAGACCGGTGATATCGGCGTTTTCGTCTCCCTGGGCGACAGCGCATCGTCCTCAGGCGTCCGCCGGATCGAAGCACTGACAGGGGCAGCGGCGTTTGACTATCTCAGCAAGCAGGACGACCGGCTTGCGCAAACAGCTCTGGCGCTGAAGGCGCAGGCGGCGGATGTCCCGGAACGGGTGAAGTCTCTGCTGGACGAACGCAAGGCGTTGCAGAACGAGGTCGCACAATTGCGCCGCGAACTGGCGATGGCGGGCGGCGCGCAAGGAGCGGCCGGCCCAGAGGCAGAGGAGGTCGCAGGTGTGCCGTTCCTGGCTCAGGCTTTGTCTGGCGTATCTGGCAAGGACTTGCCGTCCCTGATCGACGAGCACAAGGCGCGGATGGGGTCCGGTGCGATTTTGCTGATTGCAGATACCGGCGGAAAGGCCGCCGTGGCCGCTGGCGTGACCGATGATCTGACCGGCTCGGTCAATGCCGTCGATCTGGTGCGTGCGGCGGTTGCGGCCGTTGGCGGCAAGGGCGGTGGGGGTCGCCCGGATATGGCTCAGGGCGGCGGCAAGGATGCAAGTCAGGCCGACGCTGCGATTGCAGCGGCCAAGGCTGTGATTGGAGGATAGACGCATGGGCGCCCTTTGGATTTCCCACGTTCACGTCACCGATCCTGAGCAATATGGCGAGTATGCCAAGCGGGCGACGACAGCCATAGCTGCTCATGGCGGGGTCTTTCTGGCCCGCGGTGGGACCTTCAGCCAGATGGAAGGCCCGGAACGTGAACGCAATGTTGTGGTGCGTTTCGACAGTCTTGCGCAAGCAGAAAAGTGTTACAAATCAGAAATCTACCAGGAGGCGCTTGGCTTTGCGCGAAACGCCTCCGTCCGCGAACTCGTCATCGTCGAAGAGCTGGATTAGCGCAGCCGCCCGCCACCTCCGGGTCGCGCGGGGCGCGACGGCTTATGCGTCGGTGGGCGCACCGTTGGTGGCTTAGCAACCGGTGGTTTCACAGACGGTGGCCGGTCCGGGCGATCCGGCCGGTCGGGTCTGTCTGGCCGATCGGGTCGGTCAGGCACACTCACGTCAATATCAATATCGCGGCGGTAGTAGTAATCGTTCCAATAGAAGGGGTCGTTATAGCCATAGCTGACGCCGACCCCGACGCTTGAGACGTCGCACCCCGCAACAGAGATGCCAAGTATAAGCGCGCAGCCGAGGCGCAGGGTGGTCTTGCATCTCATTGGCCCGCCCTCATGCTTGCAAAGATCTCGTTGACCTGTCCGACAAGTGCCGGGTCCGCGCCGATTTCGACCACAGCCGCCGCGATCGCGATGCGCCCACCCGGCAGGTCGACAACAGCGATGGTAAACACCAGGTCGCGTCCGTCGCGCTCTCCTGTGCCCTTGATGAGCTGAGCTGGGAGCCCTGCAACGCGTCCGGGGGCGTTTGAAGAGATTTCGGGTGTCGTTGTCAGAAACTGGCCGATCTCCGTCAGGTATGCTTGTCCCTCGGAAAGTGTTGCGACACCGCGCGGCGAGAAAAACCCCATCCAGACATCTGGCTCAACACTGGGACGGATCGCCACCACCTGCGGCACCGGACGGGCGATGTCTTCATCCGGTGGGGTGAGCAGGCGTTCACCTCCCGAAGTCAGCGTCCAGAAATCCGGCACATCGAAGGAAAACAGAGTGCGTCCGTCTTGCATGTAGCTTGCGCGGACATCGGCGAATGCGGGGCTTGCGGCCAGCACGACCGCAACGGTAGCAAATGTCTTGAACATGTCCGCGACTGTCGATGCATCGGCGGCGTGGCGTCAAGGATTCCTTTGTGTGCTGTCAATGGGTTGCGCTCTTGGAAAACAGATGGATCACCACCACTCCTGCGATGATCAGGCCAATGCCCAACAAGGCGGCGAAGTCCAGTTTCTGGCCGAACACCACCCAACCTACGGCCGTGATAAGCACGATGCCAAGTCCGGCCCAAAGCGCATAAACGAGGCCAAGCGGCATGACTTTCAACGTCAGGGCGAGGAAATAAAACGCGATCCCGTAGCCAAGGAAGACAATGGCCGAGGGCAGGGGACGGGTGAATTGCTGGCTGGCTTGCAGCGCGGAAGTGCCGACCACTTCGGAAAGGATAGCCAGCGCGAGATAGAGGTAGTGCATGAGGAAACTCCAAGAGAGGTTCGTTTCCCCTTAGCGCTATAATCAGGCCTCCGCCAACCCGTCAGTCCGGCGTGGTTTCCGATAGTTCAGTTCCAGAAAGCTGCGTCTCCAGAAACTTGCGGGCCCGTTGTTCAGCGAGCCTGATGCGGATCGAGGTCAGGTAGGCTTCCTGCATGGTCGAAGAAGACGCGCCAAGCTGGTCGCCGACCTGACGAATGATCGCTTCATCGCCGAGCTCGTCTGCTGCCGCGATTGCATCGCGGGCCAGCGCATCTGCAAGGTCGTCGAGAACTGCCATACGACGTTCACCGCGAGGTTTCTGTCAATCGCCGGCGAACATATTCGTCCACCGATCCGATCAGCGTTTCCATATGCGGATCGCCAAAGAAATGATCCGCGCCTTCCACTTCCTGATGGGTAATGGTGATCCCCTTTTGCTCATGCAGCTTGCGCACGAGACTTTGCGTGTCACTGGGCGGTGCGACGCGGTCAGAGGTGCCATTGATAATCAGCCCGGAGGACGGGCAGGGCGCCAGGAATGAAAAGTCGTACATGTTTGCCGGCGGGCTGACCGAAATGAACCCCGTTATTTCCGGACGGCGCATCAATAGTTGCATGCCAATCCAGGCCCCGAAACTGAAGCCCGCAACCCAGCAATGCTTTGAGTTCGGGTTCAACGACTGCAGGTAATCCAGTGCCGAGGCCGCGTCGGACAACTCGCCGACGCCCTGGTCATATTCGCCCTGGCTTCGGCCAACGCCCCGGAAATTGAACCGCAGGACTGTGAAGCCCATATTGTAGAACGCGTAATGCAGATTATAGACCACGCGATTGTTCATCGTCCCGCCGAACTGTGGGTGCGGATGGAGGATAATCGCGATCGGTGCGTCTTTCTCTTTTTGCGGATGGTAACGCCCTTCGAGCCGGCCTTCCGGCCCCGGAAAAATCACTTCGGGCATATCGTCTCCGTCCCCTTTGAGTGTGGCTGCACCGGCATTCTTGACGAAGATGCTCGGACAATCTAGAACCGTTCTAAATACAGCGAAACGCGTTTGGTGCCAACGAAGTAAGGAACTGGACGCGCGACGTCAATGCGAGGCGTGAGTTTGAGCGCGAGGAGCACCGGGGGAGGCGCATGAAACTCAGTACCAAAGGGCGCTATGCCATGGTCGCTATGGCTGATCTGGCGTTTAACTCCACCGATCGGTTGGTTGCGCTTGCTGAAATTGCCGAGCGCCAGAATATTTCTCAGAATTACCTTGAGCAGTTGTTTGTGAAACTGCGCCGCGCCGATTTGGTCGAAGCCGTTCGTGGTCCGGGTGGCGGGTACAAGCTTGCGCGATCCCCGGATGCGATCCGGGTTTCAGAGATCTTCGAGGCAGTTGACGAAAGCATGAGCGCGCTGGAAACCGGAGCAGGGGCCTCGGGAGGTAAGTCTGGGTCACGTGCGCAATCGATGACAAACCGGCTGTGGGAGACACTCAGCGCAAATGTCTATGTCTTTCTGCACCAGACGCGCCTGTCCGATGTGATCTCTAACCAGTTGGCGCCCTGTCCGGCGGTGCCCAACCTTTTCTCTATGACTGACGACTAGATGCGCGCACGCACGTATCTCGACTGGAACGCCACGGCTCCGCTTCGCCCGGAGGCGCGGGCTGCGATGCGGGAGGCCATGGATCTTGTTGGCAATCCTTCTTCGGTTCATGCAGAGGGACGCGCGGCGAAGGCCGCCATGGAGAAAGCGCGCGCTCAGGTTTTGTCGGCCTTCGGGGCGGATGACTGTGATCTGGTCTTTGTCTCGGGGGCAACGGAGGGGGCCGCGCTGGCGTGTGCCGGCCGTGATCTGCACTGTGCACGGATCGAGCATGACGCCGTTTTGAGCTGGTGCACACCGGATCTGCCTGTGGACAGCGCAGGTCGGGTTACAGTGACGGCGCCGGTGCAGTCTGCTTTGCAGGCGGCGAACTCCGAAACCGGTATCCTGCAGACCATCCCCAACGACACCGCGCTGGTCGATTTTACCCAGGCCTTTGGCAAGATTCCGGTCGCTTTTTCGTGGTCAGGCGCGCAGATCGGGTTGATCTCGGCCCACAAAATTGGCGGTCCCAAAGGTATTGGCGCCGTTGTGTTCCGTCGCGGACTTGATCTGGCGGCACAGATCAAGGGTGGCGGGCAGGAAATGGGGTGGCGCTCTGGAACCGAAAACCTGATTGGAATCATGGGCTTTTCGGCCGCAGCTGAAGCTTCGCAAAAAGAGCTTTCGGAGGGGGCCTGGGATCGGGTAGCTGAAATTAGAAAAATTCTAGAATTGGCCCTTCACTCTGGCGCCCACCAGACTATTTTTGTCGGGAAAGGCTCAGACCGTTTGCCGAACACCACTAACATCGTCTCTCCGGGGTGGAAGGGAGAGACACAGGTGATGCAGATGGATCTGGCCGGATTTGCGGTGAGTGCGGGTTCTGCCTGCTCCAGCGGAAAGGTTCGGTCTAGCCGGGTTCTCTCGGCGATGGGGTTCGATGATGTGGCTGCAGCTTCGGCGCTGCGGATCTCTCTCGGACCGGACGTGACAGAGGAAGATGTGCTGCGTTTTGCCGAGGCGTGGTGCAAGGCCCGGGATCGGTATGCGGCGCGCGCCGCTTGATAGAACACCCTGTATGGGTATCGCAAAACATAGCCTGATCAGGCTGGATAAAAGGGTTGAGCCATGAACGCACTGAACGAAGTGGAAGTCCGCGAGGGTGTAGATCGCGAGACAGTCGAAGCGGTTCAGAATGTCGGGGCGTCTTACAAATACGGTTGGGAAACTGAGATCGAGATGGAGTACGCGCCGAAGGGCGTGAACCCGGATATCGTCCGGCTGATCTCGGAAAAGAACGAAGAGCCCGAGTGGATGACCGAATGGCGTCTGCAGGCGTTCGAGCGTTGGACCCAGATGAACGAGCCGAAATGGGCCATGGTCAACTATCCTGAGATCGATTTTCAGGACCAATACTATTATGCGCGTCCCAAGAGCATGATCGAGAAGCCGAAGTCGCTGGACGAGGTCGATCCCAAGCTGCTGGAGACCTACAACAAGCTGGGCATTCCGCTGAAGGAGCAGGCGCTGCTCGCAGGTGTTGAAGCCCCGGAAGAAGAGCGCAAAGTGGCTGTCGACGCGGTGTTTGACTCCGTTTCCGTCGGCACGACCTTCCAGGAAGAACTGAAGAAAGCAGGTGTGATCTTCTGTTCCATCTCCGAGGCGATCAAAGAGCATCCGGAGCTGGTCAAGAAGTACCTCGGCTCGGTCGTTCCGGTCTCTGACAACTTCTACGCAACGCTGAACTCGGCGGTCTTCTCCGACGGCTCCTTCGTTTACGTGCCACCGGGCGTGAAATGCCCGATGGAGCTGAGCACGTACTTCCGCATCAACGCAGAAAACACGGGCCAGTTCGAGCGCACGCTGATCATCGCGGACAAGGGCTCCTACGTGTCCTACCTCGAAGGCTGCACCGCACCTCAGCGTGACGTGGCGCAGCTTCATGCGGCCGTGGTGGAGATCATTGTCGAGGAAGATGCTGAGGTGAAGTACTCCACCGTTCAGAACTGGTATCCCGGTGATGAGAACGGCGTTGGCGGTATCTATAACTTCGTGACCAAGCGCGCCGATTGCCGGGGTGACCGGGCAAAGGTGATGTGGACGCAGGTCGAAACCGGTTCTGCCGTGACCTGGAAATACCCGTCCTGCATCCTGCGCGGCGATGACAGCCAGGGCGAGTTCTACTCGATCGCGATTGCCAACAACCACCAGCAGGCCGACACCGGCACGAAGATGGTGCATCTGGGCAAGAACACCAAGTCGCGGATTGTCTCCAAAGGCATCAGCGCGGGCGTAGCGCAGAACACCTATCGCGGGCTTGTCTCGATGCACCCCAAGGCCAAGAACGGGCGTAACTACACCCAGTGCGACAGCCTTCTGATTGGCGACAAATGCGGGGCGCACACCGTTCCGTATATCGAGGTGAAGAACAACTCTTCCCGCGTCGAGCACGAGGCAACCACGTCCAAGGTGGATGACGACCAGCTCTTCTACTGCCGCCAGCGCGGTATGGACGAGGAAGAGGCGGTCGCATTAGTCGTCAACGGCTTCTGCAAAGAAGTGCTTCAGGCGCTGCCGATGGAGTTCGCCATGGAAGCCCAGCAGCTTGTAGCGATCAGTTTGGAGGGCAGCGTTGGTTGAGCGATCGACCGTACCAGATCCCAATCACGAAACCGTACAGAGAGCTCCCTTTTGAGCATCCTTTGCGAGTTCGTCGGCGGAAGCTAACGGAACGGAAAACGACGCATGACCCAGACTACAACAGCCATCTACTTGGAGTTATCTGGTGTCGCGCACTGTTACCTTACGCGATCTTTGCCTTTGCGATCTGGTCGGTACTCGACTCTCAGGAGTTAGCCGATGACACGCATGTTTTTTCTGTCTTTGTCGCTATTTGGGTTTTCGTGGACATAGGTGTTCGCCTGTCGCAACGGCGACTACGAAAGACCAAGAGAGAGTTAGTCGAAATAGACCACCTCATCGCAGCTGAGTTGGAAAAGATGGAAACAGAGAAAGGAGGGGCCTGACATGAATAACACATGGGTTTGTGCAGATTCTGCTTTTTCTGCCCGGTCTGGTCGTGTCGCGCTAGGGAAACGAGGGCGTTAATGACTGACAGTAACCAGAATACGGCTTCAGGACAGGGCGGTCGGCCCAAGTGGTTCTTCCTCGCAGCGCTAGCGATGGCGTTCTCGCTGTCGTTTCTGGTCGGTGAACTGATGGGGCCTGTGGGCGCGATGCTCGGGCTTGGTCTCGGTGCGGTGGTGGCCTGGGCCGCGGCGAAGTGGATGTATCCGGTGAAAGGAGCAGAAGAATGAAAACCATTCTGACTGCCGCGTGTATCGCGGGTCTGTTCTGTGCCGCTTTCGCTGTCGTGGTCGATGTCGTTTCGAACCATCTGACCATGCTCCAGACCATCGCAATTGCGGCTTTGTCCGGCTTCCTTGGAGCTTTGGTTGGGCAACTGACTGTGAGCCGTAAGAGATGAATATCCGCTGGCTCATAACCCCGGGTGAACCGCGCGGGCCCTGGGCGATCATGACCGCGCTCATGACGTTTGGCCTGATGACCGTGACATCGCCGTTTTGGCAGGCTGGAGGGCCTTTGGTGGCCGCAGTTGCTGCTGTTTTTGCCGTCGGACTGTCGTCTGTTCTGACAAAAATCGTTCTGGAGTCGCGCAAGTGATCGGCTTTGGACACCACCGCATCCGGACATGCCCCGGACGGCTGCGGTTCACCGGCGCGGTCGCGCCATCACAGCACTGGCGCGGTGCGCGCCATAAGGGAGAAGGAGACCCCTCATGAGCTGGCTTTACCGGGGCGGATATATCGCGGCGATTGCCGCAGTGGCGCTTGTATGCATCGTTGCGCCGCAACTCTTCGGCGTGTCGCCCGAGAACTTCGGGCCGCTGAAGAAATTCATCTGGTCGGGCGGCCTGATTGGCATCGTCTGGTTCGGGCATGAGATGCACTACGCCGGCAAGAAGGACCGTTCTGCGTGATTGTCACCACCACACCTGCAATCGAAGGCCATCGTATCAACGCCTACCATGGCGTGGTGGTCGGCGAGGCGATCATGGGCGCAAATATCGTCCGTGATCTCTTTGCGTCAGTACGGGACGTGGTGGGCGGACGCGCAGGGTCCTACGAGGCCAAGTTGCAGGACGCACGCGAGATCGCGTTCGCGGAGCTAGAAGACCGCGCACGTACAGCCGGGGGCAATGCGGTGGTCGGCGTCGATCTGGATTACGAAGTTGTGGGCGATACGATGCTGATGGTTTCAGTGTCCGGGACCGCCGTCACCATAGACTAAGGAAGGTGGGAAATATGCTGGAGATCAAGGACCTCGCGGTCAAACTTGAAGAAGAAGAGAAGCAAATCCTGAAGGGAGTCGATCTGACGGTCGAGGCAGGCAAAGTGCATGCGATCATGGGACCGAACGGGTCAGGCAAGTCGACCTTGTCCTATGTTCTGTCGGGGCGCGATGGCTACGAAGTGACCAGCGGCAGCGCCACTCTGGAAGGCGAAGACATCCTTGAGATGGAGCCGGAAGAGCGCGCCGCGGCCGGTCTGTTTCTGGCATTCCAGTACCCGGTGGAGATCCCGGGTGTGGGCAACATGACGTTCCTGCGCACCGCGCTCAATGCGCAGCGCAAGGCGCGCGGGGAAGACGAGATCAGCGCGGCGGATTTCCTCAAGCTGGTGCGCGCGAAGGCCAAGACGCTGAAAATCGACGCCGATATGCTCAAGCGCCCGGTCAATGTGGGCTTCTCGGGCGGTGAGAAGAAGCGCAACGAGATCCTGCAGATGGCCCTGCTGGAGCCGAAGATGTGCATTCTGGACGAGACCGACTCTGGTCTGGACGTGG
This sequence comes from Dinoroseobacter sp., assembly GCA_030066795.1. Classification (GTDB taxonomy): domain Bacteria; phylum Pseudomonadota; class Alphaproteobacteria; order Rhodobacterales; family Rhodobacteraceae; genus Dinoroseobacter. The sequence continues at coordinate 41,614 of JASJAW010000019.1, forward strand.
ATGCGATGAAGCTTGTCTCCGAGGGTGTGAACGCGCTCCGCGACGAAGGCCGCGCATTCCTTGTCATCACGCACTACCAGCGCTTGCTCGACCACATCAAACCCGATGTGGTGCACATCATGGCGGACGGCCGCATCGTGAAGACGGGCGGTCCGGAACTGGCGCTTGAAGTCGAAAACAATGGCTATGCCGACATTCTGGCGGAGGTGGCCTGATGGCGCTGCCGGAAATCAAGCAATCTGTCACCGAGGCGCGACTGGCCGAGCTTTCGCTGCCCGACGGCGGTGCGTGGGCGACCGATGCCCGCAAATCCGCGTTGTCTCGGGTGCAGACTATGGGCCTGCCCGGACGGCGGGATGAATACTGGAAGTACACTGACCCGACGCGCTTGACCGCGGCGGTGGCCAAACCCGCGTCACTTTTTGATCCGCAGGAAAGCCCTGTGTTCGGGGAAGTCGACCGCCTGAAGGTTGTCTTTGTGGATGGCGTGTTTGATGCGGAAGCCTCGGATGCTCTGGCGATGGAGAATGTCGAGATTGAGCGCCTGGCTGACGCCAGTGCGATGGACATTCACTGGGCCAAGGACGTCTACGGCGTGCTCGAAGCGCGCGGCCAAGACCCGGTTGAACGCCCACTGGCGGCGCTGAACACCGCGTTTGCCAGTGATGGTCTCGTCATCCGCGTGACCGGCAAAGCGCCAAAGCCGATTTCGTTCATTTACCTGCACCGCGAAGAAGTCTCCGACGCGATCCTGCACCACGTGGTGAAAGTCGAGGCCGGGGCCGAGCTGACGATCCTTGAGAACGGACCTGCGGCTGCACGGTTCAACAAGTGCATGGAGATCGAGATCGCCGATGGTGGCGCGCTGCACCACGTTCGGGCGCAAGGTCGCGACCATGAGCGTCAGGCGGTGACCGCTATGTTTGCGCGCCTTGGCGCGGAGTCGGTATTTAAGTCCTTCACCCTGACCGTGAACGGCGTTCTGACCCGCAACGAGATGGTGGTGGAGCTGACCGGTGACGAAGGCGTCGCGCATGTGGCCGGCGCCTGCATGGGCGATGGCGACTTCCACCATGACGACACGGTTTTCGTCACCCATGACGCGCTGAACTGTGAAAGCCGTCAGGTGTTCAAGAAAGTGCTGCGCAATGGGGCGACCGGCGTGTTTCAGGGCAAGATCCTTGTGAAGGAAGGCGCGCAGAAAACCGACGGCTATCAGATCAGCCAGTCTCTTCTGCTAGATGATGACAGCCAGTTCCTCGCCAAGCCTGAGCTGGAGATTTATGCCGACGATGTGGCGTGTTCGCACGGCTCCACCTCCGGGGCGATCGATGAAGAAGGGTTGTTCTATCTCCGGTCCCGCGGGGTTCCGGAAGACGTGGCGACCGACCTGATGGTGATCGCGTTCATCGCAGAAGCCATTGACGAGATCGAAGATGAGACCTTGGCAGAGGAAATCGTCGATCGTATCTCCAACTGGCTGAACCGCCGTCACTGATGGCGGTCACGACCGAGATATTCCGCGCGTGGAAATCCCCACGCGCGGCAATCCGGCGCCAACTGGCCGGCGGCGAGAATGAAGCCCGCGCGCTTATCTATCTTATGGTGTCGTGTCTTCTGTTCTTCGTGGCGCAATGGCCACGTTTGAGGCGTGAGGCGTTCTTCGAGCCGGAAAAGCCGCTCGAAGTTCTCATCGGTGGGGCGTTGATGGGGTGGATATTCATTGCCCCGCTTCTGTTCTACGGGCTCGCGGCGCTGTCGCATCTGATTTCGCGACTGGCCGGCGGGCAGGGGAGTTACTTCGGAGCCCGGCTCGCGTTGTTCTGGAGTCTGCTGGTAATCTCACCGATCGTGTTGTTTTTAGGCCTAGTCGCCGGGTTTATCGGCGCTGGTCCTGCGGCAAACGCAACCAGTCTGTTGCTTCTGCTGGCTTTCCTCTACATCTGGGGCAGTAGTTTGATGGAAGCCGAACGCCCGGTGCCGGAACCGGGCTGAGGCGCCGCACAGGACACGACATGACGTTTTCGTTGAACACTTTGCTGAGCCTCGTCTTGGAATCGATCCGCAACCCTCGGGAAGCCGCGGCAACGATCCTGAATTTCGCCCCGTCCCGCGATGTGCTGTTGCAGCTATTGGCGCTGGTGGTGGTGCTGAGCGTGTTGTTCGGACAGGTGGGGGTCGTCCTTCTGGGCGGAGGTTTGTCGGACGGGGCGTTGACCGGCCCGATCGTCCTGAGTCCCCTGACCGCAGCCTTCGTGCAGTTCGGGCTTCTGGTGATGCTGGTCATCTCGATACATTCGATCGGGCGCGCCTTTGGCGGTACAGGCTCATTCGAAGAAACCCTGCTTCTTGTAACCTGGCTTCAGTTCATTCTGCTGTGCCTGCAGATAATCCAGTTGGCCGCGCTGGTTCTCGTTCCGCCACTTGGTGGGCTGATCGGTTTGCTCAGTGTTGGGCTTTTCCTGTGGCTCCTGGTGAACTTCGTAGCCGTTATCCATAACTTCCGCTCGCTTGGTCTTGTCTTCGCGGGCGTGCTGATCTCGGCTTTCGCGATTATCTTCGCGCTGAGCCTCATTCTGTCCATGCTGGGCCTCGCTGTCCCTGGGAGCACCTGAATGTATGATGTCGACGCGATCCGTAAGGACTTCCCTATCCTGTCACGTGAGGTTAACGGCAAGCCGCTGGTTTATCTGGACAATGGCGCCTCTGCGCAAAAGCCGCAGGCTGTGATTGACGCTGTCGCAAAGGCCTATGCGGAGGAGTATTCCAATGTTCACCGCGGCCTGCATTATCTGAGCAACCTCGCCACAGAGAAGTACGAAGGCGTGCGCGGGATCATTGCACGCTTTCTGGGCGTCGCGGATGAGGATCAGATTGTCCTGAACTCGGGAACGACCGAAGGGATCAACACCGTGGCCTATGGCTGGGCTATGCCGCGCATGGAAGCGGGCGATGAGATTGTCCTGAGCGTCATGGAACATCACGCCAATATCGTGCCGTGGCATTTCCTGCGGGAGCGTCAGGGCGTGGCGCTGAAGTGGGTGGATGTAGATGCGACCGGCGCGCTGGACACCCAGCGGGTTATCGATGCGATCGGGCCGAAGACCAAGCTGGTGGCCATCACCCATCTTTCTAACGTGCTCGGGACCGTTGTTGATGTGAAAGCGATCACCGAGGCGGCCCACGCCAAGGGGGTGCCGGTATTGGTCGACGGCTCTCAGGCCGCAGTACACATGCCCGTAAATGTCGACGAAATCGGATGCGATTTTTATGCGGTCACGGGGCACAAGCTTTATGGTCCGTCCGGGTCTGGCGCGATTTTTATGCGCAAGGACCGAATGGAGGAGATGCGCCCATTCATGGGCGGTGGCGACATGATCCGTGATGTGACGCGCGACGTGATCACCTACAACGATCCGCCGATGATGTTTGAAGCGGGCACGCCCGGGATCGTGCAGACAATCGGATTGGGCGTCGCGTTGGAGTATATGATGGGGCTCGGGATGGATAATATCGCCGCCCACGAAGCCCGGTTGCGCGACTATGCCCGAACCAGACTGGATGGTCTGAACTGGTTGAATGTCCAGGGTCAAATGCCTGACAAGGCGGCAATATTCTCGTTCACGCTGGATGGTGCCGCACATGCGCACGACATCTCGACGGTTCTGGACAAAAAGGGGGTCGCTGTCCGCGCGGGACACCATTGTGCGCAGCCTCTGATGGAGCATATGGGCGTGCCCGCGACCTGTCGGGCGTCATTTGGGCTCTATAACACCGAAGCTGAAGTGGACGTGCTCGTCGATGCGTTGGAGCTGTGTCACGAGCTTTTTGCCTGACCGGGTCAGCCGAAAAAACTGCGCCAAAGCGTCAGAACAATCAGGATGTGAATTGCAGGGAAACCCCAGTATGTAACGTGCCAGTCGATCCTTTTGGCACGCTCTTCGTGGTGCTCGACCGCCATGCGCCGCAGCATGACGTTGTAGGCGACTGTTACCGCGGCTGAGGCAAACATCGCCAGCATAAGCGCATCGAGGAAGGTCACATAGCCTAGCCGGGGCAGATCTCCCGATACTGCGAAATTGAACGCGATGAAGGCCAGCAGGTTCGCACCGGCAATGTCGATCCTGCGCCGGTACTCTTCGAGGAACAGGTTGGCCCAGGACACGGTGACCAGCAGCAGCAGCGGGACGAAGATGCGTGTCCAGTAGTAGATCAGGTGACGGTCAGCGGTGAAAACGAGGGACAGGCGTGAGCTTTCCAAACCTGTCACACCACGGCTGGTGTCAATTTCAGTCCAGACATCGCGAACGATCCACTCTTCCTCGCCAAGAGTAGAACCCATTCCGCTGTACTCTGGCAAGTCTTCGAAAACAAAGAAACTTTTCGGGTTGGCCATTAGCAGCCTGACATAGAATGTCTGGGTGTCAAAAGGGTACTGCCGAAAGTCAAAGTCAGGAGCCTGTAGGGTGGCCACAGTTTCTGCGACGTGGATGACATTACCTTCGCTGCTCCAGAAAACGCTACTGAGCTTGTCAAAGCTACGTCTTTGCAGGTTCTGAAACGTTCCTACCGGGGATGGAATCGAACTTTCTCGGGCGAAAGAGACAAAATCGCTTGTGCTCAGAGAGCGGATCGCAGCGCCCACTTCTTCCGCATCGAAGGTAAGTTTGGGCTCGCTCCATTCGTATCGCACGTCTACGACGATCGTGAAGTTTTCTTCCTTCTGGTTCACGTCGGTAATCTGGGTCACGTACAGCCCGGCGCGCACTGGAATGGGGGTTTCGGGCTTCACGGTTTCGGAGAGGCTTTCGAGGCTAAAGGTCGCCTCGTTCTGTGCGGATGCAGCGCAGGCAAACATGCAGAGCGAAATGAAAAGAAAAATGAACCGCACTTGCAAACCCGAACCTTGTTGCCCACGAGGCTAACACAGCTTTGGCATCACACAAGCCTGCCCTTCGACAAAGCCAGTTGCGAGCCCTTGCCAAACTGCGTATACGGCGGCTCAGGCACCCGTAGCTCAGCTGGATAGAGCGCTGCCCTCCGAAGGCAGAGGCCAGAGGTTCGAATCCTCTCGGGTGCGCCAATTTTTAATTTAAAACAATAACCTACAGGGTGGCTTGCCGCCTTTTGTACAAGTCGGCGTTTTTGGGGCTCCCCTAATCCTTTGCCCTGCGCCTCTCACTTGTATTTGTGCAGTCTGAACGCTTTCCCGTCGGCAAGGGATAGTTCGAACCTTTCTCCGTTTTTTCGTGTGTCTGCAACGCCGCGGTGCCAGCAGGCCTCGATACCAGGTGGTTCATCGGTTCGTGTGTTGTGAACCAGATCGACTCTGTCTGGGAGTGAAACCCTGATTTGCTTTACGCGTTTCCCCAGTTCGTCGCGACGACCAGACTTGTAGTAGCCACCAGAGCGAAGAAGGTTGATTGGTGCATGTTGCTTCCAGGATGCCGTAACTAATCCGCGCTTTCAGGCTACAGGCGGCTCTGGCCGCGTGCTGCAGATCAGCGGCATTCTCGCAGTCGACGTCGAGCAGTTCTGGTCCAAATGGTCCCTGAACCAAGACCGGCCATTGTGGCCGCTAGTGCTCTTCGAAAATCCGCCCGCGCCCGCTGAGCTTGTCCTGGATGCCGGCCGCGCGCAGGGCGGCCCAGGCGCTCACAGTGTTGATTGCAAGAGCGGGTTTGTTCATCCAGCGCTCTGCCTCGGCGCACACAGCTGCCCCTGCGAGATTGGTGCCAACCTGAACAAACGCTTCCACGTCAGGGCTGTCCATCGCCTGCAATTCTGCACGGATACGGCTTTCCGGCACTTGTGCGATCGCGCGCGGGCTGGGGCACTCCAGACCTTTTAGGGCAACCACGTCGAAGCCCGCTTCAGAGAGCCAGTTGCGCACTTGCTCATCGCCTTTTGGCATATGCGGGGTCAGCACCGCGATGCGGCTGACGCCAAACGCCCGCAGACCGGAGGCCACCGCGTCTGATCCGAGGATCACCGGCACCCCCGCATGATCCGAGAGCTTCGTCTTGAGGTCTTCAGAGCCGTCCAGTCCGCCCCAGAAGGCTTCCAGTGCCACTCCCATTATCAGGCTGTCTACTCCGGCCGTCATAACCTGATCTGCGGCGACCTCGATCCCCGCGCGCATCGCCGCGACATGGTCGAGAAAATTGTCGGTCGAGATCTTCTTGTTGGAGATCGGAATGCGGCCAAGGTGAAAAGTGACACCCGGCACCCGCACTGCATCCGTTTCCGGTTGCACGATCGTGTTTGTCGAGGGGACTACAACTCCGATTTTCTGCCGCGCACCAAGGGCATCGGGAGGTGTGTCACGCGTCATGATGCTTTCCTTTGCGTTTCTTCCAGTTTCCTCAGTCCGGTCAGAAGCGAGGCGTTCATAACCCACGCTTTATGCCGTGCCGGGTCGTCGCAGGTACCTTGCAATTCGGCTTTCGCCGCAGCCCTTTGCTCGGGCGTTTTCGCCTCAAGGCGTTTCTTGTTCTGAATGGTCTGCGCCTGAACGTAGTCCTTTGCGATCTGCCGGCGTTCGGCATCATAGGCGTCGAACAGGGCGTCCGCCTGGTGTGGCTCCGCCGTGGACTGAACGAGTTTTGCGGCCAGGTTCACGGCGTCATGGATACCGGAGTTCATGCCCAGCCCCCCGAGCGGATTGTTCACATGCGCCGCGTCGCCCGCAAGAAAGACCCGTCCTTTGCGGAACGCCGCGGCGACCCGCTGGTTCACGGCGTAAATGTTGCGATGTGATATGTCGGCGAGACCGAGGGTCGGCTCGAGCCCTGCCAGTTGCTCGGACACGTACTTGTCCGAAAGTGCGTCGATGCCCCTGTCGGATGCAGGCGCAGGGAAGACTGTGCGCCAAAGGCCCGGCGGCCCGTCATGTGGCACCTTGAAAAGCGCGCACCACTGGCTTGGGTCCAGCACATAGTTTCGCACCTGAAACCCACGCTGAAAGAAATCGTAGGGTGTTGTCAGGACCAGAAAGCGTTCTTCGTAGGTGAAGCCTTCGAAGGCGACACCAAGGCCCTTTCGGGTCGCACTGCGGCCTCCGTCGCAGCCCACCAGATAGTCTGCATGCAGACTGCCTTCCCCTTCTGGCCCTCTGTACTGCAAGTTGACGCCTGTTGCGTCTTGCGTGAACCCGGTGACTTCCGTTGCCAAGCGCAAGGTGCCTGGGCGGAGCGCCTCGATGGCCTGCGCATTGGTATCCGCAACCTTGAATTGCTCGCATTGCAACGCAAAAGGGTGCGGGGTTTCTCCTTGCAAGCGCCCGTAGTCGAATTCGGCAATTACGCTGTCCGTTGCTCGATCTCGAAACTGAAAGACGGCCGCTTTCAGGCCCTTCGCAATGATTTCACGACCTGTTCCCAGTCCGTCCAGCATTTCCAGCGTCGGTGGCTGAAGCGTTGCAGCTCGCGGGTCTGCCGGGAGGCTGTCTGCCTGTTCGAATAAGGTTACGTCGATGCCGGCCTTGACCAAGGCAAGCGCCACCGAGGTTCCAACCGGACCCGCGCCCGTGACAGCGACATGTGTCATCCTGCCTCCTGTATGTTGTTTATGGCTTGCAGTGCAGACCAGACGCGGTGCGGGCTCGCGGGCATCTGCAAATGCCGTGCGGCCTTCGGGCCAATGGCATTGCAAACCGCGTTCATGCAGGCCGGCAGCGCGCCAACTGTGCCACTTTCCCCTGCGCCCTTAACGCCAAGCGGGTTCGCGTCGGTCGGGGTCGGGCAGTGCAGGACCTCAATAGAACACAGGTCGCTTGCGCGTGGCATTGCATAGTCCATCAATGATCCGGATAGCAGCGCGCCGTGGTCATCATAGACGATCCGCTCCATGAGGGCTTGCCCGAGCCCTTGGGCGACGCCGCCATGAACCTGCCCTTCCACCAAAAGCGGGTTAATCACGGTCCCCACATCGTCGGCGACGGTATAGGCCAGCAGGCGGACCGCGCCAGTTTCCGGGTCAACTTCGACTTCCGCAATATGGGCCCCATTCGGGAAAGTGCCTGCATCGGTCGGTACAAACGCCTCCGCGACATAGGTTTTTCCCGTGCGGCGTGAGATGTCTTCGAGCGTGATCGTCAGGTCGGTTCCGGCAATTCGATACACGCCCCGGTCGCAGGTGACGTCAGCCTGGTCCACTTCGAGAAGGTCGGCCGCGTCCTCATGCGCTTGAGCCAGTACGTCACGGCTCGCCACATTCATCGCTGCGCCGATCGCCCCCATGGTGCGGGAGCCGAACGTCCCAACGCCTTTGGCAACCTCTGCGGTGTCGCCTGCAACAACCGTGACCGTGCCCTGCCAACCCAGATAGTGATCCGCAACTTGTGACAGAGCGGTTGCGTGTCCCTGACCCGCGTCTCCGGACCCCACGCGCAATTCCAATCCCTCGGGCGCCACAGTGATTTTGGCAAACTCCGGCAACTGCGCTCCTTTGGGGCCGCCACCCGCAGGTTCGATCGCGCAGGCAATCCCGAACCCGCGCAGCATGCCACGCGCCGCAGAAGCCTGCTTTCGATCTTCAAAACTGTTGACGTTTGCTGCTTTCAGCGCGGCGCGCAGAGCGGCGGGGAAGTCACCGCTGTCGTAAGTGAAGCCAAGCGGCGTGTCCCAGGGCAGCCTCTCGGGAGGGATCATGTTGCGCAGTCGGAGTTCGATCCTGTCACGTCCCAGGGTGTCTGCGGCAAGGTCGACCATCCGCTCCATAACGTAGATCGCTTCGGGCCGCCCGGCGCCGCGATAGGGCGCCATATGAACGCTGTTCACGTGGACGCCGCGCATAATTGCGTGGATCACAGGCGTGCGATAGACGCCGACCAGCCCCGGCAGGTTCGAGGTCATCGGGTGGCTGGCCATCTGGCCAAACTGAGCTCCGATCGGTGCGTAGCCGTCCACCTGTAGTGCCAAAAAGATCCCGTCTTTATCGAGTGCCAACGCGACATCGACTGACTGCTCGCGCGAAGCCGTATCTGACAGGAACGCATCGCTCCGCGTGGCTTGCCAGCGAACAGCGCGCCCTGTCGCCCGTGCAGCCAGAAGTGCCAGCGCATCTTCGGGGAAAGCCCCGTTGCGCATGCCGAAAGAGCCGCCCGTGTTGGTTTTGCGAACTCTGATCCCATCGGGCTCCACGCCCAGAACCTGAGCCAGTTCGGTCTGTACCCGATGTGGCGCTTGCGTGCCGGTGTAAAGCGTCATCTGGCCGTCCGGATCGCAGATTGCCATGCCACCTCTTGGCTCCAAGGTGACGGCCGCGACCCGGCTGATCTCTATCCGCGTGCGAATGAGGTGATCCGCCTGTGACGCGATAGCATCAAAGCCCTCGCGGGACCCAAGCTCGTAGGAAAACGAGACGTTGCTTTCGTGATCAGGCCAGACCCTCGGAGATCCTTCTTCTGCACCTTTCCGGGCATCGGTGACGACAGAGCTTTCCTCAACCTCCAGCCACACGGCTTCTGCCGCATCGAGAGCTTGTTCTTTGGTCTCGGCCACAACGATCGCCACGGGTTCGCCGACCCAGGTCACGCGGTCCTTTGCCATTGGGAAGAACGGCGTTGCCTGAACCTCGCATCCCTTCGGAACATAACGCACGGGAAATGGGTGCAGGTTCTGCTGATCCTGACCACCCAAAACATGAACAACGCCCGCCATGCCGCGCGCTGTGTGAAAATCAAGCGTAGTGATACGACCCGCCGGGTAGGGGCTGCGCACGACTTCCATCCAAAGTGAATTTGCGACAGCTACGTCTGCGATGAACTGCCCGTGTCCGCGTACCAAGCGTCCGTCTTCATCCCGGATTTGGGCGCTTCCAAACCGCGATTTATTTCGCTCCATGCGCATCTCTAAAGCCTCAGTTCCGGCAACCAGAGCGCCAGTGCAGGGACCGCAATGAGTGCCATCAGCAGAATAAGGTCACAGATCAGATAGGGCGCAGCCGCGCGGACGATGGTCCAATACGTCGTTCCCCTCGGGGCCACGCCCTGCATGACGAATAGGAGCAGGCCGAAGGGGGGTGTCGTTCCGCTCATTTCAATCGCCAAAAGCATAACGAGCCCAAACCAGATAGGATCAAATCCGATGGCTTGCGCGATGGGGAAGAAGATCGGGATCGTGAGCAACATCATCGAGATCGCGTCCACGAACATGCCAAGGATCAGCAGCACGACAAACATGATCAGGAGCATCGTGATGGGTTCAAAATCATAGGACGTCGCCCAACGGATCATGCCCGAGGTCGCGCCTGAGAAGGCCAAAACCTGACTGAAGGTTTTCGACGCGATGATGATGAAGAACACCATGACGGTGACGCGCAAAGTGCCCTCGAGCGATTTTGCGACCATGTCCCAGCTGAACCGTCCGTAGAGGATCGACAAGACAAGAACCGAAAGCACACCGAATGCGGCTGCTTCCGACGGGGTCGTGATGCCAAGAAGGATCAGACCCACAACGCAGAAGACCACCAGTGACATCGGTAGAATATAGGTACAAATCAGTCGGATCTTTTCCCCGAAAGGGGCGGTTTCGACGTCATAGGCCGGTGCTGCATCGGGGTTGCGCTTGAGCTGCAACCAGATGGTTGCGGTGTAGAGCAGCGCCAGAACAAGGCCGGGCAGGACCCCTGCGAGCAAAAGGTCCGCAATGCTGATCTGGGCGATGGAACCGAGCAATACTGCCAAGGTCGACGGGGGGATTAACAATGCCAGTCCGCCGGATCCGATGATCGGGCCGATCGACATGTGGCGCTGGTAGTTGCGCTCCTCCATCTGCGGAAGCAGCAGACCGCCCATCATCGCAGTATTGGCCATATTGGACCCGGACAGCGCGGCAAAAATCGTTCCGCAGAGAACGGAGATATAACTCAGGCGCCCGGTCGACTTGCCCATGGATCGGTCGAGTGTCTCGATGATCTTCAAGGCGATCCCGGAATGGAAAAAAAGGTTCCCCATTAGGACAAACATCGGAACGGTCACCAATACGAAGCTCGAAACAGCTTCGCCGGTATTGGCGACCAGTTGCTCCACGCCGACCAGCCCGCCCATGAAGATAAACGCGCCAATGAGGTTCGCGATGAGAAAGGCAAAGGCGACAGGCACGCACAACGCCATGAGCCCGATCACCATGCCCAGCATAAGAAGGGCCGCTTCCCACCATTCCATCAGCATGGGTCAGAGGCTCTCCTGGTCGGAGGTGATGCCCTTGTAGAGACTGTCACCGGTGATCAGGACGCGGGTGAACTGTACTGTGCAAAGCGCAAAGCAGATCACCACCGGGACGAATAGAAGCCACCGGTCGAGGAAATTCGCCCGCATGTCGCCAACGCCGATATTCTGAATGGTGATGGGAACCGCGAATACCGTGACGATCGCGCAGGCCACGGCGCACAGGAAAACAACGATCTTCTCGATAGGGCCACTTATGCTTTGCGGCACAAGCGTGCGCAGCGCCTCCATCGAGACGTGGCCTTTCTCTCGCAGCAACCACGGCGCCGCCAGCGCCGTGGAATACAGCAGCGCGTATTCGGTGATGGCTACCACCCAGTTGACTTGAAAGACCCGCAGAGTGCGCGTCGTGACATCGTAAACGATAGACACGAACATGAACGGGATGATCAGCGCTGCGAGTATCGCAAGCGTGTTCAGAAGCCGGTCGAAACCGTGCCAGAACCTGTCCATCCTACGGGCCTTTCGGTCTTCTTGCCTGTTTAGCTGCCGTTCGCCTTGTCGACGATTGCGCGATACTCGGCGGCCTTGTCCTCGCCAAGGTTGGAGGCCACGTTGACCCAGAAGGTGTCCTGGAACGCCGCGGTGATCTCTGCCTCGCCCGCACCCGTCAGCACGACATCCTGTACGCCAGCCGCCGCGAGCGCTTCGGTGTTTTCTGCCTCCAAGGCTTTGGCGGCATCGTAGGCCAGCATCTCGTGCTTCTCGATCATTTCCATCAGGTAGCTGCGCTGTTCTTCGGTCAGGCCGTCAAACTTCGCTGCATTCGCCGCGATGATCGTATTGCCCTGACGCCAAGTGGGAAAAATCCGGTACTTGAGGAAGTCTTGCCAACCCGCAGAACTTACACCAATTGTTGTGAATCCGATCCCTTCGACAAGGCCGCGCTCAAGCGCCGTGTAAATGTCGCCCGCCGGTACATCGACACGTGCGATGCCAAGAGCTTGATACATGGGATCGTAAGATGCACCACCGCGGATCTTGAGATCCGTCATGTCCATGGTGCCGTCGTCGTCAATTTTGGGCTCGGTGATGGTGTAGAACTGGAAGTTGTACCCCGTGCCCATCGCCCCAAGGAATGCAACGCCTGCACGCTCACGCGTTCCAGCATCGATGGCTTCGTGCAGGCCGGCAGCGCGCAGCTTGTCAGCCGGAACAGACGCCGCATCAAGCGGGGTCAGTTCGGGGATCTGGCGCTGATAATACCCTGCGGGTCCGAAATAAAGGTCGATGATCCCGCGCGAGACCGCGTTCATCTGTTCGTTTCGCGGTAACGCTTCGGTGCCGCCCCGCAGGTCGATCTGAAGAATGCCAGCTCCATTTGCATTCACATCGTCCACGAATGCGAAATAGCTCTGCATCAGATCGTTTGTCGCTGGCAGTGAATACACCGCGCTCAGGCGAGCTTCTTCCGCAAGGGATGGTGTCGCGACAATAATTGCCGTCGCTGCGGCCAAGAACTTGGCATGCATAGTCATTGGTCTTCGTTCTCCCGTGTTGATTGCACCCGCCTTGCCCGGGTTTGTCCCGGGTTCTGGGTCAGTTGGGTGTCAGGTGATGTGAAATGGGCAAACCGCTCGGAAGGCGGCTGTGCGCCTCGCGCAGCTATCAGGCTCTTCTCCCCAATTGCCCCAAGTGCGACAAAATGTACTTCAACCACCGCGCAGGGCAAGTAAATGTATACAAAAAATTCGAGAAAAGGCGTTGAAATTTTGATTTCCTGAAAAAAGTTCAATAAATGCAAGGCAAAATGGGTGGGGGCGAACCTGTCTGGCGCCCTGAGATAGTGTTGTGGTGCACATTTTGCATGCAGAAAGCGCACGGTATGCACGATTATTCAGAGCTTCGCGAATGCTGGATTGCTTGCTGTTCTTGCGTAACACCGACGGGACCTCGTCTCCGCGTTGTCTGCCTGGCGGACGTTTCTTGCGGCTGACCTTAAAGAGGGTCTTACTCTCCGCTGACAGCGCCGCTTATGAGCTGATAAGCCAACAAATCACGCATATTGCGAGGATCGCGCAACAGTGGCATCAACGATTTTGGCAAGGCCTCTCGCGCTTGAGTGGCCCGGGTCTCTATCGCAATAGCCGTCTCCAGCGTGACAAACTTGAACCTTAACGGCGCCGAAGCGGTCGCTTGCGCGACCCGTGGCAGGTCAGATGGCAAGACCGAACCGATCCTGGGATACCCGCCAACTGTTTGACATTCCGACATCAGGACAAACGGGGTGCCGTCTCCGGTGATCTGGATATCACCTGGCACAATAACTTCTGAGAGGATGGTGAGCCCCGCCTCACTGGCAAAGCCGTGTCCATCGAATGTTAACTTCGCGCCCATCCGGTTCGACCGAACGTCTCTTCTGAATTCGGTCGCCTCAAAGCGTGCGATCTCGACTGACTCAAACAAATCGGTCTGCAGACTGGGGACCACCCGCACGACACCGCCTTCGAAACGTGGCGCCGGGTCCAGCGTCATCCCCACTTGGCTGCGCGGGTCTGGGCCAATGGGGAGCGCGGTGCCTGTCTCTATTGCGCCGCTGATCCCAGCTGCGATATGTGCGCTCTGCGCCCCCATGATTTCCGGCAGTAGAAGCCCGCCGCCGAGGGACAGGTAGCCGAAATTGCCAGCTTTGGCAGATCCAATTGTGAGCGTGGCACCGGCCGGCAACAGGTGGCTTGCATTCCACCGAAGTCTCTCGCCATCCACCGCGCACTGCATGGGGGCCCCGGTCAACGCGATGCGCAAGTCCTCGGTGGCCTCGAAAACCCCACCAACCGATGCCATTTCAATCGCGGCGCTGTCTGGTTCCTGTCCAAGCAGTGCTGCCCCCTCTGCCAGCGCCAGCGGGTCCGCCGCGCCCCCCTGTGAAACACCATAGCTCAGATAGCCACGTCGCCCGAGATCCTGCACAGTCAACCCGGGTGCCGAACGTTTGACGCACAGGGACCGGCTCATGGCAGCGCCTCTTGCACAGCTCCGCCCTTCGGATTGTCTGCGAGTGCTGCCAGTTCCGCGGTGGACACGGGGTCGAAAATCACTTCGTCGCCCGGTTTCAGAAGGAAGGGCATGTCCGCGTCAGGTTGAAAGAGGCGTACACGGGTCTGAGCAATATGGCGCCAGCCTGTAGGGGTTCGATTGGGAAAAAGAACAAGCTGCCGGATCGCAACGCACAGCCCGCCCTGCGGGACCTCCGCGGTCAGCTTGGATTGGCGGGGAATGTCCCAATTCTCGGGTAATTCTCCGAGGTACGGCATCCCGGGAGCGAAGCCGATTGTCTGTACGCGCACAGGCTGATGGGTTAGTGCCGCGATGGCTTCGGTTTCGGTCATTCCGGCCAATGCCGATGCCTCGGCGAGTTGCGGACCCAGCTCTCCGCCGAACACTGCAGGTATCCGCCAGAGATTGCGCCCTTCCGGGGGCGGCGCGGCATACCAATCGCGGGTGGCCAGTATGGTGGACAGCGCTTTTTTCATCTGTGCGTGCGGCACGACAAGTGGGTCGAACCTGACATAGGCGGAGACAAGAGAGGTCGACGCTTCCGTCACGCCATCGAGCTGCGCGTCGCTGACCGCCTTGTGAAAGGCCAGTGCGGCTCGGTTCGCAGCGTCGTTCAGAGTGTCTCCGAAGGTCACAAGCATTCCGTCGTAACCCAGGTTTCTGATGACGGGCGTGTCCATCGATCGGCCTCAGGCAATCACCGGTAGAACGCGGACAGAGTAGCCGAGCGATATGGTGCGGTTCAGTATGGGATCGATCAGCGACATTCTGTAGGTGGTTGCCGGGCGCACACCGCCAATGGCACCAAGGGTTCCGCACAGCATCGCGCCGCCGTCGGCCAAGCCCGAGCGGTCAATGAGCTCGGCCAGGGGCCGGATACTGGCCAGCGTACCGTCTTGATAGCGCACGGTCTTGCCGTCCTCATCAACATCGCATCGCAGAACCAGTTGATCGAGATGGTCTTCAATTTCGACCCAGGGCCATAGCATTCTCGAAACAGGTTTCGGGCAGACTTGCTTAGAGGCGGCGACCGAGACCGTCTCCAGTGCGCGGTCAGTGTGGTCTGAGCCGAGCCCGAGCCATAGTTGCCCGCCACTTCGGATCACAAGTGGCTCGACTTCACCCGATGTCTCCGTGCCGACCACCTGTATCGCCGTATCGTGGCAAAGAAGACCGCTGGACACTCGATAAAAGAGCGGAACGGTCGATGGTGGGGCGACCCCAAGTGCGGCCAACTCCTCGATATGGTGGTCGACCGCGGCACGATCGCGGCCGGTCCAACCAGCCACGATCACATCCGTGATTTCTTGCAAAAGGGGTCCGTTCGGGGTGTTGAAGTGCATGCTTCAAGGCTCGCTGAGCACCGAGGGGAGATACAGTGCGATTGAGGGGAACGCGATCAAAAGAGCAACCATGATCAGCATCGCGACCACATAGGGAATTGCACCAACCATCACCTCGCTCATCTTGCCGGATTTGCGCGCGCCCTGAACAACATACAGATTCAGTCCGACAGGCGGCGTGATAAGCGCCATTTCGATCAGCACAATCATCAGGATGCCGAACCAGATCGGATCGAACCCTTGTGCCACCACCAGCGGCACGATGATCGGGATGGTTACCACCATCAGCGACAGCGTCTCGATGAAGAACCCCAGCACGATGTAAATCAGAACCACCACGAATATCAGCCCCATGGGCGACAGGCCCAACCCGTCAAGAAGGTTTTGCAACTCCTGTCCCAACCCAGCCGAGGCAAGCGTAAAATTTAAGAACGATGCACCGATGACCACCAGCATGATCATGGACGTGATTTTGACGGTTCCGAGAATACTTTCCGCAAACATGCGAACGCTGACCCCACCGAACACAGCGGCAATTGCGACCGCGCCGGCAACCCCAACGGCAGCGGCTTCGGTCGGTGTGGCCCATCCTTTGTAAATCGTGCCGATAATGATCCCGAACAGGAGCACGATCGGGACCAGTTGGACCAGAGCGCGCATCATCTCGGAAATCGTGAAGATGCGGCGTGTCCCGCCCAGTTCCGGACGAAGCAGGCAGATAACGACCGTGATGGCCATGAAGCCCAAGGCGAGGGCGATGCCCGGAATGAGGCCAGCCAGAAAGAGTTGCGGGATCGAGGTCTGGGTAAGAAATCCGTAGACGATCAGGTTGATTGAGGGCGGGATCATGATGCCAAGCGTGCCACCGGCGGCGATGGCTCCGGAAAAAAGCCTTGGATCGTATCCAAGCTTTTCGGCCTGCGGCATGGCAACGGTCGCAACGGTTGCCGCCGTGGCTACAGACGATCCCGATGTCGCGGAGAACATCGTCGCGGTTGCGACATTCGCATGCACAAGGCCGCCCGGTAGCCAACTTACCCATCGATCAAGCGCCGCGTATGTCCGTGCAGCAATTCCTGAGCGCACCAGGATCTCGCCGAGCAGAACAAAAAATGGAATGGCGATCAGGGTGGCGTTGTTGGAGGTTGACCAGACAAGATTTCCGAGCCCTTTGATTAACGGAAACGGGCTGAAAAAGGTATCTACACCGAAGCCCAGAAGGAACAAAACGATCCCGACCGGAATTGACAGCGCGAGGAGCCCCAACAGGCCAGTGGCAATGGCCCAGATCATTTGACGAGGTCCTCTTCCCCAAAGCAGCCAACCGCCTCTTCTGCCTTGTCGAAACGGCCTTTGAGCACCATCGTCGCGGCTGCGATGAATGTCAGCCATGCCATGAGCGCGAACCAGATCCATCCAGCAAACCAAGGGGCCTGAACCCATGCAAGCGGTGTCTCAAGCGGTGTGTTCGCGCGTGAAGAGTTGGCCAGCGAACGTTCAAGCACAGGCCAGCATTTGTAGGCGATGAGCGTGACGGTGCCGGTAAGCACCAGCATCGAGAAAAGATCGAAAAAGGCGCGCCCGCGCTGACCTGCACGCCCCCTGAGGATATCGATCCGGACATGGCCCAGTTCGAGCAGCGTGAAGGCCATGCCCCATGACGTGGCAATGGCCATCACGTAACCCGAGATCTCATCCGTCCCGCCGAAAGAAGACCCCACCTGACGCAACAGGATATCGATCAGCACGATCAATGCACATCCCAGCAACAGCACACCCGTCAAGAGTGCAATACCGTGGTTCAGGCGGCGCAGGTGGTGAAGCAGGCGGTCTTCCATGGGTCTTCTTTTCGCACCGGGCGTTAGCTGCCGATCTGGACGCCGACAACCTCGCCGACACTGGCATTCCAGCGCTCGGCCCAGTCACCACCAGCGCGCTCTGCCCAATCTGGCAGGACCTGACCGACAAGTACGCTGCGTGCTTTCTCGAAATCAGCATCCGACACTTCGACAAGGGTCATGTTGCGCGCGTCGCCCGCCGGGCAGTCGCCATTTCCGGTCAGGCAAGCGATATCGTTGACCAGTGCATCCTGTGCGCTGGCCCAGGCCGGGGCTTCGAACTCGGCCGCGACCTGCGCGGTGATCAGTTCCTGGGTTGCGGCATCAAGACTGTTCCACTTGTCCATGTTCATCGCTGTGACCACACTGTCCCAGCCCCCAAGCGGGATGGGCATCAGGTGAGTTGATACTTCCCACCAGCCCGCGGAATAACCCGAACCCGCGCCTGTAACAGCGCAATCGACCACGCCTTTCTGAAGCGCACCCGGCACTTCCGAAAAGCCGACATTCACACCCTCAGCGCCCAGAGCTTCGAGGAATTTCGCAGTCATACGGCCCGATGCGCGAACCTTCAGGCCTTCGAGATCAGCAAGTTCAGATACCTCCGCGTTGCAGAAGACGACCTGCGGCGGGTAGGGCGCGATGGCTAGCACCTTGCTGTTGAAGCGCGCCGCGTAGATATCCTCGACCATCGGACGAGCGGCATCCACCATTGCCCGTGCCTCGTCGGCGGTCAGGGCCAGAAGCGGCACATCAAGGCCCTCCAGCTCCGGGGCGTCGGCCACGGCGTAATCGGCCACGGTCATGGCGACGTCATAGACGCCATCGCCCAGCAGGCGGAAGACATCGCCCACACCAAGGTTCATCTGGTTGTGGGTTGTCAGCGAGACACTGATATTCCCGCCAGATGCCGCTGGCAGTGTCTCGCCCCAGAAAGGTGCCTCATACTGCTTGTGAAGCGGCAGGCCGGACCAGCTGCCTACAACGGACAGGTCCTCGGCCAGCGCAGGTGTGGCCAAGGCAGTGCTGGCGATCAGAATGCTCAGAGCATATTTCATGGAAATCTCCTTATGGGACTTTTGTCAGGTTCTCAGTTTTCGGGGATAACACCGGAACTTCGGCGTCCTCTGCGACGTCGGTGATCAGCATGTGCCCGGGTTTATGGGTGATGCAAATCGGCATTTGTGCAGCTTCAAGGGCAACTTGCGGAGTAACCCCGCAGGCCCAGAACACGGGTACATGATCATCCGGAACGGGCGCAGCATCGCCCCAATCGGGACGCGTGACATCATGAATGCCGATTTCCTTCGGCTCGCCCCAGTGTACTGGGCCGCCATGCGCAAGTGGATAGCACTTCGAAATCTCGGCCGCTTCTGCGACCCGATGTTTCGGAACGGCGCGCATAGAGACCACCATTTTCCCTCGGAACGGCCCGGCCGGTACCGTCTCGATACTGGAACGGAACATCGGTACGGTCTTATCGTTGTCGATATGCCAGAGGCTGATGCCAGCTTCTTGAAGGGCATGCTCGAAAGTGAACGAACATCCCAGCGCGAACACGACAAAATCGTCCCGCCAGATATCGCTGATGTCGTCGACCGTCTCCGTGAGGTGCCCGTCGCGATACACGTTATAGGCCGGAACATCCGTGCGGATGTCGATGTCGTGTCCCATGGTGAACATGAACGGGTTTCCGGTGTCAGAAACACCCGTCAGCGGACAGGGCTTGGGGTTGCGCTGACAGTATCGCATGAAGTCGAGTGCGTACGCTTCTGGCATAATCGCCAAGTTCGCCTGAAGATGTCCACGCCCGAGCCCGGCTGTGTGAGAGCGATAGGTCCCTGTGCGGATCGCGGTACGAACATCCGCCAGACGACTGTTCTTCAGTGCCTCGTACACAACCGTTGTCCCCCTGTTTCGCCGAAGGGTGTGCGAATAAACCTATAAAATCAAATCGAATAAATTTAGCAAAACCTATAGAGAAATTTTATACCAAGTCAGACTCGGCATATCTTTTTGCAACCTCGAGCGCGAGTGCCGCCGCGGTTTCGTTGAGATGGCTTTTGGGTTCTCGCAAAAAGGATGCGGTGAACTGCAGTGGGCTTGGAACCCAGCCGGGGTCAAACTCTATAATACGACCGGCGCGCACATATTCCCGGCCAAGAGCACGAGGCAAAGCGGCCACGCCCATATCCGCTTCGACAAGCCGGAAACATGCGGATAGCGACGTAGATGGAAAAAGCGCGGCATCAGGGCCTAACCGTTCGAACAACTCCTCTTTCAACTCGCGAAAAGGGCGTGTGTTTCGCGCGTAGCTTAGGACAGGTCGCTGTAGTAGTTCGATCGCTGACAGTGAGGGGTTCCTCTTGGCGGAGGTATACCAGGCAAGGTCGAAACCCGGTAGAACGATGTTGTCCGTAGAGTATTCAGAGATGGGACCCAGCAGAATCGCAAGGTCTATTTCTCGGCTGAGCAGCGCTTCGCGCAGATCGAGCGATACGTCCACTTTCAGCTCGATCTCGATCCGAGGATAGGCCGTGTGGAGCTGTGACACCAGCTCGGGTAACCAGCATTGGGCCACCGTTTCCGAAGCACCAATGCGCAACCGGCCTTCTACGCCGCTTGGATCGACGACATCGCGCTGCACCAGTTCTACGAGGTGCTCGAACTTTTCTGCATGGGCAAGCAGCAGTTCACCCCGTTTCGTCAGTTTCATCCCACCCGATGTTCGTTCGAACAGCTCACAGGCGAGGGCGCGTTCAAGGTTCTTGATCCGCGCGGTAATTGCGGGTTGGGTCAGCCCTAATGCGACAGAAGCACGGTGCAGGCCGCCCAGTCGTACAACGGTCAGAAAGGTTCGCATCTGGTCAAGTGTGAATCGCGACATGCTTTTCTCGTCGCATGTAAATGGCTTGCATTGATAGTTTAACTTGATTTTTTCTTGTGTTTTGGCTCTGGCTCAAAGCCACTGCAGTGCTGCTGGAGATGTGCTCGAAGAGTTGGCCTTGCCGCACAGGAGCGGCCGGTTCGACTGTAAGACGTTCGGCCGGCCACCAAGGCGATCTCGCCCGCTCTTCGAAATGAAATAAGGCCACACGGAAGGGCTATGGGGCTTTGACCCTGATGCGCACGGTCGTGACCCTCAACATGATTTGCTCCGGTTTGACAGTCACCACCCGTCCTGAATGCCGTCACTAGACGTCGCGCAGTTTTCCCCGCCAGAGCAGGGACTGTCGGTTGAGTGCTGTGAGATCTGCTGATCCGTCAAGAATGGCTTCGCACAGGGTTACAGCCTTAGAGGCCTGTGCATATGTCAGGTTCTTGTAGGCTGGTCGCTGGATATGATCGTACCAAACGCCTTCACACACGGCATCAAGCACTATCCGTTGAAAGCAGTGGTCGTTTACGACGGGCCACTTCCTCGACCGGTCCAGCGCGAGTTCAGGCATCACGATGCCGGTCAAATGGCGATACCGAGCGATCATCGCCTCTGTTTGCTCTGCCGTTGCGATCTTTGTCACGGCGTCATCTCCAAATCTCTGGTAGTGCGACAAAGATAGTCTGCGCTCACTCTGTCCAAGCTCTTTTTTCGCGCCATATCTCTCCGGGCAGTATCCCTGTCGGGGTTGTCTACTCAATCGTTTTGGAAGAAAGCGCATGCCGAAGCGAACATCTCCGAGGTCCGCAAAGGACATCGTGGATGCTGATGACCTTGAAAGCCTGGTTCAGGATAAGCGAGAGGGCTGGCGTGCCACGAGTTCCAAGGCAAGGCGCCGTCAGCGTCGCTATAAAAAGCTCTTGATTTCAAAGCTGCCGTTGGTCGCTGACGATGATCCTTACGACCTCGGATGAGGCATACGCGGCTAAGAAACTAAGGACGAAAAGATGCCAACTCACAGCAGGGTTGAATTACGAGACCTGAAGATCCTCACCGATATCGGAACCTACGGCCCTGATGATGTTGTGCCTGAGGCGCATATCCTGGATCTCGTTTTGACAATAGATCCGAGCTTGGTGCTCATTGA
Organism: Dinoroseobacter sp.; assembly: GCA_030066795.1. Taxonomy (GTDB): domain Bacteria; phylum Pseudomonadota; class Alphaproteobacteria; order Rhodobacterales; family Rhodobacteraceae; genus Dinoroseobacter. Next base: position 63,047 of record JASJAW010000019.1, read on the forward strand.
CCAAGACGGCATGGATCGGGTCTTTGACTACGATCCGCTGATCTCCGAGATCGACCGGTTGGCGCAGGATGTCCATTACGAGACTCAAGAACGGCTGATGACCCGCATAGTGGAAGCCTGTGCAACGTACGCGTCGATTGACGCTGTTGAGGTGACATTGACGAAAACACCCGTGCTGCACGGGACAGGGCGGCTTGGTGTTCACTTGGTTGTTGACGCGGATGCCCTGGCTGCGATGCGTCCAAGCTAAGAGCCGAGACTTTTCCACGAGAACGAACCTGTCTGGTAAAGGACGTTCTGCCAGGTCACGCAGAGAATGCGGACCGTTCATTCTGCCGGACGAGCGTTGGAGCGATGGACTTGTGGAAAATCTACGGACGGTCCCTGCTGAAAAAGTTAGCTAGCCGCAATAAATATCTGTCTATAAACAACTTTGCGAACTCATCAGTCGGGCGCATCTAGGCTCGTGACTTTCCAAACCACATTCGTGCAAAGACCCCATCTTTTAGGACCAAGGCGTGGAAAATGGCTGCAGACAGATGCAGCGCCACCACTGCTGATATCGCGATAGCGCCAACAAAATGCGCGAACTTCGCGGTGTTGGCTAAGTCATCGGACCGCGGAACGATCACGGGGACGCCCCAAGCATCCAGACTTTCGATTGGAAAACCTCCTGCTTTCACCCGTATGTAGCCCAAAACGGGCATGGCGAACATGAGCACGTAAAGCAGAGCGTGGGAGGCTGCGGCGGCTTTTTGCTGCACCGGGCTTACCGTATCCGGTAGTGGAGGCGGCGTGAAAACCAATCGAAGGATTAGCCTTAATAACACCAGTGAAAACGCTAAAATCCCTGTATTTTTGTGGAAAATGAATAAAGTGTTCCGAACGGATTGGGGCAGTTCTTCCTGCACCATTGCGAACCCGGTTGCGATCATCGCGAGTATCAAAAGGGCCATAGCCCAATGCAGTACCCGCACAGGAAAGCGATATGAGCTATCAAGCGCTGTCATGTATTGGCCTCCAAAGTAATCGGACGAGGCGAAAACGGCCTTGGCAGAGAACTAGCGCCCATTTGTTGCGAGTCATTCTCCGATGAAAACCTGAGCAAATCGCCAACTAATGAAGAATAGAACACGCGATTTTGCGGGGATCCGCCAGTGGTTCTTTAGCAGGGTTGCAAGCCTTCGCTCAGTCGGCAAACATTCGGGAAACAAAGGAATTATTATGACACAGAGTTTTTCAGTATCGCGACGGCGTTTCCTAGGGGCAACTTTGGCTGGCGCTGGCGCAGCCGCGCTTCTCCCGTCGGCTAAATTATACGCCCAAACCTCTATACGCATGCAACTGAGCTGGCTTCATTCAGTGCAATTCGCCGGAAGCTATATTGCACAAGATGACGGGTTCTGGAGTGATCAAGGCCTTGATGTTGCGCTCGATGCCGGGGGGCCGAATGCGCCCGTCGAACCGCCCGTGGTCGCCGGAACGGCTTTGGTCGGGATATCGGCGGCGGACTACACGGCCGCAGCTGTTGAAAACGGCGCGCCTTTCAAGATCCTTGCAGTTGCAATGCAGAAAAACCCGTTCGTAATCACGTCTCTGCCGGAAAATCCGGTAAATGAACCGGGTGATTTGGAAGGCAAGCGCATCGGCATGGCGCTTGCCAACGCGCCGGTCTTGGAGGCGCTTGCAACTCTGAACGACTTTGACGCTTCGGCGGTGGAGGTTGTGCCGACACAGTATTCAGCCGCACCATTGCTGGCGGGCGAGGTGGATTGCCTTTTAAGCTGGGAAACCGACCTCCCGGTGGCGATGGCCGTTCAAGGCGTGGAAAGCCAGACAATGCTCATGGCAGACTTTGGCTATGCGGTGCATTCGCAGACCTACATTGCAACGGAGGCTGCAATCGCCGAGCGCCGGAACGAGATTGTCGCTTTGCTCCGCGGAGAAGCGCAAGGGTGGGATTTGTATCGCGCCGACACAGCGGCGGCGGCGCGTCGAACGGTCGATCGTTTCCCGGATCAGGGGCTGGACCTGGCCGTTCAGGAACTTCAAGCCGAACGACAGGTGCCCCTGATGTTTTCGGAGCTAACTGATGCGCATGGGTTTGGGTGGTTTACCGACGAAACGGTTGCGTCGAATATCGAGACGCTCGCCCTGCTTGGTCGAAAGATAACGCCCGAATTGTGGGACCGTTCGATCCTAGAGGAGGTCCATGGCGCCTGATCGCGCTCCACCGCCGGACATTGTCTGCCGGGCGCTAGACAAGCGGTTTGGTGACGTCGAGGTGCTCGCGCCGTTCGACGTGACATTCGAAGCGGGTAAGACAACAGCGCTGGTTGGGCCATCTGGGTGCGGAAAATCAACGCTGCTGCGTTTGATTGCGGGTCTTGATACTGCCGACAGCGGAGAGCTGAGCATTGGCGGGCAAACAGCCGATGCGGTGCGCGGGGCAGGGGGTCTTGCCATTGCCTTTCAGGATGCCTCCCTGCTGCCATGGCGCACTGCGCGGGGGAACGTCGCCTTGGCGCAACGATTGGCGCGCCAGCCCGTCGATCGTGTAGCGATTGATGCTTTGCTGAACCGGGTTGGCCTCACGGGCTTTCTGGATACCCGACCGGGTGCGTTGTCAGGTGGCATGCGACAGCGCGCGGCGATCGCACGATGTCTCATCACAAGACCGCGGCTCTTGCTGTTGGACGAACCGTTTGGGGCTGTCGACGAGTTGACACGCCGCCAGCTTGGACTGGAGCTCCCTCCGCTTTGGCGGTCCGAGGGCACGACTACGGTGATGGTCACCCATTCCGTAACCGAAGCGATCTTTCTGTCCGACCGGATCTTGGTTCTTTCGCCGCGCCCCGCGCGGGTTCTGGAAGATGTCGAGGTGCGACTGGGTCATCCGCGCGCTTCGGAAATGATGGAACAGGCCGAGTTCATCGACGCGTTCAAAACGGTAACAGCCGCTTTGGAGAGGGGGGAAGCGCAACGACAGAATGCGTTGGCGGCACAATGATACGGGCATCTTCCGCTACCGTTCATTTCCCGGGCACACGCATGGTGATGGGGGCGGTCTGTGTTCTCGCGGCGTGGCAGGGTCTTGCGGCCGCAACGACCGGTGCGCTGCTGGTTGCAGGCCCGCTTGAGGTCATTAATCACATTGCTGAAAACGCTGGTCTTTACGCGCGAGCCGTGGGTGTGACGCTCTCGTCAGCGGCGTGGGGTTTCTTACTTGGAAACCTCGCTGCGGTTGTACTGGCCGCGCTTGCCATTCTGCGGCCGCGGGCACAAGGCGTGATCTCCGGCCTCGCCTTGTTGACCTTCTGCCTGCCGCTGGTCGCGACAGGGCCGATATTACGAGTGGTCTTCGGGCCGGGCGAGGGGCCGCAGATCACGCTCGCAGCTCTGGCCGTCTACTATACGACCTATATTTCGGTGCTTGTCGGTTTGCGGGCCGTGCCGGCTACTTGGCTTGACCTTGTGACCAGCTACGGTCGCGGACGCGGTACTGCACTTTGGCGCGTGCAGGCGTATGCCGCGCTGCCCTATCTGGTCTCGGGTCTGCAAATCGCCGCGCCGGCCGCGATCTTGGGGGCGCTGGTAGGGGAATTCACCGGAGCAGAGCGTGGATTAGGGGTGCTGACGCTGCAGGCGATGCGCGATCTGGACGTGACTGCAACCTGGGCCATTGCCTCTCTGGCGGCTGTGCTGTCGATCATGCTTCACGCCGGGATCGGGTGGATTGCAAACCGTGTGCTGAACGAAGAGCCCCCCCTGATACTCGCCCCACCGGTCGCACGCGGGAAACCAAACTATTCCAGGTCGGGCGCAGCAACCGGAGCGCTTACAGCTCTTATTGCATTGAGTTTGTGGTGGGGGATCGCAGAGATTTCCCAGCTCAGTTCCTTTTTCTTCAAGCGGCCGGATGACGTCTGGGTATTCTTGGTATCCAGCGATACAGCTGCGCAAAATCGGGCCGAGCTTACAGCGTCTGGACTGGAAACCGCGAGGGCCCTTTTGCCGGGCTATTTTGCCGGACTGGGGGCTGGCGCAGGCCTTGCGATCCTGCTGACACTGGTGCCGGGCCTGTCCTCTGTCGCAATGCCGATTGCTATTGCATTGCGGGCTGCTCCGATCGTAACGACCGCGCCGCTACTGGTCTTGGTCGTCGGCCGCGGCGCTGTCGGCAGCGCAGTGCTTGTGGCGGTTATGGTTTTCTTCCCGGTGCTGATCGCGTGCCTTCATGGCCTGTCGCGGGCGCCGGGGCAGGTTCTCGACGTCATGGACAGTTACGCAGCGGGACGTTGGCGGACACTGATTTACGCGCGGTTGCCGGCGATGTTGCCGGCTTTCTTCGGAGCAGCGCGAATGACGGTGCCGGCGGCGGTTCTTGCGGTGACAGTGGTCGAATGGCTCGCCACCGGACGCGGTCTCGGCGCCTTGATGGCCTTGTCTGCATCACTGTCGAACTACGGAATGCTCTGGAGCGTGACCCTTGTGGTCGCTGTATCTGCCGTGGCCGGCTACGCCGCTGTGGCGCGCCTTGAGCGTGCTGTTCTGTCCGTTTTCGCGAGCGAGCAGGTGCAATGACAGAACCGCGAAAGGCTGTTTTTGCAATTCCAGGCGACGTGAACACGGTGACGGGCGGGTATCGCTACGAAAAAAGGCTGTTGGAAGAATTGCGAGCCAGCGGGCGCGATGTTGTTCATCTTGAGCTGCCAGACAGCTTCCCAACGCCGTCAGAACAGGACATGGCAGGGTCTGTCGCGGCCTTGGTGGAGATTTGCCCGAGCACACCTATTATCCTCGATGGATTTGTTTCAGGCGGCATAGATCCAATCGGGTTGGCCCGGGTCACAGCCCCCACGGTGGCAGTCGTCCACCACCCTTTGGCAATGGAAACCGGCTTGGATCGCGACTTGCGCGACCATCTTTTTGTCACCGAACGCAGCAATCTGGAATTGGTGCACCATGTGCTTGTCCCAAGCCGCCATACAGCGCGTGTGTTGGTGAGCGATTATGACGTCCCGCCAGACAAGATTACAGTTGCGATACCGGGAACGGACCGTCCGAAACAGCCCCGGCGCGACTCCGAGCCTCCGCTGATACTGGCCGTGGGATTGCACCACCCGCGAAAGGGCCATGCCATTCTGCTGCGGGCCTTGGCCGAGATCGAGGATCTCAGCTGGCGGGCGGTCATCGTCGGGCGCATTCAGGACCGCTCGAGCTTCGAGGATCTGCTGGCCCTAAGAGCTCAGCTTGGGCTCGAGTCGCGCGTCGAGGTACATGGCCAGCTCAGTGATGCAGCCCTTGAAGACCACTGGTCAGAGGCGCGCATCTTCGCGCTGGCATCAGAGTATGAGGGCTATGGGATGGTGTTCGCCGAAGCGCTTGTGCGTGGTCTCCCGATTGTCGCTTGTAAGGGCGGTGCTATTCCGGACACGGTGCCGGAAAGCGCGGGTTTTCTTGTGCCGCCGCATGCGCCCAAGGCTTTCGCCGACGCGCTGCGCACGCTTCTTACGACGCCGTCTATCTGGAAAGAGAAAGCACATGGCGCGCGCAACGCAGGAGCGGAACTTCCGGAGTGGAAAGACACAGGCCGCATCGCGGAACAGGTTCTGGACAAGATATCACAGACCTAGCTTTCACACCGTCTTGCGTAGACATCGCATGGTTTTGCTCCGGCGGGCTGATGCCTGATCCAGCTGTCGAGGGCAGCGCGATCCATCCAGCGGTCGAATAAGAACGCGCCTTCCTCGCCGCGTGCAACGTTGAACAGGTAGGGGCCTATCTTCGCCAATTGATCAAAGGCCGCTTTGGCTCGGGTGTGAAGACCGGGGATGACTTCGATCGAGATCAGAGTAACCGGCGCAGTCAGTCCGGCGAGCACCTCGGCCTCGTGCCCTTCCACGTCGATTTTGATGTAGTGCGGTGTGCCATGCGCCGTGATCAGCGCATCAAGGGTGGTAACCGGTGTTTTCTGATGCTCAGACCACCTTACTTGTCCAAATCCGGGAAGATCGGATGCGTCGGCCTGAAAGTCGGTAGACAAGGTCGAGACCGTCGGAAAACGCGGTGCGACGTGAAGCGTTGCTTCGCCTTCCTGAGCGCCAGCCGCCGCCTTGATAAGGACCACGTCTGTGGGAAGCGTTGCCCGCAATATTCTATGAAACGGAACCTGCGGCTCCACGGCGACCACCCGCGCGCCGGCTTTATGCAGAGCGCGCGACCGATTGCCCATATGCGCGCCGATATCGAATGCCAGGTCTCCCGGCGCCAGCAAGCTCGCGTAGAAGCGCGCCTGCGCTCGTGTCCGATCTGGACGACAAAGATAGATAGCAGCCGAACGGATAAGTCCGGCTGTGGTTGCAAGTCGGTTCATACTCCCACTGTGGCAAGCTCCAAGTGTTTGCACCAGCATGTAAATTGAGCAGCCGTGCAAATGCCGACGGAAAATCGGGCATGCGCGCAAAAAACCGGCATGGTTCCGCCTAACAACTTGAAAGTCAATGGACTATGGCAACCCGAGGCCCATATTCACGCGTGACCTAAATTAAGGCAACGACCGTGACCCATTTTCAAAAAGACTTCCTCAACGGGCAGCATGTGGTTCCTGCCGCGGAAACCCTGTCTGCTGCCAGCTTCCCAACCGCTATTCATTCTGCAACTGATGCGCCCAGACACATTATCCGGTGGCGCAGGCAGGTTTTCCTTCTGCTCAACGTCGCAACGATTGCTGCGCTTTTTTTCGCGATGGCGTTCATTTTGTCTTATGGCGGGCTGATCTGGGTGGAAGTGCTGATGCTCGGGGCTTACGGGCTGACACTTCCATGGCTGTCGATTGGATTCTGGAACAGCGTCATCGGATTTGCGCTCTCCCGTAAGCACGGGGAACGCGCCGCGCGTGTTGTACTTCCTGCGCTGGACCGCATCTCGGGAAATGAGCCGATCACCAGCCGTATTGCGATCGTTATGCCTCTGCGCAATGAAAACCCGTCGACCTCGCTCGCGCGGCTTCAGGCGTTGCAGAAAGAGTTGCAGGGAACAGGATGGGGCGAAAAATTCGACTTTCATGTTCTGAGTGACAGCGACCGTGACGAGATCATCCAGCGAGAGGAGGTCGGCATTGCGGCATGGCACCACGCCGTACCCTACGCGTCACCTATCTACCACCGCAGAGTCCGGAACACCGGATACAAGGCAGGTAATATCGCAGAGTTTCTGGAGCGAAGTGGCAACCAGTATGATTTCTTTCTGACCCTCGACGCCGACAGTCTTATGGGAGCGGATACGGTCCTGCGGCTTGTCCGGGTAATGCAAGTGTCACCGGAAATCGGACTTCTGCAAAGCCTGATCACGGGACTTCCTGCCCGGATATTTTTTACACGGGCTTTCCAGTTTGGCATGCGCCAGGGCATGCGCTCCTACACTTTGGGGTCAGCTTGGTGGCAAGCCGATTGCGGCCCCAACTGGGGGCATAATGCACTGATCCGAACCGCGCCGTTTCATGCGTCCTGCATGCTGCCCACGCTTCCCGGACACGGCCCGTTGTCGGGCGATATCCTCAGCCACGACCAACTGGAAGCCTGTCTTATGCGCCGCGCCGGGTACCAGGTGCGCGTTTTGGCCGAAGAAAGCGAAAGTCACGAGGAAAACCCGCCAAGCCTTGCGGATTTCATGCGTCGCGAACTGCGTTGGTGCAATGGCAACCTGCAGTATTTAAGGCTTCTGGGGCTCGGTGGCCTGCAGCCGGTCAGCAGAGTGCAGCTTCTGCTCGCCATCCAGATGTACCTTGCAGCTCCCGCTTGGATCGCTTTCATCGGCCTTGGTGCCTGGTTGGCCGCCCAAAGCAATCAGATGGGTGATGTGCCCTTGTGGGCGGGCCTTGCGCTTTTTGCAGTGGTGATGACGATGAACCTGATGCCAAAACTTATGGGGCTGGGTCAGGTTCTATGCGACCCTAAGCAAAGCGCTGCCTGGGGTGGTCGGACGCGCGTCGTTCTGAGTGGGCTTTGCGAGATCGTCTTTTCCATGTTGATCGCGCCGATTGTGGCTTTCGGCTTGACGCTGTTTGCAATCGGGTTGAGTTTCGGTCGCCGGGTTGGATGGGAGGCGCAGCAACGCAGTCGCGCGGTTCTGCGCTGGAGCGAGGCGGCAACCGTGTTCTGGCCGCAAACACTTGCTGGGGCAGTGCTGACCCTTTGGTTGTATCTTACAGCGCCATGGGCGCTTGTTTTCGGGGCCGGGATCATCGCACCGCTACTGCTCGCAATACCGATCGCTGTGGTCTCAACCCTGCCAAGCCTCAACGCGTGGTCACTTAGGCTTGGGCTTTTCGACATTCCCGAAGATCGGAGGCGTACCGTCGCGCCTGAGTGCCCGTCACGGTCGCCGGCCAAAGTAGCGTAGCGGCAACTACCCCGGACGGTCCTGTCGCCAGGGTTGTCGCTTGAACCACCCGGTGACGTAGGCGATCAGCAGGAGTAATGCCAGCCCGGTGATATTGACCAGCGCAATCGCTGCTTGACCGTCGGGCAGGACGTCAATCGCAATGCCCATGAAACGCGACAGCGCCATTGACGCCACGAACACTGGCAGGGTCTGCTGACCCATCTTCGTGAGCGCCTTTAACGCCAGTCCGAACAGTGTGTTCCCGGCACCGCGCAAGCGCGCTCCGTTGGGGCCGCAAGCGACGAAGGCCAGATAGGCGAGGCACAGAAAATGGATGTAGCGCAGAAAGCCCTGCTCCGTCTTGCTGCGCATCCACTCCATGTCGGGATACACTGTCATTGCCCACTCGGCCGCCGACGGCCAGACGACTTTCAGAAAACCGACCGCGTGTCCCGAGGACAGCGGCATCGTCAGTACAAGAAAGGCTATCGCCAGCCAGACAAGCGTGCGGGACAGAGGTGGCGCCGGAAGCCAGCCGGCCATGAAAGCAAATCCGGTGAAGAAGAGCAGCTGCCATCCGAAAGGATTGAAAAACCATTCTCTGTCTCCAACAGGTTCGGCTGGGAGGGCCAGAGCACCTGTTTGCGCGATCAGCCAGATCAGAACACTGGCCAACAGCGCCAACTCGACGCGAATACGGGCCAGGGCGACAAAGAGAGGCAGCATTACGAGAACAACCAAATACATCGGCAGGATGTCAAAATAGTTGGGCACGTAAGTGAGGGTCAGAAGTCCGACAATCCTCGGGGCGGGATCATCCAGGAACGGTCGGAGATTGAGCTGATCGATGTAGGATTTCTCGAAAGCTCCCGTCATGTCGACCGCGCTCAAGGCGGCGACAAGGAAGATGAACAGCCCGATATGAACCCAGTAAACCTGCCATATCCTGACTGCGACGCGGGCAGTGGCAAGGGGCCATGGGGCACGATTGAAGATGCTGCCAAACGCGATCGCCGAAGCCATGCCCGAGCAGAACACGAACATTTCCGTCGCATCAGAAAAGCCGAACCGCGCCGGGATCCAGGCAGCCCATGAATTCCCGGGGGTATGCGATATCAGAATAATTGCCATGGCGAGCCCGCGAAACACATCCAGCCGGATGTCGCGTTGTGCTTTGCTGGACATACGCTCGGCCGTCACAGGACGCCGGCGTGCATACTCAAAAGTGTCAGCTGCCATTCATTGCCATCTAAGCGAAATAATTTACGGACCACGTACGCTGGGTGAGCTATGTCGCAATCTTGCAATCGGCAATAATCCGAAAACATACCAACGCTAAGTTTACCAATTTGGATAGGCTTTTGAATGGGGTATCTTGGTTTGGTGTGACTTGGGCGGTTGATTGCGCTCCGCGAACAGGGGAAATCAGGCTGAAATCCCGGGAAGTCGCGAAAACCCTGAATTCAAAAATCACTGGGCGGCAACCTCAGAAGCAGGAGACGCCCAGTGTAGAGCTTGAAAGGTTTGCCCGGTGGTTACTCTTCGACGAGTACGAAGTCACCGGGAACCCAGGTCTTGTCAAACCACTCCTGACCGGGGCTGTAGAGGCGGATGAGGGATGACCACGATTTCCCCGGCATGGTCTGGACCCAGTTGCCTTCTTTGCCTTCCGGCGGTTCAGGCGCCAGCCAGACGGTCCATGATCCATCCTCGTTTGGCGCGATGTCCGGCACCGTACTGTCGATGCCCGCAAGCTTTTGATCAGTTTCCAACATGGATCGGTGTTGGTTGTCGTAGACAGTAATTGACCAGAAATCGCCCGCCGGGACCGGCGCCGGAAGGTCAATCCGGTATGTCTTGTCACCGTCAAGATAGTTGCCGTCCGCATCCTTGGCCGTGAAGCCATAGACCGACCCGGACCCGACACGCGGGTTCGCCATTGCTGGCGTTACGCCTGTGGCCAAGTAGTGAAAGAAGGTCCGGTCGCTCAGGATGCGAACATCGTCTTCAAGAAACTCGTGGCTCAGTCTCGCGTAAGGCGTTGTCCATTCGCGGCCTTCGAAAAGGAAGACACCCGGGTCACGGGGGCTGAAAGACATCGCGCGGGCTGTCGCGTTGCCGACCGCCCCAGCTTCGGTCAGGATTTTCCGCATCCGCTCATCCGGTTCAAACGGCTGACCATGCCGGATGCCGATGCTGTCAAAGATACCCGCAATCTCAGGCGGGAACGCATTCGGAGGTTCGTATTGCACCGCGGCGTTCAGTTCTTCGTAGAATGAAAAATCGTTGCCGTGGATCGTGTTCCACTGACCACCAGTGAGTTGCACGAACTTCTGTTCCGGTGGATTTGCAATCTCACTGAACGGGAAGAGGCGGAAGTTATCCTTCATCCGCTTCACGGTGCCTTCAAGACCATCGTCGAGCACGAAGGCACGCATCAGCACGAAGTGCTTGTGGGTCGATGTCTGAACCACGTGGAACCCGTTCTGTGGCACTTCACCTTCGTGTCCCGGTGGCAAGAACAGATAGCGCCCGCCGCGACCCTGATCCGGGCCGGTAAAGCCAATATCGGTCACCCAGCGGAAATAAGCGTCGTCGATCGGCCCAATTGTGATTGGCGGTACGTCAAGCACGACCGGACCTGGTTTGGTATCGATGCAGAACAAGACGTACATGGTCGTCGTGTTGGCGGTCAGCATCAGGCTGCGGGCATCCAGCAGTTCTTCGGTGATACCGGCGGCATATGGCTCAACCCCGAAGTCTTCGAGGCCTTCGCAAAACATGTGCACCGATGTCGCCGGGATGCCATGCAGGAACGCATCAACGCCCCGCATGAAGTCGAGATTGTCCCAAAGCTTGTCGACGGTTTCTTCCGACGGCAGACCGTCAAAGAAGTTCAGCGTCCCGAGACGTTCGGTTTCAACCACGTCGGGCGTCAGGAGCTTTTCGGGCACCTTGGCGGCGTAGGTTGGACCATCGGCTGCAGCGAAGTTTGGCGCGATCGCCATGACGGCTGCCAGCGCGGTGATGCGTGCTCTGGTCATTACAGAATGGGTCATTCATATCCCTTTTCAGAAGAACGTTTAGGGGGAGAGGTCGAAGAAACGGCCGTTTGATTGTTCAGTTAACGGCCGTCACGTCAGGCAACGTGTATTCCCCTGCGCTGACGCTTTCGTTTGGCTTGTAGACCCGCATCAGGAAGTTCCAGCCCTCGGTCGTATCGACGCGATTGGCAACATCGCCGCAGAGCTCTTCAGACCCGAAGAACGCGTCAAAAGTGCCGTCTGCGTTCATCCGCGTGTTGGCCGCGTTCAGAACGGCATAATCATCGCTGAACATGTAGCCTTCGCCGTTATACATGGAGATCGACCAGAAGGCGTCATTTTCGGGTGGCGTGTAGGTCGCGGTGTAACAGTTTTCGACCCCGGCCATGCCCTCAGGACCTTTGTAGTTGATGTAAACCGTCTCGTAGTCCGGGAAGAGACCCCAGGAGGTCGCCACGGCAATCCGGTGGTGCTCCGGGTCCACATTGCCTGAGGCGCGGGTGTCCTGAAATGTGGGTGGATATTGCGTGAAGGGTTCAAGCTGTTCTTCATAACCGGGACGCATGGCAACCATCTGTTCCCAGTCCCAGTTGGCGGACACAGGCACCATACTGCCCGACGTGACGTCGAATTGCGCCAGCAGGTTGCGGGCAATCTCGACATCCGCTTCGCTGCTTGCGTCGAGCACCTGCACACGTGGCAGGGCGGCGATATAGCGCGTGTCCTGCGGACCAAATTCATAGGTTCCGGGCTCCGACAGGATGTCGATCGTGAAGTGATCGTTGTCGATCATGTAGACCGACAAATACCGACCCTCCGGGGCCTCTGGCACGGTGATGGTGAACCCTTCAGACGTGTCGATCGGGATCCCGGCATAAAGGGTGTCCCGGTTCATGCGGGGCACGGTCTGCTGGTCCGTGGGGGTCGGCGCTGAAAATACCAGACCGCGGTTCATGCCCCCAGCCTCAATGAAGCGCAGAAGCCGCGCATCCACTTCGGCGCGGATGAAGGTGTCCTCGGTCACGGGCTGGACGTCCTCGTTCGCTTGCGCGCGGGGCGCCGATCCGAGAAACGCCGCGGATGCCGCCGCAACAGCCGCAACGGCCACCCACGTGGTTCTTTTCAGGTCCGTGCTCAGTGGTGATGCGCGCAAAGCTGCTATCATCAGAATGTCTCCGGAATTTTCAGGCAAATGGGGTCAAGCTCCTAAAAGTTAACGGGCGCTCCGGTGCGCGGCTACGTAATTTTCGACACGGATTTTTTACCTCTGGGATGTTGACGCGTGGCGATAAGATTTATGATCAGGGACAGTAGAGTTGGTGCACAAACGCCCAACACCTTGGGCTGGTTGCGCGACACCGACAACGGATGACTCCCGACATCTGAGGCAGATGGCATGGAACATGGCAGGTTTATCGCGGCGGAGCCGGGAGAGTTGGAGCAGTTCTCAGAGCCCTGGGATTTGCTAATCGACAGTCCGGGCAGGTCCGAACCATGTGCACTTTTGGAGTATCTCGCAGCTCCCGGATTGACGGTCATGCGCGAAACGTATCTCCGGCCTGCGCGTCTCATCGGCATGCCGCCTCCCAATGAGCTGGTTCTGGGCATCCCGGTCGGCAGAAACAGAGGTTCGACGTCCTACGGGCAGGAAATTGTGAGCAATCAAATCCACTGCCTCGCCGGGACTGCAATGGAGGCGCGTTACGAATGCGATCAGGAGGTTCTGGCAGTCCACCTGGATCTTGCGCAGGACTTTGACGGTTTGCTTGGTCTTGCAATCGATCGTCTGGTTTCCAGCCATAGCAGCCTTGCCGTCGGTGACGCGGGGCCGGAGACGAGCCATTTGGTGGATTGCCTGCAGCAAGTCTTTACGCAAACCGCCCAACGGAAAGGGATAAGAGAAGTCCATGCTTCATCCGCCGATTTGAAGACAATCATGGCGGCAATCACGGCAGCTGTTCTTCCCGAAAGGCTTGATGGGATAGAGGGCAAAAAACCCTCTCAAGCGCGAGCCGTGGCGACCGCCTTGAGTTTTTGCGCACCTCTTCCGATTGCAGCTCGGTTGCAGATCTCTGTGCGGGAGCCGGGATCAACCAACGCACGCTTGAACGCGGAGTCAGGGCGCAATTTGGCTGCACTGTCGTTCAGCTTCTTCAGAAATGGCGATTGCACAGGGCGCGCCAGGGTCTGGTGTTTTCAGGGCCGCATGACACGACCGTCAGCCGGGTTGCCGCGTCGCTTGGGTTCTATGACTTTGGCAGGTTTGCTTCACTCTATTCGGCCACTTTCGGTGAATATCCCTCTGCCACGCTGGCGGCAGCCTCTGCGACCAGTGTATCGGGGCCTCTGGCAAAAAAGGCGCGGCCAAGATCAAGCACTGCGAGTGATTGGCGTGTTTCTTCGATGGAAGAAAAACAGATCCGGGAAGTGAATGGTTTGCAATCGCCAAAAAGTATGACGGCAGGGTTGTGATCGAGCTAACTACTGATAAATCGGGTGAGTTAGGTGGCGCAAGGTGTTCATTATAATATAGATTTGTACTATAGGGCGGAGTACTGTTTTTCTTCTTCTGAGTCTTGAGCCGCTAGGTGGGCTTCGGGAACCTTGTCTTTGAACTCGGTTCTGCACAGGTCTTTCACGATCTGAGCTTCGCTTTCTCCGCGCTCCACACGCCTTAGAATGATGTCTGCGTTGCGCACGCCCGCCTCTGTGTGGCCGTAGAGAACAGACTGGGCGCGCATGAAGCCGGGGCCAGAACGCCAGTCGGATCGGCCGATCCAATCCACATAAAGTGTTGTCTTTGAGAAATGCTCCTCCCCACTTGCGCTATCGGTACGCGCAAACATGATCTCGTCCACGCCCTGATGCTCGAAAAGCGGGCTGATGGAGCGAAAATGGCTGTCAATCTGACCCTTGGCGTCGACGCCGTAGCCAGTAATGGAAATCGAAGAGAGATCCTGTGCAATCCGCCAGATGCCGATGTGTGTCTCTCCATTGACTTCGTACTCGTAGGTCCAGAGGCCCTTGAGGAACCGTCCACGGTGATAAATTGCCAGAAGCGTGTCGGAGCTGCGGATGACCCAGAAGATCAGGATAATAAGAAGGCGGAACAGACCGACGCTTGTGAGAAATGTGATGAACCATCTTAGCGCGGGCTCAATCTCATCAACCTGCACAAGCACGGTGTTGATCGCAATGACGTAGCTGATCGTGACCAGAAGGATTGCGATGTTGATTTTTTCAAGGGCATTCATGGCCTTGCCTCTGCGGCAATGTGATTAGGAAGCAAGACCGAGCGGTGCACCGTCTTTCGGCACCGCCCGGTCATTGGGGGCGTCAGACCTGCTGTGTCTGGGCCTGCGTCATCCACAGGAGACCAAAAAGCAGAAGCGCGGCAGAGAGGGCTGCAGCCCCCGTCCGGACCGAATTCCAAAAGGTCCAGCGGGGTACATAGGTTTGAAGCCAGTAATCCCGGGTGGCCTCGGAGCTCAACTCCATCCCGGCGAGCGCTTGGTTCATTGGCACGTTGAAGATGACCGTCACGCCGAAGCAGCCAATAAGGTAGACGAGCGCCGACACGAAGATCAGCATTCCTGCCGGCCCATTCAACTCGACCCACGAATATCCTGCGATGAAGAGCGAGAGACCGGCCATGCCGAGAAAGAGCGTCATGAAGATCCAGCGAAAGACCTCGCGGTTGATGGCTTGCATGGCTTCGACCCCGCCCACGCCACCAGTGATGGCCAGCGAGCGCATGATGAAATCCGAGAAAGCAAGAAAGACGCCTGCAACCAGCGCATATGCGAGGATCGAGAGCTGCATGACGACAAACAGGGTGGTGGACATAGCGTTTCCTTTCAGGGGCTTGAAGGGGGCAGGGGCGCTGGCCCCCGCCGATGTGCTGTGATCAGGCTGCGCTGGACCATGCGCCAGCCTTGGCGGCGTCCGCAGCGAACTCAGAGAAATCACGGGGCGGGCGGCCAAGGGCACGCTCCACGCCGTCGCTGACATGCTGATTGCGACCGTCGAGCGTTTCGCGCGCGATGGCAGTGAAGACGTCGGCTACGAAGTCATCACCTGCAGCCGCCACATTGGCGTGGAAATCTTCAAAACTGATCGGGACATGCCGGATCGGTCTTCCAATGGAGCGGCTGAGCGTCTCGGCCATGTCTGCAAAGCTCATCAGACGCGGGCCGGTTACTTCGTAGAGTTCACCACCGTGCCCTTCTTCGGTCAATGCTGCGACCACAACGTCTGCGATGTCATCGATATCTATGATCGGTTCCTGAATCATTCCGCCCGGCATCGGAAGAACACCGGCAAGGATCGGGTCGCGCAGGTAGCCTTCGGAGAAGTTCTGCGCGAACCAGGCTGCGCGTACGAGGGTGACGTCTGGGCCTGCGGCCTTCACGGCCTCTTCGCCCAGTTGCGCGTGGTGTTCACCACGGCCAGAGAGCAAGACCAGACGTTCGACGCCAAGGGCCTTGGCTTCGGCGGCCAGCGCGCCGACCTTTTCCACGCCCCCGGGAAAGGCCAGATCGGGAAAGTAGGTGACATAAGCAGCGCGCGCGCCGGTCAATGCGGGCCCCCATGTTTCAGGAGTTTCCCAGTCGAATGGCGTTGCAGAGCGGCGTGCGCCGTGCCGGACATTATGCCCAAGCGCTTCGAGGCGGCTGGCGACGCGGTGGCCGGTCTTACCGGTGGCGCCGATGACGAGAATGGGTGATGTGGTCATTGAACAGTTCCCTTGGTTGGAGTTGATGACCAAGGGGTAGACGAGACGCAGGTCGAAGATATTGACCCGCGCTGCCAGCGTTTTGACCTTCGCGGCCAAATGCGCAGTTAGACTTCTGGGCGGTGCTTGCGGTAGTTCGCTGGCGTAAGACCCACCCAGCGCTTGAAGGCGCGTGTGAACGAGCTTTGCTCCGAAAAGCCTGTCAGAAAAGCCACTTCAGCGAGCGAATAGGCTTGGTCTCGCAATAGTCCTTCGGCGAGTTCCCGGCGGGTATCTTCCGTGAGCGTTTGGAAGCTCACGCCATGATCCGACAAACGACGGTGAAACGACCGTACGCTGAGGCCAAGTTGGCGCGCGATATCGGCCATTTTCGGCGCGCCCTCACTCAATGATTGTGCGATCGCGTCCTTGACCTGCGTCACTAAAGGGCCCTCGTCCTTGAGTGCTGAAAGGTCTGCATCCAGGTGAGACACAAGGAACTTGGATATCCCCTCATCTCCGAGTGTGTTGGGTTGTTCAATGGAAGCGGGCGAGAAAAGCAGGGCGTCGTGCTGGGCGCTGAATTCTACGGCGCAGCCAAAATAGGCCTCATGATGTGTCGTTGTCCGCGGCGGTGGATGCTGAACAAAAGCCCTGAGCGGCGAGAACGGAACAGGACAGACTTGCCGGGCAAGCGAAACCGTGGCGATTAAGGTCGTTTCGTTGGAAAGCCGAACACCGAGACGGCGGGGGGCGTCCCGATGAATGATATAGAGAATGCCTTCCGGTACGGTGCGGAGTTCGTAGGACACAACGCTTGTCCACAACCTTGCATAGCGTTCCACGCGCGCAAAGGATCCCATCAAATTCGGCGCTGCCTTCCATGCAAGACCAAGTGCTCCGTAGTCGTCGCAGCGCATTGATGCCCCAACCTTCACCGGCAGGTCGGTGATGTCCATTTCATCGGCCATCCGCTCTATCATCGCATAATAGGCGTCCGAAGAAATCATCTCCTTGGGGTTCCAAGGGGTGTCCACGTCAAGGCCGACTGACTCGAGTGCGGCCCTCGCATCCACGACGTCCGCGGCGGCAGCGACCATCTTCCTTGCAAAGAGAGACGTGATCTGACCCATAGTACAGACTTAGACTTGGGGCCCGGCCTTGGCCAGATCGGGAAGCGGAAGGAACAAGGTCACGGATAAGAGCCGCGGGTCCGCAACTGCCTTCGTATTGCCGAAGAACTGGACACTCTTCGTAGCAAGAGTGCGTGACGCTCAAATTGAACGCGTGAGGCGATTGGATGCACCTACACCGGCGCTACACTCGTGTGCCTGCTAGGCTAGTGGATGCTGCGGTAGCCAATTGTGAGATACTTCGCCTTCTGGATCTCTTCAGGTTGCAGAAAGCGGCGCGCGTCGAACACGACCTGATCAGCCTTTGCGAGGTCTGACAAAGCTGAGTATTCAGCCCAAGACGTTGCAAGAATGACGATCTCTGCGTCTTCCAGAGCGGACTGCCAATCTTCTTTGAAGGTAATCTCGCTGGCTCTTGGCCCGAAAGACGAGATGAAGTTCTCGGTCGCAATCGGGTCATGCGCCATCACCTGACACCTGGAGTCAAGCAAGTCACTGGCAATAGCCAGAGAGGCAGATTCTCTCACATCATCGGTTTCCGGCTTGAAGGCCAAACCAAGTAGAAGCACACGGCGATCGGCAAGATCACCAAGCTCCATCTCAAGAATACGTCTGACCTGGCCCGGTTGGTTGGCGTTTACGGACAGCACGGCCTTGAGCATCTCCATCGGAACGCCCGCCGAGTTCCCTTGTGCATGTAAGGCTTGTACATCTTTGGGAAAGCACGAGCCGCCAAACCCGCAACCCGGGATCAAGTAGGTCAGGATAGCCGGGTTCACGCGCGCGTTGTCTGGTCCGGTCATCGGGTTCCAGCGCTTGTCCTTGTGAACCCCGTCCATCACATCCATGACATCAACGCCACCGATCGCGGCAGAAAGGTTCGCGATTTCGTTCACAGCGGAGATTTGTACTGCCAGCAAAGAATTGTTGGCATACTTGATCATCTCGGCTGTGCGCGTATTCACCGCGACCTTGTCGGAGTCCCAAGGCGCGTAGAGTTCATGCAGCCGGTCCAGTGTTTTGGCATCCTCATGGCCAAGGACGATGCGATCAGGCTCCATAAAATCTTCAATTGCTTCGCCCTCGCGAAGAAACTCCGGGTTCATCCCAAGGCCGAAGCCTTCACCAAGTGTTTTGCCAGAAGCTTGTTCCACCACGGATCGCACAACCGTATCAGTTGTGCCGGGTACGACCGTTGACTTCACGATGACCGAAACATGATCATCTCGGTCCTTCAGGGACGCGCCGATCTCCGCGGCCGCTGCGCGAATGTATTCCAGGTTGATCTCGCCATCCTTGGACGGCGTGCCAACTGCGAGAAGCACCAGTTCCGAGCCTTCCATGGCGTCCGACAGAACGGTCGTCGCACGAAAGTTTCCCGCGTTGCAGACGTCTTCAAGCAACTCGGGCAGCCCATTCTCGTGGATCGTCGCTTCCGCGCGGTTGAGACGTTCCACAATCGACGTGTTCTTGTCGACGCAAATGACATCATGACCTTTGGCAGCAAGGCAAACGCCCGATGCCAGCCCGACGTAGCCGGTTCCTACAATCGCGATTTTCATAATCTCAGCCTGCTTCCTTGAGATAGCTCAAATAGCGTTTCACACCCTCGTCCACGAGTATCGTGGGGTTATAGCCCAGCACACTGCGCGCTTTGCTGATGTCCGGGCAGCGTCGATTTGGATTATCTTCCAGATAAGCCGGGTCGTCAGATGCCTGGTATTGTACCTGACCCTGATATCCAAAGATGGCTTCCCCCTCTCGACGACAGATCTCGGCAAACTCGCGAACCATGATTTCCGGCTTTTCGATGCCGATGTTGAAGTAGTCATACCGCCCATGCAGAAGGCACAGAAGATAACCCGCCACAGCATCGGCTACGTAGCAAAAGGTGCGCGTCGGGGTGCCGTCAGAATGGATGACCAAATCGCGCCCGTCGATAACCGCACGCGCAAAATCAGCCGGCAGGCGTTTGTCGCCAAGGCGCATGCCCGGACCGAAGTTATTGAAAGGCCGTGCGATCGTGATCGGCAGATCATACTGATGCGCATAAACCCAGGCCATCGTCTCGCCGAAGCGTTTGCTTTCATCGTAGCAAGCTCTGGGACCATGGCACGACACATTGCCCCTGTATGTTTCGGGCGTCGGGATCGCTGCCGGGTCAGGGTCGCCGTAAATTTCGGATGAGGAGAAAAACAGCAGGCCTTTCAGACGTTCGCTTTCCCGGTAGAAATCAAGGATACGCCGCAAGCCCCAGATGTTCGCATCAAGCGTTTCCACCGGGAACTTGCGATAAAACGCGGGAGAGGCGATTGAGGCACCGTGCACCACAAAGCCGGCTTCATCAGCGCCCGGAATGCTGCCCAGATCATCAGTCGAGATGTCAAATGCATGCAGCTTTAGATGATCGGGATGCTCGTCCGCGAGATCAGTCAACCACTTCGGTTTATCCAACAGGAAGGTATCCAGCGCGATCACCTGCTTCACGCCCAGCTCTTTTGCGAAAGCGACGAAATACTGGACCAGATAGAACCCAAGGAAGCCTGCGCAGCCGGTAATTACGATGGTCTGGCCGTCGAAAGCGCGGGCCCGATCTCCGACCATCTTACGAATGTGGTCAAGATCAGTTGAAACGATTGAATTCGTCACTCGGTACTCTCCAATTGGCTCGATTCGGAAAATAAGTTGGGCTTTTTCTACAAAGGACGCCACCCAAGCGCATCATGGGATTTCCACGCGAAGACGGTGATTTCGGCGGGTTGTCCTGACCGCAACAGTGCCCGGTCATGCGGTTCAAAGGGAATTGCGCAGCGTCCTTGGAAGGGCGCGCAAGACCTGTCTTCCTTCACTCTGCCGAGCGATCTGGCCCAGAAATGACTTCTGCGTGGACGGACAGTCAGAACGTTTTTGCAAACGACTGCTGAGCTTCTAAAAATCTCATTTTAGCAATGGCTTACGCAGCTTTTATGGTGGTGGGCTTCGCCTTGATTAGAGCGGATTTAAGGCCGGTTCGCCCGAGCGAAACAGGCATTTGGGATAGCAGTAGCCAGTACAGACGCCGCGCACCCGTGAACGTTCAATACTGCTGTATGAGCTCCAGAGAGTACTCCATTCTGAAGGCGGCAGCCGGCACGCTGCTCATCGGCGAAACACACCGAGTTTCAATGCCACAGGTAGGCGGCACAGCTCGTGATTGTCTCCTCTGGAGCATCAACAAAACGCTTAGCGGGAAGATCGTTAATCGTTCCGCTAAGCGGTTATGAGGACGCTGTTGACGGCGCGCCCAGTTCGCTCTGCCGCTTGCGGAGGAACTCGGCGCGCCGAATTTGGAACAGAAGGCCCGTTAACGTTCCGGAACCGAAAACATCGCGTCCTGCTCGGCTCTCAGGCTGTCGATAAGCCGCCCCTGCGGTATCTCGACATCATCATAGGTCAATGCCTGATCTTTCGGCACATTGCGGACAAGCTTGCATCCTTCAGCCAACCCCATCGGTAGAAGATTTCCTGCACTCGCAGTCCAAGCGTTTTCGCATTCTCCATACGTCATAAAGCCACCAAGCCCGTCGAGCGTATCGCCGGCCTTGAGATCGCTTTTCGCTGTGGCCACAACTTCCACCCGGATCGGGCCTTCCGTCGCGAGCACGGTATCGCCAAACAGCGCTGCGCGCGCGATCGAGATCGGTACTTCGAAATGATAGAGGTGATACGGCGTGTAAAAGGAATACAGGGGTCCTTTGCCCAGCTTGGCATAGTCAAGGTAGATATGGTGCCTCTCGTCGCTATGAGCCGCAAATACATACACCCCGGGGGAGGGGGTGCTGCCCAGAGCATAGTCTACCACGCCCCCGCGCGATCTGAGGTCGTCTACATCGTAGAAATCGACGAGCCCGTCGATCTGTCCGTCATATTGCGGCCCGCTCATGCCACGCTCTGCAACACACATACCCGTCGCATTGGCCACGATTGCCTGTTCGAAGGCGATCTTGGTGCCGTCGGCGAAACTCGTGACCATTTCGGGTGTTTGGCCCCACTGTGCCGCAAAACCCTTCTGGGTCTCCGGCGTGCGATAGAGGTCAAGCATACCCTTGATGTTGCCGCATACCAAAGGTTCCAAACCCAGCGTCTTAACAAAGCGAAACAGGTTCATTTGCACGCCCGGCTGGTCGCCATCGCTGATTGTATAAATAACACCCGAATCATTCGCCTTCGCGCGCATGATCGGGCCCACAGTGGCGTCAAGTTCGGCGTTCATGGATACGAAGTGTTTGCCATGGGCGAATGCTGCCAGCGCGACTTCGGCCCCAAAGGTGATCGCACCGGTGAGTTCAAGGATCACGTCAACTTGGTCTGACGCGCACAGCAGCATTGGGTCAGATGTGACCGCAGGCATACCCTTGGCGATGGCATCTTCAAGGTCTCGCTGATTGTCGACTTCGACGGCATCTGGACGTCCGGCGACAGCAAGAGCATCAATCGCGCTGGCCGGAGTGCGGTTGGAAATGGCAACAAGATCCATTCCCGGCACTTGGTTTATAATCTGTGTGACGCATCCCCGCCCAATGAATCCGACACCGATCATGCCCACCCGGATGGGGTTCTCCTCAGTCGCCCGCTTTTGCAGTGCAGTATCAACTATAAATATGACACCTACTCCTTGTTAGGTTTCTATAGATGGCCAAGCTCAATTCTTGCCCGAAATTCCCTCTCGCACTTTCGGCCTGAGGAGCGAACAAGCGGAGTACGCCTATCGCTGTTCGCCATGGCAGTTGAGCGCGTGAGATTTGGCGCCCATGTAGGCGGCGATCGTCTCGCGGGTCAATCTCAGAAACCTGCCAACAAACCCTTTAGCACGTACGTTTATCGTTGGGGGCAATTGCCGCCACGGCGTGGAGTGGCCGCCCCGCGGGCAGGGCCGACCACTGTTTCTCAGAGTGAGTTTGCCAATTATTGCTGGATCGACTCGAGGTAGTAGACAAGCGATAGCATACGTCCCCTTGCCACCATTTCAGCTGTTTCGCCACGCTGGCTGGTCGCAGAAGCCTGATAGCGCTCGCCCCAGATCGGCATGGCGCTGCCGTGCGCACGTATGATCTTTCTTCCGTCAACCATCCAGAGCACATACTCGAACGGAAACGTGCCGTCGCTTTTTTCCGAAGCTAGTGTGGTCAGATTGGGTGTATCAATTTTCAGGAGTTCGGCCAGTGGCCCGTCTCCCAGCGCAGACTCGCCATGACACCCGGCACAGGCGACCATGTATTCATAGCGACCAGAGTCATCCTGCGCAAAAGCAGCACCCGCAAAGACTGCCAGCGATGTGGCAAGTGTTAGAACAGCCTTTCTCATTGCGTATCTCCCCTCCCATTGGATTTCGCTCTTCATGAGGCGCTCGAGTCTCCTTGCAAACTTTTTTCCGGACCATGACCTGCATCAACAACAAGACCCCATGCGAAAAGGTCATGTGAAGAACACTGAATTAGCACTGGGTACCGACCTTGTATCCGCTTCGCTTCATCAAGATGGAATGGGTCGCTGATCTGGGGGTCCTGGTCAGCATGGGATTGGCTGTGCCGGTCTGGGCCGAGCCCCGGCAGTGTGACGACAGTTTTTTCAGCGTGGACGCCAAGGAAGCGGAGCTCGGCTCATTGGTCTGCCAGACCCTGTCTCAACATCGCAATAGGCTGGAGGCGTGCGGGCTGCGCCAGCACAGGGTTCTGACGGTTGAAATCGTTGACCGGATTGACCACCCGCTTGGAAGTTGCCTTGCCTATTTCGATTGCGACTACGATCTCGTGCGTATCACGACGCCCGAAATGTACGGAGAGCTTACCGCCGGAGACCTGGTGTATTCACAGTTTCCCGAAGAGGTCATATTGCGATCTCTCCTCGCGCACGAACTCGCGCACGCGCTTATTGTACAATTAGCGGGGGCCCGGCAGATCGATATGGTGGATCAGGAGTACATCGCTGGCGCTATGGAGCTCGAGCTTTTGGACCCCGAATGGCGTGCCGTATACCTTGAGGCGGCGTCGTCCGATGCAGCGCCCCGCCTTGGGTTGATAGATATCTGGATCTACGGATTTACTCCGCGCAAATTTGCAGCGAACGCTTGGCACCATTTCCGACAGCCAGAGCATGGCTGCGACCTGGTGCAGGAGATCGTGGCAGGGCGAAAGACATTTTCAAAGTCAGTGCGCCCAGAACTCCGATGAGCGTACAGGGATGCCGGCGCTGCGCCGCCGCCCGGTAGCGGCACTCAAATTCCGGCACGTCCACCAGCACAGTGTGCCCCGGCGTTCCCGCTCGCAGGCTGCGCCATTCCATGACCCTCGAGGGTAAGCACGCTACTCCGGGAAGACCCGCTTCCAGTCGCGCGCCATGTCTATGATTACCCATCCGCGGTCGGGGCCTTCGTCGAGCCCACGGTTAAGCACGCCCACATGACCGTCTCGGTCATAGGCAAACTCACGTTCCGCATCGGTATGGTGCAGCAGCATCCCGAATCGAAGTCCGTCGCCGGCGGTCGTGTATTCAAGCATCGCGAAATCACCGTCGGAATTGCCGCTTGCGAAAATCGGTCGCTTGCCGATGCGGCTGTCGATGCCCACGGGTTTGCCTTCCTTGTCGTCGACGAAGTCGATCCCGGGCAGTTTCGTAACTGTACCATCGGCATATTCCGTTGGTGCGGTGGTGCCGATGACCTGTTCTGGCGGGATGTTGTAGGCCCGTTCGGCGAAGGTGCGGATGAAGTGAATGCCGCCCCCGGACACAATCCAGGTCTGAAACTCCTCATCGCGCAGATACCGAAGCAGTTCCAGCATGGGTTGATAGATCATCTCGTCATAGCGCATCCCGGTCGTGGGATGGCGCGCCGTGTCAAACCATGCGTTTACGTCTGCCTGAAAATCCTCCACCGACATATCGGCATGGCTCACCGCAAGCACCTCAAGAAGCGCCTCGATGCCGCCCGCAGCGACGGTTTCGAGATCGCCTTCTGCGGCGGCTTTGAGCGTGTCGGTTGTCAGGATGGACGGATCTGCCGCGGCTTTCTCCTTAACACGATCGAGTGCGTAGATCAGTTGAAAGTAAACCGGCTGCTCGGCCCAGAGATTGCCGTCATTGTCAAAGGTCGCAATCCGGTCCGCGGGTGTCACGTAGTCGGGGGAGGCAGGGTCTGTCACCCTCTCCACGAAATCGAGGATCGCGGCCTTGGTGTCTGTATCGGCCCAGGAGGGCAGGGGATCGGCTAAGGCCGTGGTGACAATTGTCGTCAGAGCTACAGCGCTGCCGAATAGGAAAGCTTTATTGAGCATGATCGGCCTCTTTCTTCGCAGAAGTTTCAACCGCAACCGTTTCGAGCCAGAAAATGCTGGCCACGGTGACGACAGTCTAAGCAGGGTTGCAAGTGACCACGCCCCAACGGGCGTGGTGCAGTCGCTTCCGGGAATTACTGGAGCGCTTTCCGCAAAGCTTCCTCATCGCTCACTGAAAGCGAAGTCTGGATCACCTCGCCCTTAAAGCTTTCAAGCTCTTTGAGCAGTTTAACCGGTCGGTCGCTCCAGACGATCATTGCCAGCGCCGAGGAGTCGGGCTTGAGCTTTCCACCAACCTTGGCCAGCAGAGCGTCTTCTTCATCGGCTTGGTCCAGAATGCCTGCCAGTGCGCCACCACCTGTACCAGCAGCTACTCCTGCCAGCAGACCTGCCGCCGGATTCCCGGCCAACGCGCCGAACAGCATCCCGGTAAGCCCACCCATTGCGCTGCCCCCCAATATGCCCATGGCAGTAAGCGTGTTCGCGCTTTTGATGCGGATCTGTCCCTCGCTGTCGCGGGTAACGACGATCACGTCGTCGAGCTCGGCGTCCCAATCCATCGACATCTTTTCGATCCGCATGAGGGCTTCCTCTGCGGAATGACGGCCGTCAAAAACTACGATGATAAGTTCTGACACGATAGAACTCCTTCTGAGAAATGCAGTATATGTTTTGCCGTCTTGGGCGATTGGGATACCGCCGCCCAAGACTGTGCCGCTGGAGACGCTCGCGACCGAGCGTTGTCTCCGCGCGCTAATTTAGTCGCCTATTGCTGCAGTCATCTGTTCCATCACCTGATCGATGGAGAAGCTGGCTGGTTTCTGGCGAGGCGGGAACTCCTGGAACGTACTCAGGAAGCGCGCCACGTATTGCTGGGCAGGCACCAGGAAGAACACCCGGTCGATTAGCCAGTCGTAATAGGTGTTCGACGTGCGGTAGGCCCGTTCATACGGATCGCGGCGCAGGTTAAAGATCAATGGCACGCGCAGCGGTGTCCAAGGCTCGATCCATGCCCGAAGCGTTGTGTACTCCTTCTGCTCCAGGAAGATCATCTTCCAGTCTTCGTAACGAAGGGCTGTGAGTTCACCGGTATCCGCGAAATAGAAGATCTCGTCGCGCGGGCCTTCTTCTTCTTCACCAAGCAAGTGGGGAAGGAAATTGTACCCATCGAGGTGCACTTTATATTCACGACCAATGGCTTGCACGCCACCTTCAAGAAGCTGTTCCTTGATGTTTGGGTTGCCTGCGGCGGCTAGGAATGTCGGCAGCCAGTCCATGTGATGCATGATTTCATTGGAAACCGATCCAGGCTCGATCTGACCCGGCCACCGGACCATGGACGGCACCCGCCAACCACCTTCCCAGTTGGTGTTCTTTTCTCCAAAGAACGGTGTGGAGGCGGCGTCCGGCCACGTGTTGTAATGCGGGCCGTTGTCGGTCGAGTAATGCACGATGGTGTTGTCGGCGATGCCAAGCTCATCAAGCAAGTCCAGAAGCTGTCCGACATGCAGGTCGTGCTCGATCATTCCGGCGGTATATTCGTCGACGTTTTTACCAACGATTTCATTGGCCTGATCGCGCATTTCGTCCTTCACATGCGTGCGGAAGTGCATACGGGTTCCGTTCCACCAAACGTAGAAAGGTGTGCCCTGTTCATTGGCACGCTTGATGAAGTCGATAGCGGCCGCGAGCGTCTCCTCGTCGACAGTTTCCATCCGCTGCTTGGTCAGCGGCCCGGTGTCTTCGATCTGTCCATCTGCGGTGGATTTGATGACTCCGCGTGGCCCGAAGGCTTCCCGGAAGGTTTGGCCATTGTCCAGTACAACGTCGCCTGGGTAGTCCTCATTCTCGGGTTCTTCTTCTGCGTTCAGGTGGTACAAGTTCCCGAAAAACTCATCAAATCCGTGGTTTGTGGGAAGGTGTTCATCCCGGTCGCCCAGGTGATTTTTTCCAAACTGACCCGTCATGTAGCCTTCGGCTTTGAGAAGCCCGGCGATTGTTGGGTCTTCTTCCTGCATGCCAAGCTCAGCGCCAGGCAGGCCGACTTTGGACAGGCCTGTGCGATACACGGACTGGCCCATAATGTACGACGAGCGTCCTGCGGTGCAGGATTGTTCACCGTAATAGTCGGTGAAGATCATCCCTTCCTCCGCAACCCGGTCAATATTTGGCGTGCGGTACCCCATCATGCCCATCGTATAGGCGGAAATGTTCGACCGCCCGACATCGTCGCCCCAGATCACCAATATGTTTGGCTTATCCTGCGCGGCCACCGGGGCGGCAAACGCAAGTCCGACTGCAAGTGTGAGACTTGCCAGTCGGTACGGTTTAATCGATTTCATGAAATCCCTCCTGTTTCGTAGATCCTCGCTCCGGATGAGAATCCCCGCACCTTAAACAGCGCGCAGGGGAACGGTAGAATAACACGCGGGCAAAACCCAAATGATTCTTTTCAAATAATGGTTTGACACAAAGAAAAGCGCCTCGCGAAAATTGCGAGACGCTTCTGGGTGGCGATAGTTTGGGATGGTCGCCGAAAAAACTGTTATCGAGGCGTCAGCGGCCCCATGTCCGGATCGGGCCGCAATCCATATGGACGAAGCTGGAGCGGGAATACTTGCCGACGCCACCCGCCTTACAGGCCGCCGCTGCGGCTGCGATTTGCCGGACGGTACGGGACCCGAGGCGCAGGTCAGCCGCTTGCCCCTTCATGTGAAGGGAGTTGCGCGCGACGCCGCGGGATTTTGAGCGCAGCATTGCGTTGGTCTGTGGGCTGCGATAGCCCGAGAGCAACAAGTAAGGCTCGTCGGTATCGAGCAGATTGTGCGCAGCAGCCATGATGTCGACCGTGCGCAGGTCGATCTGTGCGACAGCATTGCTTCGCCAGTCGCGCATGAAGCTGTTGATTTCCTGCATGGCCTCAGGGATGTATTCCCCTTCGATCCAGTACACGGTGTCGATCTTTTCACCCGTACGCCCGGAGTGCATGCTCAGGCGCCGGACATCGCCCGCGCCCCGCAGAAAACCGAATGCGTTTGCATTGATAGGTGCGGCAGTGATCGCGGTTGCCGCAAAAGCTGTAAGTAATTCACGCCTTGATAGGCGGATACCTGCAGTATCGCTCATAGGTTCTTGCCCCATATCCCGGGCCACTTTTTGCGGCCTCTCAAAATGTTCATCCCCAGTTGTTGGGGAAAATACACAAAAAACCGTGAACGCCAAGCTGGTTGCCTTCAAACAAGGCGATTGCGACGTTTTTGAGCGGATTTTCGCCCAGCCTTCTTGCGGCTGGAGTTTCCTGCGAAGCGTTGCTTATGCGCCGCGCCAGGGCTGCAAAAAACCCGGACTTCTCATTCATGTTTTTGCTTTTTCGTTCGCATTTGTGCATTGATCGACATACAGGCGATTTCGAATTTGGGAGCTGTGGATGTTTCTGACGTTGCAATTAAAGATGCGCGCAGTTGGGTTGGTTTTCGGTGTAATACTGCTTGTCTTTGCCGGGACGTTGGCGCGGGCGGAAAGTTTCGCGTTCCGCCAAGCTTTGGCTGAAGCAGCTGTCAATCAAGACGACATCCTCGAGTTCTATGCCGCACGGGAGTTTGCAGCAGTTTGGACAGCGCCGGACGCGGCGGAGCGGCGCGCGGAGTTGTTGCGCGCGCTAGATCGCGCGCCGTTGCATGGTCTGCCGGCGAACAGGTATGACGCCGCTTTGTTGCGCGACGCGTTCGCAGCGGCAGACAATCCTCGGCTGCGGGGATTTGCCGAGGTGGTCGCTGCCCGCATGTATCTTGAGTATGCCCGCGACATTCATGGCGGCGCCCTGACGGCATCCCTTGTCGATAAGGGCATCGTGCGGGAGCAGCCACGGCAGCCCGTAGAAGACTTGCTCCTGGCCAGTGCCGAAGCTGACCCATCGGTGTTGTTCCAATCGCTGCCGCCACAAGGCAATCGTTACACACGCCTGATCAAAGCTCGCCTTGATCTTGAGCGGATCATTGCTGCCGGAGGCTGGGGGGAGACAGTGCCAAATGGCAAGCTGGAGCTTGGCGATGCAGGCGCCAGCGTGGTCGCGTTGCGCAATCGTCTAATCCGAATGGGCTATTTGGCGCCAACGGCGCGCGCCGAGTATAACGATGCGTTAGAGGCGGCGGTCATCCGGTTCCAAGCAGATCATGGTTTGGCGCAAGATGGCGTGGCCGCAAAGGTTACGTTGCAAGAGGTCAATGTCTCCGCGACCGACCGTCTCAAGTCGGTCTTGGTCGCGCTCGAACGCGAGCGATGGATGAACCGGGATCTCGGCGACCGCCGTATAATGGTCAACATCGCTGATTTCCACGCGCGGGTCATTGAAGATGAGAGGGAAGTCTTTCGGACGCGTGTCGTGGTCGGCAAGAACACGTCTGACCGTCGTACGCCCGAGTTTTCGGATGAAATGGACCACATGGTCATCAACCCCACCTGGAATGTGCCGCGCTCGATCGCCACGAAGGAATATCTGCCCAAGTTCCAGAATGACCCCAATGCGCATAGCTATCTGAGGCTCATTGATGCATCCGGCCGTATTGTAAGCCGCGAAGAGCTGGACTTTGCCCAGTTCACTCCGCGCAACTTCCCGTTTGACATCAAGCAACCTCCGTCGCGCTCCAACGCTCTTGGGTTGGTGAAGTTCATGTTCCCCAATGAGCACAACATTTACCTTCACGATACGCCCGCGAAGTCCCTGTTTGGTCGTGAAACACGCGCGTATTCTCATGGATGCGTGCGCGTGGCCGACCCGTTTGATTTCGCCTATGAGCTGCTCTCCAAACAGGAGGCGAACCCGGAAGGTGCTTTCAAATCGACGCTTGCGACCGGCAAGGAAACCTGGGTGTATCTGGATGATCCTTTGCCTGTGCATTTGTACTACCAGACAGCGTTTGCGCCTGCGAAGGGACAGATTCAGTACCGCCGTGATATCTATGGGCGCGATGCCAAGATCTGGAAAGCCTTGGCAGAGGCCGGGGTGGTGTTGCCGGCTTTTGACAGCTAAACCCGATGGCGTCAGCAGCGCGCGCTTCTAGGCGCGTCGGGGCAGTAGGGAAGCAGTCATGGGCTACACGCTTGCAGAGATTGCCGACGCGTTGGATGCGCAGGCGGTCGGAGACACGGCACTAAGAATTTCAGGCGCTTCCGAGCCGACCACTGCAGGCCCAGATCAGCTGGCAATCGCTCTTGATCCGCAATATGCGGCGATGCTGTCCGAAGGATCAGCGCGCGCGGCGCTATTGTCCGGTGACGCCCCTTGGAAAGACTATGGTCTTGCGGGTGCCGTGCTTGTCGGCCGCGCGCGGTATGCAATGTCTGGTCTGACGCAGCTTCTCGACCCCGGACCGGAACTGGCCAAGGGCATCCATCCGACCGCGATAATTGATGAAACCGCAGAGATCGGTGATGGCGCCGCGATCGGCCCGTATGTCGTGATCGGCAGGGGGGTTCGCATCGGCGCGCGGGCGCGCATCGCGGCCCATGTGTCGGTGGCGGAAATGGCGCGGCTCGGCGATGATTTGCTCTTATACTCCGGAGTTCGGATCGGTGCTTACGCCACTATTGGTGACCGGTTTATCGCTCACCATAATGCATCGATCGCAGCAGACGGCTTTTCCTTCGTTACACCCGAAAAGTCGGCAGTGGAGGAAATTCGCGAAACGGTCGGTGTGCGGGGCGAAGCCAAGAACCAGAGCTGGACGCGCATCCATTCGCTTGGATCGGTCACGATAGGCGACGATGTAGAGGTCGGCGCAAATGCCTGCATCGATCGCGGCACAATCCGCGACACAATTGTGGGGCGCGGCACAAAACTCGATAACCACACGCAAGTTGGCCATAATGTTGTCATCGGCGAAGACTGTCTGATGGCGGGCATGTCCGGCGTTGCCGGGTCGTCTGTCCTTGGTAACCGCGTGGTGCTGGGCGGCCATGTCGGCGTCAATGATAACATCGTCATTGGCGACGACGTAATAGCCGGCGGTGGTAGCAAGATCGCGTCGAACGCTCCGGCTGGGCGCGTTTTGTGGGGATACCCTGCAACAAAAATGGACACGCAAGTGGAAACCTACAAAGCGCTCCGGCGTCTGCCGCGGCTTTTTGAACAGGTGTCCGAGTTGAAGAAAGCAGTTTCCAAACTGAGCAAGAGTGATTAAGTCAGCGCCAGCCGAGACGATAGGCCGGGTAGGGAAGATCACCATGTCAGAGTCGATTAAAGACCAGATTGTTCAGATCATTGCTGATCAGGCCGTTCTGGAGCCATCGGATATTAAGATGGAGGCGACATTGGAGGATCTGGGCATCGACAGCCTTGGGCTGGTCGAGTCCATTTTTGCAATCGAAGAGGCATTCGACATACAGGTGCCCTTCAACGCAAACGACCCGAGCGAGAGTGACTTCGATATCTCGAGTGTGGCCGCTATAATTACAGCTGTCCAAGGTCTGGTTGCGGACCAGAAAGGCGCCTGAGGGTGCATCGCGTCGTTATTACCGGGCAGGGGACGATCAACGCTCTCGGCACCAATGTTCTACAGACCGTTGAAGCCTTGCGCGAAGGCCGTTGCGGAATCTCAGAGCTTGATTTCAGGGATGTCGACCGGCTCTCGATCCGCATTGGCGGTCAGGTCAAGAATTACGATCCCGAGGCTGCGTTCAACCGCCAGCAAATCGCTCTGTATGATCGTTTCACGCAATTTACGTTGCTGGCCGCCGCAGAAGCGATCGCGCAGGCGGGCTTGCAGTTCTCCGGAGAACTCGCGGCGAAGTCCGGCGTTGTGCTGGGGACCGCCGGCGGTGGTGTAAACACCTGGGACGACAACTATCGTGCTGTCTACGAGGAAGGAAAGAACCGGGTTCATCCCTTCGTGGTCCCCAAGCTGATGAACAATGCTGCAGCAAGCCACATCTCGATGGAACATAACCTTAAAGGACCCAGCTTCACGGTCGCTACCGCTTGCGCCAGTTCAAACCACGCCATGGGACAGGCCTTTCAGTTCGTGCGCTCAGGCCTGAGCAAGGTCATGATCACCGGGGGCTCGGAATCTATGCTCTGTTTCGGAGGGGTGAAGGCATGGGAAGGCCTGCGCGTAATGTCCAAGGATGCGTGCCGCCCCTTTAGCGCCAATCGAAACGGTATGGTGCAGGGAGAAGGCGCTGCGATTTTTGTCTTCGAGGAATACGAACACGCCAAGGCGCGGGGCGCAGAGATTCTTGCGGAAGTAATCGGGTTCGCGATGACGTCTGATGCGGCGGATATCGTGATGCCATCCAAACAAGGGGCATCGAGGGCGATTGCTGGAGCGATGCGAGACGGGCGGATAAATCCTTCCGACGTCGGGTATATTAACGCGCACGGCACGGGCACTGCAGCCAACGACAAGACAGAATGCGCAGCTGTAGCCGATGCGTTGGGGCATCACGCGAATAAGTTGATGATTTCCTCTACCAAGTCCATGCATGGTCACCTGATAGGTGGAACCGGTGCGGTCGAACTGCTGGCCTGTGTCATGGCAGTTAAGGACGGCATTGTTGCGCCGACCATTGGGTACGAGGAAGCGGACCCTGAATGCGCCTTGGACGTGGTGCCGAACGAAGCCCGTGAAGCCAAGGTCGAAGTGGTCTTGTCGAACGCATTTGCCTTTGGCGGCTTGAACGCAGTCCTGGCACTGCGCAAAGCCCCCTAAGGCGGGCCGCGTACAGGTCCGCCTGGCTTATTTCGGTTTCACGGATTCCAGCGCGAGTGTGAAGCCCCGCAGCGACGACGCCAGTGCAACCTGTTGGTTGGGCGCAGAGAGCGGCGTGATAGACAACTTGGCCTCAATTCCAGAGCGGAACACTTCTACGTCCGCCGGCTGCATCGTGAAACGCGCATAGCATCCTATCTGGTTGCACCACGTGAACGGCACAACTTGCTCCGGGCTGCCATCAACGGACACGCGAATGCCAGGAGGAAGCAGGGTCTCTAACGGCGTCACGACCGTCGCCAGTACACTATCTGCGGGCTCCTCTCTCGAGGGGATCAAGGTGAACTCGGCAACCGGGTTGCCTGATTCATCCACGAGCAATTGATAAAGCTGGCAAACATCCGGATCACCTGCGACCGGAGACTGCACACAGCGGATGCGCCAATCGCCAACGCTTTCTTTGAAATAGGGCTGTGGCGGTTGCCCGGACTGGGCCGGCTGTGCCGGTTGGTCCGCCGGGGCGGCATCTTGAGCGTGAAGTGCCATTGAACCTGCGGTCATTGAAAGCGCAAACGCCGTCGCGCCGAAGAGTGTCCGGTTCGAAGTAAAGGGAATCATCTGCTCGGGTTCCTCTGATGGGATCTATTTTTCCATGTGCCTAACATGCGCGGCGCTGTCTGTCAGGGCTGATTTGAGAACTGCGCGTCGGGGCGCCGATTATGCCGGCGAAGTGCGAATGCAAATAAAAAAGGGTCTGCGAACAGACCCTTTATTTTTGTACTCCCTGTCGGACTGGCCGACTTATTGACCGGGACGCTAAGACCTTCTGTCGCAGCGGTCAAGCGTCCATTCCTCACAAATTCGCTAATTCAAAAGAAAAAAACCGCGCCATGTGGCGCGGTCAGTCTGACAGGGAGGAAGTAAAGCTAACCGGGCACAAGCGACCGGCTGCTTGATGCAGACTAGCAGCAAAGTGTTAACGATGTATGGTGGCTGGGAACGCTGTCAGAAGGACGAGGGACCGCAGTGCATCTGAATGATATGATTTTTGTAGGGGGAGGCGGCAAGGAGTACGGCACACCGCAATACCTGCGTCTTGATACGGCGAACCGGCACGGTCTTATTGCCGGTGCAACCGGCACCGGCAAAACGGTCACCCTGCAAATTCTGGCAGAGGGCTTTGCGGCAAAGGGGGTTCCAGTCTTTCTTTCCGACGTGAAAGGCGATCTGTCCGGTTTGGCAAAATCCGGAAGTGCAGACTTCAAACTACACATACCATTCACCGAGCGCGCCGAAACGATCGGCATTGGCGACACTTACCGCTACGAGGCGTTTCCGGTCACCTTCTGGGATCTTTTCGGCGCGGCCGGCCATCCGGTGCGGACCACGGTGGCGGAAGTCGGACCATTGCTTCTGAGCAGGTTGCTGGAGTTGAGCGAAGCGCAGGAAGGCATTCTGAACATCGCGTTCCGCGTTGCAGATGAGCAAGACCTGTTGCTGATTGATATGAAAGACTTGCAGGCTTTGCTGGTCTGGCTTGGAGAGAACCGCAGCACGCTCAGCCTTCGCTATGGGAATATATCGGTTCAATCAATCGGCGCGATCCAGCGCCGGTTGATGGTACTCGAAAACCAGGGTGCGAACCGGTTGTTCGGGGAGCCAGCGCTTGAGCTGTCAGACATGATGCGCACCGACACCGATGGACGCGGCCGCATTAATATACTTGCGGCAGACCGCCTAATGGGGGCGCCGAGGCTTTACGCCACCTTCCTGCTTTGGTTGCTGTCAGAATTGTTCGAGACGCTACCCGAGGTCGGAAATCCGGACAAACCCAAGCTTGTGTTCTTCTTCGATGAAGCGCACCTGTTGTTTGACGATGCGCCCAAGGCGCTTGTGGACAAGGTGGAACAGGTCGCGCGTTTGATCCGGTCCAAGGGGGTTGGTGTCTACTTCATCACGCAGAACCCCGATGATATTCCCGAAGATGTGCTGGGCCAACTGGGCAATCGCGTGCAGCATGCATTACGCGCGTTCACAGCCCGAGACCGTAAAGCGCTGAAGGCCGCTGCTGAGACCTATCGCGACAATCCGGAACTGGATATTGAAACCGCTATTCGCGAGGTTGGAACCGGTGAGGCCGTTACATCGCTGCTGGAGCGTAAAGCAGTCCCCGGTATGGCAATGCAAACGTTGATCCGTCCGCCCTGTTCGCAGCTTGGCCCCATCACGGAGCAGGAACGCAAAAGCGTGATCGACGCTTCTCCAGTCGCTGGAAAATACGAAGTGGTTCTGGATCGCAACTCTGCCTACGAGATGCTGGCCGCACGCGCGCAGGATGCAGCCGAGGCCGCCGCGAAAGCCGAAGCCGAGGAGGAAGAGCTTGCAACGGCTGAGCGCGAGTACCGTGCCGCGCGACGTTATTCCGGCACCCGTGTGTCGCGATCCAGTTCGCGCAAATCGCGCCGTGATGATAGCCTTACCGATGCACTGACCAGTGCGGTGATCAAGGAAATGCGCGGCACGACCGGTCGACGGATCGTGCGGGGCATTCTTGGCGGATTGTTTAAAGCGCGTTAGCCTGCGCGGCCTCGAGCGGGCGGATTTTCAACTTGGTCAACCGGTTGTCTTTGCGCGCCGCCACCTCAAACCGGAAGCCGTGGAAGCTGAAGCATTGTCCAACCGTAGGGATCATCTGGGCTTCGTGGATCACGAGCCCTGCCACCGTGTTCGCCTCCTCGTCAGGCAAGGTCCAGTCGGTTGCGCGATTTAGGTCTCGAATGGTCATGGCGCCGTCGACCATGAAGTTGCCGTCCTCTGTGGGCCGCACTGGGTGGTCGGCATCGGGGTCAAACTCGTCCGTGATCTCGCCCACGATCTCTTCAAGAATATCCTCCAGCGTCAGCAGGCCTTGAAGGTCGCCGTATTCGTCCACCACCAGTGCGAAATGTGTCCGGCGGCGCAGAAACTCTTTCATTTGCTCATCAAGCGTTGTTGTTTCCGGGATAAAATACGGCTTCATCGCCACATCCATGACCTGAAAATCTGCAAGCTCTTTCGCGGATGTATCGGGACCACGAATGAGCTTGTCCATGGACCGGCTGAGGTCTTTGGCATGGATGACGCCAATTATGTTCTCACGATCGTCGCGATAGATGGGCAGACGCGTATGGGGGCTTTCGAGACACTGGCTCAGGATTGCCTCGGCTGGTTGATCGACATCGATCATCTCGATTTTCGAGCGGTGCAACATGATCTCTTCGACCGTGCGCATGTTCAGGTCGAGTGCACCTAGTAGCCGGTCGCGATGCTCTTTTTCCACTGCGCCTTCGGAATGGCCGATGCGCAAAGCGCCTTCTATCTCTTCCTGAACGGAAAGCATATTGTCGCCCGCGTCGATCCGAAC
The DNA here is from genome assembly GCA_030066795.1 of Dinoroseobacter sp. Classification (GTDB taxonomy): domain Bacteria; phylum Pseudomonadota; class Alphaproteobacteria; order Rhodobacterales; family Rhodobacteraceae; genus Dinoroseobacter. The sequence goes on from JASJAW010000019.1 coordinate 98,742, forward strand.
GCCAAACACCCTCAGGACTGCGCGCACGATAACACGCACGGCTGCGACCAATGGAGCCATGATCGAGATTACGACGCTGATAGGTCCTGCTGCGCGTGCAGAGGTCGCTTCGGGTTTGGTAATCGCGTAGGTCTTTGGCAGCACTTCGGCGAAGATCAAGACGAGTGCGGTCATAACCAGTGTAGCCACCGCCACACCGTTGGCGCCGAACACTTTTGTAAACACAGCAGTCGCAAGCGATGTGGCCAGAATGTTGGCAAGGTTGTTGCCCAACAGTATGCCGCCGATCAGGCGTTCGTTGTCTTCTTTAAGTGCGAGTGCGCGATCGGCCCCCTTGTTTCCCTTGTCAGCCATAGCGCGCAGCTTCCCGCGCGAAGCCGCAGTAAGCGCTGTTTCGGACCCTGAGAAGAACCCGGAAAAGCACAACAGCAGGCCGATGACCCCCACGGAAACCCAGAAGGCCGTATCAAACAGAGTTGTGTCCATTGGTGTGTTCGCTTTTCCTTTGCTTGGCAGAGTTATGGGGATAGTGCTGGCTCTGTTCAAGACAGGCAGGCGAGGCAGATGGTCATAAAAGACTTGGGCGAATTGCACGGAGAGGTTCTTCTCTACGGCGGACCATATTCCAATCTTGCTGCAATGCAGGAGCTTGTTGCTGTCGCCAAAGCCAGAGGAATCCCGCCAGAGAACCGGATTTGCACCGGTGACGTCGTTGCATACGCTGCGGAGGCCGAGGCCACTTGGGCTCTGGTTGCGCAGGCGGGCGGAGCGGTAGTTGCCGGCAACTGCGAAAAGCAGCTTGCCGCCCGCGCAGAGGGCTGCGGCTGCGGGTTTGAGGAAGGCACAGCCTGCGATCTGCTTTCCAAAGCATGGTACGATCACGCGCAGAAGACGCTGTCAGAAGAAGCGCTGGCATGGATGGCAGATGTACCTGACTTGATCCTCTTCCAGCACGGGGGTCTGCGTTATGCGGTCATCCATGGTGGCGTGACGGACATCGCGCGCTTCCTTTGGCCGAGTTCGCCTGACGATGAGTTTCAACAAGAGATAGACGGTGTAACTGCCCTTATCGGTCATGTGGATCGTATTGCGGCGGGGCACTGCGGGATCGCCTTTCAGCGCCAGATCGGGTCGCTTTTATGGATTAATGCAGGTGTCATTGGCTTGCCGCCCCATGATGGGCGATCTGCCACTCGCTATGCGACGCTGGATGCACAAGGCCGGGTGATGCTTGAGCGGTTGTCGTATGACACGGCGCCTACGGTTGCAGCGATGGAAGCGGCCGGGCTTGTGCAAGGGTACCACGCCTCGCTGCAGTCTGGCATTTGGCCATCTGAGGATGTTTTGCCGCTTGAACTGCGACGCACGGGCTAGTCCGCGTTCGCCAGTGGGTGATGCGTGAGCACGAGGTCTTTCAGGCGCGCATCGAGCACATGGGTGTAGATCTCGGTCGTAGAGACATCGGCATGGCCAAGAAGCGCCTGGATCGACATCAGGTCTGCGCCGTTGGCCAGAAGATGTGTCGCAAAAGCATGCCGCAGCGTGTGCGGTGAGATTTTTGCTGGGTCGAGACCAGCAGCAAGCGCAAGCTCCTTGATTAGTGCATGAAACCGATGCCGCGTCAGATGTCCTGCCTTTCCATGGGAAGGAAACAGGAAACGCGACTCCGGTTTTCCGCGCGCGGCCCCTTCGGTCTCCTTAGCGTCCCGAGCCGCCAGCCAGGTTTGCAGCGCCTCACGTGCAGGGCCTGACAACGGCACCATGCGCTCTTTGCCTCCCTTGCCGCGCACGAGGATCATTTCCGGATTTCCGCGTACCGCCGCCACCGGAAGAGCGACGAGCTCGCTGACCCGCAGGCCCGTGGCATAGAGCACTTCGAGCAGACAGGCGTTCCGTGCCCGCTCCAGGTCGGACCGACCATGGGCCCGCGCCGCGTGCAACAATGTATCTACGTCGTCTTGCGCCAGCGTTTTGGGCAGGTGTTTTGCACGTCCCGGGCCTTTGATTTGCAGCGTTGGGTTGTCTGCACGCCAGCCTTCCTCGTAGGCGAAGCGGAAAAACTGCTTGAGCGCTGACAGCCGCCTTGCTCGCGTCGACCGCGCCAGTCCCTCGGCCTCGCATCGGATCAAATACGCTTCGATCTGGTCGCGGTGGGCGCGGATCAGGGTAGATCCTTTTGCGGTCTGGTACGTTGAAAAATCCAACAGATCGCGGGCATAGGCCAATCGGGTATTCTCAGATGCGTTCAACTCTGCCGCCTGCGCTTCCAGAAATGCGTCTATCTGATAAGCGCTCATACGCGCGCCTCCCGCAAAACGAGTGCTAACGCGATCTCGCGAGCGGCGGATTCAAAGCCGAGGCGCCGCAGCACCCGCAACGCGGTTTCGGTGTCGTTGGGGTCCGGCTGTGCTTGTCCAAGTGCCTGTAGCGCGCGTAGAGTGGCCTCTCCGCTCCGGTTCTGCGAGATCAGGGTCTCATAGGGCAGGGGAAGCGCGCTCTGCCTGTCGGCAAAGGCTGCAGTGGTCGCCGCCTGAAGAGGCGTTTCCGCAAGCTCGACTGCTCCTTCTCCGCGCGCAAGCGCCGCGCGAAGCGGGTCTGAAAGACGAGGCGCATATGCTTCAGCCGCTGGGGTATACAGGACCATAGTTTCGGCAATCTCTCCAGCCTCGCCAACCAGATCCAAACGGGCGACGCGACCGCCGTAGACTTCGGAAAATGCCTCAAAAAGTCCGGCGCTCTCAAGAGATGATGCTGCCGGGGGCAGGGTGCTGGCAATCCGATCCGGGTCGTTAGCAAGAAGGGCGATGTCGAATTTCTGAACATTTGCCACACGATCCCACAGGCCGCCTGATGCTGCCGGCGCCCGCTCCAGGTAGATGGCGAACAGCTCACGCGGTGAAATACCCCCTGCGCGGGCAAGACGTTCCGCGGCTTCCAGGCGTGTTTTCCAGCCCTGCGTGTCGCTCAGAAGGGCATAATTGAACGCAATGGGCAGTGTCGCGGATGGAGGCGCCTCGCCGAGCGCTGCCCGCATTCTGTAGTCCAGTGGTGTGATCGGACGCTGGACCGGCGGGAACGGATCATCTTCGAATTCGATCGGGTCTAGGAACCGCGCCATCAGATCGGCTTCGGAGTCACTGACAGCACCAAGGGCACGAGCGGTCTCGAGGCTTAAAGCTGCGGCAGGCCAGTCGCGGTTTCGTGCCAAACAGAAAATCCGGGCCGAGAAAGTTGGCGCGACATCCGGTGTGGCCCGCAAAGTGGCGCACGCCCGGTTTTCGGTCTCACGCAGAAGCGAGATGTCAAACCAGCGACGAAAAACATCCGGATCGGCGGTTACACCAGCCCGTTCCACAAGAGCTTGCGCGTCTTCCAGAGCGCCCATTGCCAGCAGCGTGTCGACACGGGCCAGAAAAAGATCGTGGCCGGTATCGGCATCCACAGGAGGGTCTAGCTCTGCCAGCAGGATCCGTTTGAGCAATCGGCGCGCGGGTCGGTTAAGATCTGACGACTGGCTTCTCATCAGGCCTGCCAGGGTTTCCGAGGGTGATGGCCCCCAGAAGTCGCGGGGCAGCCCGACAACGTTGGCAGGCAAAAGCCCCACTGCGTCAACAGCCGTTTGGGCCAAAGGCTCGATTTCAATCCGCTCGGGCGCCGCACTGCCTGAAATGTCAGGCGCGCGCTCGGTATCTGTCGGTGCCGACTGGATCACATCCGATAGCCAGTCGATTGCCGAGATGGGCTGACCCGGAGTATCCTGTGCGGCTGCGGGCAGAGTGCTCAGCCCGGCGCACAGCATTGCAATCCAAACTCTAGTTTTCATTCAGTTCCACGGGAATTGTCGTGGGCTCAGCGTTCGGAGAAAGGTCGCCGAGATAGCCGTATCCCAGAAGGCCAATCGCCCCAAGAACGATCAGCACGAGAAGTGCGATGAAGAGTTTTCCGACCACGATCTGCGCCCTGCCTCTCGATATGACTGCCGAATTATTGTTTTACTTATGGTATTTCGCGACACTTCGCGCCATTCAAGGGGAATGGTATCACAAAGCATTCAAAATGGGCAGGAGTTGCAGGAATCGGCCGATCTCGTGCTGAAATTGCAGAAACCGGTGGTTCTTGTTGGCATGATGGGCGCTGGAAAGACCGCTGTCGGGACAGCACTCGCCGGACTCTTGGATGTACCGTTCCTGGACAGCGATCGCGAGATTGAGGCCGCAGCTAACGCCACTATCGCCGAAATTTTCGCGCGGGATGGTGAGGCCTTTTTCCGCGACAGAGAAACCGAAGTTCTGACGCGGCTTCTGCAATCTGCGCCCGGTATTCTGTCGACCGGTGGAGGGGCCTTTCTGGCGCAGCGAAACCGCGATGTGATCGCACAATACGGCGTGTCGGTCTGGCTCGACGCGGATCTGGAGCTTTTGTGGAACCGGGTGCGGCATAAAACGACACGGCCTTTGCTGCTGACCGACGATCCCAAGGCAACCCTGACCGAAATCTACAGAGCCCGAGTGCCGTTTTATTCTAAGGCACAGGTTCGGGTGCCTGCTGCGCCTGAGCTGAGTATTGAGCAAATGGCGCACCGGGTGCGCGAGGCGTTGATCGCAGCTCCTGGTGTGCTGCGCGCAGAGGCCGCTGTTCCCCGGATCTAGGGCTGGCGTCGTTTGTCGTGGCTTGTTAGGCGACTTCTAAGATCGGAGCGTCAGAAATGGGAAGGAATGCAATGCGCGAAAAAGTGCATGTTGCGCTTGGCGAGCGGGCCTATGACGTGGAGATCGGGCCTGGATTGCTGGCGGAAGCCGGCGCGCGGATCGCCCCGCTTCTGGCGCGTCCCAATGTGGCTATCCTGACCGATGAAATGGTCGCGACCCTTCATCTTGAAGCCTTGGAGAACAGCCTGCGCTCTGCTGGCATCGCCTCTTCTGCCCTGGCGCTTCCCGCAGGAGAGGCGACAAAAGGCTGGCCTGAGTTTTCGCGCGCTGTGGATTGGTTGCTCGCGGAAAAAGTTGAACGGCGCGATATCATCGTCGCCTTTGGTGGTGGTGTAATTGGCGATCTCGCCGGGTTTGCGGCGGCCGTTTTGCGGCGGGGAGTTGGGTTCGTGCAGATTCCAACCTCGCTTTTGGCGCAGGTCGACAGTTCTGTTGGGGGTAAGACCGGGATCAATTCGGTCCACGGCAAGAACCTGATCGGGGCCTTTCATCAGCCCCGGCTGGTGCTTGCAGACACTGGGGTGCTTGGCACGCTGACCGCGCGCGACTTTCTCGCAGGCTACGGAGAGGTGGTGAAATACAGTCTGCTGGGCGATGCCGCGTTTTTCGAGTGGCTTGAATCGCAGGGACCGGCGCTTGCGGCAGGTGACGTGGCGGCGCGTGTCGCAGCAGTGCGTCGATCCGTCGAGATGAAAGCCGAGATTGTTGCGCGGGATGAGACGGAGCAAGGAGACCGCGCACTTCTGAACTTGGGACATACTTTTTGCCATGCATTGGAGGCGGCAACCGGATATTCGGATCGGCTCCTGCACGGGGAGGGCGTTGCGATCGGTTGCGCGTTGGCGTTTGAATTGTCGGCGCGGCTCGGGCTTTGCGCGCAGGAAGATCCAAGTCGGGTAAGGGCGCATCTGCGCGCCATGGGCATGAAGGTCGATTTGAGAGATATCCCGGGCGACTTACCTGATGCCGAGGGGCTTCTGGCGCTAATGGCGCAAGATAAGAAAGTCTTGGATGGCCAGTTGCGGTTCATTCTGGCCCGCGGAATAGGGGACGCGTTCGTCACCGCGGAGGTGCCACGCGACACTGTGCGCAGTGTCTTATCGGACGCACTGGCCGAGCGACGATAACCTGAACCGGAAATTCGCGCCCGCGCACCACATTCATCGGGCGCCGTTGACAACAGCCTTGATTCTAAAACGGTCCCAAACGATCAGAAGGGGATTTCATCCTCCAGATCGCCGCCGCCGGCTGGGCTGCCACCACCGAAACCGCCGCCCTGGCTACCCCCGCCATAGCCGCCACCGGACTGATCAGGAACGTAGCCACCGCCCCCGCCACCCATACCGCCGCCCTCACCGCGACCGTCGAGAAGGGTGAGCTCGCCTTTGTAGGGTCTCAGCACAACCTCGGTGCTGTAGCGATCCTGTCCGGATTGGTCTTGCCACTTTCGGGTCTCCAGTTGACCTTCAAGATAAACCTTGGAGCCTTTGCGCAGATATTGCTCGGCAATCCGCGCCAATGGCTCGGAAAAAATGGCCACGGAATGCCACTCGGTTTTCTCGCGTCGCTCGCCGGTGTTGCGGTCTTTCCAGGTTTCGGAGGTCGCGATCCGCAAATTGCAAACCTTACCGCCATTTTGGAATGTGCGCACTTCCGGGTCGCGCCCGAGATTGCCCACCAATATGACCTTATTTACAGAGCCCGCCATGACTGCCTCCCTCGAATCTGTCGTTGGATTTGTCCGACTTTCGTACAGCAACGCAACAGGGTAAAGACATCCTTAACGCGTGCCGCTTGGCCTTTTGGGGCTTTTTGCATATAGTGGCTGCGCAAAATAACTCGAGGCGATGCATGCGGATACTCTCGGCGGTTTCGACCGTTCTGGCTATTGCGGTAATAAGCGGGGCAGGTCCTGTCTCGACGGTCGCGTCGGCAGATGTCACCGTCTCAACCAAATCAAGGGCGTCGTTGTTCCGGTCCCAGACACGGGTTCTGGATACACGTGGCGCCAGCCAGTACGAGCATTCGGCCCGGTTGCGCCCTGACGCGCTGCGGCCCGATGTGATCCCCAGCTATCGCGGCGGATACTCTGGTCCGTATATTGAGCTGGCGCGCGCCGCGGCGCGCCGACATGGCGTTCCGGAAGACCTTTTCTTGCGTCTTGTGCAGCAGGAAAGCGCGTTCAATCCGCGTGCTGTGTCGCATAAGGGCGCAATTGGCTTGGCGCAGCTCATGCCGGGAACGGCGGCGATGCTTGGGGTAAACCCACGCGATCCGCGTCAGAACCTCGATGGCGGCGCACGGTATCTACGCGCCCAGTATGACCGGTTCCGCAGCTGGCGTCTGGCACTGGCGGCGTATAACGCCGGTCCTGAGGCGGTACGTGAGCATGGCGGCATACCGCCTTATAAAGAAACGCAAAATTACGTCAGGCGAATTCTGGGTGCATCTTAGGTTTCCGCCCAATCCGGGGCGCGCTTTTCAAGAAATGCGTTGATGCCTTCATCGGTATCGCGCAAGCCCATATTCTGAACCATTACCTCGCCGGTATAGGCATAGGCGTCGGCCAACGCCATTTGCGCCTGTTCATAGAACGCTTGCTTTCCGATCGCCACGGCGGCCCCAAGTTTGCCCGCTATCGTGGTCGCGAGATCCTGAGTTGCCTGCTCGAGTTCGCTTTCAGCGACAACACTGTTGATCAGGCCAAGCACCTGCGCGCGATCTGCCCCGATCATCGCGCCGGTTGTCAGCATTTCAAACGCGGCCTTGCGCGGAATGTTTCGGGTAAGTGCCACCATCGGGGTGGAGCAAAAGAGGCCAATGTTTACCCCGTTTACGCCAAATCTGGCCGTATCAGCGGCTATGGCCAGATCACAGGTCGCGACCAGCTGGCATCCTGCGGCCGTTGCGATCCCATGCACCTCAGCGATTACGGGCTGCGGCAAGCGCTGAAGGCTCATCATCATATGGGCACAGCGGTCAAAAAGATCCTTGAGCGCGGCGGCTCCACCGTCTGGGTCAGTGCGTTTGGCCTGCATTTCTTTCAGATCATGTCCTGCGCAAAATGCTCGGCCTGCGCCTTTCAGGATGATGACACGTGTCGCGCTGTCGCCATGCAGGGTATCAATCTGCTCCTGCAAGGCCGCAAGCATGCTATCCGACAAGGCATTTAATCGGTCGGGCGCATTCAGAGTCAGGGTCGCGATTCCTCCTGCGTCGTTGCGTGTCAGAAGTTCGGTCATGCTCTTGTCCTCCAGGTCGAACCGGTCCAAGTCTAGGCAGCAAACCGGGGAGGGGGCAATGACACTTGCGATGAATGCCGACGCGCTGGCGGCGTTTCTGGATCGCGAATTTCCGCAGGTTCGAGGAGACTTTGATATTCGGGAGATCTCCAACGATCGGTTGTGTGTTGCGCTCAACGTGGCTGACCGTCATCTGCGCCCCGGAGGCACGGTATCTGGGCCATCCATGTTCGCGCTGGCAGATGTCGCGGTTTATCTCGCGGTTCTGTCGCGGATTGGCCCGAAGGCTTTGGCGGTCACGACCAACTGCTCCATCGACTTCATGCGCAAGCCTGTCGCGGGCGTGCCTCTTCTGGCGGAGGCGAAGTTGTTGAAGCTGGGCCGGTCCCTGGCTGTGGGAGATGTTTTGATGGCTTCCGAAGGGCATCCAGAACCGGTTGCTCGGGCAACGCTAACCTATTCAATTCCTCCCGAGAGATAAAAAAACCGGCCCCGAGGGGCCGGCAAGTCAGGGAGCGTGTACCCGGGTCAGAACATCCGGCGGTATTCACGTTCGACGTCATCGCGTGTGAGTCCAATATCGCGTAACTGATGATCACTGAGGTCTCTCAGGCCACGACGCGTTTTTCGCTGCATGTCCCACACCGTTGCCGCGACGGCCACGCGCAGAGCAATCTGCGCCAGTGTGGGCAGGGTCGGGGCGGACGACAGAAACGCAAACTGCGCGGTGTTATGGGGACGTGTCATTTGAACTCTCCTTTAATTGTATTGACACAAATTGATTGGGTGGCGCATTATTTCGATACAAAAGAGTGCCGAGTCTGTCCAAAGAAAGATTGTGATGAATACAATTTGGTCTGATGATCTTTCGAAAGTACTATCTTCGGCGTCCGGCCCGAAGTACACGCGGCTCGCCAAGGCTATTGAAGCAGGGATATCGCAAGGGGCTCTTGCACCCGGCTCGAAGCTACCTCCCGTTCGGGATCTCGCGTATCGGCTGTCTGTCACACCCGGTACTGTCGCGCGCGCATATTCAAAACTCGTTGACGCGGGTGTGCTCGAGGCAGGCGTCGGGCGGGGGACATTTGTCGCTGAAGCAGTGCAGATGCCAGTGGCATCCTCGATCGTCGAGGTGGACTCGGTGCTGCACGGAACCGGTGGAGACTCGTACGAGGTCAATCTGATTTCCCCGCATTTGCCGCATGTCGGACAGGCGCGCCTTATCCGGGAGGTTCTGTCGAAAGTGGCTGAAGCCCCGCCGTCGGGGGTGCTGCACTATCCCGGTCATGAAACCGGCAGGACTGCGCGCGAGGCTGTGCACAGCTATCTGTCGGATGTCATGCTTGGTCCGTTGGGCCCCGAAGATATCGTTTTGTCCCATGGGGCTCAGAATGGCGTAATGATTGTGATGCAAGCGGTGCTGTCTGGTCGGCGCCCCGTCGTTTTGGTCGAGGAGTTGGCGTATCCGGGATATCGCCGGGCGGCAGAGTTGCTTCGGGCCGAGGTGCTCCCTGTACCCATGGATGAAGAGGGGCTGATACCAGAAGCGCTGGAAGCCGTGGCAAAATCTTCTGGGGCGCAGCTGTTGTGTATGTCAGCGGAGGTGCAAAATCCGTTGTTGCTGACTGTGCCACCGAGGCGTCGGGCAGCAATTGCGGATGTAGCTCGCCGTACCGGTTTGCAGGTGCTCGAAGATGACACGTACCGTCTCGGCAACGTGTCCGGACCCTCAATGCGAGCATTACTTCCGGAGCGCGGCTGGTACGTGAATTCACTCTCGAAGTCGCTCAGTCCGGCCTTGCGCTTTGGGTTTGTTGTCGCGCCTGAGAGAGGTGTGGCGCCTTTGCGCCGTGCAGCGGAGGCGGGTTTCTTTGGGATCGCAACGCCAATCTCGGACCTTACAGCGATGCTTTTGACGCACCCGGATCTGCCCGCGATCCAGCAGAACGTACGCGATGCCGTGGCAGGTTATATCCGGTCTATTGTCAACGCGCTTGGGCGGTACGATCTCGTTTGGCGGGAAGACGCGCTCTTTGTCTGGCTTAACTTGCCACCCGGGTGGCGTGCAGGCGCGTTTGCGCGTGCCGCTGAAGGCAAAGGCGTGCTCATCAGAACGGCGGAGGACTACACCGACCGAAATGCGCGTGCGCCGCACGCGGTGCGCCTTGCCGTGAACGGTGGCGTGAATCGCGAAAGCTTCGACGCGGCTCTGGACCGTTTGCGAGAATTACTGGATACGCCACCTGACCGAATTGCGGTTTGAAAGTCAAAAATGTGGGGTAAAATAATACCTAATTTGTAAGTGTCTGTAATTGCTGTATTTCGAGATGGCTAAAGGCATTGACCTGCGTCTGGAAATGCTTAGAACACGTCCATCGAATTCCAGCGGGCCGCTTGCGCGCTGATAATCTTCTGTCTGAACAGGTCTGACAATGAAAACCTATACCGCTACCCCGGCGGAGATCGACAAAAAGTGGATCCTGATTGACGCCGAGGGCGTTGTTCTGGGCCGTCTTGCTTCGATCATCGCCATGCGCCTGCGCGGCAAGCACAAGGCCACTTTCACGCCGCACATGGACATGGGCGACAACGTCATCGTCATCAACGCCGACAAGGTGCAGGTGACCGGCGACAAGCGCAACAAGCCCAACTACTGGCACACCGGTTACCCGGGCGGCATCAAGTCCCGCACCACCGGTCAGATCCTCGAAGGGGCGCACCCCGAACGCGTTGTGATGCAGGCCGTCAAGCGCATGTTGCCCGGCGGTCCGCTGTCTCGTCAGCAAATGACCAACCTGCGCGTCTATGCCGGTGCCGAGCACCCGCATGAAGCCCAGCAGCCCGAAGTGCTCGACGTCGCTTCGAAGAATCCCAAGAACACCCGGAGCGCATGAGATGGCTGAAGAAATCAAATCCTTTGATGAGCTGACCGCCGTTGCAGAGGGCGCAGAAGCTGCTGTTGTCGCAGAAGCGCTCGACACCCCGCGCGAGCCCGTTCGGGACGAATTCGGCCGCTCCTACGCGACCGGCAAACGGAAAGACGCCATTGCCCGTGTCTGGATCAAGCCGGGTTCCGGCAAGATGACCGTGAATGGCAAGGAAATGCCGGAGTATTTCGCGCGTCCGGTGCTGCAGATGATCCTGCGCCAGCCGTTCCAGGTGGCTGGTGTCGAAGATCAGTTCGACGTCATGGCAACCGTGAAGGGTGGCGGCTTGTCCGGTCAGGCCGGTGCGGTACGTCACGGCATTTCCAAAGCGCTCCAGCTTTATGAGCCGAGCCTGCGTGCCTCGCTTAAGGCGGCGGGCTTCCTGACCCGCGACAGCCGCGTGGTCGAGCGGAAGAAATACGGTAAGCGCAAGGCGCGCCGGAGCTTCCAGTTCTCCAAGCGCTGACCCGCGTTCAAAAAAAATCCTTCGAAAGGGCTCGCCGCGTGCGGGCCCTTTCGTTTTTCAAATGCTTGACGTCGTGCACGCGCTCGGGTTCGGTAAGCTCAGAGCACAAGCCCCAATAAAAAAGGACCAGCGCATGTACCTGACAATGAACCGTTTCCGCGTGAAAACCGGTCAGGAAGAGGCGTTCGAAGCGGTCTGGAAAAGCCGGGACAGCCATTTGAAAACGGTCGATGGCTTCGTATCCTTCCACCTTATGAAGGGGGATGAGACTGACGGGGTAAGACTCTATGCGTCCCACACGATGTGGCGCGACAAGAACGCTTTTGAGGCGTGGACCAAGTCTGAGGCCTTTCGCGCGGCCCATAAGGGGGCAAAGTCAAGCTCTGACATGTACGATGGGCCGCCGGAGTTGGAAGTCTTCGACAGCGTGCAGGAACTGACTTGAAACTTTTCGTTTTGAGCGAACCTAGTGCGGGCCGGGGCTGATGAAGCTGAACGCGCTTTTAATCACGGCCCTGTCGATCAGCACCGCGATCGCGGCCTGGGGCGTGATTGACCCGCAGGGGTTTGGCGCGCGCGCAGCAGCCATTGTCGATGCTCAATTCAACAGCCGCGGCTGGTTCATCATGCTGGTGACCAGCGGGCTTCTTCTTCTTGCGCTGTTTCTTATGTTCTCCCGATTTGGATCGGTACGATTGGGGCCAGAGGGATCGGAACCTGAATTCTCCACACCAGCGTGGATCGCCATGTTGTTCGCGGCGGGTATGGGCGTCGGCCTTTTGTTTTACGGAGCGGCCGAACCTTTGGTCCATTTCGCTACGCTTCGCGAGTTCGAAAACGAGCCGACTGCCGCCGGATTTGCACTGTTTGTGACGTATCTGAACTGGGGGTTTCATGCCTGGGCCATCTACGGAATGGTTGGTTTGGTGGTGGCCTATTTCGCGTTTCGGCGTGGCGGAACACTGTTGCTGAGCGCGCCGCTCACCGATGTCTACGGCCGATTTGCTTTCGCCAGGCCGCTGGGGTGGATTTTCGACCTGCTTTCAATTGTGGCCATCGCTGTCGGGCTTGCCGGGTCGATGGCCATGGGCGTTTTCCAGATCCAGACCGGGCTGGCGAAGTTAATTGGGTTAGAGAGTGCATCAAGCCTGACGCTGCTGGTCTTCATCGCAATGTGCGTTGCTTTTGTCATTCCGCTGCGCCGCGACCTCGGAGACGGGATGGCCAAATTCTCCAACACTGCGATGCTGATTGCAATTGTCCTGATGATCTATCTGCTCATCATGGGGCCCACCTCGTACATCATGAACTCCGTCGTGACGGGTTTTGGGCGGTATGTATTCGGCGTGCTGCCGGCTGGCTTCTCTACAGCGGAATTCTTCGAAGAGAACATCGTGAACTGGTTCCAGAGCTGGACCCTTAATTACATGATCTGGTGGCTGGCGTGGTCTCCGTTCGTCGGGGTCTTTATCGCCCGCATTTCACGGAACAGGACGGTGCGGGAATTCCTTGTGGGTGTGATCGTGGCGCCAACGTTGTTTTCAATCCTGTGGTTTGGCGTCTTCGGGGGCACAGCCTTCCATGATGCGCTGCGCGGCAATGCCGAACTGCTTGAGGTGAACGCGGAAAGCCTCGATGCCACGACATTCGCTCTGCTGCAGCGCTTGCCACTCGACGCGCTAACGCAAGCCGCCACGATACTGGCTGCGTTCCTGTTCGTCGTCACGAGCGTTGTCAGCGCCGGGTTTACGCTCGCGATGATCGGTTCGGGCGGGGACGACAATCCATCCCCGACGATCCGTACGATCTGGGGCGCCGTATTGGGCGCGCTGGGGCTGGCTATGGTATTGGTGGGGGATATCGGGCTTGTCCGTTCGATCATCGCCGTATCTGCGCTGGCCTTCGTGTTCATAGTTCCGATCCTCGTCCTGTGTCTGATGAGGTCGCTGAAGAAGGAGTTGCCGAAATGAGCCCGCAACTCGTCGATACAATGCTCAACCTTGGGGTCTTTGCCTATCTGGGGTTTCTGTTCTGGCTTGCCTCGCGGGACGTTTGAGGCTGGCGTCAGCACTACCGATCAGGTGGAATAAGCCCCAGTCCGCGCAGGTAAATTCCAATTCCTGTTTCCAGCAAATCCTCTGGCGGGAAGGGGGCTTTCGCCCCCGGTGCGCCGCGGGCGAACAGTTCGACTACACCGTGGCTCATGGCCCAGATATGTGCCGAAAACATCGCAGCTGGAGGACGTTTCTCGTCTGGAATGTGCTTGGACAGCTCCACGGCTGCCCGTTCAAGTACCCCGCGCGAGCGCGCGGAGGCAGCCGCGAGCTCCGGCGTGAGATTGTTCGAAATACCTGACTCGAACATCGCCATATAGTGCCCGGGGTGTTTGCGGGCGAAAGCCAGATACGCGCGCCCCGTGGCTTCGAAAGCGGCAAGCGCTGAAGGTGCGCCGTCGTTGAAGGCATATTCCATCAGGTCTGCGAAGATCGCATGGCCTTGCAGCGCGCATTCGGCAATCAGTTCTTCACGTCCTGAAAAATGACGATACACCGCTGCGGGAGTCACGCCTGCGCTTTTTGCTGCCTCCGAGAGGGTAAAGCCGGTCGGTCCTTTTTCCTCAATCAGAACAAGCGCGGCGTCCACGAGAGCTTGGCGCAAATTTCCGTGGTGATAGCCGCGTTTAGGCATGCCAGAGATCGACCCGACCCACGATCTTGGGGTCAGGTTCCCCGATTGCGTCTTCCGACTTGCCCTTATAGTCCACCGCACTCAGGAAGTGCTGGATTGCGCCGACCCGCGCGCGGCGCTTGTCGTCTGTGCGCACAATCGTCCACGGTGATGTATTGAGATCCGTGCGCAGGAAGGTTTCACGGATGGCGTCGGTGTAGCGGTCCCAGCGGTTGAGACCCTCAACATCAATCCAGCTCAATTTCCACTGTTTGAGCGGGTCCTTCTCGCGATGGAGAAACCGGCGCAGTTGCTCGGCGCGGCCGACGTTCAGCCAGAACTTAACCACCGTGATGCCTTCGTCCACCAGCATCGTTTCGAAGTTGGGGAGTTGCCGAAAAAATGCGGCGCGTTCGACCTCGGTGCAAAAATCAAACACTTCTTCGACCACAGCTCGGTTGTACCAGCTACGATCAAACAGCGTGATTTCCCCCTCGATCGGAAGCTGGCGAACATACCTTTGAAAGTACCACTCTTTCGCTTCACGGTCTGTTGGCTTCGGAAGCGCGACCACCCTGGCAACCCTAGGGTTCAAGTTCTCGCGAAAGCGCTTGATCGTACCGCCTTTTCCCGACGCGTCACGACCTTCGAAGATTACAGCAATCCTAGCACCGCTCTCCTTTACCCAGGCCTGAAGTTTGACGAGTTCGATCTGCAATTTGTGCAGCCGTTCAACATAGCGGTCGTGATCCATGCGGTCGCGGTAGGGGTACTTCGGATCCAGTATGTCGTGCTTATCCGCTGCATCTATGGCTTCGCGGATCTCTTTCGGCGCTTTTTCATTATAGAACTGGGAAATTGCGCCATCGAACGGCAATGACATTTTGCGCCTCGCGGGACCTGTGAGCGTGTCGGTGCAGTATGCCGATTGGGGCGCTCAGCGCAATCCAGACCGGCGAACAGCCCGATCGACCGCCGAGACAACATCGCTGGTCGCCGCGTGGTGGGGCATGTGACCGATGCCGGGCAAAAGGGTCAGTTCGGCGTTTGGAAGAAGTTCCGCCATCGGCTGCGCGTGTACAGCCGCTGGAACCGTGCCGTCGGCGGTGCCGTGCAGGATCTCAACGGGGACCTGCACCGTCGGATAGGCCTCGGACATCACGTTCAAATTGCGCTTCAGGCGATTGATTTGGCGTGCATTTTGCTGGACTGCGTCGCGGCGCAGTGCAAGATCGACGCCGATGTAGTCGATATAGCCTTCGGGTAGAGCGTCCGGGCGAAACAGGCGCGCACCGATACTATCCGCATCATCAATGTCGACTGAGTTTATAATCCAAGGCACCACCGTCGCTCCGCCGATGCTGCTTCCGGCGATGGAGTACCATGGTCCCAACCCGCCGGGCCACGGCATCGTCGCTCCGGACAGGCTGACCACACCCGCGACTTGGTCAGGTCGTTCCAACGCCCAGGCCATCGCAACTGAGCCGCCATAGGAATGTCCTAGGATAATGGCCTGATCGATCCCCAACTGGTCCAACACCGCGGACATATGGCGTGCCTGCTCCTGAGGACTTTCGCCGCGTGGGTTGATTGGTTCCGAAAAACCAAGACCCGGGCGGTCGAACGCCAGCACCCGGTAACGGTTGTCCAGTTGATCTGCCAAATCAAATGTCATGTCACGCAGATTGCCCGACGCGCCATGCAGCAGAACAACCACAGTGCCGCGGCCTTTGTCTGTATAATGAACTTGCTTGCCGTTTACTTCAGCAAAGCTGCCAAGAGGTGGGGTGTCAAACCGCGCCACAGCCTCGGGTTGCGACGAGCTTGCGCACGCCGCAAGCGTAAGAACCGCTGCAACCACGCCTGCTTTACGTGCCGATTTGTTCAAGGTCATATTGGGTGGTCTGGTAAATTTCGTTGATCCAGTTTCCATATAGAAGATGCGCATGCGATCTCCAGCGGTTGAGGGGCTCCCTCGCAGGATCGTCATCGGGATAGTAGTTGTCGGGCACGTTGATGGGAGTGCCCTCGTCCATATCGCGATCGTATTCTTCCTTCAGCGTGCCGCTGTCATACTCAAAGTGATTGAAGATATAGAGCGCGCGATGGGAGGGATCTTCCACAAGACAAGGTCCAACCCTATCGGATCCCAGAAGCGTTCTGAGGGCAGGTTTGGCGCCGATCTCAGCCTGCTTCATCTCTGTCCATCGACTGACCGGAATAACGAAATCATCCGAAAACCCACGTAGGTAGGGCGAGGCCGGGGCCAGGTTCTGGTGCCGGAAACACCCGAACGCTTTATGGTCGAGCAGGTGCTTCTCAACTCCATGGAAATAATTGATCATTGCCATGCCGCCCCAGCAAACGCCGAAGGTGGAATGCACATGAGTCTGCGTCCAATCGAAAACCTCGGTCAATTCGCTCCAGTAGGTTACGTTTTCGAAAGGCAAGTGCTCGATGGGCGCACCGGTGATAATCAAGCCGTCGAACTTGCGGGTCTTAACGTCCTGAAACGGCTTGTAAAACGCTTCCATATGTTCGGCGGAGGTGTTGCGCGTTTCATGTTCCGTCATCCGGATCAGTGTCAGGTCGATTTGCAATGGCGTGGCGCCGATCAGCCGTGCGAACTGCGTCTCCGTCTGAATCTTTTTCGGCATGAGGTTAAGCAAGCCGATCTGCAATGGTCGGATGTCCTGACGCGCCGCTCGATCTTCGCCCATAACCATGACGCCCTCTTCGGTCAGCACGTCAAAGGCAGGCAGGGTTTCAGGGATCTTGATCGGCATAGTGTGGTCTTTCGTCTCTGCGAGCTCGGGCCTCGCAGGTAGTCACGTTACGCAGTTTTGCCAAGGGTGGACGCAATGAGGGCATCGAAGTCCTGCGCGTCACGCAACCCGGATATCTCGTCTGCCTCGACAGTTATGCCCCAATTGCGCGCCATGTTCGCGTAGCGCGGTTGACGGTGCGCAAGGGCTTGGGCGTATGTCCAACGGATGAAGGCGTCGGGATCGATCTCCGCTTCGCTCGCGCCTGTCTCGGCCATGTACTTGGTCCACATCTCCGCGAGAAACTCGGGCTGATAGGCCATGGGCTTGGGGTCACGGTCGAAACGGCGGATCAACTCCTCAGTATGGGCATCGTCGCCCTTCAGCCAGATCATCAACAGATGCTGCGAAAGCGTTGATAGCACGGGGTCGTTTGCGTTTTCGGGATCAACCCATTCGCAGATTGATCCTCCCGTGTCGCAAACGAAATGTGGATAGCTGTAAAGCGCCTCGGCGCGCTCAATGAAATGGGGGGTGTCCATAAGCGCCGACAGTTCCGCCTGACGGAACAGAGCCTGCCTTCGGCGGTACTCTTCGAATGGCATGCCACCCTTGTCGACGCCGCCCGGTTTGCCGAGATAGGTAGAAACCGGCGCGAGATTGCTGAAGTTGATGTTGGAGCCAATATAAATCGAGTCCGACATAAGCAGATCGCGCAAGAACGGGTTTTTCATCGCCTCGCGTTTGAAATTGTCGACGATGTGCTCGCCCATGTAGCGCGTGCCAATACGGTAATCGATCGAGTAATGGAACCAATCACCATTTTCCCGCAACATGTTGGAGACGTGGGTTTTTCCCAAACCTGACATGCCAAATAGCAGTACGCGCTTTTTCGGGGCCTCCAGCCACTCGGCTGCGGTCTCATAGGGTCTCGCAGCCATCGGTCTGCCTTTCACACCGTCCATCGTTCACGGGTTCAAGCCGAAAGCAGGCGGCGGGTCAAGCGTCCATCCAGTACGATCAGGCCCAGCGCCAACAGTCCGAAGCCAAGAAAATCTGTGGCGGTCAGCGCTTCCCCGCGGACAAGCGCCCCGAGTGTGATTGCCACCGGAACAACCAGCAGCGTACAGAGCAGCAAATTACCGGAGCCCGCCATAGCCAGTACGCGGTAGTACAGAAGATACGCAAAAGCGGTCGCGATCAACGCATAGTAGGCGACAGCGAGATATGTGGAGGGGGACTGAGGCAGGCTGGGTCTGCCGTCCACGAGTAGTGCGACCGGAACCATTATTACGGTTGATGCCACAAGCATACCCGTTGCTGCGATGGAGGGCGAAACATCCCGTAGCATCGCGCGCGCCCAGGCGCCTGCAAAGGCATAGGAGAGAGTGCCTGCCAGAACGGCGAGTTGTGCAACCGATGTGATGCTGAAATTGAGCAGGTTTTGTAAGCCGATTGCCGTCGTCACACCTGCAAACCCAAGCAGGACGCCAGCAAGCCTCCGGAAACTCAGGCGTTCGTCGGCGAAAAAGGCGGCCGCGACCAATACGGCGAAAATGGCGGTTGCAGCGTTCAGGATCGCGGTCAGGCCGACTGGAATGTAGAGCTGCCCCCACGCCATCAGTAAGAATGGGATTACGTTGTTCAGAAAGCCCATAACGGCGAATTTGATCCAAAGCTGAGGCGACTTAGGAAGTGTTACACCCCGCAGCCTCAGCCAGATCACAAGCGCCAGAGCCGCAAAGCCCACACGATAGGCGACCGAGGTGACAACCGTGATTTCGTCGAGGGCAGTACGAATGGCCAGAAAACTGCCGCCCCAGATGAGCGACAAGAGGCAGAGTTCGCCCGAGGCCCGCGGTGATATGAGTTTCTGCTCTGTCATGGGGATGGTGGTAGATCAGGGACGCCATGCTAGCGATCCGAAACCTGCGCAAAGAAAAACCCCCGCCGAAACAGCGGGGGGTCCGTGAGCGTTGTCGCGAGGTCAGAAGTAATACCCGACCCGGATGCCATAGCTGATGGCTGTATTGTCCCGGAAATCAGAGATCGGCGTGCCGGGCGGTCCGAAGGGGCTTTGGGAAAGCGCATCGCCCAGCCAGCTGTACTCGATGCCTGCACTGATCTTCATCTTTTCCTGAGGCGTATAGGTGACGCCAATACCAACCCCGGTGCGCCCATCTACAGGGCCAAGGTTGCCGAAGATGTCACCACTGTCGGGTTCATAGATGAACGTTAATGCGCCGGACCATTCGTCGGTGAAACGGCGGCCAACCCCAATCCGGTAGGTGATTGTGTCGCTTTGGTACGAGGCAAGCGGATAGCTGAACCCACCAGAAGCAGTTTGGATTAGAATATCATAGATATCCGGGTTGATCGAAAACTCACTCCAGTCGACCCACCGAATAGACCCGAATACCAGAGTGTCTTCCGCAACACCCGTCTGGAAATCAAGATTGACAGACTGTGGGATCGTCGTGTCGAACGTGGTGTTGATAGGAGCGCCGCCGGCAATGAGGGGCGTTGACTCCGTCGCACTGAAAGTGTGGTCAATCGCCGAGTTGTAGGTCAGGGCGACCCGCAATGCGATCTCCGGTTTCTCGTAGGCAATACCAAGGGTATACCCGTATTCCCTGTCGTTGTTCGTCGAGAGGTTATAGTTGGTTGATGCGAGGAATACCTCTCCTTCGACCTGCTGGGCGCGAAGTCCGCCGATAACACTTATCCCGTTGTCGAACGTATATTTCAGGTAGCCCGTCAGCGCCGTCGAGTCGAGGTCGGCAACAGTGCCTGCAAACGGATGCCCGGTGCCCACTGGGTACCCAATGGTGGCTCCGATTGGATTGTCGATTTTGAACCCGAGGACAAGATTGTCCGTCAGGTCTTGCTTGTAGGCTGCCGTACCGACATTCTCGCCGCCGAGAATATCACCTGTATTGCGGCCGGTGGCTGGCGGAGTGACGCCAACCCCACTTACGTCAGGATTAATGCGACCGAAGCCAATTTCCGCGTAGGTGCCTTCTTCAAACAGGAAGTCGATGCCTTGATTGGAACGCTCAACGCCCCCGGCATGTGCGGCACTGGCCACAGCAATCGTTGCCGCCCCTCCGGCCAAAGTCCGATGTAGTTTCGTCATGGTTTAAATATCCCCTGTACTCGCGTCGTTCAGTGCGCGGTAGGGCGGACGCTATGCCGATAAAAAAAATATCGTCAACTTGTAACGCGGCGTCAAAGCGCTTTTACCTTAGGTTTTTTACGGTTTTCTGCGAAAAGATTCACACCGTTGCCGGATAGGATCAGTACACTTCCAAGTACAATAAGCCAGGTTATCGGCTCATCGTAGAAGACAAGCCCGATCAATGCGAGCGCAGGCAGTCGCAGAAAGTCCATCGGCATGACAATCGTTGCCGGCGCCACAGACAACGCCGTTGTCAGGCAGAAATGCGCGGTCAGACCGGCGATTGCCACGGCCAATAGCCAAGGCAGCGTTTGTAGACTGGGCAGCGTAATGGTCCCATCCGAAAACACTGCGATTAGCCCGAACAATGCCTGTAGCGAGGTCAGCCAAAACAGGATCGACGTAATGCTCTCGAAACGGGTCAGGATCTTAGTGTAAATCGCGGTGATCGCGAAGCAGATCGCAGAGGCCGCGGCCGCCATCAATCCCGGGCTAAGGCCGCTGATCTTTGGCTGGGCAACCATCATCACTCCGATAAATCCCAAACAGGCCGCGAACGTGCGCACGCGGGTCAATCGCTCCCCGAGAAAGATCGGCGCCAGCAACGCGACCCAAAGTGGCGAGGTGAACTCGAGCGCGATCACTTGGGCCAGAGGTGCCACGGCGACAGCGAAAAACCACAGATTCTGACCAGTAAAATGAAAAACATTACGTGCCACATGAGTCTTGAAACGCGTCGTACGGATTTGTGCGACGGTCCCTGCAAAAGCAGCAACGAGCAGCACGATAACGAGACCGATCAAGGACCGGAACAGCATGATCTCGAAAGTGTCGTGGCTTTGGTACAGATTGCGACCTGCAATCGCCATGGTGGAAAAGCTGGCAATCGCACCGAGCATCCAGACCGCCGCCAGACCCGTCCGGACCGGCGCAGTGGCAGATTGGCTGGGTGTTGCTGTCATTCTTGCAATCAACGCTATCCGAAAATGACTGCGTCTGCGCCATCGGTTTTAACGGGCCGATCGGGCTCGGTTCCTATGCGCAGCAGGGCCCGGCTTGCCGTAATGCTCTTGGGCAGGTGCGCAGCTCTATCGCTCAAGTTCATTCCGCCACCGTGCAGCATCCTGTTCTCAGGGTCGACTGGTGTGCTGCTGTTCGCAGTATAAGGCGCAGCGGAAATATGCCACCGAGCGAGGTCTCGCAGGCCTCTTCGGTTACAATTGCCTCATAGCGCTGTCCGTCATGTTCAAATCGAGCCGTCCAGACTGCGGTCTGCTCGGGTGTTTCTGCCAACTGCAGTCCGTTGATCAGCGTGCGCGCACTCGCCTCTCGCCAGATCGCCACCGGTCCCAAGAGGTCAAGGCCCCAATGGGCGCCGTCGGTATCGGTGTCGCAGCTCAGAGGCGGTATCGCTTTGGCCTGAACAGGCGTGCAAAGCACAACTACGACCAACACGGCCCGCATCCGCAAGAGCCACGGCATGCGACAGCCGCGCACGCGAGACATGCGCAGGCCGTCTATTCCCACTCAATCGTTCCGGGAGGTTTCGAGGTGATATCGTAGGTCACGCGGTTAATTCCCTGCACCTCGTTGATGATACGGGTCGCGGTTTCTCCGAGAAATTCGTGACTGAAAGGATAGTAATCCGCAGTCATCCCATCGACCGAAGTCACTGCGCGCAATGCGCAGGCATGATCATAAGTCCGCCCGTCGCCCATAACGCCCACAGTGCGGACGGGCAGGATCGCCACATAGGCTTGCCAGATTTCATCGTACAGGCCGTGCTTGCGGATCTGGTCGATATAGACCGCATCCGCCTTGCGCAGGATCTCGAGCTTGTCACGCGTAATCTCGCCCGGACACCTTATGGCGAGCCCGGGGCCGGGGAAG
Source organism: Dinoroseobacter sp. (assembly GCA_030066795.1). Classification (GTDB taxonomy): domain Bacteria; phylum Pseudomonadota; class Alphaproteobacteria; order Rhodobacterales; family Rhodobacteraceae; genus Dinoroseobacter. The sequence goes on from JASJAW010000019.1 coordinate 120,586, forward strand.
GGGTGGCGCCCGATGAACGATGCCGGCAGGCCAAGTTCATGGCCCAGCGCGCGGACCTCGTCCTTGAAAAGCTCGCGCAACGGCTCGACCAGTTGCATATTCATCCGCTCTGGCAGACCGCCGACATTGTGGTGCGACTTGATGGTCACAGAAGGCCCGCCCGAGAAGCTCACAGACTCGATCACGTCCGGATAAAGCGTGCCTTGCGCGAGGAAATCCGCACCACCGATTTCCTTGGCATGTTTCTCGAACACCTCGATGAACAGGCGACCAATGATCTTACGTTTGGTTTCGGGGTCCGATTGCCCGTCAAGCTGGCTCAGGAACAACTCTGACTCATCCGCATGGATCAATGGCAGATTGTAATGCTCCCGGAACATCGAGACGACTTCTTCAGCCTCGTTGAGCCGCATCAAGCCGTGATCTACGAAAACGCAAGTCAGCTGGTCTCCAATCGCCTCGTGGATCAGCACAGCCGCGACCGAGCTGTCGACCCCACCCGACAGCGCGCAAATCACCTTGCCGTCGCCAACCTGTTCGCGGATCTGTTCAATCGCTTGTTCGCGATAGGCGCCCATGGTCCAATCGCCCTTGAAGCCCGCCAGACGTACGAAGTTTTCGTAGAGTGTCTTGCCGTTCGGCGTGTGGTGCACTTCCGGGTGGAACTGCACGGCATAGAAGTGACGGTCCATGTCGGCGGTGATCGCGTAAGGCGCGTTGGGCGAGGTGCCATACACCTCGAACCCTGGGGCGATCTTGCTGACATGGTCGCCGTGGCTCATCCAGACCTGCTCACGCCCGTCTATGAACCATCCGTTCAGGAGGTCGATCCGCCGATCCTGCGGGGTGACATAGGCGCGCCCGAACTCGGCTGTTCCGTGACCGCGCTCAACCCTGCCACCCAGCATCTGCATCATCACTTGCTGGCCGTAGCAGATGCCCAGAATCGGCACACCTCGGTCAAACACACTGCCGGGCGGGCGCGGAGATCCATCATCGATGACACTTGCAGGACCGCCGGAGAAGATAACCGCCTTTGGGGCGAACTCATCCAGAAACGTGTCAGTGACATTCTGAAACGGGTGGATTTCGCAATAAATGTTCAGTTCGCGGAGGCGACGCGCGATCAACTGCGTCACCTGGCTGCCAAAGTCGATAATAAGAAGACGTTCGTGGTCAGGCATGGTCATGGCGCCCGTTTACGAGCGAGGAGCCCTCCGTGCAAGTAGATGCCACCGCTCCATGTCGTTTTCGCGCCCCAAGCGCCGCAAAATGCAGGCGCTCAGTATAGCGGGCCGGATAGAGCTAGAAGGGCAGTTTAGGAGGGGCGCATGCAGGATCAGGTCCGAACTGAGCGACGGCGCAGGAGTGGGGGCGGTGCGTCCCGTCGGGCCGCGCGCACCGCTTTTCAGCTCAAGGCAGCTCCTGTTCTTCAGCGCAGCTTGCCGGAAATGACGTTGTTGTCCGACGAGGCGCTCGAAATTATCGAATCCAACGCAGAAACGGTTCTCGAAGAGATCGGGGTTACCTTTTCAGATAACACAAAAGCGCTTGAGCGGTGGCGCAACGCTGGCGCGGATGTTCAGGGAGACCGCGTGCATATTCCGCGTGGGTTGGCCCGCCAGCTCTGCGCGACTGCCCCAGCGCAGTTTACGCAAGTCGCGCGCAATCAGGACCGTTCGGTGGGAATTGGCGGTAGGGGTGCCGTTTTCGCGCCGGTTTACGGTCCGCCCTTTGTGCGCGACCTCGAGGGCAATCGTCGCTACGCGACTATGGCGGATTTCGAAGATTTCGTGAAACTTGCCTATCTCAGCCCGTGGCTGCACCATTCTGGTGGAACGGTGTGCGAGCCTACAGATGTGCCGGTGAACAAGCGGCATCTCGACATGCTCTTTGCTCATATGCGGTTGAGCGACAAACCCTTCATGGGCGCAGTGACCGAGCCATCGCGCGCCCGCGACAGTGTCGAGATGTGCGAAATTCTGTTTGGGACGAAGACCGTGGCAGCGGGTCCGGTGATGACCTCGCTCATCAACATCAATTCGCCTTTGACATTCGATGCCGCGATGATGGGTGCGCTGGAAGTCTACGCGGAAGCAAATCAGGCCTGCATCGTGTCGCCCTTCATCGTAGGCGGTGCAATGGCGCCCGTAACGGTGCCAGGTGTTCTCACCCAAGTGCTGGCTGAGGTGCTGGCCGGAGTGGCCTATGCGCAGCTTATTCGCCCGGGTGCTCCGGTGATTTTCGGGGCTTTTGTCACGTCCATCGACATGAATTCCGGGGCTCCTACGTTCGGAACGCCAGAAACGGCGCAAATCACGTGGGGCGCGGGCCAGCTTGCCCGGCGACTGGGATTGCCTTATCGATCCGGCGGCGGGTTCACGGGGGCAAAACTGCCGGATGCCCAAGCAGGATATGAAAGCGCGAATTCGCTTAATTCCGGGCTCTTGGCAGGCGTGAATTTCATGTTGCATTCCTGCGGCTGGCTCGAAGGCGGGTTGGTGGCGAGCTTGGAGAAATTCGTACTCGACAGTGACCAGTTGGGTGCCTTGCACAAACTGGCCACGCCAATCGCAGTGGATGAAAACGGACTGGCCCTGTCTGCAATGCAGGAAGTCGGGCCTGGCGGTCACTATCTTGGGTGTGCTCATACTCAGGCCAATTACGAGTCTGCGTTTTGGCGTTCCGATGTTCTTGACTATCAATCGTTTGAGGCATGGCGTGATGCTGGTGGCTACGATACGCAATCACTAGCAGCACAACGTGTGCGCTATTTGCTCGAACAGTATGAGCCACCGGCTCTTGATCCAGCTATCGCTGAAGACCTGCGAGACTATATCGATCGAAAAAAGGCGTCCTTGCCGGACGCCTTGGAATAAAGACCTTTCTCCAGTCAGCGAAATTAGTTGGATTGCGTTTCTGGCAAAAGGCGTATCTCGCCCATTATCGCCGCGAGAACCTCTATGTGGCGCGCGACCGAGTAGGTTCCATATCCTTCCAGTCGGTTGCTCTCAAGCGTCTCTTCTATGGCCATGAGGGAGGTCAGTGCCTTCTGAGGTGAGGGGGCTTTCGGCTCGCGGGTAAGACGTTTGAGATCGCGCTCACGGTTGTATTCGTAAAGCCCATACCGTGCAGCGCGCATCAGTGTTTGCGGACGGCGGATAGAGTGCAAAGCGGTGAGCAGGCGAGACATAGGAAACTCCGTTTGGTTACGCCTTTACGCAAACACAACCTGAGCGTGTGTTGCGTTCTCCCAAAACCCCCGCTCGCTGCGCACGCTCCTTCTTAAATGTTTACGCAAATTCTTTGCAGACAAGGGTCATTTAACCTTCGGGTAACAAACACAACCCTAGGTTGTTTTGGGACTCAGTAACAGGAGGAAACCGTGCCAGAGACCTTGACCAAGTTCTCTTTGTATAATGATTTTTCGAGATTGCCTGACTGGGTGCCAGATGCCGCGCGCCATTATGTTGTTCACACCCGTGATGGTGTGTCTATCCGCGGTGTAGCGAAGCAAGCTGGGTGCGCAGCCTCAACCATCCTGCGGCAGATCCGCAAGCTGGAAAACCGCAGAGATGATGCGCTGCTGGATGAAGCACTCGAAGCGCTGACCGTTCCCCCATCCGATACCGAACCACAGGATGTGATCCATATGAGCGAACACCCTCGTAGTCTCCAAAAGACCCAATCCGAACTGATAGAGCGCGAAGCTCGGCGTATCCTTCGCCGTCTTTGCGAAAAAGATGCGATTCTGGCGGTGTCAGCGAAGATGGAAAAGGCCGTGGTGCTGCGCAGCGCCGATGACACTCCGCGCCGCATCGCTGTGGTGGATCGCAATATTGCGCAGGCCTTTGTGCTGAAGGATTGGATTCGGCGCTTCAGGGACGGCAAGGTTGCACAGTACGAAATCACCCATGCCGGACGCGCCGCGCTCAAGCGTTTCTTGGCGGAAGATGCGCAGCGCAAGACCGGCGCGGCTTCGGAGGAGCTTTCAGCATTTGGGGAGCAGCACAGGGAATGGGGGCATCGCGAGATTGCAGGGGATGAGCCCGGCGAAGCTGCGCGGCGGCGCATGCGCTACAACCTTGCGGAGAGTCCGTTGTCCCAGCTAGCACGGCGGCGGGACAAGACCGGAACGCGGTTTCTCTCGGATGACATGGTGAGAGCTGGCGAGCGCCTGCGTGAAGACTTCGAGCTGGCACAGATGGGACCGAAAGTGACCCAGAACTGGGAGAAGTTCCTAACAGGTGGAGCTCGGGGAGGCGCCCGCAGCGACTTCTGCGGAGGATCAAGTAACGCGCGAGAGCGTGTTAGCGCCGCGTTGGAGGCGCTCGGGCCGGGACTTGCAGATGTGGCTTTTCGGTGTTGCTGTTTCCTCGAAGGTCTGGAAGCAGCGGAAAAACGGCTCGGCTGGTCCGCGCGATCCGGAAAAATCGTGTTGCGGATCGCTCTCGATCGTCTGGCTCAGCACTATCAGGAGGTTCATGCGAAAGGTGGCGGACGGATCGGCTAGCGCAGTTGTCGCCAAAAAGACCGGTGGTTCCTGCGACGCCGGTCTGGGCCATCCATGCGACTCATGGCAGCTATGCGCGCAGAACGGTTTCGCTTTTTCTAAGGACCGTCTAGATACAATTGCAACGAGGAGCCTGTTGTATGCGTGATCTGACAATACCTGAAGAGCGTCATCCGGAAAAAGCCCACCGGAAGGACAACGCGCAACCTCGCAAGCCGAGCTGGATCCGGGTGAAGGCTCCGGGCGGCGAGGGGTTTACGCAAACCCGCGAGATCATGCGGAAAAACAACCTTGTGACAGTGTGCGAGGAAGCTGGCTGCCCGAATGTCGGCGAATGCTGGAGTCAGGGCCACGCCACCATGATGATCATGGGTGAGATCTGCACGCGCGGCTGCACATTCTGCAACGTCGCGACTGGGCGGCCAGACGCGCTCGATGTTTTTGAGCCCGGGCGTGTGGCTGATGCAGTACAGAAGTTAGGTCTCAATCATGTGGTGATCACGTCAGTCGACCGCGATGATCTCGAAGATGGCGGAGCAGAGCATTTCGCAATGACAATCCGTGCTGTGCGGAAGCGCGCGCCGGAAACGACGATCGAGATCTTAACCCCGGACTTTCTAAAATGTGCTCCGGACGCGCTCGAGACGGTGGTTGCGGCCAAGCCGGATGTTTTCAACCACAACCTCGAAACCGTGCCTGGTCTTTACCCGGACGTGCGTCCCGGTGCGCGGTATTTCCATAGCTTGCGTCTGTTGCAGCGGGTTAAGGAACTGGATCCGGCAATGTTCACGAAATCGGGCATCATGGTCGGTCTTGGCGAAGACCGCCGGTCAGTGGCACAGGTCATGGATGACATGCGCGCGGCGGACGTCGATTTTCTGACCATCGGGCAATACCTGCAGCCGACACCGAAGCACCACGCAGTGGATCGGTTTGTTACTCCTGAAGAGTTCAAATCGTATGAAAAAACGGCGTACGGCAAAGGGTTCCTGATGGTGTCTGCCACGCCGTTGACGCGTTCGAGCTACCATGCAGGTGACGATTTCGCCCAGTTGCGCGCCGCCCGTTTAGAAAAACTAAGCGCACGGTAAACCACGTACTGGCCTGCTCGCCTTAGAATCGCCGGATTTCAAGAGCACTCTGTTACCCTAATTATTTGGTGTGTTCGGAGCGTCTCGGATGAAGGCGATCACAATTGTACTCAAGTGGACCCTTTGGTCGGTCTATCGCGCTTTCGGTTTGGGAGCATTCGCGCTTGCGTTGGCCTATGCGTATATCATCCTGAAGCTGGAGCTTGCCTTCGTGCCGCGATCAGAACTGATCCCGTATTTTGCAACCATCCTTGGGATGTTCTGCGGAACGCTGTTTCTGTTGCCATCCACGACTCCGCATTGGGTGCGCGTTGTCGATGACGCAACTTCGGCCACGATTGCCATTGCTGCTGTGATCGGGCTTGCCATTGCGCTGGTGTCCGGGTCGGCCGATGTTGTTCCGCTTCTTGACCCCGAAAAGAACACGATCGCGGCGGGGCTGATTTCGGCATTGGTGGGTGGACTCACCGCGCTTGGAATTCTTTCAGCCGGGGGACTGGGACTGGTCTCTCCGCGGCGCATGCGTCGGGTCCCGTTGATGGATCTCAAAGCCCCGCGGAGCATCGATCCGCGGTCTTTGCGCAAGTCCCGTATCTGAAGTCCGTCAGTTTATACCGATGGGTCTGGGGCGGACCTGATTGGGCGTCAGCGCCTCCGGCCAGCCGAAGAATTGTTCAATTGCCCATAAGGTCAGGCAGGCTGCCACGATAAGAAGCATGTACTTCACCCGCTTTTCGGACGGCGGGTTGCGTGCCCAGCGTGACATGCGCATCAGCCAGTTGAAGTTCATAGCATGCGGACCTTTCCGATATAAGGCAGGTTACGGTTGCGTTGGGCGTAGTCGATGCCATAGCCCACCACGAATTCATCCGGGATCTCAAATCCGGTCCAGGTGGCTTTGACGTCGACCTCGCGCCGGGAAGGCTTGTCGAGCAGGCAGATCGTTTCCAACCGTCGCGGCTCGCGCGATCTCAGAAGTTTGGTCACGTGGTTGAGCGTGAACCCGGTATCGACCAGATCCTCCACCACCAGCACATCGCGCCCGGCAATCTCGGACCTCAGGTCTTTCAGTATGCGAACCTCTCGCGAGCTTTCCATCGCATCGCCGTAAGACGAGGCTTCCAGAAAGTCGACCTCCAGCGGTAGGGACAACTCGCGCACAAGATCGGCGATAAAGACGAACGACCCGCGCAGGAGCCCCACCACCATCAGTTTGTCGGTGTCTTTGAACGAGGTTTCTATGTCACGCGCGAGCGCCTCCACCCGCGCGGCGATCGCCTTGGCAGAGATCATTTTATCAATGACGTAATGATCGTGCTTCATCCTGCCCCCTTGAATTTTCCGCGCTACTCTACGAAATCCCCTTCCACTGTCACGTGAAAACCGGATGTCATGCCGCAACACTCTGAGACCCGAACGCTGCCTTATACCGCCCAGCAGATGTATGACCTTGTGGCGGATGTTGCAGCTTATCCGCAATTCCTCCCGTGGTGCGCCGCAGCACGTATCCGGTCGACCGAGCCCACTAGCTCGGGATCGGAGATGCTGGCGGACCTTGTGATTTCATTCAAAGTGTTCCGAGAAAAGTTCGGGAGCAGGGTCCAGCTTCAAAGCCAAGATCATGTGATTAAGACCGAGTACCTTGATGGGCCCTTCAAGCATATGCACTCGGTCTGGAAATTCACCGACTTGGAAGCAGGTGGGTGCAAGGTAGAGTTCGACACGGACTTTGAGTTTAAGAACAAGATACTACAAAGCGTTATTGGTGTCGTTTTTCACGAGGCCATGCAGCGGATCGTTCGCGCATTCGAGTCCCGCGCTGACGCGCTTTATGGGTCCGGAGCACCCAGCATAGCCTAGCGGCGTTGTGCGGCCGCGATCAGGCGCTTTAATGCATGGTCGCGTGCATACGCACGCACTTGCGCCCGTCCCAGGGGTCCATACTCGATGGTTTCAGTTTGGGTTTTCGTTTCATTGGTTGCGATACCGAAACACACGCGACCCTCGGGCTTGAACTCGGACCCGCCCGGACCGGCGATCCCAGTGATCGAAACCGCGATATTTGCGCCCGAGCGGCGTAAGGCGCCATCGGCCATTTCTCGGGCGACAGGCTCGGACACCGCGCCATGCGCACGGATTGTGTCAGCACTAACGCCCAGCAACTCGACCTTCGATCCGTTCGAATAGGTCACAATCCCGCGTTCGAAGATGTTTGAGGAGCCGGCAACATCCGTTATCGCGGCTGCGACCATGCCGCCTGTGCAGCTTTCGGCGGTTGTGACTTGAAGACTTCGCGCGGTGCAAATGTCCAGCAGGGTTTCGGCCAGTGTCATTATGCAAACCCCATGTGCGCGATGGCGGCCAGTGCGCCGACGCAGACTGCTGCAAGCACACCCGCAATCACATCGTCCAACATCACCCCGATTGCGTCGTGACGGCGATCTGCCCAGCCCACAGGACCGGGCTTCCAGATGTCAAAGAGCCGGAAGAACACAAACGCCGCGATCCAGCCGGGGTAAAGCGCAAGCACATCGGCCCCAGCCATCTGCGCACCCAGAGAGACCGGCCAAAGCGCGATCCACTGACCTGCCACTTCGTCGATCACGATCTCTGACGGATCGTGGTCTTCCTTGCCTGCCGTTTCGGCGCGCGTGACCCACACGCCAACCGCGAAAACGATGAGTGTAGCCACAACAACCAATGGAAAACCGCCAAGGACGTGCACAATCCAGAACGCGGGCAGGGCGGCCAGCGAACCCCATGTGCCCGGTGCAGGCTTCAGCAGGCCCACTCCAAAGAACGTCGCCAACAATCTGGTCATACGCGCACCAACGTGACGGTGGCGAGCGATGCAATCCCTTCGCCCCGTCCGGTGAAGCCCAGCCGCTCCGACGTGGTGGCCTTGACGCTCACCTGATCGGGTTGAAGCCCCATATGCTCCGCCATTTTTGTTTTCATCGCAGCGTGATGCGGGCCAATCTTCGGGTATTCGCAAACCAATGTGCAGTCCATATGGGTTATCGCGTAGCCGCGCGAGGCAGCAAGCTCGACCGCGTGTTTAAGAAAAATCTCCGAGGCGGCGCCCTTCCACTGTGGATCTGCGGGAGGGAAATGCTGACCTATATCGCCGTCTCCCAGAGCGCCGTAAATGGCATCTGTGACCGCATGCATGCCGACATCAGCATCGGAATGGCCTTGTAGCGCTCGATCATGGGGTATCGTCACGCCGCACAGAACAACGGCATCACCCGGTCCGAAGCGGTGTACGTCGTAGCCATTGCCAGTTCGGATATCCATGGATGCCTGTCCTAACAGAGTTGCAGCACGCGCGAAATCCTGCTCGTACGTGATCTTCAGATTACGGGTTTCGCCCGGAACAATACTGACGGCGTGTCCAGCCGCCCGGGCGACCTCGACATCGTCTGCCGCGCCTCCGGTGTGTTGCGCATGCGCCGCGGCAATCAATTCTCGGCTAAAGCCTTGTGGCGTCTGCGCGCGGAACAGCCCGTCGCGCTCCCGCATTCCGGTAACAAACCCGTCGGCTCCGGTCCAAAGCGCATCCGTCACGGCCAAAGCAGGTGCGGCCGCGCCCGTTGTACGCGTCGCCTCTATCACGTTTGTGATCAGGCCTGCGCTGACGCAAGGGCGCGCCGCATCATGGATGAGGACTATCTGACACTCCTCCGACACCACTTCGAGTGCGGCGCGCACAGATGCGTCCCGCGTTTCGCCCCCGGCGACGCAGGTCATTGGAAAGCTGCTGTCCAGCGTATCCGCAAGCGGCATATCTTCGGGGTGCAATACAACGATCATCTGCGAGATATCCGGCACGCCCTCGAATGCAGCAAGGGTCCAGTCGAGCACACGGCGTCCCGCGAGGGACTGCCACTGCTTCGGGATCGTGCCGCCCGCGCGGGTTCCGCGTCCGGCGGCGACAATCACGGCAGCGGCCGGGGACGGGGCGGGCGAGGTCATTGAATCTGGCGTCCTTCGAAGCTTTCAGTTCGTTCGTAACTAAAAGTCGCCTGCAAAAGGTGCAATCGAGAAGCCTCTGCCCCGGGTATATTGCACAAAAAATAGGCGGTTCGTGTTTTGCCGGTTTTACGGCTTTTTGCGCGGTTGCCGCCGATAGGGAAACTCGTTAGCGCATAGATATGCACAAGGATTAAGCGTTTGACTGTAAACTTGGCAAACACGGGGTTTGAGATGCCGGTTTTTCTGGCGCCGCTGGCCGGGATCACCGACCGGCCGTTTCGTGACCTCGTCGCTCAGTTTGGCGCCGGTCTCGTTGTGTCGGAAATGATTGCCAGTCAGGAGATCGCGGAAGCCAAACCGGCAAGCCGTGCCAAGGCGGAACTGGGCTTCGGCCGCGCCGCCACGTCCGTACAACTCGCGGGACGCGATCCTTATTGGATGGCGGAAGCTGCCAGGTACGTCGCGGGGCAGGGCGCACAAGTCATCGATATCAACATGGGGTGTCCGGCCAAGAAGGTTGTCGGCGGTCTTAGTGGATCGGCCCTGATGCGCGATCTCGATCATGCTCTTTCGTTGATCGATGCGGTGGTCGGCGCCGTTGAGGTCCCCGTTACGCTGAAGACCCGGTTGGGCTGGGATGAGAACAGTTTGAACGCCCCCGACCTGGCCCGTCGCGCACGGGATGCGGGCATCCAGATGATTACGATCCATGGGCGAACTCGCTGTCAGTTCTACAAAGGCTCGGCCGACTGGACGGCGATCCGCGCGGTCAGCAACGCGGTCGCTATTCCGGTGATTGCCAATGGCGATATTGTCGGATCTGCTTCTGCGGAGGCGGCGCTTACGGCCTCCGGTGCGGCTGGCGTCATGGTTGGACGTGGTGCGCAAGGCCGCCCGTGGAAGCTGGCGCAAATCGCGGCAGACTTGTTCGACTTTCCCGCCCCGAAAGTGCCCGAAGGCCAAGCGCTGTTCGACATCGTCGCCGGGCACTACGAAGCGATGCTGGACTTCTACGGCGTTCCACTCGGTGTGAAAGTCGCGAGAAAGCATCTGGGGTGGTATTTGGACGATCAGCCCGCTCAACCCGAGCTGCGCAGACTAGTGCTGACAGAAAAGGACCCGACGAGGGTTCTCACCCTATTGCGCGAGGCTTTTGTGGCATCTCCGCTCGAGGTGGCCGCATGACAAATCGCACGCAGGCGTTGTGGGTGTCGCTTCCCATTCCGGCTTTGATCGTGTCCGGTGACAATTTGATCGCCGATCTCAATCCTGCCGCGGAAACGTTTATGAATGGCTCTCTGCGAAGCCTTTTGAACGCGCCACTCTGGGACAAGCTGATGGTAGACGCCCCGTTGGAGGAGGCGTTCTCCCGTGTGCGTAACAATTTCTCGCCGTTGTTCATCAACGATGTGGATGTTGGCACAGGCGAACGTGCGCCTGTGTTGTGCAACTTGCAAATCGCACCGTTGGTCGACAACCCGGATCTTGTACTTCTGCTGATCGAACCGCGCGAGATCGCGGGGCGTCTGGGAAGGTCGATGCAATCGAAATCGGCCGCCAAGTCCGCGATAGGGATGGCCGAAATGCTCGCGCATGAGATCAAGAACCCTCTGGCTGGCATCACCGGCGCGGCGCAGTTGTTATCCATGAACCTTAAAAACGGCGATTTGGAACTCACCGATCTGATCGTTGCCGAAAGCCGCCGCATCGTGAAGCTTCTGGAGCAGGTGGAACAGTTCGGAAACCTCAGTCCGCCCATACGCAAAGCCGTCAACATCCACGATGTTCTGGAACGGGCTCGCAAATCCGCAACGGTCGGGTTCGGTGCGCATATGACCATCCGCGAAAGCTACGACCCGTCCTTGCCAAATACCTATGCAGATGCCGACCAGCTTTTGCAGGTCTTCCTGAACTTGTTAAAAAACGCGGCCGAAGCCGGAGCGGACGGCGGAGAGATTCAGATTCGAACGTTCTATGAACTGTCTCTTCGCCTGCGGAAGCAAGATGGCTCCGGCACCTCCGTGCCGCTCCAGATCGAGATCATTGACGATGGCCCCGGTCTGCCGCCAGAAATCTCGGGCGAGATATTCGAGCCGTTTGTCTCCGGTAAGGAGAATGGAACCGGCCTCGGTCTCGCACTTGTCTCAAAGATCATCTCAGAACATGACGGGTGGATTGCCGTGGACAGCGTTCCTGGCCGTACCGTCTTCCGCATATCCCTGCCTGTTGCCCCCCGCACCGAGGAGATTTCCTGATGGATGGAACCGTCCTTGTCGCCGATGACGACCGCACGATCCGCACCGTACTGACCCAAGCGCTAACGCGTGCCGGGTGTAAGGTTCACGCCACTTCAAGCCTGATGACCCTTATGCGCTGGGTCGAGGAAGGCAAAGGTGATCTGGTGATCTCGGATGTCATTATGCCGGACGGCAACGGGCTCGATACTTTGCCGAAAATTTCGGAGGCAAGGCCCGGTCTGCCAGTAATCGTCATTTCCGCACAAAACACCATCATGACCGCGATCCAGGCTGCGGAGGCGGAGGCTTACGATTATTTGCCCAAGCCTTTCGACCTGCCGGACTTGATGAAACGGGCGGCGCGTGCGCTGGAGGTTAAACGCCGGGCACCGGTTCAAACGGAAGGCGCAGAGCGCAGTTCCGACGATCTGCCCCTCGTGGGGCGCACGCCGCAAATGCAGGCGCTTTATCGTCTTGTTGCACGGGTTATGAACACCGATCTGCCGGTAATGATCACCGGGGAGAGTGGTACAGGCAAAAGCCTCATTGCAAAAGCGATCCACGACTTTTCCGACCGCCGGTCTTTGCCATTTATTGTCGCCGGGGCGGCGGATCTGGCCGGTGCAGACGGGCCCTCCAACCTCGTGGCCCGTGCCCGGGGCGGGTCGATCCTGTTTGATGAAGTCGGGGACTTTGACGATGATGCGCAGGGACGGATTGTTCGTATGCTCGACAGCTTCGGTGACAACTCTCCGCGCATCATGTCGTCGAGCCAGCGCGATCTCATGCAGAAAATGGAAGCGGGGTTGTTCCGTCAGGACCTTTTTTACAGGCTAGGCGGCGTTACCATTAACGTGCCCTCGCTCCGAGAGCGCGTGGACGATATCCCGCTGTTGGCTGATCATTTCCTTGCTCGTTCGGAACGCGATGGCTCAGCCCCGCGCAAACTGTCTGCCGAGGCGAGCGATATGATCCGCGCCTACTCGTGGCCGGGCAATGTGCGCCAGCTTGAGAACGCAATGAAACGCCTCGTGGTGACTGCGCAAGAAGAAGAGATAGGGCGTGGGGATGTCGAGATGGTGCTCGGCAGTCAGCCGGCAATCGAACCGCTTATGGGGGGCGGGCCCGCCGATAAACTGAGTGCCTCCGTCGAGAAGCATTTGCGCCGATATTTCGATCTGCATGGAGGCGTCTTGCCTCCGCCGGGGCTCTATCAGCGGATTCTGCGTGAAGTTGAGGCGCCGCTCATAGAATTGGCACTCGACGCAACTGGCGGAAATCAGGCCAAATGTGCCACTCTGCTCGGCATCAACCGCAATACTTTGCGCAAAAAGATTACTGACCTCGATATTCAGGTGACACGCAGGCGCAAGTTGATGTAAAACTGCCACATAAAGTGTCGAAAGAGGCACGACGTGGGGAGACTCGCGTCGCAGGGGCAATTGAGAGCATTAACTGAAACCAATACTCTTAACCGGGTTGAGCGGGTTCTAAGTTCGCGCAAGTACCAGAATTGGCTGACTTTAAGCCTTGTTGGGCTCGGACCGCTTCTTGCGATCGCGACGTTTCTCGTTCTGGGGCCGTTGGACCAGACCTCCGATTCGACCGTCCTGCGCATCATCATTTTGTCGGACTTTGTCTACGTCCTGATTGTGGCTGCGCTCGTTATGCAGCGCGTGGCGCGGATGATTTCCGCGCGCCGAGCACGGTCCGCCGGGTCGCGGCTGCACTTGCGGCTCACAGGCGTCTTCGCGCTGGTGGCCCTGGTGCCGACTATTCTGGTCGCCGTCTTCGCCATGATCACGGTGAATTTCGGGCTGGAGGGCTGGTTCTCGGACCGGGTCCAGCGCGTGATCGGAGCCTCCGTTGCCGCCGCGGAAGCCTATGAACAGGAGCAGCGGCAGCAGATCGAAATCGATGCGACAGCGCTTGCCACTTTTCTTGACCGCGCGCACCAGTCACAGGGCTTCCTGATCACCGAAGGTGACTTGCGACAGATGCTGTCACAGGGCCAAGGGCTGATCCAGCGTGGTCTGAAGGAAGCCTATATTATCGATGGCGTTGGAGACATCAGGGTTCGTGGGGAGCGGTCTTATCTGTTCGACTTCGAGAAACCGTCCGAAGCGTCGTTTGCGGCTGCTGCCGAGGATGTCGTCCTGATAGAGGATTGGGACAACAACGAGTTGCGCGCGTTGGTGCCCATGCGTTCGCGCCTCGATCATTACCTGTATGTCAGCCGCGAGGTTGATGGAGAAATCCTTGCTCTGCTGGATGACACGCAGGAAACGGCCCAGCTTTACCGACAGCTGGAGGATGAGCGGGGGCGTCTGCTTTTCGAATTCGGGCTGCTTTATCTGGGCTTTGCTGTCATCCTGATCTCGGCGGCTATCTGGCTTGGCTTGTGGATGGCGGAGCGGTTGTCACGTCCCGTGGGACGGCTAGCCGGTGCGGCACAACGGGTTGGGGCAGGGGACCTTGACGTCAAGGTTCCGGAACTCCCCGGCGACGACGAAATCGCCATGCTGGGGCGCCTGTTCAACCAGATGACCCGTCAATTGAAGGCACAGCGCGACGCATTGCTGGAGAACACCCGCCAGATCGAACGGCGGCGGCGACTGTTTGACTCAGTTCTTGGCTCTGTTACCGCCGGAGTTATAGGGCTCGATCCAGAAGGCCGCGTCGATTTCATGAACCGATCTGCGTCAGGGCTTTTGTCGCTCGAAGAAGCGACCCATGCTGGCGAGAAACTTGGTGAGATTGCACCTGAGTTTCAGTCTCTGTTTGACAAATTGCGCGCAGGCTCGCGTGAGGTTGCACAAGGAGAGATAACGCTCAACCGGCAACGCCGAACCGAAAACCTGTTGGTGCGGATAGCGCGCAGAACAACGCAGGACGATCGTCTGGAAGGCTATGTTGTGGCTTTCGACGATGTCACGGATCTTGCAACCGCGCAGCGCATGGCGGCCTGGGGGGATGTTGCGCGCCGGATTGCGCACGAGATTAAAAACCCCCTGACACCGATACAGTTGTCCGCCGAACGCATGAAACGGAAATTCGGGCCGCAGCTTGGTGAAAGCAGCGGTGCGATGGTCGAACTGGCTGATGTCATTGTCCGGCAGACCAATGACCTGCGTCGGATTGTCGATGAGTTCTCCAAATTCGCACGCATGCCCGAGCCGGAGACGGCAACAAATGACCTCAACGAGCTTCTGCGCGATGCGGTTTTGCTGCAGCGATCAGGTCAACCGGACACGGAAATTCGCCTCGATATCCCCGACGGGAACGTCTGTGGCGAATTTGATCCCACCCTATTGTCACAAGCATTCACAAACCTGCTGAAGAACGCTGGAGAAGCCATTGAAACCAGGCGATCTGTGCGCTCTGATGACGAATCTCCGCCGGAGATACGCGTCAGCCTCACGGTTGTTGGTGACGAGGCGGAGCTGACCATCTCAGATAATGGTATCGGTCTTCCAGCCAATCCCGCCAAGCTGTTCGAGCCCTATGTCACAACACGCGATAAGGGTACCGGGCTTGGACTTCCAATTGTGCGTAAGATTATCGAAGAGCATGGGGGCAGCCTGGAGCTGCGCCCTGCCGCCCCGTTTACCCCTGAGGCAGCGCCGGGCGCAGCTGCTGTGATCCGATTGCCGGTGCACACTGATGCAGCGGCGCGCCCCAATACCACCTCTGACGACATCCCTCCTAACGTTTCAGAAAAGATGGCCTGAGCAATGAAAGATATTCTGATCATCGACGACGAACGCGATATCCGAGAACTGATCTCTGACATCCTAAAAGATGAAGGTTACGCAACGCGCGCTGTTGGCAATGCCGATGACTGTATGGCGGCAATCGAGGAAGACCCTCCGGGACTAATGATCCTCGACATATGGCTAAAAGACAGCAACATGGATGGCATCGACATATTGGTCCGCGTCAAGCGAGAGCGCCCAGAGATCCCGATCGTCATTATTTCGGGTCATGGCAATATCGAGATTGCGGTTGCTGCCATAAAGCAAGGCGCCTACGATTTCATCGAAAAGCCGTTTAATATTGACCAGTTGCTGGTCGTCGTTAAGCGTGCAATGGAAGCCGCGAACCTGCGGCGGGAGAATGCTGAGCTTCGCCGTCAGGGGCCCGTGGCCAGTGAAATGCTGGGCGCTTCGCCGGCCATGAAGGCGCTCCGCTCGCAGCTCGACAAAGTGACCAAATCAAATGGGCGGGTCATGCTGAGCGGCCCAGCAGGAAGCGGCAAGGAAATAGCAGCACGTTATATCCACGCAAACTCCAATCGGGCATCTGCGCCATTTGTGTCTGTCAACTCTGCTGCCATTGAACCGGAGCGGATGGAAGAAGTTCTCTTTGGGCGCGAAGGCGCTGATAAAACAGTTGAAAAAGGGTTGCTGGAGCAGGCCGATGGTGGCGTGATCTTCTTTGACGAGGTGGCGGATATGCCACTTGGTACGCAATCAAAGATCCTGCGTGTTTTGGTCGACCAGCAATTCCACAGGGTCGGAGGGTCAGGCAACATCCGGGTAGACCTCCGAGTGATCTCTTCGTCTACGGGTAATCTGGAGCAAGCCGTGGCGGAGGGCCGCCTTCGGCAAGAGCTTTACCATCGCCTCAATGTGGTGCCGATTGAGGTCCCGTCGCTTTCAGAAAGACGCGAAGACATCCCGCATCTTGCCACCGCGTTTATTGCGCATTTCAACGAAACACAGGGGCTGCCAAACCGCCAGTTGAGCGAAGAAGCCGAGGCCTTGTTGCAGACGATGGTTTGGCCGGGGAATGTACGCCAGCTGCGCAATGTTATTGAGCGGGTGTTGATCTTGGGCAACGACAGCGGCGAGATATCTGCCAGCGAATTGCCCAGCCATGATGCCCCATCCGAGGCGGAGGCAGGGGTTCTGGTGAGCGGAGCGCTGGCCACTTTGCCGTTGCGCGAAGCCAGAGAACTTTTTGAACGGGAGTACCTGATGGCGCAAATCAACAGGTTCGGTGGAAACATCTCCCGTACCGCGTCCTTCGTCGGCATGGAGCGCTCGGCGCTTCATCGCAAACTGAAGTCTCTTAACGTTGTCACAACATCGCGCGCTGGAGCGCGGGTTGCACGGGTAGAGGAGGTCTAGCCTTGTCCGACCTGGTCAGGGCGTCACAATCACGGGACCTACTCCGCTTACCACCGCGCCGCAGCTTTGCTGTGTAATCGGTGGTTGTTGCACGCCGCTCCCTACAGTGAGCCCGGCCCGCTGCTGGTTCGTGCATCCCTGAATTTGTTTTGGCGTGTAGCCGCGTGTAATCATGCATTGCTGCACGAGGCCGATGCGCCGCCCTTCGTTCACATCGACGCGTCTTGTGTCGACGCTGAAGCTTAGGTCCGTAAAGGTGCGACTGCCGCTCCTGTTGCGGTTTCCTGTGCCGACGCCGACGCCAACGCTTGTTCCAAAGTTTGTCTGGTTCTGAACGTTGCGTGGCGCTTGCCGCTCCGCCTCGGCGACGCAACGGCTGTAGTCGTTGGCCAGACGGGTGGTGGTCACGCCCGGCTGCTCAAACACGGTGACCGGCGGGTTCGTACAGGCCGCGAGTCCAAAGGCACAGAAAACAGTCAGAAAACGGATCATGCGAGGGGCCTTTCTTTATTTCCGTCAGGGCGTGACAATCACAGGTCCCACGCCACTGACCTTTACCACGCAGCTCTGTTCGGTCACGGGGGGCAGCCGAGTTTCGAAGGAGACAGCAGGCGTGGAGGTGCACCGCGGAAGCTGAGTGACCCGGTATCCGCGCGCGATCATGCATTGCTGGAGAAACACAGCGCGTTGTCTTTCGTTCACGTCCACGATGTCTCGCTCGCGCTCATACCGCCAGCGCGGTGGCCCGCCCCAGTAGTTGCGGCGCCAGCGACGTTCATACGTATAAAAGACCTGGACGTCTGGGGGGGCCTCAGCGTTTGCGGTTGCGGCGCAGGTCTGCAGATCAGACGACAAACGCGAGACAGGCACGCCCGCCTGGTCGAATGCGGTAACTGGGCCGCAAGCCGCTAACACAAGCGGAATCAGAAGTAATTTCCGTGACATGCAACGCCCTCGGGGCACACGATTCCCGGCAAGCGTACTCTATCTGGGCTCTTCCCCTCAACGACGTGCTGCGCTATCCCAAGATCACAAATACGCGCGAGGCGGGTATGAAGGTTATCATTTGCGGCGCGGGCCAGGTCGGCTGGCAGATTGCGCGTCACTTGTCTGGGGAACGCAACGACGTCACCCTGATTGACAATAATCCGGACCTGATCCGCCGTGCGACCGACACACTGGACGTGCAGGGGATAACCGGAAACGCGTCCTTTCCGGACATCCTTCAGGCCGCCGGCGCGCGCGATGCAGATATGGTAATTGCGGCGACCTTCTCGGACGAAGTGAACATGGTTGTGTGCCAAGTTGCGCATTCCGTATTCGAGGTGCCGCGCAAAATCGCACGCCTGCGCGCGCAGAGTTATCTGACAGCGATTTACTCCGACCTTTATCGCCGCGACCACTTGCCAATTGACGTGGTCATCAGCCCCGAACGCGAGGTTGCTGAAGCGGCCCTGCAGCGCCTGTCGGCGCCGGTAGCTTTCGACACCGAGTTCTTTCTCGACGGAAAGGCACAGCTTCTTGGCATAACGCTGGACGAGGATTGTCCTGTACTTGCAACGCCACTGCGTCAGTTGACCGATTTGTTTTCAACACTCCAATCCGTGGTGGTCGGCATACGTCGTCACGGGGTTCTCTTCGCACCGGATCCCGGCGATCAGCTTTTTGCCGATGATCAGATTTACCTCGTCTGCGATACCAAGGATACGACCCGCACGCTTGAAGTGTTCGGCAAGCAGAACCGCAAACAGGAACGCGTCATCATCGTCGGAGGCGGAAACGTTGGCCTTTCGGTGGCAAGTGCCCTGGAGAAGCGCGAAAACCGAGTCCGCGTCAAAGTGATCGAACGCAACCGGGAACGTGCCGAGCAGGCCGCCGACGCCCTTGAACGGACCATCGTTCTAAATGGCGACGGGCTGGACGCAGAGCTCTTGCAGGAAGCCAATATTGAAAAGGCTGATGCCGTTCTTACCGTCACGGACGACGACAAGACCAATCTGCTGGCAGCTGTGCGCGCCAAGTCCGAGGGCTGCCCGGTGGCGATTGCACTCGTTAATGACCCAACGCTTGTGCCACTGTTGGAGCCGCTGAATATCGACGCGTACATCAATCCACGTGCGACCACTGTCAGTTCCATCCTGCGACACATCCGGCATGGACGGGTTCGGGACGTCTATTCCATCGGCGATGCAGAAGCCGAAGTGATTGAAGCCCAGGTGCTGTCGACCTCGCCTCTGGCGGGACAACTGGTGCGCGAAATTGGGTTCCCGGAAGGGGTCCGGGT
Source organism: Dinoroseobacter sp. (assembly GCA_030066795.1). Lineage (GTDB taxonomy): Bacteria > Pseudomonadota > Alphaproteobacteria > Rhodobacterales > Rhodobacteraceae > Dinoroseobacter. Next base: position 139,818 of record JASJAW010000019.1, read on the forward strand.
AGCTGCATTGCTCAAGAAGGGTGAGCTTCTGCGGGTGTCGGGTGGAACCCGGATCGAAGAAGGCGATGTGATTGTGATGTTCGCCCTGTCGGAGGATGTGGCTGAGGTGGAGCGGCTCTTGCAGGTCTCCATCGACTATTTCTGATGATGCTGGCAACGCGTTCTGTCCCGCTTTTTGTGCAAGCCTCCGCCCTTGGTGCGGCGGCGATGTATGCGCCTGCGATCTTTGGGGCGGCCACGGATCAGCATGATGCAGGGCGCCCATTTTTCTATGGCGCGACGTTCTTTCTGATCATTCTCACGATGGTTGGGCTCGCCACGGCGCGAATTAAGCGGCGCACAGATGGACGGCGCGCGCTGGCCACCTTGCTGGCTATTTACACGTTATTGCCCGTAATGCTCGCGCTTCCGCTGCACCAAGCTGTGCCTGACACTCGATTTCTGAACGCGTACTTGGAAATGGTATCGGCGCTTACAACGACCGGGGCGAGTGTGTTCGACCCTGATCGATTGCCTATGACCATCCACCTGTGGCGAGGAATTATTGGGTGGCTCGGAGGGTTGTTGATCTGGATCACAGCCTTTGCCGTGCTGGCGCCGCTGACCCTTGGTGGATTCGAGGTGACATCGGAGACCGAAGTTGGCAGCGGAGACGCCCGCGCTTCTGGGGCGAAAACAGACCCCCACGCACGCATCCTGCGGTTTGTGGTTCGACTGACCCCGATCTATGTGACACTCACCTGCATTCTCTGGTTGCTACTCGTGGTGGCTGGCAAAGCACCCGCGCCGGCGCTTCTCTATGCAATGGCGACACTGTCTACGTCTGGGATCACGGCTGGCCAACCCGTCGGAGAAGCAGGTGGCGTTGTTGCCGAGTTCGCGGTTTTCGCCTTCCTGTTCTTTGCAGTGAGCAGACGGTTCTTCGAAGGTGGTTTGCATCCGGACCTGCAGGCGATCCGCAAAGACCGCGAACTGCGTATCGCACTGATTTTCATGCTCGCTGTGCCGTTGTTTCTGTTCCTTCGCCACTGGATCGGCGCCTTTGAAGTCGATGGCAGCCTGGGCGACGCGGCTTTGCCCGCACTCTGGGGCGGGGTGTTCATGGTCCTGTCATTTCTTACGACCACCGGCTTGGAATCAAGCAGCTGGGACGAGGCGAGAAACTGGTCGGGCCTGCATACACCGGGCTTGTTGCTCGCCGGTGTCGCGCTTTTCGGCGGGGGCGTGGCCACGACAGCGGGAGGGGTAAAGCTGCTGCGCGTCTATGCGCTTTACAAACACGGGGTTCGTGAGATGGAGCGTTTGATCCATCCGTCTTCGATTGGGCGTGCCGGCTTTGCCGGACGAAGACTGCGGCGGGAAGGCGCGGCGATCGCGTGGATATTCTTCATGCTTTTTGCAGTCTCAATTGCAGGTGTGATGGCGCTTCTGGCACTAACAGGCATTGATTTCGAAGAAAGTGCGATTCTGGCAATCGCGTCCCTTGCAACAACAGGGCCGGTAGCGGGCATCGCGACAGAAGCGCCCATTGTCTACAGCGAGCTTCCGGAATCCGCAAAAATCGTTCTGGTTTGCGCGATGGTCCTTGGACGAATGGAAACACTGGCCATTCTGGCGCTTTTGAACCCCGACTTCTGGCGAAACTGAGTGGTTGTCCTGCTATGTCATTGTCATTGGACGCGGAATCGTACACAACACCCGTAGACATTTCCTGGCAGGCGCGCATAGTCGTTAAGGGCTCTGCGCATTAGAAGAAAAAAGGCACACCAGAATGGCCAACGATAAGCAGAATTTGCAGGACGCATTTCTTAATCATGTTCGTAAGACGAAGGTTCCCGTTACGGTCTTCCTGATAAACGGCGTTAAGCTGCAGGGCGTGATCACCTGGTTTGATAATTTTTGCGTGCTTTTGCGGCGCGATGGTCAAAGCCAGCTTGTCTACAAACACGCGATTTCGACCGTGATGCCGACACAGCCGATCAGTCTTTATGAAGGTGAAGACTGACCGAGGTCGTCGAGCATAAGGCCTCGCTCACACGCGCGTTGGTCTTGCATCCCGAACTGACTGCCAACCGGGACCGTCGGGCCGCACCCGATGCGCTCGATGAAGCCGTCTCGCTTGCCGCTGCCTTGCCGGATTTGGAGGTGGTTGGTGCGGATATCGTACGCCTTGCAAAGCCCCAACCCGGTCTATTGTTTGGCGCCGGCAAGCTGGAAGAGATCGGCGAACAGATAAAATCAGAGAAGATAGAGTTGGTGCTGATAGACGGGCCGGTGACCCCTGTCCAGCAGCGCAATCTCGAACGAGCCTGGAAGACAAAGATCCTTGACCGCACCGGCCTTATTCTGGAGATCTTCGCGGATCGAGCGCGCACCCGAGAGGGGGTTCTGCAAGTGGAACTGGCGGCGCTCAGCTATCAGCGCACTCGTCTGGTAAGGTCGTGGACCCACCTCGAACGCCAGCGCGGCGGTCTGGGCTTTGTTGGCGGACCCGGCGAAACGCAAATCGAAGCCGATCGCCGCGCTATAGACGAAGCGATGGGGCGGATTCGGCGCCAGCTGGCCAAGGTTGTAAAAACACGCGAGTTGCACCGCGCCGCGCGCCGCAAAGTGCCGTTTCCGATCGTGGCTTTGGTCGGGTATACAAACGCGGGAAAATCCACGCTGTTCAATCGTCTGACAGGGGCCGAGGTGCTGGCCAAGGATATGCTGTTCGCGACGCTTGACCCGACGATGCGCGCGCTTGAGTTGCCCGATGGGACGGAGATTATCCTTTCGGACACTGTTGGGTTCATCTCTGACCTGCCAACCGAACTTGTGGCTGCTTTTCGCGCCACGCTCGAGGAGGTGCTCGAGGCGAACCTCGTCGTGCATGTTCGCGATATCTCTCATCCTGAAACCGAAGCTCAGGCGCGGGATGTTCTGGGGATTATGGAACGCCTCGGCGTCTCGGAAGAAATCCCTGTTCTTGAAGTGTGGAACAAGATCGATCGCCTTGATCCCGCGGAAGCCGACGCGATGGCCATCTCCGCCGAGCGTCATCCGAAAGTGTTCGCAATCTCTGCGCTGGAGGGGACGGGTTTTGACGCGCTGACTGCCGGAATATCGGAGCACCTTTCTGAGCCTCGTTCAGCCGAAGACCTCCATCTCGATTTCGCACAAGGACGCGCGCGTTCATGGCTCTTTGAAGAGGGGTTGGTAGAGCGGGAAACGCTCACTGACACCGGGTACGACCTGCACGTGGTCTGGACAGCGCGTCAGAAGGCCGTTTTCCGGAAAATAAGCGCCGACTAATTCGTTGGCGCAGCTTGCGGGAGCAGGGTGGTCACCCCGATGGCGCCGCCGCGCGCAAGCTCAGGGTCCAGCGACATTGGGATATACTCACCGCGCCGCCACAACCCGCCAAGATCATCGTAGTGACGCGACAACGGATGGCCGGATTGCCCGGTGGAGGAAATGAAGACCGAGCTGTCCGGATCAGCAAAGTCATAGACGCCGCGATAGCCTGGCCCGTCTCCGGTCAGCCATGGGTTCGGTCCGACACCCGTGCTCAGACCGCGATTGAGCGTAAAGTCTCCGCCAGAGGTCGACTGACGAATGTTGACGATAGCGCCAAGGAACGGGACATCGCCGAGAACCGGGTGATCGTGCGTCGCCTCGTGTGCTTCGCCCCAGCGCCACCCCGCGATACTGCCGCCATAGGTTTCCTGCAGCGTAATAATCGCTTCATCCAGGGCGAGACGGGCCTGACCGGTGCAGGTTTCCTTTGCGACCGACTGCACCACATCGCACCAACTCGCTGCACCGTCCACATCCCGGAAGACACGTTCGAGAAACAAGGGTTCGATATGTGTGAAGGACGCGGCCAGAGGACCCAGTTCGTCGCGGATCAGACGTGATTGCAGGGTGCGCATCCACTCCGCATAGATAAGTGGTTCTGGCAAATGCTCGGACATCTCCCCATTCCAGCTGGCCAGTAAGTCGAGGGCTGTCTTGCGCGCCCGTTCAACCGTGCCTTCAGGCGCCGCCTCCGAGGTGAACCACAGGTTGCGGGCCACCAGAGCCAGCAGGGTGCGCGCAGTCGGGCTCACTGTGTCAAGCTGCGTCTCGATGAAGCTGTCGCGCGTGTTGACTTGGCGCGCTGACATAAGGCGTTGCCATCGTTGGATACGCTGCGTGTCACCCCAGTCGAAAGATACGTGCAGAGGAAACGGACGATCGACCAATTTGTTGTTGGTATTGCCCAGAAGCCCGGTTTCCGGATCACGGGTTCCTGGATTGGCGGTATAGCCCAGAGCACCTTGCCAGCGGTTCTGAGGGCGCCATCCCGGTGTCGGAAGCCTGCCGAGACTCTGGTGACGTGCCGACCGGCGGGGCAGGGCACCGACAACCTGGTGTGCGATCCCGTCCTGACCCGCCAGCATGAGGTTTTGTGCTGGTGCCACGAATTTCTCAGCCGCCACGAGAGCGGTATCGATGGAGTTCGATTTCATCAAACCAATCGCTGCGTCCATCGAGGTGTCCGCCGGGCTGAGAGCGGTCCAGCTCAGAGCCGCGACATGTCCGGGCGGCGTGATGCTGGAGAGGTCATATTGCTCGCCTGTCAGCACCGGGCCATTGTCGCTCCAGCGCATGGTGATTGTAATGGGCGCAGCGTCCTTCACGCGTATGACCGTGCGGCGTGTCTCGAAAGGTTTAAATCCCTCTGGTGTCTCGTATTCTTCAGGGTTTTCGGGATTCAATCGCTCCAGAAACAGGTCCTGATCGTCCGCGTAGGAGGAGGTCAGACCCCAGCCGAGAACGTCCGATCGACCCGTCAGTATTGCAGGAATGCCCGGGATGGTGCCGCCTATTGCGCCCCCTGTTTCAAGCTCAAGCCGGGCCAGATACCACAGGGACGGTGCGGAATACTCCAGGTGTGGGTCATTTGCCAACAACGCGCCGCCGGCGGTGGAACGACTTGCTGCCGCAGCCCAGACATTTGAGGCTCCAACGGTGATCCGGTTTTTAACCGGCGACAGCGGATCTGGCTGAGTGACCGGGCCCAAGGCCAAACGAGAATCGGCGGAGGGAAAAAGCTGCGCAAAATCCGGCAGCGCCACCACACCATCGCCTGGTGCGTCAGGCATCAGGTCTGCGACCTGTTCGGGCGACAGCGCGAGGGATAGTCTTGCGCGCAGCACTTCGGTGGGGAGATGGTAGCTGAGTTGTAGTGCCATCAGCTTGATAAGCACCACCGAGTCAGCAGGTTGCCACGGTGCAATTTCGGGCGGAAAGAGCCAGAATTCCGGAGCGCCACGACCAAGCGCCTTGGTGTTCACCTCTTCCACACGGGCATTCACCCCACGGGCATAGGCTTGGAGCGCCGCTTGGGTCTCTGGCTGCAATGATGCTACCGAACTCTGCGCCAGCGTATAGAAATCAAACCGGCGTAGCAGATCGTCTATTGGCAATGTGCGGGGACCAAACAGCTCCGACAGCCGCCCTTGTGCCGTCCGGCGCAGCATCGTCATTTGCCACAGGCGATCCTGTGCATGCGCGTATCCGAGTCCAAAAAACACGTCCTCGTTTGTGTCTGCAAAGATGTGCGGCACATTGTGCGTATCGCGCACAATCTCCACTGGGCTCGAGAGCCCGCGCACTTCGTGCGTCGCGTCGTAGTCGGGTAGGGACCGCGCCGCAAAGTAGTAACTTGCAACCCCGGCGACACCCAGCGCGGCAAGAAACAAGATGAGGCTTCGAAACAGCCAACGAAATGCACGAGCCATGTCGTTTAGACCCTTAGTCGCGCGCTACGCGGTTGCAGCGCGCTCTCGCCTGCTTATGGCCGCTATCAGGGGATAATGCGACTATAAACGGTCCCGTCCAGCGATGCTCCGGCGATAGCACCTGCCTGGCCGAAAGTAATTCCCACCACAGGATCGATAGCTGTCAGGGTTTGCGCTGTAATTTCTTGAGCATTATCAGCCATGGTTACCTTCAGATCGCCACCGGCCGTCAGCCCTAAGCCGTTGCGAAAGTTCGTGAGCGCTTCTTCGGTCATGAAGAACAGAGCGTGTGCGTATTGCTGGGCGCCAACCTGAACGCCGAAGCTTCCCTCAACCGCCTGATAGTAATCGACCGTAATGCCATTCACGCGCAAGGCACCGCGCCCGTAGGAGCCGCCGAAGCCCAGACTGGCTTCGGTCTGTAACGGCATAACCAGAACGCCGACGGACTTGTCCAAAAGTTCGGCGGAGCCGGGAACATCGGATTTCAGGAATTCCAGTGCCGCATCGACACGGGCGTCGATCGTCGCAGCGCGCTGAGCGCTGCCGGACACCGAGTTGCAGCCCGCAAGAGCCAAAGCCGCAACGCCGAAAAGGCCGAATGCGGCCCGACGCGAAAACAGGGAAGATGCCATCTGCTCAATCTCTCTATTGTGTTCTGGGGTGCTGCGACCCCTTTATGTGGTAGTGTAGCTCAGCGCCGGGCGGCTGTCATCAAAAGACCCCGCTAGACCGCGCCTTCTTTGAGTTTTTGAGCGATTTCAGGCGCAAAATAGGTCAGGATCCCGTCGCATCCGGCGCGTTTGAACCCCAGAAGCGACTCAGCCATGACTTTGTCGCCGTCGATCCACCCGTTCTGGGCCGCCGCCTTGATCATCGCGTACTCGCCGGAAACCTGATAGGCATAGGTCGGCACGCCGAATGTGTCTTTCACGCGACGGCAGATGTCGAGATAGGGCATGCCTGGCTTGACCATTACCATGTCCGCCCCCTCGACGAGATCTCGTTCAATCAAACGCAACGCCTCATCCGTATTGCCCGGATCCATCTGGTAGGTTTTCTTGTCGCCTTTCAGCGCTCCAGATGCGCCGACCGCGTCCCGAAACGGACCGTAGAAAGCCGAGGCATATTTCGCCGAATAGCTGAGGATCGAAACGTCGCGGTGGCCGTTGGCTTCAAGAACAGCCCGCATCGTGCCGATACGACCGTCCATCATATCCGAAGGTCCGAGAATATCTGCGCCGGCTTCGGCCTGCGCCAGCGCCATTTTGGCGAGCGCCTCAACGGTTTCGTCGTTCAGGATGATCCCGTCACGCACATACCCGTCATGGCCGTTTATGTTGTAGGGATCGAGCGCAATGTCCGTCATCACGGCGATCTCTGGCACAGCGGCCTTAATGGCGCGAATGGTCCGGTTGGACAGATTCTCCGGATCCCAGGCCTCGGCGCAATCCTCAGTTTTCTTCTCTTGCGCGATATAGGGAAAGATGCAGATCGCGGGAATTTCAAGCTCCGCTGCGCGTTCGGCGGCTTTGACTGCTCCCTCCACGGTTAGCCGTTCTACGCCCGGCATCGAGGCGACGGGACCCGCCCCGTCGGGTTCCGAAACAAAAATTGGCCAGATCAGATCCTCGACCGTAAGGGTGTGTTCCCGGGCCAATCCGCGCAGAGCAGCGCTTTTACGCAAGCGGCGGAAACGGGCGTGAGGAAAGGGAGCTTGGATCGGGCGCATGCGTTTGCCTTGTTCTTTTGACTTTTCACTGGGTGACACGGTTTTTCGACTATCTCAAGGCTGGAACTCCGCTTCTGTCGCGCCTAATGTCTGCGCGCTGACCCCTGCCGGACGTTTCCCCCTTGGATTTACCTATCGCTGCAACTGAAGTCATCGACATGAGGTCGTTTTCCAGTATGTGGTTCTGGATAACGCTCGCCGTGTTCTGGTCAGCCATGAGCCATTACGCGATCGGTGTTCCTTACGAAATGGTGCAGCGCGCTTTTCGCCGGAACGAAGAGGGGTTGTGGCGCGACCTCGAAACACTTGCACGGATCAATGCGGAACGACTTCTCGTCATAGGATCCAGCGCTGGGGTGTTTGTTGCCGCCATGGCGGGCTTCTTGCTCACAACGCTGTTCGTTCTCGGGTTCGGATACGGCGTGGAATTCTGTCAGGCCGCGTTTATGATAGCTTTCCCGTTCTCGCTGGTAGGGTTGTTGTCTCAACGCACCGCGCGTCTGATCCTCGAGTTGCAGCCAAAAGGCCCCGAATTGGGCAGGGGGCTGAGACGTCACAGGGTCTATGTGCAGATCATTGGCCTCATCTCGATTCTGGTCACCGCCTTCTGGGGGGTATTCAAGGTCCTCAGCACAGGCGTGCTCTGAAACACGAGGCAACGGTTGACACCGGCGCGCTGGCGCGTAGGTCACGGCCATGACGATCAACGCCCCAGCACATGTCACGGTCTCCGGCGCGCCCGAAGGGTTTGATGCGCAGATCATTGCGCGAGAACTAGAGCGCGCAAATGCGCCTGTGATCTTCGTGGCGCGGGATGACAAGCGCCTTGCAGCAATGGCTCAGGCACTGGAAGTGACCCGTCCGGACATCGTGCATCTGGACCTCCCGGCCTGGGATTGTCTGCCCTATGACCGGTCCTCCCCGAACCCGGACCTGTCAGCCGCTCGTATGGCGACGCTGGCGGGACTTGCGCAAGATGCCGTGCCCGGCCCCTTTGTCCTGCTGACGACATTGAACGCGTTTTTGCAGAAACTTCCCGCGCGTGCCGTACTCCAAGAGGCCAGTTTCGTGGCCGAAGTCGGCGGTCGGGTAGACGAGGACGCGTTGCGGACATTTCTGGTGCGGATGGGGTTTGTGCAGGCTCCGACGGTCACCGAGCCTGGAGATTATGCTGTTCGTGGCGGAATCATCGATGTCTATCCGCCCGGAGAAGCTGGTCCGGTGCGCCTCGACCTATTTGGCGATGTGATGGATGGTGCACGCCGGTTTGATCCGATCAGCCAAAGAACCACGGAAAAACTGGACCGGGTGGAATTGGCGCCTGTCTCGGAGGTGATCCTTGACGAAGCAGCCATCCGCCGGTTCCGACAGAATTACCGCATCGAGTTCGGGGCGGCTGGAACCGACGATCCGCTCTATGAAGCGGTAAGCGCCGGGCGCAAGCACGCCGGGATGGAACACTGGCTGCCTTATTTCCACGAAACATTGGAAACCCTTCTGGACTATCTGCCTGACGCGTCGGTCGTTTTTGACGATCAGACCCGGGCGTCGGAAATATCACGCTGGGAAGGCATTTCGGATCAATATGAAACGCGTCGTCATGCGCTCGATCAGAAAGGGCGCATGGACACGGTCTACAAACCCGTCTCGCCAGAGGCGCTGTATGTTTCTCCCGATGCCTCTGAGGCGCTTTTGTCAAAGCGACGTGTCGTGCGTCTTTCCGTACTGCCGCAGGCGACGGGTGCAGGGGTCACAGACGCCGGAGCGCGGATCGGGCGGTCTTTCGCGCCGGAACGCCAGAGCGGGGACATCAACCTGTTCGAAACCCTGGCCAATCACATTCGCGAAAAGCGGCGTGATGCGCAGGTGGTGGTGGCGAGCTGGTCAGAAGGCGCGCGGGACCGGCTTTCTGGCCTGTTGGAAGATCAGGAGATCGCGGATGCGCGTCCGATTGAACGCCTTTCCGATGTGCCCGTCGGAGCAGGGGGTGTATTCCTTCTGATCTGGCCACTGGATCAAGGGTTCGAAGGCAGCCTTTCCGACGGAACGCGGCTGGTTGTGATCTCGGAACAAGATGTGCTGGGCGATCGCCTGATCCGAAAGACCAAACGCAAACGACGAGCAGAGAATTTTCTGCAGGAGGCCACAAGCCTCAGTGCGGGGGATCTGGTGGTGCATGTTGATCATGGCATCGGGCTGTACAAGGGGCTTGAGACCGTCACCGCGATGGGGGCGCCGCATGAATGTCTGGCGCTGGAATATGCGGGTGGGGACCGGCTGTTCCTGCCAGTGGAAAACATCGAATTGCTCAGTCGCTACGGGCAGGAAACCGGCCTGCTCGACAAGCTGGGCGGTGGCGCGTGGCAGGCCAAGAAAGCCAAGCTCAAAGAGCGCATCCGCGAGATGGCGGACAAGCTTATCCGTATTGCGGCAGAACGCGCCATGCGCCGTGCGCCAATGCTGGAGCCGCCCCCGGACATGTGGGAGGCTTTTGCGGCGCGCTTCCCGTACCAGGAAACCGATGACCAGCTGAACGCCATCGAGGACGTTTTGCGGGATCTCAACGCTGGTACGCCCATGGACCGGTTGATCTGCGGTGATGTGGGGTTCGGCAAAACCGAAGTTGCCATGCGGGCAGCGTTTGTAGCGGCCCTGTCGGGTGTCCAGGTCGCCGTGATCGCACCGACGACTTTGCTTGCCCGGCAGCATTTCAAAAGCTTTTCAGATCGATTCCGCGGCTTCCCGTTGGAAGTTCGCGCCCTGTCACGTTTCGTCTCGTCCAAAGAGGCATCCGAGACCCGCAAGGGCATCGGGTCCGGCACCGTCGACATTGTCGTAGGCACCCATGCGCTGCTGGCCAAACAGGTGCGGTTTCACAACCTCGGCCTGCTGGTCATTGATGAAGAACAGAAATTTGGGGTCACCCACAAGGAGCGCCTGAAAGAACTGCGCTCCGATATTCATGTCCTGACATTAACCGCCACTCCTATCCCGCGCACACTGCAACTCAGCCTGTCCGGGGTACGGGACCTGTCGATCATAGGCACGCCGCCGGTCGACCGACTGGCGATCCGGACCTATGTGCAGGAATTTGATGGTGTGACGATCCGTGAGGCACTGCTGCGTGAACACTATCGCGGTGGACAGTCCTTTTTTGTGGTGCCGCGCATCAAGGACATCCCGGATATCGAGGACTTCCTGCGCGACCAGGTGCCTGAAGTCAGCTTTGTCGTGGCCCACGGCCAGATGGCGGCCGGTGAGCTCGATGACCGGATGAACGCCTTCTATGACGGGAAGTACGACGTGTTGTTGGCGACCACGATTGTCGAGTCAGGTCTCGATATCCCGACTGCCAACACCATGGTCATCCACCGTGCGGATATGTTCGGGCTGAGCCAGCTTTACCAGATCCGGGGCAGGGTGGGCCGGTCGAAGACGCGCGCCTACGCGTATCTGACGACCAAGCCGCGCGCGCCGCTGACCCCTCAGGCGGAGAAACGTCTCCGGGTGCTTGGGGCGCTCGAAAGCCTTGGTGCCGGGTTTACCTTGGCCTCGCAAGACCTTGATATCAGGGGCGCTGGCAACATCCTCGGTGAAGAACAGTCTGGCCAGTTCCGCGATGTCGGCTTTGAACTGTACCAATCGATGCTCGAAGAGGCGATTGGCAAGATCAAATCCGGTCAGATGGAGGGGCTGACTGACAGTGACGGCCAATGGGCGCCACAGATCAACCTTGGTGTCCCGGTCCTGATCCCGGCCGATTATGTGCCGGACCTCGACGTCCGGCTGGGCCTCTATCGCCGCCTGTCGCAACTCGCCAGCAAGGTAGAGCTCGAAGGTTTCGCGGCGGAACTGATTGACCGCTTTGGGAAACTCCCAAGAGAAGTCAATACGTTGCTGCTCGTTGTTCGCATTAAGGCTGAATGCAAGAAAGCCGGGATCGCGAAGTTGGATGGCGGGCCAAAAGGCGCAACGATCCAGTTCCATAACGATAAATTCGCAAACCCTGCCGGTCTTGTGGCGTTTATTCAGGACCAACGCGGGCAGGCGAAGGTCAAGGACAACAAAATCGTGGTCCGCCGCGACTGGGCGCGGGACAGCGACCGGATAAAGGGCGCTTTCGCCATCGCGCGGGATCTGGCGCAGCAAGCCAAGGTGCAGGCAAAAGTTTAGGCTGGCGCCTCGTCACGGCTGCCGAGCACGCGCATGATCGCATAGGCGGTCAGCGCCAGCAGAGCGATGCCAGCGGCGATTGGGGCAGGGGTGCCATCAAACTGCATGCCAAGCGGAATGGCGAAGACCACTGACCCGACCGTTGAGACGGCGCCTACGACAGACGCGGTCAGGCCTGCGATATGGCCCATCGGCTCCAACGCGATGGCATTGAGGTTACCGAGCGTCAGCCCCACCATGAAGAACACGCTGGTAGTCCAGACCACATAGGCTGCGAGATAGGGCCCGTTCGACAGGTCTAACTGGGTTACCATGAAAAACGCGCTCGCCATTGCGATTTGCATAAGCAACGCAGTGCGCACCACCTTGCGCATTCCGATGCGAACCACAACACGGGCGTTCACCGCGCTGGATCCGGCCGCGAACAGCGCAATCAGCGCAAACCACAGGTGAAATACGTCTCCCTGACCGAATGTTTGGTCGAACGCCTGTTGCGTGGAAGAAAGAACCGAGAAAAGGCACGCCATGGCAAGAGTTTGCGCCGCGATCGTCAGGCGCACAACGCGGTTTGACAGAACCTCTGTGACCCCGTTCCACAGAACGGCGGGCCGGAAAGGTCGGCGTGCCTCGCTTGGAAGGGTCTCCGGCTGGCGTAGCCACAGCCAGGCCGCCGAGAACACCGCGAAGAGGATGAACGCGGCGAAGATGCCACGCCAGCCGGTGATTGCCATGATGCCTGCGCCCAATGTCGGGGCCAGAGCGGGAATAAGGGAAAACACCATAAACACGAAAGACATAATCCGCGCCATTTGACGCCCGGAATAAAGATCGCGGACAATTGCAACGGCAACCACCCGTGGCCCGGCGCCGCCGAGCCCCTGGATCACACGCCCAAGCAGAGCCAGTTCCAGCGACTGAGCCGCCCAAGCCATAGCGGCGCCCGCACAATACAGCGCGGCCCCCCAAAGTATGATCGGGCGGCGCCCATAGGCATCCGACAGGGGACCCGTGAACAAGGTGCCCACGCCCATGCCAAACACAAAGCTGGTGATGATCAACGCCGCGCGGTTGGGGGCCTCCGGCGTCATTGCTTCCGCGATTTCCGGCATCGCTGGCAGCATCGCATCAATAGAGAACGCAATCGTCGCAAAAAGCATTGCGATCAACGCGATAAACTCTGGTGTTGAGAGCCGCTTTTCAGGCGTCATGCCTCAGATTTCGCTTGTTCAGTGAGCTCGTCGATGACCTGCACCCAGAGTTCTGTGCTTTGGGCGCCAGGCAGCACATGCTGATTGGCGATGATAAAGCAGGGCACGCCGGTCACACCCCGGTCTCGGGCATGTTGGTCTCGGGCGCGGATATTGTGGCGATCTCCATCTGTCGCAAGCAACCTGTCGATCATCGCCTGATCCATGCCAACCTCTCCGGCAAGACGAGACAACACAGATGGATGGCCAATATCGCGCCCTTCGTTGAAGTACGCCTTGAAAAGTCTTGAGACCATTGCGGTTTGCCGACCTTCAAGGCCCGCCCAATGGATCAGTCTGTGGGCATCCAGCGTGTTGGGTGTACGGTCAATCGCCGGGAAATCAATTCCGAGTTTGAGTTGCTCCGCGCGCTCGACAATAGGGGCATAAGCCTGCGCGGCGCCGGTTTGGCCGCCAAACTTGGTTTCCAGGTACTCAACGCGGTCCATGCCGTCGGCGGGCATGTCGGGGTTGAGCTGGAACGGATGCCATTCGATCTCGAACGGGTGATCGGGACGTTGCTCTAAGGCGCGGTCCAGATAGGCCTTACCGATATAGCACCAGGGGCAAATTGGATCCGACAGGATATCGAGCTTGATCATCGGGCGACCTCGAATGTCTGGCGCAGAGCTTTGCGGTTCAGCTTGCCATTGGCGTTATGGGGCAGGGCGTCGCAATGCACGAACACGCGCGGCTGCTTGTAACGCGCAAGCGTGGCCTCCGCATGCGCCTCAAGCTGCGCCTCGTCAAGTCGTGATCCTGTGTAGAAAAGCGCAATGACATGTGTATCGGCTTTGACCGCGACCTCGGTGGCGGCGCATTCAAGAAGCCCGGGCAGGGCTGCGAAGGCCGCCTCCACCTCCATCGGTGCCACGCGATAACCGCCCGCATTCATCATGTCGTCATCTCGTCCGAGATACCGGACGGCCCCATCCTGCTCCAAAATCGCGCGATCGCCTGTGTCGAACCACTCGCCTTTGAAATGCCGGGCCTCGGCTTGCGGGTCAGTCGGATAGCCCAGCATCAAGCCCGGGTCGCGCCGGTGAATGCCAATCGTTCCCGGTTCTCCGAAGGGCAGGGGCGTGCCCTTCTTGTCCAGGATCGCAATGCGGCGGCCTGCTTGAACAAACCCCGCATAGCCCTCCGCAGTCTGCCGCCCCGGATGTGCCGAGAGATAGGTTGAGCATTCCGACATCCCGAGGGCCTCGAAAATCTCAGTCCCGGTCGCTGCCTGCCACGCTGAACGGATGCGAGCAGACAGCGCTTCACCCGCGCTCAACCCATGTCGCAGGTCCGGCAGGTCAATCTTGGTCGAAGACTTCAGAATTTGCCGATAAACACCCGGGGCAGAGGCAAAAATACTTGCCTTCGACTGTTTGAGAAGCGCGGGAAGGTCGCGGTTTTCAACCTCAGAGGACCGGATCAGCGCGGTCGCTCCTTGCGCCCATGGATCAAGCAGTCCAACGCCCAAGGTGTAGGTCCAATTGAAGGCGCCAGCGTGGAACACGCGGTCCGTGCCCGTCAGACCATACCAGCCCTCATACATCATCCGGCGCGCCCAGATGGCGCGATGGGCATGCAGGACCGCCCGCGGCGTGCCTGAGGACCCTGACGTATAAATGATGTATCCAGGTCGATGCGGATCGCCCATTTCAGGCGTCTCGGACTCCTGCTCAGCTTGCAAATCCAGCGGCGTCAAACAGGCCACGTTCTGTGGTTTGGGCAGTCCGTCCACACCCACACAGAGGCTTGGCTTAAGGTCGCGCGCAATCCAGCTGACCTCGCGCTGGGTCAAGGCTGCGGACGTTGGAACCGGCACCAGACCTGCCCAGAGGGCGCCCAGGAAGATGATCGGGAAGTCCACAGTATTCCCAATGCGTAACAGAACTTTATCGCCTGGTCTTAATCCTGACTTCAGCAAGCCAGAAGCAGTGCGTCGTACCGCGTTAGCAATCTGATCATAGCTCCAGACCCTGGAACCCGCGGGGCCGAACACTTCCAAAGCAGGTTTGTCAGCCAGTTCTGCGGCATTCCTGAGTACATATGCGGCCATGTTGAACGACTTGGGTGGCGGGTCGCATGGGCCAATGTCGAAAATGCCAGTCATCCGCATCTGCTAGGACGCGCGACAGGCCATTGCAAGGCCCAGTGCTTTTCCCCTAAATGCGGCGCATGTCTGACCCGAGCAAAGAACCCAGCTTGATCCGTCTTGCGCGCGAAAGCGGCGACAGTTCTCCGGTAGAGCCACTCAACCTCGGAGAGCGGGTCCGAGACCTGCGTAAAGCCCGGAGCTGGACGCTGGAGCAGGCCGCGGGGCAGGCGGGACTCGCACGCTCTACCTTGTCCAAGATTGAAAATGGACAGATGTCCCCGACTTATGAGGCGCTTAAAAAGCTGGCCGAAGGGTTGGAGATTACGATTCCACAGCTTTTCACGGCGCCTCGCAAGGCTCAGGTCAATGGTCGGATGGTCGTTACGAAGTCCGGCGACGGAGAAGAGCATCCAACGGCGACATACGAGCACGAACTTCTCGCTGCGTCTTTGACCAAGAAGGCGATGTTGCCATACCGGGCCCGGGTTCGTGCGCGGTCGTTCGAAGAGTTCAATGGTTGGGTCCGCCATGACGGCGAGGAATTTCTGTATGTTCTCACTGGCGCAATCAAACTGATCACTGAGTTCTATGAACCGGTGGAAATGCGCCGGGGCGACAGCGCGTACTATGATGCGTCCATGGGGCATAATGTGATCTCTGTCAGCCAGGAGGATGCCACGATCCTTTGGGTGACGTCTCTGAGCACAGACTGATCCGACAGAGAGGGATATACTCAGCATCGAAGCGCCGAAACTGAGTTGCTCCGCACCACAAGGCAGACATCAAAAAGTCGCATAATCATTATTATGTAATTTTTGACTTCTATATAAGGTTGGTCGAATGTTAGCCGTATATTGACGGAGCCCCCTGTGATTATTGACGTTTTGAACGGTCCGAACCTTAACATGCTCGGCACGCGCCAGCCCGAGGTTTATGGCAGCACCACGTTGCAGGACATCGAGGCGCTCTGTGCGGACAAAGCCAAGCTCCTTGGCTTCGAGTTGCGCTTTGCCCAGACAAACCACGAAGGCGCTCTCGTTGAACTCATTCACAACGCCAAAGACACTGCAGCCGGCATTGTTTTGAATGCCGGTGCCTACACGCATACATCCGTTGCGATTCACGATGCACTAGCATCAGTGGCTTTGCCATGTATTGAAGTCCATTTATCAAACATCCATGCAAGAGAACCGTTTCGCCATAAGTCATTTGTGACACCGGTGGCGGCTGGTTTGATATGCGGTCTTGGTGCGCAAGGTTATGCTTTCGCACTTGAAGCGCTTGCGGAGATGTTGCCGCCGACCGAATGAAAAACGGTCATCTTTCCGCGGTGATGGCGTCTGGCTCCATCGAAGAAGTCTGGGCGCTGCACTGCGAACGTATGCGCGAGTTTGGCTTTGATCGCCTGCTGTACGGGTTCACTCGCTTCAAGACGAAGTCGTCATTCGGTGACCGTCAGGACGCATTGATTCTCAGCAATCATGACCCGCAATATCTGGAAACTTTTCTTGCGGAGGATTTGTTCCGCGACGCACCGATGACCCGGTGGGCAGAACACAATGCCGGGGCTTGCAGCTGGTCGCTTCGCGCAACTCTCTTTCAAAATGGCGGGCTTTCGCAAAACGCGGGCCTGGTGCTCGACCTGAATGAGAGATTTGGGGTTCGCGCCGGTTTTACAATTAGTTTCAAAGACTTGGTTCCTGGCGGGTTTGGCGCCATTGGGCTCGCTGCGCAACCCGGCCTGTCTCAGGACAAAGTTGACCAGATATTGGAGACGCACGGTGACGAACTCCTGCTTTACAACAATACGGTGCATTTGCGTGTGCTCACCCTGCCCTCGCCAAACCACAATCGCCTGACCGATCGACAGCGCGAAGTGCTTGAGTGGATCGCGCGTGGAAAAACTGTGGCCGAGGTCGGCGCTCTGATTGGACGCAAACCAGCAACAGTCGAGAAGCATTTGCGACTCGCACGAGGAGCTCTGAACGCCGACACAACGGCTCAGGCCGTCCTAAAGGCTTCTGTCCAAAATCAAATTTTTGTTGATATTCTAAGAAAAAAACACTGATCGCGTGAAGGTCAGGAAATCCGGACTTTCCTTACGCACGGGAAACTGTAATTGTTATAGTGTTCCGTGAGTGGTGGCTTTGGCCATGGAACCAGTCGTAAGGTGGGGCACAGTGTATTTTTCGTGACCGCCGAAGACACGTCGGCTGCAAGCGATTATTTTCGTCGGGAGCAGCCGACACCTAGAACCACCGGGTTTTTCATCCCCAATGAGCCCGGATAGTTCGTGTGCGGCGCTTGCTTAACGGCAGGCGCCGCATTTACATTTTGCGAGCACAAAAATAGAAAAAGCCCCCGCGAAAACAGGGGCTTTCCAGCTTTAGTTTATGTGTGCGAATTACGCGTTCATGGTTTTGGCAACTTCAGCAGCGAAGTCTTCTTCGACCTTTTCGATCCCCTCGCCCACTTCCATCCGGACAAAACCGGTCACCTCGACACCCGCTTCTTTCGCGGCCTCAGCCACGGTCAGATCCGGGTTCACCACGAAAGCCTGACCCAGAAGCGTGACCTCCGACAGGAACTTCTTCATGCGGCCGACGATCATCTTTTCGATGACTTGCTCAGGCTTGCCGGATTCGCGCGCGATATCGATCTGCACCTGGCGTTCCTTTTCGACAACTGCCGGGTCGAGGTCGGCTTCTGACAGAGACGCCGGGTTGGCCGCAGCGATGTGCATCGCGATCTGCTTGCCAATACCACTGTCAGTCCCCTTCAGGGCGACCAGCACACCGATCTTGCCCATACCGTCCGCCGCAGCGTTGTGAACATAGCTGACAACCGCGTCGCCAGACACTTTTGCCATGCGGCGCAAGGTCATGTTTTCGCCGATAGTCGCGATCTTGTCGGTCAGCGTCGCCTCAACGGACTTTCCATCGACAGCAGCAGCCTTGAGCGCGTCAAGGTCGTCAGCTGTCAGAGCGGCCTGTGCAAAGGATGCAACCATCGCTTGAAACTCGGCGTTTTTCGCAACGAAGTCGGTTTCCGAGTTCACCTCAACCGCAACTGCGTTACCGCCGTCCACGGCAACGGACACGAGGCCCTCGGCTGCGGTGCGGCCAGATTTTTTAGCGGCCTTGGACAGACCCTTGGTACGCAGCCAGTCAACAGCCGCTTCCATATCGCCATTGGTTTCGGTCAGCGCTTTTTTCGCGTCCATCATGCCTGCGCCAGTGGAGTCACGCAGCTTTTTGACCAATGCAGCGGTGATCGCCATTTTTGGTTCTCCTGAAAAAGTAAAGTCTGTCGGACCGGGGTTCAGCCCGGCCCGTATGTCAGTTCTGCGGAGGAGGTCAGCCCTCGGCGGCTTCAGTCTCGACCTCGGTCTCCGGTGCGGCTTCGGCAATTGCTTCTTCGACATTGCCTTCTTCGAGCGCGCCCAGATCGACACCAGCGGCGCCGAGCTGTGCAGACATGCCATCGAGTGCGGCACGGGAAACCAGATCGCAGTAAAGCGAGATTGCGCGAGCTGCGTCATCATTGCCCGGGATCACGTAGTCCACGCCATCGGGCGAGCAGTTGGTGTCGACTACGGCCACAACCGGGATTCCCAGCTTGTTGGCTTCTGCAATCGCGAGGTCTTCTTTTTTGACGTCGATGACGAACAGAAGATCGGGGACGCCCCCCATTTCGCGAATGCCGCCGAGCGAGGCCTGAAGCTTGGACTGGTCCCGCTCCATGCCCAGACGTTCTTTCTTGGTCAGGCCTTCCGCGCCTTGCGCCATGGCTTCGTCAATCTGCTTAAGGCGGTTGATCGAGTTCGACACGGTCTGCCAGTTGGTCAGCGTGCCGCCCAGCCAGCGATGGTTCATGTAGTATTGCGCGCACCGCTCTGCGGCGTCTGCAATCGGCTTCTGTGCTTGGCGTTTGGTGCCAACGAACAGAATGCGTCCGCCCTTTGCGACGGTATCGCGGACCGCCTGAAGAGCTTGATCCAGCATTGGAACAGTTTGTGTGAGGTCCATGATGTGGATCCCGTTCCGTTCGCCGTAGATATACGGCCCCATACGGGGGTTCCAACGCTGTGTCTGGTGACCAAAGTGGACGCCAGCTTCCAAAAGCTGACGGATGTTAAAATCAGGAAGCGCCATGCCTGTCATATCCTTTCCGGTTTGCGCCTGAGAGGGGCCACAGAGCAAATGCTCAACCGGCGGACGTCTTGGGGATGTCTCCCCCAAGGGCCCAAGCCCCTCCTGTGAAGTGCGCGCCATGTACGCCGGACAGCACAGGATTGCAACCCCTTAGCGATCTGCGCGATGTTTGATCACCCGCAGAGCTGATCCGGAGCCTCTTTATGCCCCTACCCGACTTCTTCGAAACCTTTCCGAGCCTCGATTTGCCGTTTCCGGACGACGTGGTCACAACAAAGGTTGTGCGGTCTGACACGGCGCTCGCGGTTTTCTTTCAGATTCACAAGGACCTCAATCTTCCGCCGCACAGTCACAAGGGCCAATGGGGCACTGTCATCCAAGGGTCGCTCCGCCTGACTATGAATGATGAAACGCGCACCTATACGCCCGGAGACAGCTACAACATCCCGTCCGGGACCGAGCACGCGGCTTTTCTGCCCGCAGGAACGATTGTGTTCGACGTCTTCGAAGAACCTGATCGGTATCCTTTACGGAGCTGATACGTCGCTGACCCTCTGGACCCGCGTTTGCGCCTGTGACACACCGCTTGCATGGCACCAGATATACTTTGCATTGGTTCCGTTCTTTGGGACGTCATTGGCCGCTCCGATCAGCCGATGAAAGCGGGCTACGACGTGCCTGGACGGATCAACCGCACTCCGGGTGGGGTCGCGATGAACGTTGCAATGACCCTCGCCCGGATCGGCTTGCGCCCTGCCCTCCTCACAGCTGTGGGCACAGACCCGGATGGCGACGAGCTGCTGGACCGCGCGCAGTCGCTTGGCCTCGATACGTCCTTCGTACATCGCCCCGAGGGTCGCACAGACCGGTACATGGCGGTCGAAGGGTCAAACGGGCTCATTGCGGCCATCGCCGATGCGCACACGCTGGAGGCTGCAGGAGATGCTATTCTGACACCTCTTTCGGACGGTCGGCTGGGCAGTGCGGACCGTCCCTGGGCAGGCCCGGTTGCGCTGGACGGAAACCTGACGGACACGCTCCTTGCCGAGATCGCGTCGAGCCCGCTTTTTGCGCGTGCAACTCTCAGTGTGGCGCCAGCGTCCCCCGGCAAGGCGCGGCGGCTTTTGCCATTTCTCAAGGCATCGCGCGCCACGCTCTATGTCAATTTGATCGAGGCAAACCTGATCGCGGACCAGCCAAGCCAGACCACTCAAGCCGCCGCTCAAATTCTTCTTGGGCTAGGGGCTTCTCGCGTCGTGATCACCGATGGTGCCAATCCCGCCACGGACGCCAGCGCAACGCATGACCGCACACTGGCACCGCCCCCCGTAAGGGTGACGCGTGTAACGGGCGCCGGTGACACGTTTATGGCGGCCCATATCGCCGCAACGGCGCGCAGCGCGGACCCCCGCGATGCGCTCGAGGCTGCGGTCCAAGCTGCGGCTTCTCATATTTCTGCCTGAGGTAAACCGTATGGAACTCGCCTTTAGCCCTGAGGTTGCGCAAGCCCGCTCGGAGAGACGCCCGATCGTCGCGCTTGAATCCACCATCATCACACATGGCATGCCATGGCCACGCAATCTCGAAACCGCACTGGAGGTCGAAGAGACCGTAAGAGAGAACGGTGCGGTCCCAGCCACGATTGCGGTGTTGCAGGGCACACTCCACATCGGGCTTTCGCCCAAAGAGCTGGAGGCGCTCGCACAGGCACAGACTGTAGCAAAGCTCAGCCGAGCGGATCTGGCCGTTGCCTTGGCCACAGAGCAAACCGGAGCGACAACGGTCGCTGCGACAATGATCGCCGCGTGTGCCGCTGGGATCGAGGTGTTTGCAACCGGTGGCATAGGCGGTGTGCATCGCGGGGCCGACACAAGTTTCGATATATCCGCAGACCTAAGGGAGCTCGCGCAAACTCCGGTCGCAGTCGTCGCCGCGGGGGCCAAAGCTATCCTCGATCTGCCCAAAACGCTGGAGGTGCTGGAGACACTGGGTGTGCCGGTCATCACCTATGGCAGCGACGCGTTCCCGGCCTTCTGGATGCGGGACAGTGGTTTGCCGAGCCCGCTGCGACTTGACCATCCCACACAAATAGCTGCGGCCATCCGTGTGCGCAGTGATCTTGGTCTGGGCGGCGGCCACTTGATTGCAAATCCGATCCCGGCGGACGCAGAGATTGCACCTGCCGACATCCTTCCGATCATCGATGCCGCACTCGCGGAAGCTCAGATGCGGGGTGTGGCAGCCAAGGCAGTGACGCCGTTTTTGCTCGACCGCATCTACCACGCCACAAATGGACGTTCGCTTGAAGCAAACATTGCCCTTGTCTTGAACAATGCGCGGCTAGGCGCGGAAATTGCAGCAGCAATTTGCGCGGTTGAATGACGCGCAAGCCTTTGTTGCTTGTACCATTCCGCCCTGCCCCCTAGATACAGACGCAAGCCGCTGTTGAATAAGACCCACCTGTGAACCTCGAACCGCAACTTCCAGAAACGCCCCGCCGAGGGCCTCTTGGCCTTTTGCGGGCCAACTTCCTGACCGGGCTTGTGGTCATCGCACCTATTGCGGTGACGCTGTGGCTGATCTGGACTGTGGTTGGCGTGATCGACGGCTGGGTGCTGCCGTTCATTCCCGAAGCCTATAACCCGGCCCTGATCCTGAAAGAACGGTTCGATATCGACATTTCGATCCGCGGTGTCGGTGTCATATTCTTCCTCTTTTTCACGGTGATTGTTGGCTGGCTCGCAAAGGGCTTGTTAGGGCGTTCCTTCATCCGCTGGACCGAAGGACTTGTGACCCAGATGCCGGTTGTGCGGTCGGTCTATGGCGGACTGAAGCAGATCGTCGAAACGGTCCTGTCATCGTCGAACACGTCGTTCGAGAAAGCGTGTCTGGTCGAATATCCGCGCAAGGGGATGTGGGCGATCGCGTTCATCTCAACCAACGCCAAAGGAGAGATCGCGCAGAAAGGGGATGACGACATGCTGTCTATCTTTTTGCCGACCACTCCGAACCCGACGTCCGGGTTCTTACTGTTCGTACCTCGCAAAGATGTGCGTATCCTCGACATGACCGTTGAAGATGCTGCCAAGCTCGTGATCTCGGCCGGTCTGGTCTACCCCTCGGGTGAAATCCCCCACAAGAAAATCCGCAATGTGAAGCTGATGGACTAGCCCGCAACGGGTTCAGTCTTCCGGGAAGTGCACCGGCACGCTGGAGACCGCCGCGTCCGCGATATCGTCATCGCGCAAGAAGGCTGGAATGCGCTCGCCTCGGGTTTGCAGCCGCTGGCCGGCGTAGGCCTTAAGATCCCTGCGTGACAAGTCCGCTTCCCCGCTGTCCGGGCCAAGCGCCTGACAAAGCTGCATGTAAATCACCCGCAAACTTGCATTTCGACGGAGCCATGCCTCGATTTCAGCTTGCTTTTTCGGGGGCTCATGCCCGAACCACAAAAACGCGGCTTCTGGATGGGTATAGCTGTCGCACTGGCGCCAATGGCCCAAACGGGCGCGGCGCAAGGGACGCGCACGGTTGCGGAAGGAGGCGTCCGACATTGGCCAGATGACGCCTACCCCAAGAATGAACATCGCAGCGAGAATAACCCAAACCCATTGGTCTGAAAGCCAGTCCTGTGCTGCAAAGAACATCCCGCCCTCCTATCCGGAACTGTCCTCGTACCACCATACGTCGGGCTGGAACCCGATCCAATCTCCGTAAAGTGGCAGGGTTTCGGGGAATTTCAGGCGTGCGTCGTGGGCAATGCGTGCAATGGGCGCGTGCCAGATCGGAATGACATAGCGCCCGGCGGTCAAGACCCGGTCAAGCGCCCGCACCGCTGACACGAAGCCCTCGCGATCTTCGGCGGCCAGCATGGCGTCGATCATCGCCTCGACCGCAGGCTGGTTGACCCCGGGCAGGTTGCGGGTCCCGGGCTCGGTCACCCCTTCGGCGCCCCAATACAGGTATTGCTCGTTGCCAGGGCTCAGCGACAGGCCACGTGTGTACCACGTCAGGTCAAAATCATAGGCATCCGTACGTTCGCGATATTGCGCGCTGTCGACAGTCGCAATGGTGGCATCGATGCCGAGACGCTCCAGCGCCTGAAGATAGATGTTCACAATGGCCTGCACTTCGCTGGACCCTTGCGGCAACAGGATTTCGAACGTGAACGGCGTCCCGTCAGGACGCAACAACTTCCCACCCTCCACGGTGTAGCCTGCCGCCTCCAGCTGCTGCAGGGCCTTGCGGATATTCCTGCGGTTGGACGCGCGACCGTCCGAGCTTGGCAGCGTATAGCCCTCCAGCGTTCCCGGCAGGAGCTCATCCGAGAAAGGCGCGAGCAGGTCTGCCACCTGCCCTTCGGCCGGGCCGGAGGACATCGCGAGGGGGGAGTTCGAAAAATAGGATGTGATCCGCGGCTGCGTACCGCCGGTCAGAGTTTCGTTCACAAACTCGAAGTTAAAGGCATGGATCAGCGCGTCGCGCACGCGCCAATCGGCGAAGTCCGGGCGCCTTGTGTTCATTGCCAGCCCGGTGATCCCGGACGGGCGCTGGTGGGGAATGACCGACTTTATCACCCGGCCCTCCCGAACCGCAGGGTAATCATACTGCGTGTCCCATTTGGCCGAGTTCGTTTCGCGCATGGATGTCAGGATGCCGCTCTTGAAAGCCTCGAACATCACTCCGCCATCGGCGAAGAACTCCATCCGGATCTCATCAAGGTTGTGGGTTCCACGCCGGAAAGGCAGATCCGCTCCCCAATAATCAGGGTTTCGGGAAAGGGTGACATACCGCCCGGCCTCAAACTCGGAAATGACGTAGGGCGCCGACGAGATCGGAATCACCTCCAGCCCTGACTCAGCAAAATCAAGCCCGTCCCATTGCGCCTTTTGCAGGATCGGTCGCATCCCCATGATCAAGGCAAGCTCGCGGTTCGGTTCGTTGAACGTGAACCTTACGCGCCCCGGGCCGGGGCTTTCTGCGGACGCAACTTGCGCCCAGCTGCCTCGATAACGTGGGTGCCCTTGTGTGCCGAGAGTTTCATAGGTCCAGAGCACATCCTCAACCGTCACCGGGTTGCCGTCGGAGAATCGCGCCTCCGGACGGAGGGTGAACTCGACCCACATTGCCTCCGGATCGACCTCCACCGATTCGGCTAAAAGTCCGTAAAGCGTAAAGGGTTCGTCGTAAGACCGTCCCATCAGGCTCTCGTAGGCCAGAAATCTGAGCTGCCACGGAACGCGCCCTTTGAGGATATGCGGATTGAGACTGTCGAAGCTCCCTACCTCCCCCAACACCAGCCGGCCGCCTTTGGGCGCATCGGGGTTGGCGTAGGGTAGCGACACAAAATCCGGTGGTAGTGCAGGTGCGCCATACATAGCGATGCCATGACTGGGCTCTGCAATCGCCGGCCCGGTGAGCGATAAAGGAAGTAAAATTGCCGCAACGAGGCGTTGGGCCGCCGCGAGAATTGGTGTCATTTCCGCTCTGATCCTCGGGATTCTCGGTTCTTTGATCACAAGCCTACCGCCCCCCGCGCGAGGCGGCAAACTTTTCCCTTGGAAGCCGGAGAATGATTGCTTATAAAGGGGTTACTGCTCGATAGGTTTCTTGCCTGTATGAAACCTGCCTCAATGACTTAACGCCCGCCTTGTGCGGGCGTTTTTTTTCGGCGGGTCTTCGCCGTGCTTGATTTTCCCCCTCAGCCTCACGTTTTTACCCGTGCGTTTCGCAGTTGCGGCATTTACGCTCTCGCAGAAGCGAAAGACCAAGAGGAACGATTATGAGCTTGAAGGGCAAAACCGCGATCATCACCGGCTCCAACTCCGGGATCGGACTGGGCGTAGCGTGGGAGCTTGCACGCGCGGGAGCGGATGTTGTGCTCAACAGCTTTACAGATCGCGACGAGGATCATGCAATTGCCGCCGGTATTGCAACCGAGACCGGCGGCAACGCGCGATATATCAAGGCGGATATGTCCAAAGGGGACGAGTGCCGCGCGCTTGTCGAACAAGCAGGTGCTTGCGATATCCTGATCAACAACGCGGGAATCCAGCACGTCTGCCCGATTGACGAGTTTCCTGTCGACAAATGGGACGCGATCATTGCGATCAACATGAACTCCTCTTTCCACACGACCGCAGCTGCGCTTCCGATGATGCGCAAGGCAGGATGGGGCCGCGTTGTGAATATTGCGTCTGCCCATGGGCTGACGGCCTCGCCCTACAAAGCGGCCTATGTGGCAGCAAAACACGGTGTGGTCGGCATGACCAAAACAGTTGCCCTGGAAACGGCGGAAGAGCCGATCACCTGCAACGCCATCTGTCCTGGCTATGTGCTGACGCCGCTTGTAGAGGCGCAAATTCCCGACACGATGGCGAAATACAATATGGGCCGGGACGAGGTCATCAAGAAGGTCATGCTGGAACGCCAACCCTCCCGCGAGTTCGCTACTGTTGAGCAGCTGGGGGGCACGTGCGTGTTCCTGTGCTCAGACGCGGCGGCGCAGATCACCGGCACCACGATCAGCGTCGATGGTGGCTGGACGGCCCTGTAACGCGCGAATGGCCAAGAAGAAGATCAACCTCGCGCTTCAGGGCGGCGGTGCGCATGGCGCCTACACTTGGGGTGTGCTCGACCGTTTGCTGGAAGAGCCCGAGATCGAGATCGCGGGAATCTCGGGCACGTCCGCGGGCGCGCTGAACGGCGCTGCCATAAAGTCTGGTTTGTCAAAGGGCGGCACGGCCGAGAAAGCGCGCGATCACCTTGAAACGCTCTGGGAACAGGTCGGTGCCCTCACCGATCCTCGAATGGAGCCTTGGCTGAGCCTGTTCCCACCATCGCTGATCTCGAAGACGATCGAAAACTCGCCGCTCTACGCTATGGGCGAACGGCTCAGCCAGGTTGTCAGCCCCTATGACACCCCCTTCGCCGAGACCAACCCGCTTGAGCGCATCGTCAGCAAGTTTGAATTCGACGATATCTGCTGCGAAAGCGGACCAGCGTTCCATATTTGCGCGACGAATGTGCGGTCGGGCAAAATTCGCGTGTTCACGCGCGATGATATCACCGTCGACGCGATCATGGCGTCAGCCTGTTTGCCGACCCTGTTCCGCGCCATCGAAATACACGACCCGAGCACGGATCGCCTGGAACCCTATTGGGACGGGGGCTATACCGGCAACCCCGCGCTGTTCCCGCTCTATGATCCCGCTTTGCCCAACGACGTGGTGATCATTAATATTAACCCCCTGCACCGGGAGGAGATGCCCACCTCCGGCCGCGACATTCAAAATCGCATCAACGAGATCAGCTTCAACAGCTCGCTCTTACGCGAATTGCGCGCAATTGATTTCGTGCACAGGCTCTTGGAAGACGGCTCGCTGACCCAGGGCAGTATGAAGGATGTGTTCATTCACATGATTGCGGATGACGCTCTGATGAACCAACTTTCAGTTGCCACGAAGCTCGTTCCGAACCCGGCCGTGCTGGCGCAACTGAAGGCGGCAGGTCGCGCAGCGGCCTCGCAGTTTCTGGAGCATCATCTCGGTGATCTGGGTCACCGCAGCTCCGTCGACCTGCGCACGATGTTTGGATAGTCGTTTCCCGTTACCTGCCCGGCAGATCCGGACGCTACCGCGAAAAAAAGAACTCTTCCATCTCGCGCCGCATGCGAAGCCGCTCCGGGTACTCTTGAAGAAAAACCTCCGGCGGCTTGCCTTCCCAGACCTGTGCAAAGACCCTCATCTTGTTGCCACCGTAGATCTTGGCAAGATCCTCGTTGGTATAGCCGCGCGCCCAGAGATCGTCGGTGATTGCAGCAAGGATTTTTGCCAGCTCCCCGTTGCCGGTCGCGCCACGGTTGAAGGCATCGATCATGTAGCCGCCATCATCCTACATCGTTGCATTCGCGGTAGCGAAATCCACAACCAACTCGGTCGAGAACATGTCGTCGGTCGCAATGCCGACATGGTCCACGCCCACCAGCTTCACGTAGTAGTCAATCATATCCGCCGCCTGTTCAGGCGAGATATCCTCTGGCCAGATGCCATCCATCATCCACTCGGTGAAGGTGGGCGAAACATATCCACCGGAATTGGCCGCTCGGATGGCTTCATCATCTGGAATCGCCCTGTAGCACCCGCGTGCTGTACGATTGGGCTCATTCGCATAGAGCCCTGCCGGAACCGAATGCGTATACACATACGGTACGCCCGGGTAGTTTTCATCCATGTAGTCCATGGCGTCATTCGCGGTCTTGGAGCCCGTGTGACTTAGGTCCAGCAGGATACCGAAGCGCACCATTTCATCGATCACGGACTTGCCCCATGGCGTCAGACCGATATCGCGGCCGTTATAGGCCGCGAGTTGCCCTGACCCTGTCCGAAAAATGTCGTTGTAGGCAAGGATCATGCTCTTGACGCCCATGTCCTTGAGCAGCGCCATCTTTTTCAGATCACCATTCAGGATTGTCGCGGTCTGACTGTTCCAGATCACCGCGGTCTTGCCCTGGATATGCGCCGCTTCGATGTCACGGGTTTCGTTTACGATAAGATAGTTTTCTGGCTGTTGCGCCATGGCGGCACGGAAATGATAGTGCTGCTCCAGCAGGGTCTCAAATGACATGTCGGCAGCGGCCAGGGTCATCTCATGCCCGGTGATCCCGTTATCCCGGGCCCGCTGAAAGTACGTGTGGAGCTGTTCGTATTCGGTCCACCCGGTGCCATAGGGACTTGCGAGCATTCCCAATACAATCGTGTCTTTGACAAATTGCTTAGCTTCAGGAGAGGCATCCCACGTTTTGCTTTCTTCGCTGGCGTGAGGCGAACCAGCAAGAACGAAGGCCAAGGCGCTTGCGGCAAGGATCTGTTTCATTCGGGGGGCTCCTTCAACGGGCGTGGGGGTTGGTTGGAAGTATGCACAAGCCCCGGCATCTGCAAAGAAAATTCCGGACACAGAACGGCGTTGTGTCTGGACGTGGTGCGCCCCCTGCCCCTGTGTTCCGGAGCGCACGTGGTCCCATATGCTCGCAGAGATTCGCGCGGTAACGCGCCTTCGTGTATGGTCGCACCGTATCTTTCCCAGACATCACATGTGTTTTTTTGAACTCTGAATGAAGGGAGGACCCCATGGGAATTGTATGCAGAGCCGGAAAGCGGATTATTGACGATGCGGCCGAATTTGCCGAAGAAACCCTGAGACGTAAGCGGCGCGAGGCAAGGCGCGCGCGCAATGCGGCGCGGCGCGAAGTCCGGGACGCTGACCGCGCACTCAGAGAGCTTGAGACGGACGGTTCATATACAGGTGAACTCAAGCGTGAAATGCGCAAGGTGTTGGAAAAGGTTCGTGAGGACGCTCAGAAAAAGCTGGACAAGGCACAAAAGGATCTGGACGACCTTGGCGATATCTCATCGGCAGTTCGCGATCCAATGTTGCGTGCGTCCGAAACCTTCGCGGCGCTCGACCGTGCGAGTGACGAATTCAAAGATGGCAGTTTTGCAGACGCAAGCGCCGCCATTATGGCCATCGTATCCGAACGTCACGGAGATGTCCTGAGCTCCCCTCCTACGCGGAGAACTGTCCATGGTGAACGGCTTGAAACAGCCCTTACAGATGAGGGTTTGGACGCCTTTGCCTCCCGCTTCGATTTCCCCGTGCCGTCTAAGATCGGCGAGGCCGACGCTGCCTCGGCCCGCGCGCTCTACACTGCCTTGGTGCCACTGATGTCCTCGTTGACGGTGGAGGATCTGCAGGAGGACACGGATGATCTGATGCTGAATGCGCTGTCAGAAATGGTCCGGGAAGCGATAGCTGCGACGGCAGACAGTCCTTTGGCCGAACTGCAGGCAGAACGCGCCTATGGCATGCGTTTACCCACACGGCTGCGCGAGTACCGCGAGTTGCCACTGGACGAGGAAGGTCCGGTTTTCGAGATAGGCGATACGCAGCTGGAGGCTTTGAAAATCCTGAAGGCGCGTACCCTGCTTGAAAGGGATCGTGACCGCAATACGCAGATCGGCAAGGCCGTTTTGGCGATAATCGGGCTCGACTTCCTGCTTGACGAATTCGAAGACGAAGACGAATGGACCGTCTTCCTCGACGGTTTGTGGGATACCACGGAACTCACGGTCTTGGTCACCAGCTTGATGGTCCTGATCAAACGCGTTCTGGCGCGTCCGGGATTGTGGGCCCGCCTCGTGCGGCGTCACGGGCGGCTCGGTGCCCTGCGCGTGCTCGCCGGGCTAGGAGGACGACTGGTACCTGCAGTGTTTGCGCTTGCTCTCGCTTACGCATGGAAGAGCATCTATGACGACTGGCAAAAGCGTAAAGCCGAATGGGATGCCAAGCTGCGCACGCTCTATGATGCGTCCAGCGCCGCAGGAAAAGACGACCTGTTCATGGACAATCTCGGGTACATACCGGCCAAGCCAGTTTAAGCCCTGGCGCGGGCGCATGCCCGCCGCCAACTTGGCTACGCATTAGCCCAGTGAGTACCCTGCCCCGCGTACGGTACGCACTGGGTCGTTGCCTCCGTGTTGGCAGAGCGCTTTGCGCAAGCGTCCGATATGGACATCCACGGTACGCGTATCAACGTAGATGTCGCGCCCCCAGACCCGGTCCAGCAGTTGCTCTCGCGACCAAACGCGCCCGGGCTTTTCCATGAAGGTAGCCAGAAGCCGAAACTCGGTCGGGCCCAGTTTCAGGGCCTGCTCGTCCCGGAATACCCGGTGGCTTTCCGCGTCGAGCAGGATATCGTCGTAGACAAGCTGCTGTCCAACAGTCGACGGGCGGACCCGGCGCAATTGCGCTCGCACCCTGGCCATTAGCTCAATCACCGAATAGGGCTTAACCACGTAGTCGTCTGCGCCTGTTTCGAGCCCGCGGACCCGGTCAACCTCTTCCGACCGCGCCGATAGCATGATGATCGGGATCGAGCGGGTCTCGGGACTGGTTTTCAGCCTGCGGCAGACCTCAATGCCCGACACCGCCGGCAGCATCCAATCCAGCACGATAATGTCCGGCGTTTCCTCTTCCACAAGCAACAGCGCTTCGTCACCGTTCTCTGCCTGCGCGACCCGGAAGCCTTCCGCTTCGAGGTTATAGGACAGAACCTCGCGCTGTGCCGGTTCGTCTTCGACCAAAAGCACCGAGGGCTGTTCCTTCCGGCTCATGTCATTACTCTCCGATTGCGACACTCGTCCGGTCGCCCTTGGGGCGGTCTTCATCGGGCATTTCGCCGGAGACCATGTAAATAACCTGTTCGGAGATCGAGGTAACATGGTCGCCCATGCGTTCGATATTTTTAGCGATGAAGTGCAGATGCATGCAGGCGGTGATGCTGCGGGGGTCTTCCATCATGTGGGTCAGGAACTCGCGAAAGAGCGCGTTGTACATCTGGTCGACTTCTTTGTCGCGCAGGATCACGCTCTCGGACATCTCAACGTCCAGCTTCATATAGGCGTCAAGCGCGTCGCGCAGCATGCTTTCGACATCCCGCGACATACGGCGCAGCGCAGCGAACGCGTTATCGATTTCCTGAAGCTGAAGCAGTACGGACGAGCGCTTGGCCATATTTTTTGCATAGTCGCCAATACGTTCGAGGTTGCTGCTCATTTTGATAACGGTCAGCACGACCCGCAGATCACCCGCAGTGGGGGCCCGAAGTGCGATAACCCTTGCAGCCTCTTCGTTGATCTTGGCTTCCAGATCGTCAATCTGGTTGTCGCGCAAACGGACCGTTTCAGCCAGTTCCTCGTCGCGGTTTTCCAGCGCTTTTGCAGCGTCGGATATCTGCTCCTCGACCATTCCGCCCATCTTCATGATCAGCGCCTGGATCGCTTCAAGATCTCGGTCGAAGGCCGAAGCAATATGTGCGTTGTCGATCACCATTATCCTATGCGTCCTGTAATGTAGCTTTCTGTGCGAGGGTCTTCCGGATTGGTAAAAATCTGCCCGGTTTCGCCATACTCAACCAGTTCTCCAAGATGGAAAAAGGCTGTGCGCTGACTGACCCGCGCCGCCTGCTGCATAGAGTGGGTGACAATTACCACGGAGAACCGCTCGCGCAATTCGTCGATAAGCTCCTCAACCTGGGCAGTTGCAATGGGGTCCAGCGCTGAACATGGCTCGTCCATGAGCAGCACCTCAGGGCTGGTTGCGACAGCGCGCGCGATGCACAGACGCTGTTGCTGACCACCGGACAGCCCGGTGCCCGGCTGTTCGAGACGGTCCTTCGCCTCGTCCCAAAGCGCGGCACGCCGCAAAGACTTTTCCACGATCTCGTCCAGATCGGCCTTGGTACGAGCCAGGCCGTGAATGCGCGGTCCGTAGGCCACATTGTCATAGATCGATTTCGGGAACGGGTTGGGCTTCTGGAACACCATGCCCACCTTGGCGCGCAGCTGTACCGGATCGACCTTGGCGTCATAGATATCTTCGCCGTCCAGCAGAATGTCCCCTTCGACCCGCGCGATATCGATGGTGTCGTTCATGCGGTTAATGCAACGCAGGAACGTGGACTTGCCACAGCCCGAAGGCCCGATGAACGCCGTCACCGTCTTGTCCAGGATGTCGACGTTGACATCTTTGATAGCGTGGTTGCTGCCGTAGTAGACCTGCACGCCTTTGGCCGCGATTTTCTTGTCTTCCACCACGGCCCTCTCCGTAAAGCGCATATCGTTCATTGTTCTAATTCCTACCCCGTTTACCAGCGGCGCTCAAACTTGCGGCGCAGCAGGATGGCAATCGCGTTCATGACCAGCAAGAAAGCCAGCAGCACAATGATCGCCCCGGATGCCCGTTCCACAAAGGCCGGGTCCGAGCGTTGAGTCCAGTTGTAGATCTGTACAGGCAGCGCGGAGGCCGGGTCGAAGAACCCCTCGGGTGGCGCGGCCGGATATTCGCGGACAAATGCCACCATCCCAATCAGCAGCAGCGGAGCGGTCTCCCCCAAAGCCTGCGCCAGGCCGATAATGGTGCCCGTCAGAATGCCAGGCGCGGCCAAGGGCAAGACATGATGAAAGACCGACTGCATTTTTGAGGCCCCGACACCAAGGGCCGCGTCACGGATCGACGGCGGGACCGATTTCAAAGATGCCCGCGTCGAGATGATGATCGTCGGCAATGTCATCAAGGTCAGCACAAGCCCACCCACGATCGGCGCCGATTGCGGCAAGCCCGCGAAATTGATGAAGATCGCAAGGCCCAGTATCCCGAAGACGATCGAGGGCACCGCAGCAAGGTTTGAGATATTCACTTCGATCAGGTCGGTGATGCGGTTCTTTGGCGCAAACTCTTCAAGGTAGATCGAGGTCGCTACGCCGATCGGAAGAGCCAGACACAGAACCACCAGCATCATATAGAACGACCCAAGGATTGCGACGCCAAGACCGGCAGCTTCAGGACGCTGGCCCGACGCATCGGGAGCCGTGAAGAAGCGCCAGTTGAAGCGCGTCTCAAGCGTACCTTCCTCCAGCAGAATATCGGCCAGTTGCAGCTGCTCGGGCGAGATGTTCTTGTCGAGCTGCGCGGTCTCCATGCTCACGCGCCCCTTGTAGTAGCCGTCGACCCGGCCGCTTGCGAGGAACTCGAACGTCCGGGTGGTATCGAGCACGTCTGGATTGGCGAGTACAAAGTTGCGCAGCTGTGCAGGCGCTTCCTTCGAGACCAATCCTGCGGCGTCCTTGGCGCTCAGGCCTTCGACCGAGATACCGCGCGCGGTCATCTTCTGCTCCATCGCAGCGGCAATCAGCGGCTGATACCCGAAGGTCGACACTTTTGCCATTTCGGCGCGGTCGCGATTGCCATTCTTGTCCAGCTTGTCGGCCGGGAGG
This sequence comes from Dinoroseobacter sp., assembly GCA_030066795.1. Classification (GTDB taxonomy): domain Bacteria; phylum Pseudomonadota; class Alphaproteobacteria; order Rhodobacterales; family Rhodobacteraceae; genus Dinoroseobacter. The sequence continues at coordinate 172,813 of JASJAW010000019.1, forward strand.
GCAACCTCAAGAGTGATGTAGGTTTGCTGGAAAGAACTCAGGCCGTTTGACAGGATGGACGCCAGCAGCAGCACCAGCGCAAGAATGCCGGTGCAGACCGCGCCCAGACCATACATCCGAAACCGAGCCTCGGCGGCGTTGCGTTTCCTCGTGCGCGCGTCTTGCACGAGAAGCGACGATTTTTTCGGCTCGGGCGCGGCGCCCGCAATGCTCGCGTCGGTCATTCGTACTGCTCCCGGTATTTCCGGACGATGTAGAGGGCAAGGACATTGAGCCCCAGGGTGATCACAAACAGGGTCAGGCCAAGCGCGAAGGCGACGAGCGTCTCGGCACTTGCGAAGTCGGTGTCCCCGGTCAGCTGGCTCACGATCTTTACGGTGACCGTTGTCATCGCCTCAAACGGATTAAGGTCTAGCTTGGCCGCGGCCCCTGCCCCAAGCACGACGATCATCGTCTCCCCAATCGCGCGGGAGGCCGCGAGCAGGATCGCCCCAACGATCCCCGGCAGTGCGGCCGGTACGATTACCTGCTTGATGGTTTCGGATTGCGTGGCGCCAAGACCGAGCGATCCGTCCCGCATGGCCTGTGGAACCGCATTTATGATGTCGTCAGACAGGGAGCTGACGAAGGGGATCAACATTATCCCCATCACAATTCCGGCAGTCATGACCGAGGACGCACTTTCGCCAAGCCCCATGGGCTGGGCAAAGTAATCTCTCAGCAAAGGGCCAACAGTGATAAGGGCGAACAAGCCGTACACGATGGTCGGGATGCCAGCGAGGATTTCGATCAATGGCTTTGCGACCGCGCGAGCCTTCGGGCTTGCGTATTCGGACATGTAGATGGCCGCGAAGAGACCAATAGGCACCGCAACCAGAAGCGCGATGAAACTGATGTAAAGCGTGCCCCAAAGCAAGGGCACGATGCCAAGCTGGGATGCCCCGCCCCGGCCAGAGAAACTTGGCGACCAGGTCAGTCCGAAGAAGAAGTCATGCCAGGGGTACTGCTGGAAGAAATTCCGCGTCTCGAAGAGCATCGACAAAATGATGCCGAGCGTCGTCAGGATCGCGATCGTGGAGGCCAGCATCAGAAGCGCCAGAATGGCGGCCTCGACCACGTTGCGCGCTCGGAAGTCCTTACGGGTCCGCATGAGCCCGATCGCACACCCCGCGATGGCCAGCGCTGCCACAAACAGGGTCATCCAGGTCGACATCGCGGCGCTGAGAGCGCGATAGCTCTGCGCGGCTTGCAAGACATAAGGCTCCACGTCGGATCCAAGCGCAATGCCGACTTCACCAAGGCGCTCGCGCACATCCGTTGTGTCAGCACGCACGCGCGCGGCGTCTTCGGCCGACATTGCACCCTGATTTACGGCAAGGTTGAGCCCTTCTGCGACGCGGCGCACATCTGCCATGACCAGTGATCGGGTTGTGTCTGCAGAAATTGCGGTGTCGGGAATGACGTTGCTGATCCGGCTTTCGATGACGAGAGGTTGCACCAATAGCCAGAGCATCATCGCGATCAGCGCCGGAACGGCGGTCTTGATGAAGACGTGGCTACCGTAGTACGAGGGAAGAGAATGCAGGTCGCGTGGATCGTTCCCCGCTGAGGTTAACGCGCGTTGTCGACCGGCGACGTATCCCGCGGCTGCCAGCAGCAGCACTGCGATTACAAGCCAAAGGACTGGCATGAGGCCCCCGTTCCAGGTGTGTAGACGTGACTGAAGGGGGCCTGAGAGCCCCCTCCACTATCGCTTGATATGATGGCTTACATCGCCTGGCCGGATGCGACCATGTCCTGTGTGCTGGACAGTTCCGGGTCGGAGACGAGACCATAAGCGGCCAGCGGTCCATCGGGCCCTGCAATCTCATCGGCTACGAAGAACTCAGCGAACTCCTGCAGACCCGGGATCACGCCGATATGCGCCTTCTTGATGTAGAAGTAGAGCGGACGAGACACCGGGTACTCACCGGTGGAGATGGCTTCGGTGGTCGGAACCACACCGTTCATTGTCGCAACCTGCAGCTTGTCGGTGTTGTTCTCATAGAACGCCAGACCGAACACGCCGATGCCGTCTTTGTCGGCGTCGATACGTGCAAGGGTTTCGGTGTAGTCTCCGTCGATATCGACCGAGCGACCATCGGTGCGAAGCGCCATGCACTTCTCTTCCGCTGTATCTTCGTCAACACCCGCGTCGAGCATTGCCTGGAAGAAGCCACCGTCTTCACACCCCTGCAGGATCACTTTTTCTTCGAAGACTTCACGGGTGCCGTGCTTGGTGCCTGGCACGAAGGCTTGAATGTTCTGAGCCGCAAATGCCGGGTTCACCTGATCCCATGTGGTGAATTCGTTGGCGACCAGTTCGCCGTCAATGAAATGCTCCGCCGCCAGCGCTTTGTACCAGTCAACCGGCGTGAACTCGAAGGAGTTGCCGTTGATGTCGGAGGCGAAAACGATGCCGTCATAACCGATGCGGACTTCGATGATATCGGTCACACCCGCTTCCGCACAGGCGGCGATTTCTTTTTCACGGATTGCGCGGGACGCGTTTGCAATGTCGATGGTGTTTTCGCCAACACCTTCGCAGAACCGCTTCAGGCCCGCGGAAGAGCCGCCTGACTCAACGACCGGTGTCGGGAAGTCAAAATTCTCGCCAAAGGCTTCGGCAACAATCGACGCGTAGGGCAGCACGGTCGACGAACCTGCAACTTGTACCTGGTCACGTGCAGATGCGGCCGATGCGGAAACTACAGCAAGTGCAGCCGCGGATGCGGCGAGCTTAGCAAAAGACATAAGGGGTCTCTCCTGAGGTGTTATTATAAGCTGCGCCGAGTGCGACGCGCACGGTCTGCCTAAGGGCCTGTTGCGATGCTTTTGTTAAACTTTTGTAACTCTTTTATGACAGCGCTCGGTGACCTTGCGTAAAGCGAAAATCGCTATCCGAGCAAACTGCTTATGGTTTTCGTAAAACGACGGCAAAACAGGATCCTACACCTTTTTGGCTCGTCACATCGAGACGTCCACGATGGCGTTGAACGATGTGTTTTACGATGGCCAGGCCGAGGCCAGTCCCTCCCAGTTCGCGCGATCTATGGTCGTCGACCCGATAGAATCGCTCTGTAAGCCGTGGGATCTGGTGCACCGCGATTCCCTCCCCTTGGTCGCGGACCTCGATGCGGTAGAACGGACACCTCAGATAAATGTCACTTTCGCCCTCACTAAGATGAACCTCCACCGCTGTATCAGGCCGCCCATACTTGATCGCGTTCTCAAAAAGATTGTTAAAGACCTGCCGTAACTGGTCGACGTCGCCGACCACCTCGGCCTCGCCCTGCTCCGCTGAACCGAGATTGAGGTGAATTCGATCGCGTTCCGCAGGATCAGCGATTGATGACTGCGCGGCATGCAGTACGTCGACAAGGCGCACACGCGTGTCGGGCAACTGACGCTCGGAAAACTCCACCCTGCTCAAGGACAACAAGTCGGCAACAAGCCTGTTCATACGATGCGCCTCGCGCGCCATCATCGCGGTGAAGCGTTCTATAGCCGCCTGATCGCCGCGCGCAGGCCCTTGCAGCGTGTCAATAAAGCCCAGAAGTGCCGTCAGAGGCGTGCGCAACTCATGACTGACATTCGCGACAAAATCTCTGCGCATCATGCCCGCTTCCAGCATTGGCGTTTTGTCTTCCAAACAGACAAGTACCATTCCGGTGCGCCGGAGCTGTGTGACCGAAGCCTCGTAGATACGTTCGAACGTTTCGCGGGTAACTGTGTACTTGGCCTTCACCTTTTTTCCGTCCCGCGCACAAGTTTCGATGGCCGTGACAAGCGAAGGCTGGCGGAGCACGGTGATGTAATTTCGATTCTCGATGTCTGACCCGAACAGGTCCTGCGCCGCCGCGTTGGGGGCCCGTATCCGAGCATTTGTATCCACGCCAAACGCTGCGATTGGCAGGGCATTTATGATTTCAATCAACTCGGTGTCATCCATCTTTCGACCAAGATTTGGGCAACTGCGTGTAAGCACGTAAAAATTGTATTGATATGCCTATTTTTCGATCTAAGCGGGTAGACAATCGGTGCATGGCGTACAAAACTCGTCTCTGACGCATGAGTTTAGGAACAGTTGCCGGCTCCCACCAAGCCGGCGCTGGTTGGGGAAATGTAGTTATGCGGCCGATGGAACAGTCCATTGCCAACTTTGCGCACAGGATTCGCCGGGATAATATTTCGGCCAGCCGTGTACTGGTTGTCTCTGATACTTGCTTTGATGAAGAAATCCAGACCGCGACACTGGTCGACGTCGACGATACGCTGCTGGACAAGGTGCGCCCGACGGTCGTTGTTACTCCGCTCGTCAGCTGGACATTTGACGCATTGGATGTCGCCGAGGCGCTCTACTGTGCTGGCTACACAGGGGAGTTGGTTGTTCTGGCATCGCACCTGCCGTCCCCGGCCGTAGTGGAACGCGAGTTGCGAGACACGGCCCCCGGCCTGTGCATTACTTTGAGTGTTCCAGACCGCTCCAATGCCCCGCATTGAGCGTTACACCTCAGCCAACCCGCGCCGGAAACGCCGCATATTGTTCTGATATCCCTCGGCAGACTTCAGCAGGCCAGCACGGGCCACGTCATCCAATGCTCGGACGACTTTGCCCGGTGTGCCCATCACCAGACTACCTTCGGGTATTTCTTTGCCTTCCGTAATCAAAGCACCGGCGCCAATCAGGCACCCTGCCCCGATCTTTGCACCGTTCAAGATCGTTGCGCCCATACCAATAAGCGCGCCATCCCCAATCGTGCAGCCGTGCAGCATCGCCTTGTGCCCGATGGTGCAATTGGCTCCAATCGTCAGCGGGTAGCCCATGTCGGTGTGCAAGACACAGTTTTCCTGAATATTCGATCCCGCGCCGACGCGAATTTCCTCGTTATCCCCCCGAAGCGTACTGCCGAACCAAACCGATGCCGCCTCTTCCAGCACGATCTTCCCGATCAGATTGGCATCAGGAGCGACCCAGTAATCGCCATTCTCCGGGAATGATGGTGCAACGCCGTCCAGCGCATAGATCATTTGCTGCCCTCCTCAAACTCCAAGTGTAATCCGCGCACATGTGACTGCAGTCCAGGCTGTTGCGCCCGGCGCATGCGTTCCGCGCTTACAATTGTTTTCAGTTGTTCTTCCGTCGCGTCGATATCGTCGTTCACCAGCACATAGTCATACCCGTCCCAATGGCTGATCTCGTCCCAGCTCTTCTGCATCCGCTTGGAAATGGTGTCTTCAGTATCTTGCCCGCGCGAGACAAGACGACGTTTCAATTCTTCGATGGAGGGCGGCAGAATGAACACCGAAAGCGTATGCTTGCCAAGGTCCGAGTTGCGGATCTGCTGAGCGCCTTGCCAATCGATGTCGAACAACACATCGCGGCCCGCCTCAATGGCCTCCTTCACGGGTTTCAAAGGGCTGCCATAGAAATTCCCGAACACATGCGCGTGCTCCAGCATGCCGCTCTCCGCGACAAGCTGCTTGAACTCCGCTTCCGAGATGAAATGGTAGTGATCCCCGTCCACTTCGCCCGGGCGCGCAGTCCGGGTTGTCGCTGACACTGAAAACGAGAGCGTCGGGTCCCATTCCATCAACCGCCGTGCAAGCGTGGATTTCCCTGCTCCGGAGGGCGATGACAGGATAATGAGAAGCCCACGTCGCGGACTGGCTGTGGTGGTCATGGATCGCGCCTCCTCGCTCCGGCTCAGGCTTAGGCGCTGGCGCGCCAAAGGGCAACCATCGCGACCTGCGGCGCTATTCGAGGTTTTGGACCTGCTCCCGCATCTGGTCGATGGTGACCTTGATCTCCAGCCCGACTGCGGTCAGGTCAGTATCTTGCGACTTAGAGCACAGCGTGTTGGCTTCGCGATTGAACTCCTGGCACAGAAAATCCAGCCGCCGACCGATCGGCCCGCCTTTTTCTAACAGGCCCCTTGCTGCCGAAATATGTGCACGCAAGCGATCGATTTCTTCGGTGACATCTCCCTTTACCGCCAGAAGTGCAAGTTCTTGCGCAAGACGTTGCGGGTCTGGCGCGACTTCCTCAGCCGCCTCTAGCAAATTGGTCAACTGAGTCTTCAGGCGCGCCGCGCCGGTCTCTGCGCGTTGCACGGCGAGGTCCGCGGCCTGATCGACCGAACCGGTCAGTTTGTCCAACTGACCGCTGAGAATGGTTTCCAAAGCCGCGCCCTCAGAGGTACGGCTTTCGAGAAACGCAGCCAGCGTCTCGGACAGGTCATCTAAGAGTACCGTCTTCAGCGCGGCTATCTCGACCGGACCAGCCTGATCGGCTTCCGCCACGCCACGCGCGCCCAGCAGGTCTAGTGCCGAGGGCGCATCTAACGCCACGCCTGCCGCCTTGGCTGCATTGGTCACATGGGCCACACTGTGCAGAAGGGCCGCCAGCGCAGTTTCGTTAACCAGTCCAGCGGCGTCGCCGGATCTGCCAAGGCGTAAGCCACCGCTGACATTGCCTCGTTCCAAAGCCGCGGAAACGCGCTTGCGCGCCTCGGGTTCCAACCCGGTAACCCAATCGGGCACGCGCAGTTTTATGTCGATGCCACGGGCATTTACAGACCGAAGCTCCCAGGTCCAGGTCCAGGTTTCATGGCTGCCGGTTCTCGTGGCATAGCCCGTCATCGACCGCAAAGCGGGGTTAACCATTGGTAACATTTCCCGCTGCAATTTTCGCTAAGTCTGGCATGTTAACGTCCAGGTAAGGATTTCACGCCTAACGGTTAACATCGTTTGACCACAGCGTGAACTCGAACTCTCAGGCTTTCGCGCCTGAGCGCAGTGAGAAAATGCGAGTGGTGGACGAGATTATGCAATTTGCGAATGAAACGGACGACAAAATCATGTCTTTGGACAAGCGCAAAGCAACGCAGCGCAGTAAAGTGCTCGTCGACCTGCTCGACTATTGGCAGGACCTGTGTCCGGAAGGTGGCCTGCCGGCCCGCGCCGATATCGATCCGCGCCGCATAGAAGGCGCACTGCCCTACGCGTTTGTTCTGGAACGTTTGACCCCAAGCACATCCCGCTTGCGTGTCGCAGGCGGACATCTTGTGGATCTTATGGGTATGGATGTCCGGGGAATGCCGCTTTCAGCGCTGTTTCAACCAGGTGACAGAAAGAAACTGTCGAGCCTGATCAACTCGATGTTTCTCACTCCGCGCGCGCTTGAGCTTGAGCTTTCAGCTCGAGGGACGGGTAGCCGCAAATCCATCCGCGCCGAGATGATGGCCCTACCGTTGATAGACGATACCGGGTCCGTCTCCCGTGCCCTCGGCTGCCTTGTCGCGCAAGGTGCGCTCCCGAACCCGCCCTATCGCTTTCAAATCGACGCATCGCGCGAAACTGATATCGATATCAGCAAGGAGAAAGTCAGCTTTGCACCGGCGCCCTTGCCAAAGCCGCATCTACCAAAATCGGAGACGCTCCATGGCATGGAGGGATCCAGACAAATGGCGTTCGCCGAACCGCGTACAGACTACGCTGCACCTTCAAAAACGTCTCCGAAAAACACGGCGCCTGCCGAAGGTTCGGACAAGGCGCCGCATTTGCGGGTCGTCAAGTAGTTTGGATCAGGAACTGACCGCCTGCACAGGTGCTGTTCCGGCGCGATGACGCTCGATCTCTTCGGCCACAAGAAAGGCAAGCTCCAGCGCCTGAGACGCGTTGAGGCGCGGATCACATGCGGTGTGGTAGCGGCTTGACAGATCTTCATCCGTCACGGCGCGGACACCGCCCGTGCATTCGGTCACATCCTTGCCGGTCATTTCGAAATGAACGCCACCCGGGTGGCTGCCTTCCGCGTTATGAACTGCAAAGAACTCCTGAACTTCGCGCAGGACGCTTTCGAACGGGCGGGTCTTGTACCCCGAAGCCGATTTGATGGTGTTGCCGTGCATCGGATCGCAGGACCAGACCACATTGGCGCCAATCTCCTGCACCGTGCGGATCAGGCGCGGCAGGTGCTCGCCGACATTGCCCGCTCCGAAGCGTGCGATCAGCGTCAGGCGTCCGGCTTCGTTCTCGGGGTTGAGCTTGTCGATCAGGACCTTCAGATCCTCGTTGGAAATGGACGGACCGCATTTCAGGCCGATCGGGTTCTGCACACCTTCGCAGAACGCCACATGCGCCCCGTCAGGCTGGCGCGTGCGATCGCCGATCCAGATCATATGCCCGGAGCCCGCCAGCCATTTCCCGGACGTCGAATCCAAGCGGCAAAGCGCCTCTTCGTATTCCAGAAGAAGGGCTTCGTGGCTTGTGTAGAAATCCACTGTGGCCAGTTCGATATTCTGCTCGGACGTCAAGCCCGCCGCGTTCATGAAATCGAGCGCATCGGCAATCCGGGACGCCATCGTGCGATACTTCTCCGACTCGTCGCGATCCGTGAACCCAAGCGTCCAGGAATGGACCTGGTGAATATCCGCGAAGCCGCCCTTGGAGAACGCGCGCAACAAGTTCAGCGTCGCCGCTGCCTGCGTGTAGGCGCGCAGCATTTTGTCCGGGTTCGGGATGCGCGCTTCCGGCGTGAAGTCCAATTCGTTGATGATGTCGCCCCGGTAGCTGGGCAATTCTACACCGTCCTTAACCTCAGTCGCAGCCGAGCGGGGCTTGGCAAACTGCCCGGCCATCCGACCTACTTTCACCACCGGCACCTTCGCGCCGTAAGTGAGGACCGTCGCCATCTGCAGCATGACCTTGAACGTGTCGCGGATCAGGTCCGCGCCGAACTCGCCGAAGCTTTCGGCGCAGTCCCCGCCCTGAAGCAAGAACGCCTCGCCGCGCGAAACAGCACCCAACTGCGCCTTCAGGGCCCGCGCCTCGCCTGCAAAGACCAGCGGCGGATATTGCGTGAGCCGTGCCTCAACTTCGGCTAGCGCCGTTGCATCGACATAGTCAGGCATCTGAATCCGGGGCTTCGTGCGCCAGTCAGACTTGCTCCAAGGCCGCGTCATGGGGTCTCTCCGCTTCGTTTGTAAGCCAAAATACACGGCCTTCTACGCGACCCGAAACGTCTTGCCAATGCGGTTTCGCGCCATGAGGCGCGATCAATGATTGCGCAAACAGCCGCAATCGGCAAAGCTGCCGCGCACGGTGACCGCATCCGGGTGCCAACCAGACCAAACACGGCCCAGATGACAGAGACAATGAACGAAGCGCCCACTGTCCGGATACATTCGCTTGAGACCATCAAGCCCAAACGCTTTGTTTTTGTTTTAATGCACAATTTTACGATGCTTTGCTTTTCGTCAGCGGTCGAAGCCTTGCGAATCGCAAACCGTATGTCGGGACAGGATCTCTACAGCTGGACGCTGGCCGGAGAAGGCGGAGAGATCGCCTATTGCTCCGCCGGGGTTGGTTTCAAACTCGATATGGGGCTCGAGGATCTGACCCGCGATGACACGCTGATGCTGTGCGGCGGTCTCGACATTTCAGACGCCACAACAAAACCCCTGCTGAACTGGCTGCGCAAAGAAGCGCGTCGCGGCATCGTCACGGCCGGCTTATGTACGGCCAGCTACACGATGGCGCAGGCCGGGCTTCTTGACGGCAAACGGGCCACGATCCACTGGGAAAACCAGGACAGTTTTCTTGAAGCCTTCGACGAGGTCGATCTGACAAAGTCTGTCTTCGTGATGGATGGCAACCGCTATACCACTGCCGGCGGCACCTCTTCGATCGATTTGATGCTTGCAATCATTGCCAATGATCACGGCGAAGAGCTTGCAAATGCGGTTGCTGACCAGCTCATTTATACAACGATCCGCACCGATCAGGACACCCAGCGCTTGTCCGTGCCGACGCGCATCGGGGTGCGGCACCCGAAACTTGCACAGGTCATCCAGACGATGGAAGCCAACCTGGAAGAGCCGATCAGCCCGTCCGTACTGGCCACCGATATCGGGATGAGCACGCGGCAGCTGGAGCGGCTCTTCCGCCGCTATCTGAACCGCAGCCCCAAGAGATACTACATGGAGTTGCGGCTTCAGAAGGCGCGTAACCTGCTGATGCAGACGGATATGAGCATCATCAATGTAGCGCTGGCCTGCGGCTTCACCTCGCCGTCACATTTTTCCAAATGCTACCGCTCGCAATACCAGACGACACCCTACCGCGAGCGCGGCAGCCATGCGACGCGATTGAGTGTCTAGGCGCCGTCGCCCGGCGTCATACGATAAAGCGCGCCGTTGCCCACGCTGAGAAACCAAATCGCACCGTCGGGACCTTCGCGTACGTCACGGGTACGCGCCGTCGCGTCTGCTTCGATCTCTTCTTCGGCAAAGGTGGTGCCATCAAGCCGCGACAGGTAACCGAATTTGAGGGAGCCAACAAAGACATCGCCGCGCCATTCGGGCCAGAGCGCTCCCGAGTAGACCATCATGCCCGACGGGGCGATGGAGGGATCCCAATAATGCTCCGGCTGCTCCATCCCGGCCTTCTCGGTGCCCTCCCCGATCTTTCGACCGGAATAGTGTTTCCCGAAGGCAATAACGGGCCAACCGTAATTCGCGCCTTTCTGCACTCGGTTTACTTCATCTCCCCCGCGCGCACCATGTTCGACCACCCAGAGATTGCCGTTCAGATCGAGCGTCGCGCCCTGCGGGTTGCGATGACCATAGGACCAGATCTCGGGCTGTGCGCTGGCCTGTCCCACAAAAGGGTTGTCTGACGGCACAGAGCCGTCGCGGTTCAGGCGCACGACGGTGCCGTTCTGGTTTCTCAGATCCTGCGCGCTGTCCTCATCACCACGATCCCCGATCGTCAGATAAAGCTTGCCATCACGGCCCTCGACAATCCGGGAGCCGAAATGGCGACCGCCCCGGCTTCCCGCTTCGCTTGCGAATATCACCCTCGTTTCTTCCAGTCGCGTTCCGTCCCGGCTCAGCCGGCCAACAGCAAGGCCAGTGCCCGCGCCCCGGCGCTGCTGTATCGAGAAGCTCAGGAAGACCTCGCGGCTTTGCGCGAAATCGGCAGGGATCATGACGTCGAGCAGCCCACCCTGCCCGCCCACCTTTATGTCCGGTAGCCCTTCCACCGCGCCGCTCGTTCCGTCGGAGCGGACATGCAGCAACCGGCCGCCACGTTCCGTGATCAGCAGACCCCTATCCGGCAGAAACCCGAAGCCCCACGGTTCCTCCAGACCGCTAACCACCGCGTTGAGTTGCGCCGGACCAGCCGATGTCTGCACAGACTCGGCCAAGGAGGTTATTGGGGTAAGTGCTGCGAGGGTGAATAATGCGGCAAGGGTGTGCAAACGCATCGCGTTCTGTCTCCTGAACTGAGGTACCTATTCAAAGATAGGCCCGGCGCAGCGCTATCCCAGACCACGCACGCATCCTTGAGCCATCCGGCACTCTGGAAGTGCCCCAAGGGGACCAATGACGCGCACAGGCCCTTTTCTTTCCGTGCGTAGCGCACTAGCGTGCGCGCCGGACACACGTTCCAATTAGGGAGTAAACAATGAAAAAGATGCTTCTGGCGTCCGTGGCGACGCTCGGTGTTGCCTCCGCTGCGTTCGCGGCTGGTCACGGCAATGAAGTCAAACTCGGAATTGCGCTCGGCTTCTCCGGCCCGCTCGACAGCCTTGCCCCGCCGATGGAGTCCGGCGCAAAGTTCGCCATCGAAAAGATCAATGAAACCGGGATGTTCCTTGATGGAGCTAAGATCACTTCGGTATCCGGCGACTCGACCTGCGTCGATGCTGGTGCAGCGACCGCTACGGCGGAACGTCTGATCACCGCAGAAGGGATCAACGGCCTGATCGGCGCGATGTGCTCGGGTGCGACCGGTGCGATCGTGTCGAACGTCTCGGTGCCCAATGGCATGGTTCAAATCTCGCCTTCCGCCACGTCACCCGCTTTGTCGACGATCGAGGACAACGGCCTGTTCTTCCGCATGGCGCCGTCTGATGCGCGTCAGGGTGAAGTTATGACCGACGTGATCATGGAACAGGGCGTCAAAACCGTGGCGCTGACCTACACCAACAACGACTACGGCAAAGGCCTGGCCGACAGCTTCGCGGCAGCGTTTGAAGCCGCGGGCGGCACAGTGACCATCAACGCGCCGCATGATGAAGCCAAGGGCGACTATTCTGCGGAGATCGGCGCACTGGCATCGGCTGGTGGCGAAGCGCTTGTGGTTGCAGGCTACGCCGATGGCGGTGGCGCGGGGATCATTCAGGCCGCACTCGACACAGGTTCGTTTGAGAAGTTCATCCTGCCTGACGGCATGATCTCCGACACGCTTACCGACGCGTTCGGCGCCGATCTCGACGGCTCTTTCGGCCAGATCCCTGCCCCGGCGGGTGACGGCGCGGGCGTTTTCGCCGAGATGGTTGGCGACGCGTTTGACCCGACCTCTGCTTATGCAGGTGAAAGCTTCGACGCGGCGGCAGTCATGCTGCTGGCGATGCAGGCAGCCGGGTCCAGCGCTCCGGCTGACTATCTGCCGAAGATCCTTGAGGTGGCGAATGCGCCAGGTGAGCCCATTGGCCCGGGCGATCTGGAGAAAGCGCTTCAGATTCTGAAGGATGGTGGCGACATCGACTTTTCCGGCGCAACTGGCGTGGAACTGATCGGTCCCGGCGAGTCCGGTGGCACCTATCGGCAAGTCGTCGTTGAAGGCGGCGAATTCAAAACCGTGCAAATTCGCTAAAACGCGACTAAAATCAAAAAACAGCCCCGGTGCGATCCGGGGCTGTTTTTGCTAGGGGGCAGACATGATCCGTGTGGAAAACCTGCACAAGCACTTTGGTGGATTTCGGGCTGTCGACGGCACGACACTGGAGATTGCCGAGGGGTCAATCACCGGTCTGGTTGGCCCCAACGGCGCCGGTAAAACTACTCTTTTCAATGTGATCGCGGGCAACCTTAAACCTACCTCGGGCAAGGTATTCATGGGCGATGAGGACATCACCGGCCTCGAACCCCACGAACTGTTCGCCAAGGGCCTGCTGCGCACTTTCCAGATCGCGCATGAGTTTTCGTCCATGACAGTTCGCGAAAACCTGATGATGGTTCCCGGCGGCCAGTCGGGCGAGACGCTCTGGAACGCGTGGTTCGCGCAAGGACGCATCGCGCAGGAAGAAGCCCAGCTGTTGAAGAAGGCCGACGAAGTCCTTGAGTTTCTTACAATTGATCACCTGAAGGACGAGCTCGCTGGCAATCTCTCCGGCGGACAGAAAAAGTTGCTCGAACTCGGCCGCACCATGATGGTCGATGCCAAGATCGTGTTTCTGGACGAGGTGGGCGCCGGCGTGAACCGCACACTCCTGATGACCATCGCAGACGCGATCATTCGGCTGAACAAGGAACGTGGCTACACCTTCTGCGTGATCGAACACGACATGGATTTCATCGGCAAACTCTGCGATCCGGTGATCGTCATGGCGGAAGGCAAGAAGCTCGCCGAAGGCACCATGGCCGAGATCAAAGCAAACGAGCAAGTGATCGAGGCCTATCTGGGTACCGGTCTGAAGAACAAAGACAAGGTGAGCGCGGAATGAAGCTCGCGCTGCCCCTGCTCTTGGTACTGGCCCAACCCGCGCAGGCTGAAGAGTTCATTTTCCGCTGCTTTTTCGACTGGGTCTGCGACCCGAACCGCACCTGTCAGGATGCGGGCGAAGACATCCGCTTCCGCGTAAACCCCGAGACCAACGCGGTGGCGCGGATCGGCGGCAACGATTTGAGCAGCTTCACCCTCTTGATCGGGGATCGCGCTGTCACCGTGTTGGAACAGACCATCTCAGGCGGCACGACCACCACAACCATCATGACAGAGGATGGGTTCGCCGTGCACAGCGAAAATGCCATCACCGGGCAGCTGCTGACGCCAATGCAGTATCTCGGCACTTGCACCCCAAGTTGAGGCACGCCATGACCCATCCCTACACCATCGCCAGAGGCGCGCCATGAGCGACTATTCCGACCGGGGCAACAAGGACGCTTCGATCACTCGTACAGACAACATGCCGACCCTCACCCCGGCGCATCCCGAGAGCGGGCCGTCCCATTACGTGGGCTCAGGCGGTCCGTTCCTGATCGGCGATGGGATGACCGGTGGCTATGGTGGCGCGGATATTCTCCACGACTGCACAATCTCCGTCGACAAAGGAGAGATTGCGGTCATCGTCGGCCCCAATGGTGCCGGCAAATCCACCGCGATGAAGGCCGTCTTCGGCATGCTCAACATCCACACTGGCTCGGTGCGGCTGAATGGCGAGGACATCACGGCACTCTCCCCGCAAGCCCGGGTCAACAAGGGCATGGGCTTCGTGCCACAAACCAACAACATCTTCACCTCCATGACCGTGGAGGAGAACCTCGAGATGGGCGCCTTCATCCGACGGGACGACATTTCCCAAACGATGGAACAGGTTTACGAGCTGTTCCCGATCCTGCGTGACAAGCGCCGTCAACCTGCCGGAGAGCTGTCCGGCGGCCAGCGCCAGCAAGTCGCCGTGGGCCGCGCGCTGATGACCCAGCCGCAGGTTCTGATGCTGGACGAGCCCACCGCCGGGGTCAGCCCGATCGTGATGGACGAGCTCTTCGACCGCATCATCGAGGTCGCCCGCACCGGCATCTCCATCCTCATGGTCGAACAGAACGCCCGCCAGGCGCTGGAGATCGCGGACAAGGGCTACGTCCTCGTCCAGGGCCGCAACCGCTACACCGACACCGGAAAGGCCCTGCTGGCCGATCCGGAAGTCCGCAAATCCTTCCTGGGAGGCTGACATGGATTTCCTCAACGCCCTCGTCGCGCTTCTCAACTTCGTCATCATCCCCGCGACCGCCTATGGCAGCCAGCTCGCGCTTGGCGCGCTCGGGGTCACACTGATTTATGGCATCCTGCGGTTTTCCAACTTCGCCCATGGCGACGGGATGGCACTGGGGACGATGTTTGTGATCCTGACCACATGGGGTCTCCAGGCGGCAGGGATCAGCTTTGGCCCCCTGCCCACCGCTCTTCTGGCCCTGCCCATCGGCATTGCGTTGACGGCGCTTTTGTTCATCGCAACAGACCGCGCGGTCTATCGGTTCTACCGCAGACAGAAGGCCGCACCGGTGATCTTCGTGATCGCCTCGCTCGGGGTGATGTTTGTCTATAACGCGCTGACGCGGTTTATCATCGGCCCCGATGATCAACGCTTTGCCGATGGTGAACGCTTCATCATCTCCGCGCGGGACTTCCGCGAGGCGACAGGATTGGCCGAGGGGCTCGCCTTCCGCACCTCTCAGGGCATCACGATTGTGACCGCGATCATTGTCGTGGCCGCCCTGTTCTGGTTCCTGAACAAGACCCGCACCGGCAAATCCATGCGGGCGTTTTCCGACAATGAAGACCTTGCACTTTTGTCGGGCATCAACCCGGAACGTGTGGTCATGGTGACATGGATCATCGTCGCCGCCCTCGCCGTGACCGCCGGGACGCTCTACGGGCTCGACAAGTCCTATCGCCCCTTTACCTACTTCCAGCTTCTGCTGCCGATTTTCGCCTCGGCCATCGTTGGGGGGCTGGGCAACCCGCTCGGCGCCATCGCGGGGGGCTTCATCATCGCCTATTCCGAGGTGATGGTGACCTACGCCTGGAAGAAGATTGTGACGTATCTCGTGCCCGAGACAATGGCGCCCGAGGGCCTCGTCCAGCTTTTGGGCACCGAGTATAAATTCGCCGTCAGCTTCGTCATCCTGATCATCGTGCTTCTGGTCCGACCGACCGGCATTTTCCGGGGGAAAGCGGTATGAACAACGCCACCCGCACACCGCTTCTGTTCGCCTGTATGGGCTTCTTGATCATCGCGACGGGGGTCCTGCAAAGCTGGGACTCGGCCCTGAACCTGCTGAACTTTGGCCTGATCGCGGCGATCATGGCGCTTGGCGTGAACATGCAGTGGGGCTACGCGGGCCTCTTCAACGTTGGGATCATGGGGTTCGTGGCGCTTGGCGGCGTCGCGGCCGTGCTGGTGTCGATGCCGCCGGTGAACGACGCCTGGGCACAAGGCGGCCTGCGCATGATTTTCGCGCTGGCCGTCGGTGTCGGCACCATCATCGGTGCGATCATGGTCTTCCGTCGCCTTAAGGCGCAACGCTTCCGAGGGCTGATCGTGTTGGCGATCCTCGTGATCGGAGCAATGATCTTCCGCGCGCTGTTTGGTCCGGCACGCGATGCGATCGAGGCGGTCAACCCCGCCGGAGAGGGATATCTGGGCGGCCTGGGCCTGCCGATCCTGCTGGCATGGCCCATTGGCGCGCTTTTCGCGGCGGGTGCGGCGTGGATCGTCGGCAAAACAGCTCTTGGGCTGCGTTCTGACTACCTTGCTATCGCGACACTGGGGATATCCGAAATCATCCTCGCCGTGATCCGGAACGAGGACTGGCTCACGCGCGGCGTGAAAAACGTCAACGGCCTGCCGCGCCCATGGCCTGTGCCCTATGAGATCGAGCTGCAGGAAGACCCCGGCTTTCTGGCTCGCGCCGAAGCGTGGGGTATGGACCCGGTCGGCCTGAGTACGCTGACGGTGAAACTCGCCTATGCCGGCCTGTTCTTGCTGGTTCTGCTGATCCTGATGTGGCTGGCGCAAAAGGCACTGCAATCGCCGTGGGGCCGCATGATGCGCGCGATCCGCGACAACGAAACCGCAGCGGAGGCGATGGGCAAGGACGTCAAAAAACGCCACCTGCATATCTTCGTCATCGGATCGGCGGTCTGCGGCCTGGCGGGCGCAATGATGACGACAATGGACGGGCTCTTGAACCCCGGTGCGTACCAGCCGCTGCGCTACACCTTCCTGATCTGGGTAATGGTGATCGTGGGCGGGTCCGGCAACAACTGGGGCGCGGTCCTGGGCGGGATGCTCGTGTGGTTCCTCTACGTGCAGGTGGAGCCACTGGGCACATGGCTGATGAGCGTGATGACCGCCGGTCTTGATGACGGCAGCGCGCTGAAGCAGCACCTGATCGACAACGCGATCTATATGCGGTTTCTCGTTATGGGGATTTTCCTGCTGCTGGTGCTCAGGTTCAGCCCGCGGGGACTCATTCCGGAACGCTAGGAGCGAGGGGCCAGCCCCTCGCGCTCCCCGGGATACTTACCGACTTGAATTGGGTTAAGCGCAGCGCGCAGCTTCGGCGTCTTGCATCGCAGCGGCTGTGGCTTCCAGCGCGAGCAGGATCGACGCGTGGCGGTTTTTGTAGTCCTTGGCCGGCAACAGGACCTCCAGCCCGTTAAAGGGCGCGTCCGGCACCGGGCCATCGGTTTTCAGCATCGCCTTAAGCTGGTCGCGCGCGGTTTCCACCTCGGCGCGTGTCCGCCCGATTACGGCCTGTCCCAGCACACTGGCTGCGGCCTGACCCAGAGCACAAGCTTTCACATCCTGACCAAACTCAGCGACCTTGCCGTTCTCCAGCTTCACATCAACCGTGACGGTTGATCCACAAAGCGGAGAGCGCTTCTTCGCCGTGGCATCTGGCGCAGGTAGCCGGTCTGTATGCGGAATCTCGGCCGCCAGCGCGAGAATACGCTGCGAATAAAGCTTGATCAGGTCAGTGTCGGACATGGTGTTTCCTCTTGTCCTGCCTTAGATAGGCCGCGCCATCGCTTGTCCATAGGAGTTCCACATGGCGTTTGATCCTGCAACCCTTCGCTTCAACGACCAAGGTCTGATCCCGGCCATCGCGCAGGATGCAAAAACCCATGAGGTCCTGATGATGGCCTGGATGAATGCCGCAGCCATCGAGAAGACGCTGGAAACCCGGCGCGTTACCTATTGGTCGCGCTCGCGGCAGGCCTTTTGGGTGAAGGGCGAAACCTCGGGCCATGTGCAGGAACTCGTGGACTTCCGGGTCGATTGTGACCGCGATTGCCTTCTGGTGATCGTCAACCAGACCGGCGCCGCCTGCCACACCAATCGGCGTGTGTGTTTCTATACGGCAGTGCGGGACGGTGAGGAAGTCGAGTTGATGGCGCCCGAGGTCTAATCCAGCGCCGCAACAAGGGCGCTCAGAGCCCCAACGGGATCGTCGTCTGCCCAGATCTCTTCCCCGATCCCGAAGAAATCGGTCCTGTCTGCGAGCGTTTCGACCAGTTCCGGCGTGAGGCCGCCCTCGGCGACGACCGGCACCTCGATCATCTCCGACCACCACTGGAACAGATCCGCCTCGGCGGTCTCCCCGGACCCGGTCAGCCCCGCTGAAACCGGACCGAACGCGATATAATCCGCCCCAGCTTCTCCTGCTGTCATCCCGTCATGGCTGGACGCCCCGCAGAACGCACCAACAACCGGGTCTGGCCCGAACTCCTTGCGCATCTTTCGTACAGAGCGCGCCCCGTCGCTCAGATGCACCCCATCGAGCCCGTGGCGTTCGACCATCATCCAGTGGCTGTCGATCACGATCGGCACGTCGCGCGCGTGGGCCACCTCTCGGCAGGCATCCGCCGCGCGGGCGATTTTGTCCTCGTCCCGCGTCGCCATGCTTAATCTCAGGCATGCGATATCGCGCGCATCCAGCACGCGCGCCAAGGTCGCTGGAAAATCCAACAGATCAAACTCCGGCGGGGTGATCAGGTAAAGCTGCGGCTGCTCGGGGGTGTCGGCCATTGTCGGGCTCCGTTCGTCTAAGGCCTGCTATAGCGCCCCTGCCCCGGCTTGAAAATGCCTTGCGTCGCGGATGCTTGCAGCCCCGTCGCGGCCCGCGTATCAGACGTGGCATGAGCGTTGCACCCCCAGACCAGCCAACATTCGTACTTGTGCGCCCGCAAATGGGCGAAAACATCGGGGCCTCGGCACGGGCCATGTTCAATTTCGGACTGACCCGGATGCGCATTACCGAACCGCGCGACGGTTGGCCCAACGAGCGCGCCGTGGCGCTGGCTTCAGGGGCCGGGCGCCTGTTGGACGCCGCAACGATCCACGACACAACGATGTCTGCCCTGCGTGAGGCGGACTACGTTTACGCCACAACCGCTCGCCCACGGGAGCTGACCAAACCCGTCGTCACGCCCGAACGCGCCATGGCCGAGGCGCGCGAGCTGATCGCCTCGGGCCAGCGAGTCGCCGTCCTGTTTGGGCCCGAACGCGCGGGGCTGGAAAACGACGATATCGCGCCCGCCAATGCCATCATCGCCGTGCCCGTAAACCCAGATTTCCCGTCGCTCAACCTCGCGCAATGCGTGTTGCTCGTCGCCTATGAATGGCGTCGCCAGATTGACGAAACACCCGCCGAGGTCGTGGCCCTCGCCAAGACGCGCTTTGCCAGCGGATTGGAGAAAGAGAAGCTCGGGGACCATTTCGAACAACGCCTGACCGAAGCCGGGTTCTTCCACCCGCCGGAGAAAGTCCCCCATATGAAGACCAACCTTCGCAACATGCTGGGCCGACTGCCGATGACACTTGCGGATGTGCAAATGATGCACGGCATGCTGCGTCAGTTCGCCCGATGGATGCCCGGCGGACGAGAGGCATCTTCCGAAGCACAACACGACACCGCGACAGGTGAGAAATGAGCAAGAAGCGCAGTATCTTTGAAGAGGTCGACAGCGACGACAAGCTGGCCGCCGTCCCCGCCCCGGGCGTCATCGACCGTGCCAAACGCACCGGCGCGCGCGGCGCCGTGCGGGTCTGGTTGATGATCCTTTTCGCGCTGGTTGTCTTGATGATCGCAGTCGGTGGCCTGACCCGCCTGACCGATAGCGGCCTTTCGATCACCGTCTGGGCGCCGATCTCCGGCGCCATCCCACCCTTAAGCGCGGAAGACTGGCAGCGTGAGTTCGATCTCTACCGCCAGATCCCGGAATACCAGCTGCAGAACCAGGGCATGACGCTGGCCGAGTTCCAGTTCATCTACTGGTGGGAATGGGGCCACCGGCAATTGGGTCGTGCGATCGGCCTTGTCTGGGCCATCGGCTTCTTTGGGTTCCTTGTAACCCGCAAGATCCCACCCGGCTGGACCGGAAAACTGCTGCTGCTGGGCGCGCTTGGCGGGCTTCAGGGGGCTATCGGCTGGTGGATGGTGTCCTCCGGCCTCACCGGCACCATGCTCGATGTTGCCTCCTACCGGCTGGCAACCCATCTGGGGCTGGCGTTTTTCATCCTTGCCCTGCTCGCCTGGTATATCCTTCAACTCGGGCGAACCGAGGCCGACATGATGCAAGCCCGCCGGTCAGCGGAACCGAAGCTCTTCGGGATGACGACCGGGCTGTTGCACCTGAGCTTTGTCCAGATCCTCATCGGCGCGCTGGTCGCCGGGATCGATGCGGGCCGCACCTTCACCGACTGGCCGCTCATGGCTGGGGGCTTTCTGCCGCTGGATATGTGGGATCTGGAACCGGTTTGGCGGAACCTGTTTGAAAATCCCGGCACCGTGCAGTTCATTCACCGCATGGTGGGCTATGTGCTGGTCCTTCTGGCAATAGGAGTCTGGGTCGTCTCGCGCCGCTCCCCCAATGCGCTTACACAGCGCGCGTATGACTGGATGGGCGTGATGCTCTTTGGGCAGATCGTTCTGGGCATCGTCACTGTTATGAATGCCGCACCCTGGACATGGGCCATCGCACACCAGTTCGGCGCCGTTGTCCTGATTGTGCTAATCCTGAGGGCCCGCTTCCTTGCACGCTACCCCAAAACCGTTTCGATCCGAGGGGCCGCTGCATGACCGCGCTGACCGATCTTCTCGCCTTCCAACGTGAAACGGAAGCGCTTGGTCAAGTCATGGGCCGCCTTGGCTGGGACCAGGAAACCATGATGCCGCGTGGCGCGAGCGAGCAGCGGGCCGAGGAAATGGCGGCTCTGGAAGCCGTTCTCCACGCCCGCCGCACCGATCCGCGGCTGGGCGACTGGCTCGCCGCCGCTGATCCAGAGACCGACGCCGAAGAAGCCCAGCTTCGGGAAATCACCCGCTCCTACGCGCGAAACGTGCGCATTCCGGCGCGTCTGGCAACCGAACTCGCCGCCTTGACCTCCCGAGCTCAAGGTATCTGGGCCGAGGCCCGCGCAGCGGATGACTTCGCTGCCTTCGCGCCGACCCTGGAGCAAGTCGTCGCCCTCAAACGCGAGGAGGCCGCGCTGCTGGCCGATGGCGATGCGCTCTATGACGCGCTGTTGCAGGATTACGAACCAGGTGCGAGCGAAGCCGACCTGGCGGCAATGTTCGACGTCATGCGTCCGCGGCTGGTCGCGCTACGCGATCAAATTCTGGGTGCCGATAACGCGCCTGCCTTGAATGGAACGTTTGATGAGGCCGGACAGCTGGAGCTGTCCAGAAAACTCGCGCTCGCGTTCGGATACGATCTGGACACCGGGCGTATAGACCTGGCCGTGCACCCTTTCAGCTCCGGATCCGGTGCGGATGTGCGGATCACCACGCGTGTTGCGCCCGCAGATCCCTTCAACTGTTTCTATTCGACCATCCACGAAGTTGGGCACGCCACCTATGAGCAGGCCGTTGATCCTGCCTACCGGTTGACCGCCATCGGGCGCGGCGCCTCCATGGGCGTGCATGAAAGCCAGAGTCGGATCTACGAGAACCAACTTGGCCGGTCCAGGGCCTTCTCGGGATGGCTGTACGAGCGGATGTCCGAAACCTTCGGTGACATGGGTCTCGATGGACCAGATGCGTTTTATCGCGCAGTGAACCGTGTCGCTCCAGGCTTCATCCGAACGGAAGCAGATGAAGTGCAATACAATCTCCACATCATGATGCGCTTCGACCTGGAGCGCGCTCTGATGTCCGGTGACCTGCCTGTGGTTGATTTGCCTGATGCGTGGAATGCACGCTTCGCCTCTGATTTTGGCGTGGCCGTCGACAAAGCCTCAAATGGTGTCTTGCAAGACGTGCACTGGTCCGTCGGGCTCTTTGGATATTTCCCGACCTACGCGCTTGGCAACCTCTATGCCGGTTGCCTGTTTGAGGCGATGAAAACGTCGGTGCCGGGTTGGGAGGACGCGCTCGCCCAAGGCGACGCGACACCGGTCACCGCTTGGCTGCGCGACGCGTTGCAGGTCCACGGGGCGTTGCGGCTCCCGACCGACACGATCGAGGCCGCCACGGGCACCGCACCAGCAGCGGAGCCATTGCTGGGCTACCTCGAAACCAAGTTCGCCGATTTGTACAATTTGTAAGTTCACCCGTTTTTTTCTGGTGCAAAACGTAAAAAAACCGCCGCTCCGGCGGGCAAGCCGGGCGGCGGTCAGGCGCGGACGGAATGGGGATGACGTACGGGAGACGAGCGCGTCTCGAGCTGTCAGGCCGCCGGGCAAGCGGAGACAGCGGACCGGTGGGGACCGGCAAGGAACGTAGTCAAGGTCCGCAGGCAGATACTCACATCAAACCAGGAAGTTGGAGCATACCAGCAAAGATCAGAACAATCGCCAAGGCGCCGGTGGCGTCTTGTGCCAGTGTGTTCGGGGACCGGGTCACGATTGTCTTGATGCGGGTCAGCATGGTCAGCTCCATTCATCGGTTGTTGACCTTTTGTTCTCATTTTGATCACCCAAAGTAAAGAACTTTTTGAGAACAAAAGTGAACAAAGTGAGATTCGCGCCCCTAACCCACTGAAATTAAACGGATGGCTTCATCCTGGCTCAGAAGCCATAAAAGGGTCCGGATTGCCTCCCCCCGCGGGCTTTCCAACTTCGGGTCACGCTCCAATGCCATGCGTGCATCGCGCTGAGCGGTGGCCATCAACCCAGCTTGCCGTTCAGGATCGGCGACACGGAACCTTGGGAGGCCGGACTGCGCGGTACCAATCAGGTCACCCGCGCCCCGCATCGCCAAATCCGCTTCCGCGAGTTTGAATCCGTCCTCGGTCTCCCGCAGCAGGCTCAGACGTTTCTTTGCGGTCTCCCCCAGCGGCGGACGATACATCAGAAGACACGTCGACTGCGCAGCCCCACGCCCAACCCTGCCCCGCAATTGGTGGAGTTGCGCCAATCCGAAGTTCTCCGCCCCTTCGATCACCATGATCGAGGCATTTGGCACGTTCACACCGACCTCGATCACCGTGGTGGCAACCAGCAATCGCGCCTCCCCCGAGACAAACCGCGCCATCGCCTCATCCTTTTCGGTGGGCGGCATCTGCCCGTGCACAAGGGCAACGCGGCTCTCACCAAATCTGGCGCGCAGCGACTTGAACCGCTCGACAGCCGCCGTGGCCTCTTGTGTCTCGCTTTCTTCGACCAGCGGGCAAACCCAATAGGCCTGACGACCTTCCTCCAGCGCTCCGTCCAGATGGGAAAGTACGTCGTCCAAGCGATTGGCCGCTGCCAATGCCGTCTTGGCCGGTGTCCGCCCGGGAGGCTTCTCGTCGAGCAGAGAGACGTCCATGTCCCCATATTGCGCCAAAGCGAGACTGCGCGGTATCGGTGTGGCGGTCATCACAAGAACATCGACGCTCGCCCCTTTCGCCCCCAACTCCATGCGTTCCCGCACACCAAAACGGTGTTGTTCGTCAATAACCGCAAGTCCAAGGTCTTGAAACTCGACATCTTTTTGGAAGAGTGCGTGGGTGCCAAGCAGGATGTGAATGTCCCCGGACTTCAAGGCCTTCAACTTCGCGGCGCGCTCCTTGCCCTTGTCGCGCCCGGTCAGCACCTCAATCACAACGCCGGCCTGATCAGCCAGCGGGCGCAAGCTTTCGAGGTGCTGACGGGCAAGGATTTCGGTTGGCGCCATTAAAGCCGCCTGACATCCCGCCTCGACTGCAAGCAACATCGCCACCAAGGCAACCAGCGTTTTGCCTGCGCCAACATCGCCTTGAAGAAGTCGGTTCATTTTGTGCGGCGCCGCAAGGTCCTCAGTGATCTCTGCGATGACGCGCTGCTGGGCGCCTGTGGGCGTGTAGGGAAGCGCGTCCAGAACCGGGCGGATTAACATCCCGGTGCCTCGTAATTCACGCCCGGGGGCCCGCCTGCGATGCGCCCTTGCCAAGGCAAGGGTCACCTGATGGGCAAACAACTCATCATAGGCGAGCCGGCGCCGGGCGCGGGTTTCCGGGCTGAGGTCCGTTTGTGTTTTTGGCGTGTGCGCTTCTGCTAGTGCCCTGTTAAACCCCGCCCAGCTTTCCCGCCTTACAAGCTCCGGATCGATCCACTCAGGCATTTCCGTCACCAGTGCCAATGCGCCTCCAACGGCCTTCTGCATGGTTTTCTGCGCCACGCCGGCTGTCAGCGGATAAACCGGCTCGAACGCAGGAAGGTCCTCTGCATCTTCAGATGTGACGACGTGATCAGGATGCGCCATTTGTGCGACTCCGTCATAGACCTCGACCTTTCCGGAAACGACACGTTCCTCACCTACCGGTAGAATCTTCTCCAGGAAGTCTTTGCGCGAATGGAAAAAAATAAGCGAAAAGACGGTCTGGGCATCGCGCACCTCTACCCGGTACGGCCGCCCCTTCGCCCGCGGCGCCACGTGGCGCAAAATCTCGACTTTTACCGTCATGACCGATGGAAAGGGTCCGTTTTGTACCGTATCGACACGGGTTCGCGCGATCCCTGTATGGGGCAGTGTCAGCACAAGGTCCCGCGGCCGGGTGATACCTATACCCTCTAACAGTTGCGCTGTTTTCGGCCCCACCCCCGGCAAGCTGACGGGATCTGCAAAAAGGGGAAACAGCGCCGCTGGCCGCGTGCTCATGGACTGTCCAGTCCGGCCAACTGCCGCCACGCATCTTCATCGATGGTTTCAATCCCGAGCGCTTCGGCTTTGGCGGCTTTCGATCCCGCACCAGGCCCGGCAATCACCAGATCGGTCTTTTTTGACACGGACCCAGCAACCTTGGCGCCCAACGCCTCTGCTGTCGCTTTGGCTTCCGCACGCGACATGGTCTCGAGCGTGCCGGTAAAGACCAGTGTTTTTCCGGCAACCGCGCTGTCGGACACATCGGGTTTCTCGGCTGGCGCAGGGGCGACCTGTTCCAAGAGACGGTCAATCGAGGCACGCTCCGCTGGTTGCGTCAGCGTCGTGACCAGCGAGCGCGCCATCACCTCGCCCACGCCGTCGATGTTGAGCAACTCTTCCCAGGCCTCTCCTTCCAGAGCCGAAGCGCGGTCGGCAGCGGACAAAAGCGCCTCGATCGTGCCGAAATGGGTGGCGAGCAGTCCGGACGCGCCCTCGCCCACATGGCGGATGCCCAAAGCGAAGAGAAACCGGGACAAAGCGATGTCCCGTTTCTCGTCTATTGCGGTGAAAAGGTTGTCGGCGCTTTTTTCTCCCCAGCCCTCGCGGTTTTTGAGCTGCCGAAGGCCAGTGCCATATCGCTCCCGGAGCGTGAAGATGTCGGCCGGTTCCGCAATCCAATCATCCAGATAAAACGCCTCGACCTGCTTCGCGCCAAGACCTTCGATGTCAAACGCGGCCCGAGACACGAAGTGTTTCATCTTTTCAACCGCTTGCGCGGGACAGATCAAGCCGCCGGTGCAGCGGCGTACCGCGTCTCCTTCTTCGCGGATCGCGGCCGATCCGCATTCGGGGCAAACCTGGGGAAACTTGAACGGAACCGAGTCGGCTTTGCGATACGACAGGTCCACATCCTTGATCTTCGGGATTACGTCCCCGGCCCGATAAACCTGCACACGGTCCCCAACCCGGATATCGCGGCCTTCGCGGATCGGCGCCCCCTTGCTGTCGCGCCCCTCGATATAGTCTTCGTTGTGCAGTGTGGCGTTGGACACGACGACACCGCCAACGGTGACCGGCGTCAACCGCGCCACTGGGCTCAGAGCTCCAGTGCGGCCCACCTGAATGTCGATCGCCTCAAGTGTGGTCCATGCCGTTTCAGCGGGGAACTTGTGGGCAATCGCCCATCGCGGTGTGGTGGAGCGGAAACCAAGCCTGCGCTGCAGGTCGAGCGCGTCAACTTTATACACCACGCCATCAATGTCGTAGCCGAGGTTGGCGCGGTCGGTCTCGATTGCGCGGTAATGGGCGACCAAGTCGTCCTGGCTGGTGCACCGCTTGGTCAGTGGATTCACCTCGAACCCCAGCGTGCCCAGGCGCTGGATTGCATCGTATTGCGTGGTGGCCAGAGGTGCAGACAATTCCCCCCAGGCATAGGCAAAAAACCTAAGGGGCCGGGCCTTGGTAACCGCTGGGTCCAGTTGGCGCAGCGACCCGGCCGCAGCATTTCGCGGGTTGGCGAAGGGTTTGTTCCCGGATGTCTCTTGCGCTGTGTTCAAGGCTGCGAAATCGGCATGGCTCATATAAACCTCGCCCCGCACCTCCAAGATTTCCTTCTCGCTCTCTATTCTTTCCGGAATATCGGAAATGGTACGTGCATTCGCGGTGACATTCTCGCCGGTCGTCCCGTCTCCTCGCGTTGCAGCTTGTACAAGGACGCCCTTTTCATAGCGCAGGGACAACGACAGCCCGTCGATCTTCGGCTCTGCAGTGAACGCCAGAGGCGCGTCATCATCGAGCGCCAAGAAGCGCCGGATACCCGCTTCAAATTCTGCAATATCGGCATCGTCAAATGCATTTGCGAGCGACATCATGCGCTGCGCATGGGTGACTTTCGCGAACGCGTCCAACACCGGAGCTCCGACCTGCTCCGAAGGGCTGTCATCCCGCTTCAGTTCGGGAAAGCGCGCTTCGATTGCCGCATTGCGTTGCTTTAGTGCGTCATACTCCGCATCCGAAATCTCTGGTGTATCTTCGGTATGATACGCCCTGTTTGCTGTCGCCAGAACGGTGGCAAGGCGCGCGAGCTCAGACGCTGCGTCGTTTGCCGACAAGGCCGCCACCTCAGCTGTTTTTGGATCTGGTTGTCCCCGCACCGTTTTGAGCCCCCATGTCTTCTGAAACAGGTTTAGCAGGCCCCGGCCGCACGTCCATACGTGGGGCACGCAAAAAAGACCGGGCCCTGTTTCCAGGGCCCGGTGGTGATGGTTTCGAGTGTAGCGTCGTAGGGGGAGTGTGCGGATTAACTTGCCGCGCTTTGTACAGCCGTTAGGCTGGATGCTTCGGGGTCACGCAGCACATACCCGCGCCCCCAAACAGTTTCGATGTAATTGTCTCCGCCAGTTGCCTGGCTGAGTTTCTTGCGGAGCTTGCAGATGAAAACATCAATAATTTTGAGTTCTGGCTCATCCATGCCGCCGTAGAGGTGGTTGAGAAACATTTCCTTTGTCAGGGTTGTTCCCTTGCGCAGAGAGAGCAGTTCGAGAATCTGGTACTCCTTCCCCGTCAGGTGCACCTGCATGCCGTCAGCTTCGACTGTTTTCGCGTCAAGATTAACCGCAATACTTCCAGTTTGAATGATCGATTGGGAATGTCCCTTGGATCGGCGGATGATGGCGTGAATCCGCGCAATCAATTCTTCCCGGTGGAATGGTTTGGTCAGGTAGTCGTCGGCGCCGAAACCAAACCCTTTGATCTTGCTTTCGGTTGTATCTGCACCCGACAGAATGAGAATTGGCGTCTCAATTCGCGCCAGTCGGATCTGGCGCAACACCTCGTGTCCGGTCATGTCCGGGAGCCCGAGGTCAAGCAGGATCAGATCGTAGTCATAGATTTTGGCCAGATCGATGCCTTCTTCCCCCATCGCTGTGACATAGACGTTGAGATTGGCATGGATCAGCATCATTTCGATGCTTTTTGCGGTTGTGGGATCGTCTTCTATCAGAAGGATTCGCATCAAAACTCTCCGCTTGGCGCTGGTGTTAACCGCCACTGTGAAGAACAATGGTTAACCATCAGTTACCTTGCGAAAGACTAGCATTAACAACCTAGAGTTGTCTATACTCCTGAAGGCGTGTTGTCTTGAGCGCTCTAAATCCGTGTTTTTTTACCGCACTCGACCAGGATGCAAGTTCCTCTTCTGAAATCCCGTACAACTCACAGGCGTATTCTTTAGAGATCAAACCGCTGGCAACGCCTTTAACCACCGCGGCTTTTCGGCTCGCCACCCATCGCGATGTTGTGGGCTCAGGCAAATCTGAACGCGTCATGATCGACCCGTCGGGCAATTTGACTGAAACCGGGCCCTTTTCCCGTTTCACGAACATAGTCCACCCCATTTCTTCCGTCGCATAACTCACTGTCGCCAAAGCCCCTTAATCATCGGTGAAATCACGGGGTTGAGAACACCAAGCATTTTCCTATATTTCGACGGACTTTCAGGAGAATGACATGGCCCTCCCTAAGACGTCCCTTGCGCATGGCCAAGACGACGCTTTCAACTCTCTTGGTTTCGCCAAATCGCCCGCGGACACGCGGGTGGTCGTGGCGATGTCGGGGGGCGTCGACAGCTCGGTGGTCGCAGCGCAACTGGCCTCCGAGGGCTACGACGTCGTGGGAGTTACGCTACAGCTTTATGACCACGGCGCGGCGCTTGCCAAGAAAGGCGCGTGTTGTGCCGGGCGAGACATCCACGATGCGCGCCGCGTGGCCGAGGACATGGGTTT